>CAZYMU010000077.1:0-1833 GCA_964648465.1 uncultured Eubacteriales bacterium | reverse complement strand
TCTGCCTATAGAGGAAATGTCTTAGTTAAAATATTTAAGTTGCGGAATCGCTGGGTATGGCCAAGCTAATTACTTTGTTTTCAGCAAATAAAGGCTCATTTAATATGTGGCTCATCACAAAAATGGATACATGGATTAATAATCAGAGAGTAGCAAATGGAGTAAAAAATCTGAAAGGTGGGATGAAAAGACCTCAGATTGTAACATGAAAGAAAATCATATATAATTTTCATTGGAAATTTTCAAAAAAAGGGAAATATCTTGTCAGGAAAAATGGCAAAATTAGGGAAAGATATAACAACATAAGAATGGAAATATAAGGAGCAGACAGAAAAAGGGATTCTCTTATTCACTCGTCCCATTCCTCCTGCCGCTTGGAATGTAACGGTGGGCAGCAGCCCATCGATGCCTGCGCTGTACTGAAGTGATCAATTTTATTCCTGGATTTGATTATACCTGAAGCAGTCGACTGTATGATCATTTACCATACCAACGGCCTGCATGAAGGCATAGCAGATTGTTGGTCCGACGAATTTAAAGCTCCTCTGGGAGAAATCCTTACTCATTGCCTCTGATTCTGATGTTTTTGCTGGGATGTTCTTTACAGATTCCCATGAGTTTTTCTTTGGCTCCCCTCCTACAAACTGCCAGATGTATATATTGAAGCTTCCAAACTCTTCTGTGATGCTAAGGAAAGCATTGGCATTCACAATGGCTGCTTCAATTTTTCGCCTGTTTCGAATAATGTCTTTGTTGGAAATAAGCTCTTCTATTTTCTTGTCATCGTATTCTGCAATCTTTCTAGCTTCGAAATTATCAAATGCTGCCCTGAAATTTTCCCGCTTATTTAATATGGTTAACCAGCTCAATCCTGCCTGCATCCCTTCAAGTATGAGAAACTCGAATAATTTCCGGTCATCATGCACCGGAACTCCCCACTCCTTGTCATGATATTTTCTATAAATAGGGTTGTCAGGGACCCATTCACACCGGGTTTTCCTGGTTTTGTCTGTTTTATTCTTTTTCATGATTATTCATTAGAATTCTGGGAAGATGATGATTAATATTTGGTTGATAATTGGCGCATAGAAACTATTAGTCAGAAAAAATTATCTTTACAAGTATCCACGCAATATCAGTCTGCTATGAATATTTATTAAGGATATTTAATAATCCTTTTTTCCCAATTTTAGTTTGTTTTGGTCCTAAAATGGCTGATAATGTTCCTTTTGGAAGAGATGAGTTTGTGTTGGGAATTAGAGTAACTCTTGTTTTATTTGTATAGCGTTTTATTAATGTAATTCCGTGAGTTGCTTGTCTTCCTTCTTGCCAATTATCTTTTTTTAAAAGTTTTATTAAATCTTTTCCTGATAATGCTGGAAGTTTAGTATGTTTCAAGTATTTAATAACTCTTTGTTAATTTGATAAATATAGGGAGCTGCATATGTATTCATATCAAAAGGCCCTGTAATTCTAATATCTCTTTTTTTGGGCTTGTAATTAAAAACTTTGATGTTATGTTCAGCAAAAAAGCTAGCACATTCTCCCACATCTTCAAGTGTATTAAGATGGAGAAGAACAGCTTCTTCAATTCTTTCTTGAGCTTTATCAAAAGTATTTGCAAAAGTGGATGTGCCTAGTTCTTCACAATATGCTACCCACTTCTTGCCTTCCTTTTTGAATTTAAAAGTTACTACAATATAAACAATTGCTTTCATTGTTTTTTGCTAATGAAAAACTAATAGTAATATAACTCGTCCGGGTATATCTGTCAACTTTTGATCAACGTCAACTATTATTTCGCACCGCGTTGCCTCAAGCAGAAATGTTACC
>CAZYMU010000076.1:0-2193 GCA_964648465.1 uncultured Eubacteriales bacterium | reverse complement strand
AAATATTTATTTTATATACAGAAAATATATTCCCCAGACCTTTTTTTGCTTTGCTGCATTCCATCATTTTCCCCTCTGGGCTGGATGCATGGCAATTGCTAGGAGAAAATCGCACAAAAAGACGTCCAGACTCTATATGGAAGCAATCATAAAAAGGTGGTTTTGGCCAAATGGATCTCAGGAGGAAAATAGCCAAAAATGCTGTTCAAGAGCTCAAGGGTTCGATCTGCGAGGCTGTAGCTCCACATTTAATACAGGTGTGGAACAAGATATCAGAGGCAGATTCCCTGAAATGTTTTTGAAAGGGGCAATATCACTTCCTGATCATTTCTTCGAGTTTGGGAATAAGATCCTTAATGACAGGCGCTTGGGGATCATCAGGTGCCAGTTCAAGAAATTTCTTAAAACTCTCTATCGCCATACTATAATTTGTGAGATTTAAGTAGGCATATCCTCTCTGTCTGTAAGGAGGAGCCCAATCACTATTTATTTGAATTGCCTTATCATAATATTCAACGCCTTTGGCTGCTTCGCCTTGCTTAAAAAAGATCTCCCCGACTTTGAAGGTCATGGTCTCATCTCCAGGGAAAATATCGATGGCTTGCTGGAGATAATCCTTAGCTCTGTCAACATCACCCTTCAATATAAAAATCTCACCTATTCCGGCTAGCGCATGGGCTACGTTTTCATCTCCTCCAAAGGAATTTTTCTCTTGTTTTGCCTTTTCCAACATCGTCTCAAAGACGGCAATGGCTCTATCATATTCACCCATTTCTTTGTAACAATTCCCAATGTTGATCTGAACCTGATAAAAGCTTGGAATCTTTTCAAGCAACTCTTCAAATTTCGCAACAGCCTGCTCATATTTTTTCGCCTCAAAGAGCTGATTGCCCTCTTTAAGGAGAGTGGCACCAATTTCATCCTGAATGGCAGTTCCTTCTTGGATAACTACCTTTTTGAGGGTGATATTGACTGGGGCGTTATTCTGGGAAAATTGGCTGACCTGGAGTTCCAGTGTAAACGGTTCGTAGCCTTCCAAGTGAGCAACAATAAGGAAATATCCGGATCCTAAACCTCCAATCGCCCAATTCCCTTTTTTATTGGATTTGCTTTCAAATTTTGTCTTATAATCCAGATGTTCAGCTGTAATCTTCACATCTTTCAAGGGGTTCCCCGAGTCATCTGCGACTGTTCCCCGAATACGTCCTTTCCCCCGACCCTGCTGGCCAAAATTCAGGGTTACCATACAGACCAAGAGCGTAAATATCATAAGAATCAGGAATGTGTTTCTCTCTCTCATCTGAATCTCCAAACTATAAGATTTGAGATTTTATTCTATTTTATCTCATCAGAATTTTCAAGCAGACCAAAACTCTGTCTCTTCAAAGAAGAAACAAAAGTCCTGATGAGCAACTGTTTCCCTGCTTATAGTAAAATTTATTCCAATGGAGGAAAGGCTACGATTTTTTATCAGTCACTTCTTTCCAGACGCGGAGGAAGTTTCCACCCATGATTTTCTTAATATCATCATCGGAATAGCCTCTCCTCTTCAGCCCGCAGGTGATATGGGGATAGTCCTGGGCACCCCGTATACCCACTGGAGAAGGAGTCCGCGGATAACATGTCTGCGCCCAAGCCGACATGTTCGACACCTGCAATTTCGACAGCATGGTCGATGTGATTGAGAAGGTCGTTATGGCAATCCCAGACAATCGTCTCCCGGTGAAGCTTTTCCATCTTTTTTTCATTTATAGTTTTTTGCGATGAGGGACACGGAAAAAGAAGAGCTCCGATGACCAAAACGATCAAACTAAAAAAAAACAGTCTGATCTCCACATTTATCTTTGCAATCCGTCTAAAACTAACAGATATAGTTTACACATGGAGCGATCTTTAATAATCTAAATGTTATTTTAATGAAAGGAGATGCTTCATGTTAAAGATCAAAATTCTTAGAAACCAGAAGTAGCGTTTAGGTATAATTCGTCATGCTGAGGAGGTGCATCACATCATTATGTTACTTATCTCTTATAAGCGTTTAAAAAGCTAACTATTCTTGTACTATCAATCTCTAAAAACATTACAAACAATATTGAATAGATCTTTAGTTATGCTTATATTGGTTTTTTGGAAAAAACGAGAGGAATTACAGGAAGGGCTTTTATTTAATTACAGGCACTGCATAAGGACCTT
>CAZYMU010000075.1:0-2284 GCA_964648465.1 uncultured Eubacteriales bacterium | reverse complement strand
GTAATTTAAAAGGGCTGCTGCTGTAAAGCTCAGTAACACAGCAAACTCCGGAGCAGCAAAATCCAACCAGAAACCACAAAAGAATGCGATACAAACGGCACCGAAAGGAAGAACAATACATACTAGAGAAAAAAGAACAATATGCCAGGTTTTTTTCAATATTGATATGCCAAAAGCCGTAAGGAATGTAAAAAATCCAAGAAAAAGTATAAAAATTACTGCAGGAGTGAGATGTACAAAGTCTTCGTTAAGAAGATTATCGATAACCGTTGCATTGATTTCTACCCCAGAAAAAACAGAACTAAAAGGGGTCGGGCGCAGGTCAAGTATGCCCGGGGCACTGGTTCCGACAAGCACAATTTTCCCGGAAAATTCATCTGGAGGAATCTGTGGGAGCTTCCCAGCTTCTATCATGGCAAAGGAATTGATTATGGCTGCTGCGGAATAACTTCTGTATGTTCCGCTCGGGCCGTGGTAGCGTATGATCATCTGCCCCGACTTATCAAATGGAATCGATGCAAGCTTCTGTTTGTCCTTTCCGAAATCCGCAACAGCCAGTGGTAAGGATGGGAGAACCATATTTTTATATGTAAAAAATAGCGGCATTCTGCGGTAAATGCCATCTTTATCAGGTGAAAACCTTACATTACCGATTCCATAGGCAGAACCAAGCAGGATATCAAGAGGGCATGATACGGATTTCATTGGAAACAAAGCCCTCGGGAGGATTTCTTCCGCATCCAGAGAGAATTTTTCCAAAAGATGAAAAGGCACCTCTTCAATCTCACTTACCTTTCTGCTTAAAAATATAGGAATAAACACATTTCCTGCCTCGGCCATTGCACCGGCTAGATCTCTGTCGTCTTCTACTCCATAGAATGATCCTTCGGAAAAGATAAGGTCAAAGAAGACCGCCTTGGCCCCTCCCTGCATACAATAACGGATGACAGCAGAATAAATCTGGCGAGGCCAGGGCCATGATAGGCCCTGTTCTTTTTCGTAAACATCCAGGCTTTCCTGATCAATCAAAAAAAGCACAATGTCTTTGCTGGCCTGGGATGGATCCGAAAACATTTTCAACCTCAAATCCCATGACTTCCATTCCAGGGGCTTGAAAACATTTAAATAAAAGAGAACCAGTGTCAGAATAAACACAGCCGTCCCCACTGTTGTGCTTCGAATAAACCTGTTTTTCATTTACATCCTAAAAAAAAGGTACCAGGTACCAAAAAAGGGAACCTGGTACTTTTTTATGGTACCTTTTTATTTTATTAGTGCTTTTATTATTTAAGGAGTTTCACTGCTTCTTTAAATCTTGTTGTCCTTACCGCCACTTTCTGTGGGACTGTTTTTAAAGCCGATATTTCTTTCCTTGCCCTGATTAGCCTGTCCTTTGCAGACGGATGAGTTCTAAACCAGCCATGCACCGAATCCTTTGATGAATCATCAACCATCGTCTTAAGAAAATCCACAAGGCCGTTTGGGTCATAACATGTTTTCGACATAAACTTAACAGAAAGCCTGTCGGCTTCGTATTCATACTTGCGGTCATAACCTCTCTCTATTAACCTTTCTGAAATATCTCCAAGAACATCCTCAAAAACATCACTCAGTTGAGACAGCTCGTCAGGCCCGTATTTTGCCGCGGTTTCCTGTCCCATTATTTTAAACGCATCGATCAGCCTTGATTTTTTTATTGACCGCAAACCATGCTTTGCTGATACATGACCCACTTCATGGGCCAAAATTCCGGCCAACATCTCTTCATCCACACATCTCTTCAAAAGCCCTTTTGTGATAAAAATAAACCCTCCGGGTGCAGCAAGTGCATTTACCTCATCCGAATCGAGAACCAGAAAGTGATATCCTGCATAAATTTCCGGCCTATCGCTGTAGAGGGCAACAGCATTTCCTACGGTATTAACATATCTGGTCACAGCATTATTATTGTAAACATTATACTTTGAAAGAATGAGAGCAGAAACCGAGCGGCCGATATAATATTCTTCTTCCTCTGTAATATCTGAAAAACTTTTTCTCAGTGCCTTTGTTGTTTTAATAACGGCCTGTGTATCGCTTGTACTCAACTTTACGCCAGGGAGGGACTCAACCCCCTGCTTCAGCTCGGCACATCCTGAAAGCATCAGTATAATCGCCGCCAATAAAAGTGCGGGAATAAATGTCCTTGCTGCTTTCATTTTGCACCTCCGAATTCTCCAAGCTTTCCTTTCTTGAGGAACTTCCGGAGCTGCTCCGGTGTTACCTTGAATTTGATCATCTTATC
>CAZYMU010000074.1:0-2425 GCA_964648465.1 uncultured Eubacteriales bacterium | reverse complement strand
CGTGATACAGTCGTTTGAGTCCCGAATGAATTTTCATCCGCACCTGCACTTTCTTTGCCGAACGACCTCCCCCACCTCAAATTGTCCAACAGGAACTCTCGATGGCAGCCGAAGAGATAGGCGAGTACTTCTGAGACCATTCATGACTGCCTTTTGCCGATTTGAGAGGAGGAGTCTATCTTATAGCTGATTTTTTTGCTTTCTTTGTCGTTTTGCTTCTTTTCCTAGTCCTTGACATCACCTTTTTTCATGTAATGTGTTTATTTCACGACGTCATTGGGTGGGAATTTAGGAAAATTGTGAGGGATTTGGAGCAAGACCAAAAACGAATTTCCTATAACAGTGATTTCTTTTCCACCGGGAAGAAAAAATGTTACCTTTAAAGATGAAGGACTTTTGAATGGCACAGCTTTTTTAAACGGTTTATCAGATATACCACTTATACGAGGAAGTAGTGCATCATCTGCTATAAATATGCGAAAGACAATGCCCTTCTCATCTATTTCGCATGCGCTTCTTTCTAAAACTACCTGTTCCCCTCCATCAATAAGGATAAGTCCGCTTGAACCACTTCCCCTATTTAGTTTGGCAAATCTTCTAATGCCCTCTTTAAATCTTCGAGAAAGATAATCGGCAAAAGCAATACGCCTATTTTTGTTTTTTAAAAACATTGTTTGAATTTTTTTGGGGAGAAAAATGGTAATTTTAGAAGGTGCGGCAAAAGGATCTCCTTGCACATGAACCACTTCTAAAGTAAATTCGCGAAAATCATACTCACCTAAAATGTAATCGTATGTTTTATAGCCGCGTTTATCTATTTCATTTAATGTTTTTTTTAATCTATCCATTTTATAAAAAGGTTGAAATGGGTGAAATAGGCAGGAGCAAAATTACTCCTGCCTATAAATTGAATATTTTACTTTTTCTTAGGAACGCCGGGTTTTACCATTTCTTCAGGTCTTACAATTTTGTCAAATTCTTCTTCTGTCACATATCCTAACTTAACTGCCATTTCTTTTAGAGTAGTCCCTTCTTCAAAGGCATCATGTGCAAGCTTAGCTGCTTTATCATAACCTATATATGGGCTCAACGCTGTAACAAGCATTAGGGATTTGTTCAACAACTCATTTATCCTTTCCTCGTTTACCGTAATTCCTACGACCAGATTGTCTGTGAAACTTACAGCGATATCCCCCAGAAGCCTGACAGACTGAAGCAGGCTATAATTCATAACCGGTTTAAACACATTCAGCTCAAAGTTACCCTGAGAGCCAGCAAATCCGACGGTTACATCATTTCCTAATACTCTGGTTACAACCATAGTCATAGCTTCACACTGAGTAGGATTGACCTTGCCGGGCATTATAGAACTGCCGGGTTCATTAGCAGGAATGCTTATTTCTCCGAAACCGCATCTCGGACCGCATGCCAGCCATCTGATATCATTGGCAATCTTCATAAAACTGGCTGCAATAGTTTTCATAGCACCACTGGCTTCTACTATAGCATCATGAGCAGCTAATCCTTCAAATTTGTTATCTGCAGTTACAAATGGAAGTCCTGTAATTTCTGCAATCCTTTTAGCAGACAGAACATCAAAGCCGATAGGTGCATTTAACCCTGTTCCTACTGCAGTTCCACCGAGGGCAAGCATGTAAAGATTTTTTAGACAACCTTCAGCTCTTTCTATGCCTAACTCTATCTGTTTGGCATAACCAGAGAACTCTTGTCCCAATGTCAGTGGTGTTGCGTCTTGAAGATGAGTTCTTCCTATCTTCACAATGTCCTTAAACTCTACTACTTTTTTGTCTAATTCCTCCTTTAGATGTTTTAAAGCAGGAATTAATTTGTGAACAATCATTTCAGCAGCAGCGATGTGCATGGCTGTTGGAAATGTATCATTGGACGATTGAGACTTGTTTACATGGTCATTGGGATGAACAGGATTTTTACTGCCCAATTTACCTCCTGCTATCTCTATTGCCCTATTTGAGATAACCTCATTGGAATTCATATTAGTTTGAGTACCACTTCCTGTTTGCCACACTACCAGTGGAAAATGATCATCTAATTTGTTTTCGATTACCTCATCTGCTACTTTTGCAATCAAATCACCTATCGTTTTGTCAAGAACATCCAGCTCCATGTTTGCCAGAGCAGATGCCTTTTTCAAGATACCAAGAGCTCTTATCGTTTCCTTTGGCATCCGTTCGCCACCTATTTTGAAATTTTGTAATGAACGCTGAGTTTGCGCACCCCAATACTTGTCGTCTTCTACTTCAATGCTGCCCATAGAATCTGTTTCAATTCTTGTTGCCATGACATCCTCCTTTAAAACAAAATTCAATAAAATTCAATAAAATTTTCACTATTGCCTCTCATTTTATCACTTTTTGGAAAATTTGCAATATTTCGAATTGCCTCA
>CAZYMU010000073.1:0-2966 GCA_964648465.1 uncultured Eubacteriales bacterium | reverse complement strand
TGCCCCTGTCGAGTTGAGATACAAAAGGGTGAAAAACAGGGGAAGAGAGGAGTCAGCCTCAACACTTCAAGAATTCATCAAGAAAGAAGCAGAAGAAATGACATACGATGAGAGCGGGCAGCAGCTTCATAATTGTATAAAGATGGCAGATTATATTATAAGTAATAACAGTTCTCTTGAAGAGTTTCACGGGAAACTGGAGGAATTTTTATGATGCAAAAAAGACTATCCAAGCATGAATACTATTTAAACATTGCAAAAGAAGTAGCACACCGGAGCACCTGTTTCCGGCGTTCAATCGGAGCAATCATTGTTCGTGATGACCAGATCATATCTACAGGGTATGTTGGTGCTCCAAGGAAAACCAAGGACAGTCTTGAACATGGTTTCTGTCTCAGGGACCGGCTGAAAATCCCACACGGACAGCGTTATGAATTGTGCCGCAGTGTGCATGCTGAACAGAATGCAATCATCAACGCAGCACGGGCTGGTGTAAGCCTTTTGGACGGTGATATGTACATCTATGGAAAGGACTGCAAAGAAAATATTCCAATAAATGCCTTTCCCTGTTTTATATGTAAAAAAATGATTATTAATGCCGGCCTTAATCGTGTAATCTGTTCAACGGCAGATGGCAAAATGAAAATCTTCCGCATCAAGGACTGGATTAAAGATTGGCAGGAAAATGATATTATTGATGACATGAATCAGTACGGATAAGACATTTTTTAAGCATAGGGCAATGAATTCAAAAAAAAATATTTTCATATTATTTAACTCATTCCTAATCATATTGCTGCTTCCATTCATTCCGGTTTATCCAGCCATCCAGCAGGAAGCTCTTCCTATTACTGATCAAGAACTGAGGCTGCTCAAACTTTTGGATATTATTCCATGTGAGGAATCTGTTGATTATGTCCAAAACAAGACCCAATTTCAGCTTCATACCCTCCTAACAGAACAGCGCCATCCCAAAACATGGAACTTAAGCGAAAGGATTAAAAGGGACTGCCAGGCCGGTCTTCGCATGTTATTCTCAGTCGACCAGGACATATCAAAGCGTCTTGAAGCCTTAACAACTAATAAAGAATTAATAGAACAGGCCGCTCATGCAATTGAAGATGCCCTGCTGTCAGGTAACAGGATATATATTTACGGTTGTGGTGCAACAGGCCGTCTGGCCAAACAGATGGAAAGCACTTTCTGGAGACCTTTCTGGGAAAAAGTCAAAGGGATGGAAAAAATCTGGAGAAAAATCAAGCCTCATGTTGAAGATCCAATAGAAGAGCAGCTTATTGGAGAGATGACGGGGGCAGACCGGGCACTTATAAGTTCGCTGGAAGGCTTCGAAGACCTTCTTCTGATCGGGCGTCTCCAACTTGAAGAAAGAGAAATAAGACAGGGTGATGTTGTCATCTGTGTAACCGAAGGAGGGGAAACGTCTTCTGTTATAGGGACTGTCCTAGCTGCTTTAGACCAGTGGAAAACCTCCAGTAGATATGATCCTGAAAAAACTAGAAAGAAACTCTACTTTGTATATAATAATCCAGATGAAAGGCTTTTGCCATTTGACCGCAGCCAGATAGTTCTTGAAGAACCTGGAATCACAAAAATCAATCTGTCCACAGGCCCTCAAGCCATAAGCGGTTCAACCCGAATGCAGGCAACTACTATAGAGACTTTTGTCATTGCGAATATTTTACAAGCTTCTCTTGACAGCACGTTAAGAAACTTTCTTTCCAAGAAGGATATGGCAAAACTTGGCTTTAAAAAAGAAATAAATTTAGAAGAAAAACTGAAGGAATTTCCTCTGATTCTAAAACAAGTTAGAGATAATATCCCGGCCATTACAAAATTTACTGAACTGGAAGAAAAAACATACCGTACAGGGCATTTTTCAACCTATTTCGCTAAAAAAGGTCTGATCACAGTTTTCATTGACAGCACAGAGAGAAGCCCTACTTTTCGACTTTTTCCTCTGGATACAGTTAAGCAAAAGAAAAGAAAATCTTGGATTCAGGTCTGGACACCTACGGCAAACCTCAATGAAGCCTGGCATTCCTTTCTTGGAAGACCATTTAGAGGGCTGTCGTCTGAATTCTACAGGAAACCTTTTGAGGAAAAAATCGAGGATTTCTACCTAAAAAACGCAGCTTTGGAGAGCCTAAAAAATGCAGGAGACAATCAGGGAAACCTTTATGACTTTTCCTTCTCTGAATTCAACATAAAAAATCGCGGCCCTGTAAAAGGAGACCTCGGGGTTTGTTTAGCAGTCAGCCCGGAAGAGGCCGCATTCAGCAGTAAAAACTCTGACTTCAGAAAATTTATTGAGCTCTTTTTGGATAAAGGTGCAAGCACAGCAATCCTACTCATTACTGATAGATCTGATAAATATATTGCAAAAACTCTTAAGGGGATTCCAGAATTTAAAGAAGAGGAGGATCACGTTCTTATCAATATAAACATAAATGATGAAAATGATCCTCTTGGTATCAATCAGCAGATCGCACTTAAAATTATCCTTAATGCCCATTCTACAGCAGTTATGGCCAGGTTTGGAAAAGTCATTGGAAACACCATGACTAATGTCAGCCCCAGCAATCTCAAACTCATAGGCCGTGCCACATATTTGATTCAAAGCCACGTCAACGATGTCCTGAGCAATCCTCATTGGGTTAAATTTTACGGAATTCGAAAGCCTATTTCCTATGGTGAAGCAAATGCTGTCTTGTTTGAGTCCATAGGATTTTTAAAGGATATTAAGACAAAGGCAGGCCAGACCGCTGAGGTTGCCCTCTCAATTATCCGCATTCTTGAGTCACTACGTTTAAAAAATGGTATCTCACAGGAGGAATCTTTCAAAATTGTAAAAGACAAAGGATTAAGCAGTTACATTTATAATGTTGTATCTCAGGAAAATTAAGAGAATAAGAAGAAGTCCGGAATTTTATATCCTTTCTCTCTTT
>CAZYMU010000072.1:0-2983 GCA_964648465.1 uncultured Eubacteriales bacterium | reverse complement strand
ACGGGCCAGCGGGAGTTTTCTTTTTCCTGGGAAAAGATATGGTTAGAGGAAAAAATATCGAAGGCATGAAAATCATAGATATTGCACCCACCATCCTTAATTATCTTGGCCTTCCGGTCGGAAAAGATATGGACGGGGTAGTCTGCAGTTCCGTTTTTGCAAATAGTTTCAAGATAGAAAATCCTATCTTATATATCTCCTCTTACGAAGAAATAGACATAAAAAAGCCTGAATAATTCAGGAGGTCCCGGGTCATTCACGAGCCAATCTCGCTGCAGATGCAAGGCACAGCGCATGAAGTTGTGGTCCTTCACCACGAATGCGCTGTAACGAAGCAGATGCAGTAAGATCGGCTCGCCTGTAAGGTAAAGAATGCCGATAATAGATGAATTTGAGGGCATGTCTATGCTCCACTAAGATTTTTAACGCCATTTCCTCCCCGATCTTCTCGGCTCTGCTGGAACTCCGCATGTTTATCTTAAGCACCGCCACAATGTCCGCGAGCCATCATTAACACCGCCCATTTGATCATACAGTGCTCACACATTCATCAGGCCCGACTTTGTCGGATTCCCTCGAAGATCGACTCATAAAGGCTAAATCTTTTAATGTCGCTTCCCCCATCCCCTCAAATTCATATGCCTTTATAAGCAGATTTCATCAAGCTTAAATAGAGGTATCGGCATTCTTTATGAATGACCCAGGAAAACATGGGTCATTCACGAGCCAAGCTTGCTGCAGATGCAAGGCACAGCGCATGAAGTTGTGGTCCTTCACCACGAATGCGCTGTAACGAAGCAGATGCAGTAAGATCGGCTCGCCTGTAAGGTAAAAATTGCTGATAATAAATTTAAATTATATTATCAAGAAAGCATAGGATAAACTAGTTCTGAAAAGTTCATGGGGAACGATCAAAGCTAGGCTTAATTTATATAATATATCAGCAATTTTTATGAATGATCCACGGAGGGGTTATTTGATGATCTTAAGTAACCGTTTCCATCTTGCTCTCGGGATGAAATTTGCTATCTTTTTTATCCTTTCTCCAGCACTTGTCTTGAGATAAGCATTCTTCTCTGCTCTGTAAGAAAAATAAATCACCCAGGGCTTTCCTTTTATATTGCTAAGAGGCAAAAAACCCCAGTAACGGCTGTCCAGACTGTTATCCCTGTTATCTCCCATTGCAAAACAGTGCCCAGGAGGGACAACAACAGGCCCAAAATTGTCTCTTATATACCCATCATATTGATAGTATTCGTTTTTTGTATAAACCTGGCTGTCACTGTGCACTTTATATTTTTCCGAAATAGGACTACCGTTTATATAAATCTGTTTATCCTTGATCTCAATGGTTTCACCTTCTAATGCAATGACTCTCTTGACAAAATCCTTATCCAGTTCTTTAGGATATTTAAAAACAATAATGTCGCCCCTCTCGATTTTTTTAGCTGGCAGTATTTTTTCCTCAATGGGAAAAGAAGGTTTCTCATAAGCAAGTTTATTAACAAGAAGGAAATCTCCGATTAGCAAAGTAGGTTCCATAGAACCTGTTGGAATCTGAAAAGCCTGGACAACAAAAGTCATTACAAAAAAGACAAAAATAGCTGTCTCTACAATAAGTTCGAAGTACTCCCTGATAACGCTTTGTTCCCTTTTTTCTTTTTGTTTTTTCATATCACACCAAAAATGAAATACTTAATATAACTAAAAACAAGAAATTCATCAATACTGTTGCTTTTACAGCCGGTAAAAAAGCTTCCCAGTTTTCAAGATTCCTCAATCCCGTCTTAAAGACTATAAAAGGCAAAGGACCTGTCATCACTGCTAAAACAGACCATACAGGCCAGCCGAAAAAAAGAACCCCGGCCAAAACTATCATATAACAACTCATGGCAAGAAATAAATAAAAATATAAGCTCTTTCTATATCCGAAAATAATTACCCATGTTTTTCTTCCAACAGAAAAATCGGCATCTCTATCTGCAAACTCATTTATAAAAACAACTAAAGTCGTCATGATTCCTGAGGGCAAAGCTACAATCAAAGGCCAACAGGAATCGATGCTTTCTGTCTGAACATAGTAAGAACCTAATACCATCAAAGGCCCCCAGGCTAAAAATATGGCGGCTTCACCCAGACCTTTATTCACTAACTTGACAGGAAATCCATTATAGCTGTAAACAAAAAACAGTGCGACAATTCCAATCAGTAATATGACATTGCCTCTTAAAATAAAATTGAGATAAATCCCTGCTGCTGAGCCCAGGACAGCAAAACAAACAGATATCGCAAGACTTTTCTCCGGAGTAATAAAACCATCCAGGACCATACGGCTTCCTCCTGAAAATGGAATGAGACCGCTCTTGTTGGCTGCATCATTTCCACTTTTAAAGTCAAAATAATCATTGGCCACATTACAGGCAATATGAAGAAAACACGCTCCAGCAAGAGCAAGTACGAAATACCCTGAGTTGAAGCATTTTCTATGCCACCATGCAAAAGACGTCCCTAAAAATACAGCACCTAATGTCACCGTAAGAAAAGGAAGCCGAAGCAGCAGTATAACAGCTTTGAATTTATTCATCCTATCCTTTATATACTAAAATTGCCGCTAGAATTGTCAAATGAAATATGCATAATTGTGAAACAAGCTTTTACCATGAATAATCCAGGATACGTGGATTATTCACGAGCCAAGCTTGCTGCAGATGCAAGGCACAGCGCATGAAGTTGTGGTCCTTCACCACGAATGCGCTGTAACGAAGCAGATGCAGTAAGATCGGCTCGCCTGTAAGGTAAAAATTGCTGATAATATAATTAAAATTTATTATAGAGAACGTATAATTCAAGGTAGTTATGAGGATTTCTTGGAGAACGATCAAAGCTAGGTTTAATTGTTATAATATATCAGCAATTTTTATGAATAATCCAGGAGAATTTGAGGGGATGGAGGAAGCGACATTAAAAGATTTAGCCTTTCTGA
>CAZYMU010000071.1:0-3588 GCA_964648465.1 uncultured Eubacteriales bacterium | reverse complement strand
ATCGACTCAGAAAGGCTAAATCTTTCAATGTCGCTTCCTCCATCCCCTCAAATTCATATGCTTTTATAAGCAGATTTCATCAAGAACGATCAAAACTAGTTGATATTATATTAATTCTATCAGCAATTTTTATGAATAATTCAGGTAACATGGGTTATTCACGAGCCAAGCTTGCCGTAGATGCAAGGCACAGCGCATGAAGAATTTTTATGAATAGCCCACGTTAAAAGGAATAAGACATCTTTAACACAACTCCTCTCCCCGGAGCATCTACTCCCTTCTCATCCGCAGATAAACGATATGTTTGGTTTAATATATTCTGGAAAATAGCCAGCATCACCATATCTTTATTGAGTTTATAGCCCAAAACAGTGTCCAGCAGTGTGTATTCATTTATCGCGAACTCTAAAGGCCCGGGATCCTTCTTGGGAGCAGCTATGGTTAACTTGGATTCCATCCAGAATTTCCCAATGGAATACTTTGAACTGATGTACATCCTGGAAGCTGGAATGTAATTAAGAGCATCGAATGTGCCTTTTTCTTTCCCTACTATATGGTGAAAATTGATAAAAAATTCAATATTTTTTATCAGCCATAAATAAAATTCACCCTCAATACCCCTGATGCGGCCCTGGCTTAAATTTCTGTAATAATATTCATCCTCACCAACACCCTTGTATTTCTGGATCATATCACTCACTAGATTGCTAAAACCATAAATCGAAGCATAATACTTACCATGGAAATACCTGAGTCCAATATCCATGTTTATACTTCTCTCAGGGCTTAAGTCCACATTTCCAAAAACAGTCCCTCTCCCTGTCAACCCTGAATAAAATAACTCACTAATTGTTGGAAACCGAAATGACCGGCCTAGATTGGCAAGCAAAGAAAAATGTGGTGTTAACTGAAATACAGAACCAATATATGCAGTAAATGATCTGTCACTTCTTGAAATTCTCTTATCCATTTCTACAATGTTACTTGTTTCGATCCAATCAAAACGGGCACCAATGTCCATACTTATCAAAGAAGAAATCTGGATTTTATCGTCAATATACAATCCAAAATTATCCCTGCATGCGTCTAAAAGAGAAGTTTCTTTTGTTCTACCGGAAACATTGCCGTATTCATCAAATTCCCACTCACCAT
The DNA here is from genome assembly GCA_964648465.1 of uncultured Eubacteriales bacterium. Lineage (GTDB taxonomy): Bacteria > Acidobacteriota > Aminicenantia > Aminicenantales > Aminicenantaceae > Aminicenans. The sequence goes on along the minus strand of CAZYMU010000071.1, from coordinate 2,436 downwards.
TTGAGTCATTTACGCCGCGGCGTCCGAAAAAATCAAGTCCGAAATTCAAAGTGTGTTTCTTATCTAATCCTTTTCCTCCACGAACCTTGAACCCGAAATTAGTGCTTTCAATCCTGGCCACGTTTCTCTTTTTAACAGTCAGATTTTCTCTCAAATTGTCTTTCTGTGTTTCCAGCATCGGAAGCATGAGATAAAAACTGGCATTTAAAGTGTCCAAATGGAACCTGTTTTTCATCTTATAACCAAAGTTAAAAAGAGTATTTCTTTCTTTTGGATACCAGCGCGGCTTAAGTTTGGATGTAGGGCTGGGCTTGCCAATATTCACGCCCTGATAATTTAAAAAGGTAAAATAGAGTTGAGAATTCTGCCATTCCCTTAAAACTTTGAAACTAAAGTCATAATCCGAGTAGTGCGATTGTTCTATTTTGCCCGAAGGAGAAGAATAATCATCTGCCTTTTTTCCATTTACTCCAATGACAAAACCAAATTTTCCATGAGACCCACTTAAATCGAATGATGCAGCTCTTTCCTTTCTGACCGAATTATAGCCGATCTGAAACCTTCCAGCCAAAGGAGCATTCACAAGAGGAGATTTTGTGACCATATTTATAATCCCGCCAATAGCTCCTGAACCATAAAAAACAGAATAAGGCCCGCGGTTCAACTCAATATGATCAATATCATTCAGGTTAATAAAAGATGCGCTTGCACCTATACGCCTTTCAGAAGTAATAGGGACACCATCGACAAGAAGAAGAATCCGGTGTTCCGCAAGACCTCGTATGGCCGGCACCATGGAATAGCCGCCTTTGCCAACCATATCTACTCCAGGAACATTCTTTACAGTCTCCGCAATATTGGATGTTCCCAGTTCAGACAATATGCTCCCGGGAAGAATAGTGCGATGGGAAGGCAGGCTGATATCAATTATGGAGTCGGCTTCGGCTGTCACGGTTATTTCTTTCCTGATCTTGAGCAAGTTTGGATTTCTTGCAAATAAATCAAAATTTACTGTCTTACCAGCATTCTTGCTGACATCGATTTCGAGCACTCCAGGCATATAATCAGGATGCGTAAACAGGAGTTCGTGTTTACCTGGAGTTATGCCTTCCAGGATAAAAGTCCCGTCAGAAAGAGTCATGGTTACTATGGAAGTCTTATACACTTCCACTCTAACATCAGCCAATGGCTTTCCTTCCTGGTCTGAAACCCTCCCTCTTAAAGTTTTATTTGTCTGAAGATAAGAAAATCCAAAGAGAAAAACCAATGACAAAAAAATTAAAATATATTTCTTCATTGCTTCTCGTCCAGTATATTTTATCAGAAATTCAATATTATAGAGGACAAAATAAAAAAGAACCACAAGTTTCTTACACTTTTTAGGAACTTTCTCTAATTCTTTTACGTATAAAACATATTGAAGTGTGAGTTCAAAATAGATATGAAAATTCAGAAAAAAGCGAGGAATAATAATAAAGATGAGAAAACAAATTTTTAAAAGCAGCTTCATTCTAGCAGTTCTTATGACATTATCACTGTTTTTAATATCAGAAACTGTTGAAACGATTCCAAAAACCGACAATCCCCCAAATATCGATGGTAAACTGGATGAGAGTGTCTGGAACTCCGCATTCAAGATGACCAATTTCAAGACCTATGAACCTGATTATGGAAAGGAACCTCATGAGAAAACCGAAGCTTTTATGACTTATGACCCTGAAAATCTCTATTTTGGCATCCGTGCATACGATAAAGAACCGAACAAAATAAAAGCTTCTGTTACAAAGAGAGATAACATGTTTCAGGACGATTTTGTTGGTATTATCATTGATACATTTAACGATAAACAAAGCGGATATGGGTTTCTTATAAATCCTCTAGGAATCCAGGGAGATGGGATGATGACCGCAAACGGTAATCTTGAACCCAGTCAGGATTTTATCTGGTTCAGCAGGGGTCAAATCGACGATGAAGGTTATTCCATTGAATGTAGGATTCCGATAAAGAGCATCCGTTTTTCAAATAAAAAGGTAATCACTATGAGACTAGGTATTTTCCGCCAGCTTGTCCATTATTCTGAAGCAGCTTCTTTTCCTCCTATGTACCCTGATAAAGGGGCTATCCTCAGCCAGTCTCAGCCTATTTCTGTTTCAGCATTGAAATATGAGCGTGTCATCGAGATATTACCTGCCATAACCAGCAGCAGGAAAAATGCCATCGATGAAGGCCTCCTAAAGCTTGATGAAGAGCAGAGCAGAAGTGATCTTAGTATGACAACAAAGATAGGCCTTACGTCAGACCTGGTTCTGGATGCTACTCTTAACCCTGACTTCAGCCAGGTTGAGGCAGATGCAGGACAGGTTGATGTAAATCTGCGCTACGACCTTTTCTTTCCCGAAAAGAGGCCTTTTTTTCTTGAAGGAAATGAAAACTTCC
>CAZYMU010000070.1:0-3827 GCA_964648465.1 uncultured Eubacteriales bacterium | reverse complement strand
CAGGCAAATTGTCAAACTTGACATATTTCATGAGCTGAGTAGCAACAAGATGCATAGGACAGTGGTCTGCACATCGGCCGCATTGAATGCAGTTGTATTCAAAAGAAGGATTAGGTTCTTTCCATGATAAGATGCCTGAAGTTCCTTTGATGACAGGGACTTCTGGAGTCCATTGTGTGAGGCCCATCATTGGGCCTCCCATTATCAGGACATTCACATCTTCCTCAAACCCGCCGCAAAAATCAACCACGCTTTGGAAAAGACTTCCGATCCTGACGATCAGATTCTTAGGCTCTTTGATGCCTGCTCCGGAGACGGTGAGGCCTCTCTCATAGAGCGGCTTTCCCTGGTTGATGGAATCCCAGATGGCCTTTGCTGTTCCAACGTTCTGGACCACAACACCGACATCAAAGGGAAGCCCGCCTTTTGGGACTTCTCGGTTTAGAAGGGAAAAAATCAAATTTTTTTCAGCCCCTTGGGGGTATTTTGTCTTGAGGAGAACAGCTTCTGCAGGGAAGCCATCTGTTTTCTTCTGGAAAAGATTGAAAGCATCCTGCTTGTTATTTTCGATACCCACTATAATCCGTTTGGCCCCGGTGGCGATGCGGGCGAGTTCTGCTCCCTTGAGTATATCTTCTGTATATTCAAGCATTAGCCTGTGATCGGCTGTGAGGATAGGCTCACATTCACAGCCATTTATGATGATTGTGTCAATGGGCTTGTCTTTTGGTGGGGCAAGTTTCACGGCGGTTGGAAAGGCTGCGCCTCCAAGGCCCACTATCCCTGCCTCCCTTACCTTTCTGCAAATCTCATTCGGGTCCAAAGAGAAAGGGTCTTTAACTCCCTTTATTTCTGGAGATAAGCGGTCTTCTCCGTCGTTGGCAATAGTGACAGTTAAAACTGGCTTTCCAAGCGGGTGATTAAAGCCGTCTACAGAGAGTACTTTTCCTGATACGCTTGCGTGTACAGATGCAGAAAAAAGGGATTTTGCTTCGCCGATTTTTTGTCCGAGAGATACTTCATCACCTTTCTTGACTAATGGTTCAGCCGGGCTTCCAAAATGCTGATGGAGGGGAATATAGACTTTTTCAGGGGCAGGCATGGGTTCGAAAGGCTTATCTGCTGTAAACCACTTGTCCTCGGGAGGATGAGTTCCATGCGGAAAAGTTTTTGATTTCATCGTGTGGAGTATAAAAAAATTTAATGCTAAAGTCTATTAATTATACAGTGGTGTTGTCAACCCCAAAATTAAAAATTAAAGGTCCCCAATCTCTATTTCAAATTTGATTATTAAAATTTTATTTTTGCGTTTTATTCATCACTCATGTAAGATAAGGAAAATTATTAGATGCGTTTTGAGACTGAAAATGGAAGATAATATGGATATAGAAATCAGAGAAGTAAAAACACACAAGGAAATGAAAAAATTTATCTACCTGCCTGAAAAAATTCATACTGGAAGCGAAAACTGGGTTCATCCTATTTATCAGGATGAATGGAAATACTTTAATTCGAATAAGAATAAAGCATTTTCCTTTTGCGAGACAGTTCTGCTGCTTGCCTCCTATAGAGAAAAACATGTTGTCGGCAGGATAATGGGCATTATCAACAACCGGTATAATGACAGCCGGAAGGAAAAGACAGCCCGGTTTGGATATTTAGAAACGTGGAAAGACGAGGATGTGGTCCGTTCTCTTCTATGTTATATTGAGGACTGGGCACGAAAACAAGGAATGACAAGGATCATCGGTCCATATGGTTTTACAGACCAGGATCCAGAGGGGTTTTTAATAGAAGGCTTTGAGAATCGTGCAACAATAGCCACTTATTATAACTTTGAATGGATGCCTGGACTTGTGGAAAAACAGGGATATACGAAGGATATAGATTATTTTGTATATAAGCTTGAGGTTCCCAAGGTGATTCCAGAATTTTACAAGAGAATTTACGAGAGAGTAAAAAGAAATGGAAATTTCAAGATTGTTGAATTCAGTAAAAAAAAAGAAATCAAGAAGTGGATAAAACCAGTGCTTAATCTTATGAACGAATGTTATATTGGAAGCAATGTTTATGGATATGCTGCCCTTGATGAACAGGAAATGGAACAGTTAGCAAAGCGTTACATGCCTGTCCTGGACCCGAGGTTTTTAAAGGTTGTAACAAAGGATGATGATATTGTAGCCTTTGTCATCGGAATGCCTGATATGACTAAGGGCATTCAAAAAGCCAGGGGAAGACTTTTTCCTTTAGGGTTGTTTAAAATCCTGAGAGAGGTTAAGAAGACGAAACAGTTGGACTTACTGCTTGGTGCGGTTAAAGAGAAATACCGTGGACGTGGTATAGACGTACTTATGGGTGTGAATATGCTTATGTCAGCCAGTGAAGCTGGCCTGGAAGTGATAGATGCGCATCATGAGATGGAAGAAAATGTGAAGGTAAGGGCTGAAATGGAAAAGATGGGAGGGAAAACATATAAACGCTTCCGTGTTTATGGGAAAAGTCTGCTTGATAATCATTTCTACAAGCAGGAAGGATAACTATGAGGACTAATAATCGGAATTTTGATGCACTGAGGCCGGTAACGATTATCCCTGACTATATAGATTTTGCTGATGGTTCTGCTCTTATAGAAATTGGCAAAACCAGGGTTAGTGCAACAGCCACTATTGAAGAGAAAGTTCCAATTTTTCTGAGAGGAAGCAATAAGGGATGGATCACAGCCGAATATTCCATGCTTCCTCGTGCCACTGAAAAAAGAACTGTCCGCGAAAGAATACGCGGTCAACTTTCTGGCCGCACACAGGAAATTCAGCGTCTTATAGGGAGGGCTCTCCGTGCATCAACAGATCTCAGTATTCTGGGTGAGAGGACAATTATCATTGATTGTGATGTACTGCAAGCTGATGGAGGGACGCGGACAGCTTCTGTCACAGCCGGCTGTGTTGCGTTGGCCCTTGCACTGAAAAAAATGATGGACGCAAACATCCTTAACGAGATGCCTTTGAGGAATTTGGTAAGTGCAGTCAGCGTAGGCATTGTTGCTGACAACATGCTTCTCGATCTTGATTATAGAGAAGACTCAAATGCAGATATTGACATGAATGTAATTGAAACAGACTCGGGTCAAATCGTAGAGATTCAAGCAACTGCTGAAAAAAATCCATTCTCAAAGAAGCAATTTGATGAATTATTCGAGCTTGCCGATAAAGGGATAAAGGAACTTATCCATGTCCAGAAGGTGCTGCTTAAAAAAAAGAGCCTTCTTTTCATGGCTTACGGATAATCTTTTGTCAGCTAAGGAGAAAATTATATGAATCGCATATTAGTTACAGGAGGGGCTGGTTTTTTAGGAAGCCATCTATGTGAATCTCTCCTTGAAAAAGGAAAAGATGTCATCTGCATCGATAACTTTTTCTCGGGAAGCAAGGATAATGTCCGCCATCTGTTTTCACATCCCTATTTTGAGTTGATCCGTCACGATATTATCCATCCGCTCTTTGTGGAGGTTGATAAAATCTACCACCTTGCCTGCCCTGCTTCCCCTTATCATTACCAGTATAATGCGATAAAGACAATAAAAACGAATGTTATGGGCACAATAAACATGCTCGGCCTCACAAAAAGAATTAAAGCACGTATTCTTCTTACTTCTACCTCTGAAATCTATGGGATGGCTGAAGTACATCCACAACCAGAAGTTTATTGGGGCAATGTCAACCCAATTGGTATCCGAAGCTGCTACGACGAAGGTAAAAGAGTGGCCGAAACATTAATGATGGACTATCACCGCCAGAATCGAGTCGACATCAAAATTGTCCGTCTTTTCA
>CAZYMU010000069.1:0-4057 GCA_964648465.1 uncultured Eubacteriales bacterium | reverse complement strand
GCAGATATAATGGAAAATAAATATTGGTGTCGGCATAATTTATGAATAATTCAGGGTAATGAAAGAGAGATGAAGAAGAAAAGAGCTGCAGTGGCTATGAGCGGAGGGGTGGATTCTTCTGTAGCCTGTGTACTCCTAATTGAACAAGGCTATGAAGTTATCGGTATCACAATGCGTCTTTTTTCCTTTGTCCAAAAAGAAAATATTTTAAAGAACTACTGGGGCAATGGGGCCATTGAAGATGCAAGCCGTATTGCCACCTTTCTAAAGATCCCGCATCATGTTATTGACCTAAAGAAGCAGTTTGAAAAGATAGTAATTCAGAATTTTTGCGATGAATATTCTAAAGGCCGCACTCCCAACCCCTGCATCAGATGCAACCGGCATATCAAGTTTGATCTACTGATGAGGGAAGCCATGGAACTCGGGGCAGATCATCTCGTCACAGGCCACTATGCAAATGTCTTTTGGGATCCACAATCCAAACATTATCTCCTAAAAAAAGCCAAGGACAAGCAGAAAGATCAGTCCTATTTTCTATATTCTCTTACACAGGAACAGCTCAGCCGCACACTTCTGCCCATCGGCAACCTTTCTAAAACAGAGGTCAGAAAGAAAGCACTTAAGATGGGTCTTCCTGTAGCACATAGACCTGAAAGCCAGGAAATATGTTTTATTCCTGATAACGATTACTCAGCTTTCCTGCATGAAAGGATTCCAGGTACTTTCAGGCCAGGCTATATTTTAGACATTAACAATCGAATCGTAGGAAAACACAAAGGAATTATCAATTTCACAGTCGGCCAGCGTAAAGGCATTGGAATTGCGGCGCAACATCCCCTTTATGTACTCGAAATCAGAAGCGATGAAAATTCAATAGTTGTTGGCTCAAATAAAGACCTTTATAAAAATAAACTAATCGCATCCCCTATCCATATCATTTCAGAGTCTCAGATAACAGAACCTGTATCAGTCAAAGCCAAAATCCGGTATAAACATAAAGAAGCAAAGGCCCGTATTCTCCCCGAAGAATCAAACTTGTTTCGTGTGGAATTCGAAAAACTCCAAAGGGCAATCACCCCCGGTCAAGCAGTTGTCTTCTATGATGGAGATTTAGTAATCGGAGGAGGCACTATCATAGGGTCTCTGAACTAGGAAAATCCAGCATCATCTGTTGAATCTTTTTTGTTATACGAAGAGCATCTTCGTATTTCCGCTGCCACATGTTCCTTCCAAAAATCAACCCATCTACACCTGCTTCAAGACATATCCGCACTTTATCGAGCAGTTCCTTATCATTCATCTTACCTCCTCCAGAGACAAGGACTCCTGTACGACCAGCTGACTGAACGACCATTTTTAAAGCATCTTTCTCAGAAATATCCTTGTATTGATTGTAAGCTCCAAATGGGCCTTGATGGTCATATTCTCCTTTTCCTGGCTTTTGAGGCACGTTTATTTTTGTCAATGCGGCACCGAGTTCATTAGCTATTCTGGCAGCATAGTCCACCATTGCAAGAGAATTTCTCCCTCCTCCTCTAGTTTCCGTGTAAATTCCTCTTGGATAAGCCCACATGATTACAGGCATGCCAAATCTTTTGGCTTCCTGCCTGACGAAAGTGAACTGAGCAATATCTTCGGATTCTCTCGGTGATCCTACGAAAAAAGTATAGCCAATTGCATCTGCACCCAAACGCACAGCCTCTTCTACACTTGCATCCAGAGGAGAAAAAGCCTGGTCATCGGGCGGGATAGAGGTTTTTCCGTTGATTTTAAGGACAAGAGGCACTTTCCCTGCATATTTTTTTAGATGCTTCTCTGCAAGTCCTATATGACACACTATCCCAGAGTAGTTTCCTTCCTCGGCAAGGGAAAGCTGAAATTCAAAATTACTGCTCGGGGGGTTTGGGAAGAAATCCCTCGGGCCATGTTCAAAACCCTGGTCTACCGGAAGCAGCATGATCTTACCATTACCCGGACCGTGAGCATACATGAGTTCATAAAGACGTCTTTTTTCTCCAGCACCAAAGCAGTCAAGGTCTAAGGTAAATTTCTCCATTCTTTCCCCACTTGTCAGTTTCTCTTCAATATCATTTATTTCCTCTTTCATCAATTTTCCTCCTTATAAATAAATTAATATCGATTCACTGGCGGAAGAGTTCATCGAATGAAAAATCAATCCATGGCATATAAGGAGCGTCCCACATATCGGTTTTCAAATCATCAACGGCAACAAAAATGTGTCCTGTGTTGGGCAGGAAAATAACAGAATATTCGGTGCTGCCATGAGAGACTGTTTGTAACAGCCTTTTTGCCTCTTCTATGCCCAGCGCTCTTCCCTTTCTTGACCATACTTCCAGCATACCCATTGCTACCTCATATCGCCAGCGCGAAGAGAAAGAAGCTGGCCTGTTGAAGTAATAACCAGGCTTTTCAGGATCACAGCCATAGACCATATGATGATTTGCTGCTAAGATGTTTGTTGGTTCATTTGGTCGGACTTCTGTAGGTCCTCTCAAGGCCCACCCAAAACGATCGCCTTCATACACAAAAGCCGGTATATCTTGGGAGTGATAGGGAACAGCCCAGAGGATAATTGATCCGGCGGCTGTCGCTCCCCCTCCTTCACACTTAAATTTTTTCATTTCCCTGTCGATACTTTCAAGTGTAGCTTTTCGTCCCTGGTTTTCCAGAATATAACGCATAATCCATGAGCATGGAACAATATTGCCCACAATAGGGCCAGGTCCAGTTCCGCCTGCATTTTCCATGCAGTACAAGCCTTCTTCATTGACACCGGAGATAGTACCGACAAATCCAGGCCACATTGCAGAAACCCAACGCTTGCTCCCTGATTCTAAGGGACTGACAGCAAAGAGAATGAAGTGGCTGACAGTCACTTTTCGCACATCGCATTCCCCATCCATATTGCGTGCAGCAATTAACCCTCCTTTAAGCTCGCTTCCTTCTGTTTGAGCACCCCAGAAGGCAAATTGTGTGCACGAGGAGGGAGAAGAAATAGGGAAAGCAGCTCTCTTTTCGATATAATTGTTAATTGCCATCAGATCAGTCCGGTTAAAATTGCGGTCCAGAAAATCCAGTTGCATATCAACTCCTGAAGCCTCCATTCCTTTTATGACCGCATTACACTCACTCAGAAATTCTAGTGGATAGCTGAAGTGACTTTCCAGAAAAGGAACATATGTTTTCTGGTACCTCTGGGATGAGCGCCAGTTATCCTCGATAATGTAGAATTGAAAAAAATCGATAATCTGTTGTGCTAAAAGATATCCATGGGCAAACCCACGTTCTTCAGCTGTGCCCCAGAGCTGCAGCACAGGGACGCCCTTGATCCAGCGAAGAGCCCCGTGTTCTGCGTGCTTCTCATCTTTGGGAAAAGGGGTAGGGACACGGAGTTTTAGTTCAGCATTGTTTACGCTTGAATCCGTGATGTCAATAGGATCATAGCTTGCCCCTGGACTGCTTGAGAACCATCCGAACGGTTCTGGAGGATTAAAACCCAGCTTGTTATCTTTATTTATGTCCATGAAAGCCAGAACAGAATAGTACCCGGGAGGAAGGCCCATAAATGAGTAAGAGCCTGGCTTTTCGAGTTTGATAACTTTAAAAGAGAATGTTGAGTTGTAAACATCTCGTTTTTGAAGCCTCACCGGGTTTCCCTTTGATGAGACACGAAGATTATGTAATTGAAGGATAATGTCTCCTGATTGTCTCCCGTTGTAGATTACTTTGCCGGAGATTGATCTCGTCTCATTGGATGGTATTGCACAGGTCAGGGCAAAGACAATAACCGGAGTTAAGAAGATTAAATATTTTCTCATTTCTCACCTCCTCAGCTTTCTACAAATATCTTATCCTGAATTATTCATAAAAATTGCTGATAGAATTAATATAATATCAACTAGTTTTGATCGTTCTCCATGAAACACTCAGAACTAATTTATACTATACTCTAGGCTAAATAACAACCTAACATAGTAGAGCATATGAATTTGAGGGGATGGAGGAAGCGACATTAAAAGATTTAGCCTTTCTG
>CAZYMU010000068.1:0-4067 GCA_964648465.1 uncultured Eubacteriales bacterium | reverse complement strand
TTGTTATTGCCTGGTCTTTAAACTCCAATAAAATAGCCTGCGAGGAAGAAAAGAATGCCCCTTCCGTAAATGATAGAATTGAGGCAGCCAGGAAGGTGGAAAAAAAGGGTTATAGAGTGGCTTTTCATTTTGACCCCATAATTCGTTATGCGGGATGGGAAGAAGGTTATTCGGAGGTTATAAATGAATTGTTTGGGAGAATCAATCCTTTAAAGATTGCCTGGATTAGTCTCGGGAGTTTAAGATTCCCTCCCGATCTTAAGACAATTATTAAAGAGAGATTTCCAGAAACAAGAATTATTTATGATGAGTTTATCCGAGGAAAAGATGGCAAGTTCAGGTATTTTAAAGCTATCCGCTTCCAGCTTTACAGGAAGATTGTCAGGTTGATAAACAGAAATGGTGGGGGAAGAGTACCTTTATATTTTTGTATGGAAAGTAGTGAACTTTGGGGAAAAGTACTTATGATAAAACCAAAGGGTAAGGAAGAAGTTGAAAAATATCTTTCCTTACCCTTTTATAAACCAAAATATTGAAGTCAAAATTTAATTACTCGATTGTCTCTGTTTTCTTTTCGGCAATAATACCTAAAATTTCTATTCCGGCATCTTTTATGATTTGTATAGCATCCACGATGATTCCGTATTCTAAATCCTGATCGGCTTTTAAATAAAGTTTGTTATCACTGATGGTCATAAGAACATCATCCAGCATTGTGGGAAGAGTTTCCATTGTAGCTTTGTCCTCGTTTACATAAATAGTGCCGTCTTTCTTTATGGAGAGCACTAGCGGTGTTGTATCTGGCATATCGATGCTGTTAAGTACTGTGGGAAGTCTGACATCCACGCCTTTTTTTATTGCTGGCGTTGCTATCATGAAAATGATGAGAATCACAAGAAGAACGTCAGCGAGAGGGACTACGTTAGGTTCGGATTTGACTTTGTTTTCGTCTGTTACTCCGTTTGCCATATTTTACCTCTGTTTAATTTTGTTAAAATGATTATGCTTCCTTTGTTGTTTCCCGGATAAAGAAGTCAACAATTTCAGAGCTGGTGTTGGCCATTTCAGCGTGGAAAACTTCTGTCTTTGTGTTCATAAGGTTATAACACCAGAGTGCAATAATGGCAACGCCTATTCCAAATGCTGTTGTGATCAATGCTTCTGAGATTCCGCCTGCAACAGCACCAATTCCACCAGAACCGGTTAATTGCATTCCACGGAATGCATTAATGATACCGAAAATTGTTCCAAACAGCCCGATAAATGGGGCAGAAGTAGCAATTGTTGCTGTGACGCTTAGACCCCTCTTTAATTCTTGTATAAAAATATTAGCTGCTCTGTCACAACCTCTTTGTGCTGTAGATATCTGTTCTTCAAGATTAAGATTTACTTCTTTTCCCTCCAAGAACTCCTTAATCCCAGCAGCTGAGACTCGGGCTAAATGGCTTCCTCTGTATTCATTCTTGGAAGAAAGATTCAAGGCTTCCTGCATCTTTCCGCTTTTCAATAGGTCAGCAATCTTTGGGGCAACTTGTTTAGACTTATTTTTTGCTCTGGAAAACACTACCTGCCTTTCAATGAAAAGATAGATAGTGATGATAGAAAGAAAAATCAAGAGAGTGGCTACAGTTTTAGCGACTGCTCCCATTTGAGTCCACATCGCAATCAGACCAAATTCCATTTTACGTACCTCCTTTTAATTCTAAAAAGTCATTTATAGTTTTTTATTATTTTAACTGAAAAGTTACGGTAACTACAAAGATAACGCCTCTTGGGCGGCCGTTGATAACCATAGGTTCATAGACCCACTGCCGGACAGCATCCTTTGCTGCTTGGTCGAGGAGCGGGATAGACCTGAGGACTTTTACTCTTTTAACCCTGCCGTAGATATCGGTTTCAGCCTCGATAATGACGATTCCTTCGACTCTTGCTTGGCGTGCTATATCTGGATATATGGGTATTACTTCTTTGATTAATTTTGGTGCTTTAATTTCGCCCATAACCCTTACAGGAGCTTCGACCTCACCTACGACGCCGCCCAGGACTCCACCTACGACTCCGCCCAGGACTCCACCTACGACTCCGCCTTCTACACCGCCTTCCACTCCGCCTTCGATACCGATGTCTGAGAGTTCTTCTTCTGCGATTTCGTCTGGTATTTCGACTGGAGCAACGAGCTGGCCGGGTTTAATGGTAGTTTTGGCCTGGACAGGCTTGATACGAGTATGTGTTCTTTTACTGGAGCGTTTTTTAGCAGGAGGTGGAGGAGGAGGTGGTGGAGGTGGAGGAGGAGCAAGAAATGCACTGAAAACTTCCACAGTAGGCATGTTTGAAGTACTCATTAGTGGAATTGTAATCATGACTATAATGATAAGTGCGTGCAAAAGGAAGGCAATGGGAAAAGCAATCGCTTTTCTTCCTTTACTCTTGTCAGCGAGGAAAAATGAGTCCTTGAAAATATCAGGGATTTTTTCATTTTTCTTCGACCTAACTTTTTCAGCCATTTTCATACCTCATATAAATCTTTATTTAAAACCAAAGTATAAATGAAAATAATCTTTTTGACAAGTATAAAATATTCACTTTCCTAAACCTTTTTTGGGCTTAAATATTATTTTCCAAAAATAGAGAATTGAACATGATTGATAGATAGAAGAGTATGTTCCGACGATGACTCCGATGATCATGGTGAAAGCAAAATCATTGATTACTTCACCACCAAACAGAAAGAGGGAAGTCACGGTAAGAAAAGTTGTTAATGAAGTAATGATAGTACGGCTCAAAGTCTGATTGATGCTTACATTCAGAATTTCTTCAAAATGATTTTTTCTCAAGATTTTTAAATTGTCCCTCACTCTGTCGAAGATAACAATTGTGTCATTCAAGGAGTATCCTACTATAGTCAAAATAGCAGCAATAACAGGTAGGTTTAATTCTCTGTTTGTTAGAGAAAATATTCCGAGTGTGATCAGCACATCATGAGATAAAGTCAGGATTGCAGATACGCCATATGCAAATTTAAAACGGATTCCTATGTAGAGAAGCATTCCGATTAGTGCCCAAATAGTTGCCTGAGCAGCCTTTGTTCTGAGATCATGACCGACTTGAGGGCCTACTGTTTCTCTGCGTTTTATAGAAAGGCTTCCGAGGAAAGTCTTCTCTTTAAGAAATTTAATAGTTTCCGAATCTGTGTTTTCATCTGTAATCTGATCAAAATTTTCTATTATTCCTTTAAGATCAGTGGATTCCCTGAGGCCGATGATTTTTTCAGCCAGTTCCTTGGCATTATCAGGCGAAAATGATTCGAGGATACGTGCAAGTTCATCCTTGTCTATGTTATTTAGATCTACTAATCCCTGTTGAGTGGCTATTTTGTCCTCACTGCTTTTCAAGACCTCAACAACTTTATTTCCCATTATTACATGTGCTTCTAGTTCCTGGTCTGCTTCTTTTTCAGGTAACATGGTCCTGATTATAAATTCTTTCTTTCCCTTCTCGACTTCCTGAATCTTGCTGTTGCCTAAGTTGGCGTTTCTCATGGACGCTCTTAATTCGGCTATGGGGATAGAGTTCTTAAACCTGATTTGTAATAATGTTCCGCCTGCAAAGTCAATGCCGTAATTTATCCCTTTTACACTTGTGATGTTAATAATTCCGATAATTATAATGAAACCGGATATCGTAAGTGCGATAAATTTGTACTTCATAAAATTGAAGTTGGGCTTTTTGAATATCTGCATTTTATATGCTCAGTTTTTCTCTTTTTTTCTTTTTAGACAGGGATATGTCAAAGATTAAATGGGAAACAAAGACTGCTGTGAACATACTTGCTGTAATGCCTATGATAAGCGTGACAGCGAAGCCTTTGATAGTGCCTGTCCCGAATTGAAAAAGAAATATGGCAGCAATGATTGTTGTAACATTGGCATCTAGAATAGTCCTGAATGCACTGGAAAAGCCGGATTTTATGGAACTTAAGATGCTCTTTCCCTTGGTAAGTTCTTCTCTTATCCTCTCAAAAACAAGGACATTTGCATCAACGGCCATTCCTATTGTAAGGATGATAC
>CAZYMU010000067.1:0-5095 GCA_964648465.1 uncultured Eubacteriales bacterium | reverse complement strand
GAACAAAGTGTAGTGCCAAGAGTTTTTTTATGGTCCTTATTTTGTTGAAAATAAAGAAGATCCATTTTATAAGTGCTAAAGATCATTTTAAAACATAATCTAACATTAACTCAACAACAAGATATGTGATCATCAGGCCAATCTGTATAAAATACAAAAAATGCCGGTTGAAACCAAAAGCTGTAATAAACAGATAAGCTAGTGGAACAATACTCAATATAAGAATTATTCCTAACCAATACTCGATTTTTGGCCTATTACTCAGGCGTGCAATAAAAACAGATATCACAAGAACGTTAATCAGATTAGCAGCTATCGCACCGACGATATTTGAAACTTGTGTTGATTCAACCATAACAATAGAACTCCATATTAGTCTTAATGTAATTTATGCATAATAATTAATATACTGAATGCTGTATTTTATTGATTATATACTACCTTTTAAGTATTTTCCCCTCTTACTTTTCGGAAATTTTTCTATTGCATAACGAAGCATTATTCTAGGCATTTTTTTATAATGCTTTTTCAGAAAATCTTCTTCTATTTTTAGATTGCGTTTACCAACTTCTCTGAGCATCCAACCAACTGCCTTATGAATTAAATCTTCAACATCATATAATAGTATTCTCGAAATTTTTTTATCACCAACGTCATCCAGAGCGCACGGTGTTCTACCGGGTGTTCTTCCACTATTTTGAGAAGTTTCTCCTGGAGTATGAGAAGCGTTTTGAGCGAGAGTACGGCTATCTTCGTACTGTTGTTAAGGAAGTGGTAGAGAAATACTTAGACTGTGGCAATCCGAAGTGTGGGTTTGCGAGAATCCGCTGTCCTGAGTGTGGAACGGAAAGATTGTTGACTTTCTCATGTAAAGTTCGCGGATTCTGCCCCTCATGCCATGCCAAGCGCCGGGAAGAATGGGGCGAATGGATGCGGGAGTCACTTATTCTGGATGTCCCTCACCGCCAGGTGGTCTTCACCATCCCCAAGATGCTGAGAATATTCTTTAAGTACAACCGCTTGCTTCTCTCAGCTCTTTGTCTCTGCGGGAAAGAGGCCATCCTGAAATACCTCAAGGCCGTAACAGGCAAAAAGATTGTACCAGGCATTATTGCCGTGATACAGTCGTTTGGGTCCCGAATGAATTTTCATCCGCACCTGCACTTTCTTTGCCGAACGACCTCCCCCACCTCAAATTGTCCAACAGGAACTCTCGATGGCAGCCGAAGAGATAGGCGAGTACTTCTGAGACCATTTATGACTGCCTTTTGTCGATTTGAGAGGAGGAGTCTATCTTATAGCTGATTCTTTTGCTTTCTTTGTCGTTTTGCTTCTTTTCCTAGTCCTTAACATCACCTTGCGGAATGGGCTTTCAGTCCGCTCCGCACGGAAAGTTCCATTGCCGGCATAACGAGAAATCCTTACGATCTGGAGAGAGTACCGGCCGGCTCCAGCGGAGGAACGGCAGCAGCTGTTGCAGCTAACTTCGGGACAGTCGGATTGGGAACGGATACGGGTAATTCCATCCGAGGCCCCTCTTCCCACTGCTTTCTGGTGGGCATCCGTTCCACCATGGGATTGACCAGCCGGGACGGCATCATTCCTCTTTATTTGCGCAACGACATCGGCGGACCCATGGCCCGAACGGTCGAGGACGCCGTAAAAATACTGGAAGTGATTGCAGGTTTTGATCCATCCGATCCGATAACAGAAAAGAGCAAAGATCTCAGCCCATTCAACTACACATCATTCCTTAAAAAAGATGGCCTCAAAGGAGCCCGGATCGGCGTTTTCCAGTATTATACGGAAAAGCCTACAGCAAATCCGCAAATCAAAGAACTCTTTGAAAAAGCTATCGACGACAACAAGAGCCCGGCAGGAGACAACAGCCAACTAATCCCTCCTCACACTGGTTTTCAGGCAATCACGGTACCGATGGACTTCACCTCGGATAATCTTCCCACTGGACTGCAAATCGTGGGGAAACTATTCGAGGAGCGGGTCATCATCCAAATAGCCTATGCTTACGAGCAGGCCACTAAACACCGTCAACCACCAACCAGGTTTGTTGTTACAAAACGATGATAGGAGCAGAAATTTTCTGTTAAGAGACTAAAGATTTAATTATATCCGCTTGGCAGTCCATGGGCTGGTTCCGCCTTGTCCCCTATCCACTTCTCCGGTCATGGTTTCGCCCTCAACGGTCCCCGTATACTTTATGGAAAAATCACCTCTAGGCGTACTCCGGCTGAAGGACCATTCCACCTTGTTTCCCTGGATTGTACCTTCAGCTGTGATCTCTCCACCTCCTTGGCCTCCCCTAATGCCTCCTTGCATGGTGACTATCAGTTTTTCTCCATCCTGTTCGATGTGTATGGCTTGCGTTCTTTCGCCCCGCGGAGTCTCCGAGGTCATTTCCCAATCGCCGGTCACATTGATATCCTGACCGCTTAACATGGCAGGAAACAACACGAGAGCAATCATAGCTATCATTGAATAGATTTTTTTCATATTCTCCTCCTTAATGTTTTTTTTGTTTATACAACTGTTTAGACGTCTTTTTTTTTAATTTTCTTCCCATCCACACTAGACAATCAAAAAAAACAATCTATTTCAACCCATAGGCAACAATTCCACCCATATGTTGAGCCTGTAACCAAAATTCATCCTCCCACGTTATTATTGTTGCAGAGAATCAGACCCATGAAAAAAAACCAAGGCACAACAAATCCAAATTTTTTCTGATGATCCCTGTGATCTGTTTTCTCGTTTTGGCCTTTGCCAATCCCAAACCGTCAAGCTCGACAGACCATGCCATAACGAATCCCGATCCTGGAAAGATCGCCTTGGATGAAACCAACTGCCCGACAAAGACCTAAGACCTCAAGGCTCCCGATGATACAAAGCAAAAAGAAAAACAAAAGAAGCTCCAGCAACTTTTATTGAATGAAAAAAAGTTGAAAGAATTGTACGCAAAAATAGATGATGAAGAAAAGAAAAAATTGATCATGAAAGAATTGGCGCAGATTCAAAAATTGAAAGAGGCGGAAGGATGGGTAGAAAACGGACCTTGGACGATAAGTGAAAAAGAATATGTGGACATGACAAAAAAGATCTAGACATTGCTTGCAAACACCGAAGATCCAAAAAAGCGACAAGAGTTGAAGACTAAGCTGAAAAATCTCCAAGAAATGAAGGAAAAAGGTTTGGTCAAACCCACTAACATCAACTACGAGAAGGAAGCACAATTACTCAAGAAAATGTACGAAAAGGAGAAAGACCCGGAAAAAAAGAAGTTTATCAAAGAGAAGCTGTTGCAGCTAAAAGAGTTGGCAGCAAAAGAAAAGAAAAACGGAAAGTAAAACCCTGAGACGCCAAAAAGGATATGTGATCACTAATCCAGGGGGAGCCAGATGAGCTCATGGTTCCCCTCCTTCACCCCCCGTTTCTTTACTCTCAGTTAATCCAGCATGGTTTTACGGGAGCCGAAGAATTCTTGAAACCAGGATTTGACATGCCCGGTGTATCTTTTGGTCAGGATGATAGGAACATCCGTTTCCCTGGCAATATAGAAAGGCAGATCGCCGAAGAATGCCCGTCGAACAAGCCCTCCTTCAGGAGCCCCCATGATGACCAAGTCGTTATGTTGGATTTCTCCAAGGATAGCCTCTGCAAAATTGTCCGTTTTTAGGAATTATAATCCTATCGATTTCTTTGTCAGCCGGCGACCGGAAAGACCATCACGATATCGCAAACCGTGTTGAGTATGATCTCATCCGTGATGGTCCCAAAAACCCTGTCACGCGCCGCCCTTTCTCTTTCCCATCCAAGAACCATCATGTCGATTTTCCGCTCCTCGCAGGTTTCGATGATGGCTTTGGGTATGTTGTGTGTCAACTTCACGAGGGAATACACAGGAATATGATCTTTTTCAGCCACTTCGACGGCCTTCCCCAGCAAGGATCGCGCACAATCCACATATTCTCGTCCTTCGCTCGGGGGAAGCTGGGCAGGGACCTGGATGACATTCAGGGCCGTTATGTCGGCCGCGTAGGCTTTTGCCATCCTTATGTCAAAGCGTTGCAGTTTCTCGACCGTCTTTTCGTTGACAACCGGGACCAGAATGTGAAAATCAGAGGGAACGACTTCAAAGACCGGCTGTTCCACATGGACGGCCGGGGCGGCCTTGGCCACAAACTCTTTTCTGCGCGAATAAAGATAATAAAAACCGATTCCAAACGCCAGGTAACCTAAACAAACCCACACTCCCAGGGGTCTATAGAAAAATAGGACCACTGCCAGGATGAGGTTTAGAAAAGTGGAGAGTACTGGGATACAAGGAAAAAGAGGGCCCTTGAAGCCTCTGTCCAAATCCGGACGGTTTTTCCGCAAATTGATAATGGCCAGGTTCACGAAAACGAAAAGCAAAAGGAACATTGCGTCGGTGGCGCTGGCGATATCTTCGATCGGAAGGAGCACAACCATCAGAATGATCATCACGCCGGAAATGAAGACAGCCATGTGAGGCGTTCTTTTCTTAGGATGAATCCTTCCAAAAACGCTGAGCAAGTTATGGTCACGTCCCATGGCGAATCTAACCCGGGATGAGGAATAAACCGTGGCGTTCAAAGCCGACACGGTGGAGAACAGGCCCCCTATCAGAAAGATGATCTGTCCCAGCTTGCCCAGCATGAAGTGCTCGGCCGCCTCGATCATGGCCATCTCTCCTTTTCCTCCCAGATACTTCCAGGTCGGCATACCCCCTTCTGGAGCTGTAGCACCAAGCGCCACAAAAGCGACCAGGAGGGAAAGAAAAATCGAGCGAGGAATATTTTTTTTCTGGTTCTTGACCTCCTCTCATATCCAGCTTTCAGCAATCCATATATTCTGGCCTGTTTCTTGAACTATAGAACCATGTTTTAGCATGGATTTATCGTAAACATCACCCGGAACGCACTGTGTTTTACCGCGTATTGTTCCATTACTTTGAGCAATTTGTTATTGAATATGAAAACCGCTTTGAGAGAAAGTATGGCTTTATTCGTCCTGTTGTTAAGGAAGTGGTAGAGAAATACTTAGACTGCGGTAACCCAAA
>CAZYMU010000066.1:0-5295 GCA_964648465.1 uncultured Eubacteriales bacterium | reverse complement strand
ACACAATTCTGGATATTAGTTAACGATATTTTCAATCCGAGGGAAGCCAAAAGGCTGATCGGATTTTTTGGTAGTGGAGGAATATTGGGAGGTGTTTTTGGCGGATTACTGACTGGTTTTTTAGGTTTCAATTTTCCTGACTATCTTCTCTTTATAGCTGCCGGAATGCTGATAATCAGTGTTTTTATCGTTAATTATATATTCATTTGGCAAAGGAAAAGGATATCTACAGAAGATAAAGCCGAGAAAAAAGATGATGGAGACAAGGAGGGAGCACCTAAAGTAGGTTTTAGAGATTGCTTTGATACTGTAAGAAGAAATTACTATTTAAAGCTTCTGGCAGCAGTGGTGACAATAACATTTGTTGTGTCAACATTGATTGATTGGCAGTATAAAAGTGTAATTGACATCGAGATACATGCGAATGATAAGACAACCTTTTTTGGATATTTTCATGCAGCAATGTTGGTTATTCCTTTTTTTGTTCAACTTTTAATGACAAGTCGTCTTATCAAACGTTTTGGTATCCGTTTTGCACTCTTGGTTTACCCTCTGATATTGCTCATTTGTTCTTTAGGAATTGCTGCTTATCCAAGTCTTATATTTGCTGTCATCATCAAAGGCAGCGATAAAAGCCTTTCCTTTTCCCTAAACCAGTCTGTTCGAGAACTCCTCTACATACCTATCTCATCAGAGTTCAAGTACAAAGCAAAAATATTTATCGATATGTTTCTCAATAGGTTCGCCAAAGGAATCGGAGCATTGATACTTTTGATCTTTATCTTTCTCAATCTTAACTGGCAGGCCAGAGTCCAAGTTGTGAGTGCTATTATCGTTGTTTTTATTTTGGCATGGGCATTCCTTAATCTGAAGGTTAGCAAAGAATACACGAATACTGTCAAACAAAAATTAGAGATGAAATGGGAGAGAGCAGATAGATTAGTGGCTGAAAAGGTGGATCTTAATTATACAAAATTGGTCTTTGATACTTTAGAAAGCAAGAATCGGAGTTCAGTCTTGTATGCAATGCATCTCTTCGACTTGATAAAACAGGATAAACTCACCTCTGAAGTTAAAAAATTAATCTCTTACAAATCAGATGAAGTAAGAGTCTCTTCATTGGGTACGCTTTTTGAGGATGGAGAAACATCTCTAGGTCCTGAGACTTCTGATTATATCAGTGAAGAGGTCTTGGAAAAAGAGGTTAAAGAAATAATGTCCCTGGACGTTTATCAGAAAGTGATGGAGGACTATTTTGAAAAAGTCTTGGTAGATGAAAGCGAGGAGGCTGAAACAGCGAAGATGGAAGCGGCCAAAGCCATAGGAATGATGGAATCTCATTCTCCTCTTGCCCAGAAACTTGAAGAATTCCTCCGGGATGAATCGCCGGAGGTAAGTAGATATGCTATTGAAAGCGCAACCAAGTTGCGGAAAAGAGAGCATGTTCCCGCTTTAATCCAGAAGTTACACAGCCCTTTTACCAGACAAGAGGCCAGTTCCGCCCTTGAAAAATACGGCTCAAGAGTTACAGGTACTCTGGCAGACTATTTAGGAGATTCTGAAGAGGATATCGAATTGCGAAAAGGAGCAGCCTCAGTTTTGGCACGCATCGGGACTCAAGAGGCTGCTGATTTCCTTACTTGGGTACTGACAGAAGATAAGGGAGAAATAGATATTGAACTCATAGATGCTCTGGATAGGATTCGCTCTGAAAGACCTGATGTTCAATTCCAAGAAGGGATCGTGACGACTAAAATTGCTGAATTAATAAAGAAACACTTCCATATTCTTATTGATTTTTATGATTCAAAATTAATGGAGAAAAACCAAAAGATGAGTGAAAACTTGCCGAAAGATCTGACAGTTTCTTTGATGAATATTTTTAAATTGTTGGGACTCATTTATCCACATATGGATATCAATAAAGCTTATCAGAATATAAGGACTGGAACAAAGGAATCAATGGCTTATGCAGTGGAACTTCTTGATAATACATTGCAGAAAGAGATAAAGGATGTCATCTTTCCGCTTGTTGAGGAGCTTCCCATTGAAGAAAGAGTGAAGCGATACCGAAGCCTTTTAAAAGGATTTCCAATTCTATAGATAAGTAGTATGGCAAAGAACCAAACTCATAAAATTTTATCACGCTTTGTTGATCTTAGACCTGAAGAAACTTCTGCTTCAGTGCTGCTGTTTTTTTATTTTTTTTTGATCACTTCTTCTATTTACATCATTAAACCTGTCAAAATTTCTCTTTTTCTGCAATGGCTTAAACCTGATGAGCTTCCTTATGCCTATCTTTTAACAGCTCTGCTTATAGGCTTTGTGGTCTCTTTAAACTATAAGTTGTTGCATTGTATGAAGAGGGAGCTATACATATCTATCAGTTTGGCTTTTTTTATTTCTAATCTGCTCATATTCTGGCTGCTGTTTAAACTCCAGTGGCCGTGGCTTTCTATGATTTACTGGTTTTGGGCAGATATATTTACTGTAACTTCAGTCACTCAATTCTGGATTTTGATCAATGATATCTATAATCCTCGACAAGCAAAAAGATTGGTTGGATTTTTAGTTAGTGGAGGGCTCTTAGGTGGAGTTGCAGGCTCTCTTCTTGCCACTTTATTTGCGAAAAGCTTTGGAACCGAAAATCTGCTTTTAGCCTGCCCTATTTTACTGGCTTTTTGTTTGTTAATCGTCAAGCTTGTTCATAAGGTTCTTCGAAAAGAAAAAAGAGAAGAGCCTGAGATATCATCTGAGAAGGCAAAACCAAAAGTTGGATACATCAAGAGTTTTCACCTGTTAAGAAAGAATCGTCATTTAATGATCATGAGCGGGATTATGGCTACGGCTATTATTGTAACGACTCTGATTGATTTTCAGTTTAATACTGTCGTTGAAATGACCTATAAAGATACAGATATGAGGACTGCTTTTCTGGGCACTTTTTTTACAGTATTGCTTATTTTTTCCTCTTTGCTTCATGTTTTATTAACCAGCCGCATCCTGAAAAATTTTGGAATCCGTATCGCTCTTTTGATTGCCCCATTGTTTTTATTGATCGGCGTTGGTGCAATTTTATTGGTACCTCTAATTCCGTTGGTTTATTGGGCTGTTATCACCAAAGGCACTGACAAAAGCCTAGCTCATTCACTCAGCCAATCTGTTAGGGAGCTGCTGTATATCCCAATTCCTCCTGACATTAAGTATAGAGCGAAAGTATTCATCGATATGTTTGTGAACAAGTTTGCTAAAGGCTTAGGAGCTCTTATTATTCTTCTGTTTTTTTCAGTCCTGCATTTTAATTTAAAACAAATTAGTTTCATCACGATCGTTGTTATCCTTTTTTGGATTCTGTTCAATCTGATGATTACCAGAGAATATGTAAGTATTGTGAAGAAAAACTTGAATATTAAATGGCAAGATGCTGATAAATTTGTAAGTGAGAATATTGATGTTGATATGACAAAGCTGGTCTTTGATACTCTCCAAAGCAAGAAAAGAAGTTCGGTTTTGTATGCTATGAATCTTTTTGATCTTGTCAAAAGAGAAGGGATGAGCCCTGAACTGAAAAAGATAATCTCATATAAATCTGACGAAATAAGAGCTGGTTCTATGGATTCACTTCTAGAATTGGATGGAGAAGTATTAATCCCGGAAATTGATGAGGCTCTGGAAGACAAGAACCTTGATACTCAAATCAAGGAAATCATGTCCCTAGATGTTTATCAGGAGCTAATGCAGGAAAAGATCGATAGGATAGTAGGTGAGGCAAGCAAGGAGACAGAAGCTTCCAGGATGGAGGCAGCCAAGGTCCTGGGAATGATGAAGCCAACCTCAAACCTTATTCATGATCTTAGTAAACTGCTTAGGGATGAATCGCCAGAAGTAATTAGCTATGCAATTGAGAGTGCTGGAAGGCTAAGAAGGAGGGAGTTTGTACATCTCATTATTCAACAGTTGAGTAAGCCCAGTACTTACCGGGTGGCCAGCAAGGCTTTGGTAGAATATGGAGTTAAGATTATAGGGACGTTAAAGGATTATCTGGGAGACTCTGAAGAAGATATTCATATACGAAAAGCCATTCCTGACATCCTGGTAAGAATTGGTTCTCAAAAAGCAGCGGATTTATTGGCCTTAGAATTGAAAAGGAAGAGAAAGGATGTAGAGGATGAAATCATCGAAGCTATGTATAAAATAAGATCTGAAAACTCACAACTCCTGTTTCAGGAAAAGATAATACTGCCTGAGATAATTCAGAAAATAAAAAAAAGTTACCTGATTTTGATAGAAATGAATGATTTAATGGCAGATAAGAAAAAAGAGCATTTGGCTACAGATTTAGAGAATAGTTTAGCTCGTTCTCTAAAACATATTTTTGAATTGATAAGTTTAATCTATCCCAGGGAAGATATCATTAGAGCCTATCAAAATATTTATACTGGAACAAAAAAATCAATAGATTATTCTATCGAGCTTCTTGACAACATGTTAAGAAAAGAAATAAAGGAGGTTCTTCTGCCCTTGATCGATGATATTCCTTTTGAAGATAAAGTCAGGAAATGTAGAAAAATGCTTAAGATTTTAGAAAAAGCCTAGTTTTCTTGAAATCTTCCGCCTTTTAAGATTATAATCAAAACAGCAAACTCAGATGCCAATACTTTATGTTTATCCAAAAAAGGGAGAATTTTTCCGTTTTCCTCTCAAAAAGCAGAAGATCTCTATAGGGAGGTCTGCTGACAATGATATCTCCATTCATGATCCGTTTAGTTCAGGGCATCATGCCCTTATTTATCCCTCAGAAACAGGGTATGTGGTTCGAGATAACAACAGCAAAAATGGAACTTTTCTGAATGGTAATAAAATTTTATCTGAGACCGAACTTAATAAAGGAGATGAAATCCTTATCGGTTCTACAAGAATTATCTTCAATAAGGAACTTTCGACAAATGTTGAAGTCACAGATGGTCCATCCTCCTCTGCAAATATAAACACCATAATGAATCTTGAAGATATTCTGAAGAAGCCTGACATTAGCACAACAATAAAAGCTGTAGCAAAACCTTTTGATATAGAAAGGATTAAATCAGAACATAGATCTTTCTCTGCCATAAGTGAAGTCAGTAAAGCTTTAGTTCTCCATATGCCTTTAAACGAACTCTTAAAGCACATTATGGATCTAATAAATGAAAATCTTCCTATGGACAGAGGAATTATGATGCTGAAAGAAGGCAATCCTCCTCAACTCATTTCAAAAGTAGTCCGTATTAATAACAAGAAGCTTATCAATCAAAAGAT
>CAZYMU010000065.1:0-5851 GCA_964648465.1 uncultured Eubacteriales bacterium | reverse complement strand
ATTCCAGGGCCGGTGATGGAATCACATTGAAGAAGTACAGGATTGTAGACAGTGAGAGGCAAGCTGAAAGTATGAATAAATAAGCTAAATCAGCAAAGCAAAAGTATGTCAGATTGGCAGGGTTGAATGTATATGAAACAGAAATACCGGGGGAAAAAACTTTTTTTATTTTTTCTTATTATGGGTCTGTCTCTCTTTTATGGTGAATTCTATGGGAAAAGCCTTCCAATTGAGCAGGCTCAATTGATTATTGTAATTGATTTTAACGATTTTATGTGTTTTAGCTGTCTTGATTCCTTTGTTGAGTTTTGTCATTCACTGCCTTTTCATTCTAAAGACGGGAAAGTATGTGGAGTGCTGATTGTTAATGATGCAGATGAGACAGACCTTTCTTTTAAAATTGTCGAGAAAAAATTGCGTGGCTTTGTTAGTGCTAACGATATTAAATTTCCTGTTTTAGTTGATTATTTGCATATTTTTAATACTTTAGCTGAGGATGGGACAGTAATTATTCTTTTTAATTACCAGGAGAAGTGTATAAAGAAATATTTATTTCCATTGAAGAGAGAGCAAAAAGCAGATATCCTCAGTGCGTTAAAAGATTAACTGAAAGAAGTTCCACCAAATTTATCTCATTTCCTTCATGCTGGATTATAGGGATTGCTGATTGACTGAAATTTGAAAAACAGAAAGCTTTGGGCTATAGTGAAGAAGTTCAAAGAAGATTAAATTTTGGCTTCAATCGACAGGACAAACTGAATAAAACAAAGAGACTAAATACAGTGTGCGCCTGTAGCTCAGAGGATAGAGCGACGGATTCCGGATCCGTAGGTCGCAGGTTCGAATCCTGCTAGGCGCGCCACAATCTATCACATTACATCTATAAATACAGACTAAAGTTTATTCCCGATTTTTTACAGTGGCATGGAATACTAGGGAGCAAAAGGCAATAATACTAAGTTATCTATAATGTTATCAGTTAGTTGAATCGGTTTGGCCCAAATAGATAATAATTGCTATTGCTTCGTGTTTATGTTATTTCTACTATTTATGATATTTTCACTGGAAGATTAATATGAAAAAGACCGTACTTTTTTTTATGTTGTTTCTCCTGTTGAATTTTTTTTCCTTCGGCCAGTGGAAAATGAAAGAAACTTCCGCTAGAAAAATTGACGAGCCATTAATTGTAGATGGATTTTTGAGTGAACCTTTGTGGGAAAAAGCTCCTCAAGCAGGAGGCTTTATTCAATTTCAACCGGAAAGAGGCAGACCTGCTTCTCTTAATACGGTGGTTAAGATTCTATACGATAACAACTTTATTTATTTTGGTTTTCTATCCTATGACCCTGAACCCGATAAAACAGCAGCAAGCATAACCAAAAGAGATGCAGAATTAAAAAGTGATGATGCTGTTTTGGTTTATCTTGATACTTTTCATGACAGAAGAACTTGCTATTTTTTTATAACGAATCTCCTGGGAACTCAGCTCGATGGCCGGATAACTGACAATGGAAAGACAAGACAAACAACTTGGGATGGAATATGGAAATCCGCAGGTAAAAAAACTGATTTTGGATGGAGCGTGGAAATTTCTATTGATTTAAGTTGTTTAAAGTATGAACCCGGGGAAGAAAAGTCATGGGGTCTTAATTTTGGCAGGTCTGTTCCCCGCAGGCTCGAGAAGAGTTTTTGGGTAGGCCCACTGGAGTCTCCTTTGAAAGTTTCACAGTATGGTGTATTAAATGGTCTTGAGATTGTGAAATCCGAGAAGAAATATTCCATAATTCCCCATATTATTTCGAAGCTTGAAGAGGGCAAGAAATCAGAATTAGAAGCTGGTATTGATGCGCGTTATGCTTTTTCTCAAATGGTTTCAGGAAATCTAACAATCAATCCGGATTTTGCAACCGTAGAGGCAGACCAGGAGAAGATTAATTTAACTCGTTTTGAGCTTGATCTTCCGGAAAAGAGGAATTTCTTTCTGGAAGGTTCTGAAATGTACAGGCAGCGTATCAACTTATTTTACTCGAGAAGAATTTCGGATATTTATGGTGGTCTCAAAGTTTATGGAAAATCCGGTGGGTTTGAATTTTCCGGGTTAAGCACTCAAACGAAAAAAGATGAGACTCTTGGAGAGGATTCGGCGAATTTTAGTGTCTTCCGTCTCAAAAAAGACGTCATGAAGTCGTCGAATATTGGATTTTTGTTGGCCAATAAACTGACAGGCGGTAAAAATAGAGGAACAGCCGGATTCGACACATCACTGTACTTTACAGACACTCTTAAATTTACGGGGCAGTTGGCTTTAAGTTATGGAGACTATGATAAGCGTAATATTGCTTTCTTCCTGCGGCCGAGCTATGATTCGTCAACATTTCATATCCATATTCGTTATGGACAGTTAGGAGAAAATTTTGCAGATAATGCCAATGAAGTTGGATTTGTAAGAGATGATAATCGTAAGGAGTTGGATTCAGCCATAAGAAAGACTTTCTGGATTAAAAAATTGGGTTTTGAGCGAATTGAATATAGTTCAAATTATAACATTTACTGGGGAATGGACAGGACTTTACGGAGCTGGAAGGTGGATGAAGGGCTGGAATTTGATTTTAAGAATAAGTTTTCAATTGAGTTAAATCACACTCAGGAATACAAGCTTTTTGAAAAGGAATTCAGGAATCATCATACCCAGTTTGAACTCGGTTATAATACAAGGGAGTGGCAGTCTGCGCAAATTTCATACAGTTTTGGGCATAATTTCGATTTGGATTTCAGCCTTGTAACTGGTGGAATTAATTATAAATTAACTCAGGATTTTTCTCTCTCATATGATTTAACGCGTCTGAATTTCGAGCCGGATCCTGAGAATGAGAGTACATGGATTCATATTGTCCGGGCGACAAATTATTTCACGAAAGACCTTTTCATAAAATTGTTTTATCAGTTGAATTCTTCCATAGATAAAAGCAATATTCAGATTCTGTTTGTTTATCGTTTCCAGCCTCCGTTTGGTTTCATTCAACTTGCATATCAGAAAGGGACTGCGAGGTTTGGTGAGAAAGGAACGCAAGGCAATACATTGTTTTTGAAATTGACATATATGTTTTAACCCGATTCAATTTTGCTGGAAAAAAGTGATTATTTTCATATTTCTTAAGATGGAGGATTTGTCCGGATGGATAAAAAAGAAGCATTAGAAAAAATAGCAAAAAAACTACGCATTCATTCCCTGAAAATGACATCAACTGCAGGTTCAGGACATCCAACAACATGCCTATCTGCGGCGGAAATAATAGCCTGTCTGTTCTTTGATGAAATGAGATACAACATCAAAGACCCGCATGACTGGGCAAATGATGAATTTGTTCTCTCAAAGGGACATGCGGCGCCAATTTTGTGGGCAGCCTATGCAGAGGCAGGGATCATTCCCTTGAAAAGCTTGATGAATCTCAGGAAGGTTGACAGCCCTCTTGAGGGGCATCCCACGCCTCGTATGAGATGGGTTAAAGCTGCAACTGGTTCGCTTGGGCAGGGTCTTTCGGTTGGAATAGGAATGGCAATGGCCTTGAAGCTTGGAAAATCCCGAAGAAGGGTTTATGTCTTGATGGGTGACGGAGAATGTGCTGAGGGATCAGTCTGGGAAGCTGCCAATACGGCTGCCCATCAGTGTCTCGATAATATATGTGTGGTTGTTGATATAAACAGGCTTGGGCAGTCAGAGGCCACAATGTTCGGCCATGATATCAAATCTTATGAGAAGAGATTTAAAGCCTTTGACTGGGATGTAATTAAGATTGATGGACACAGCATTGAAAATATTTTGCTTGCATTTAAAAAGGCCAAACTGTCAGACAAACCAACAGTAGTACTCGCGAAAACCACAAAAGGAAAAGGAATATCTTTCCTAGAGAATAAAAACGGCTGGCATGGCAAACCTTTGAAACACGATGATATTGAGAAAGCCCTCGATGAACTTGGTCCAATGCCTGAAATAGATGCAAAGAAATATGTCCGCAGGCCTGGAAGAGTGAAGAGCCCGCAGGTTACAAAGAGATACAGCTTTAAAAAGAATACATACAAAGAAAAAACAGCGACCAGAAGAGCGTACGGCAATGCACTTTTAGCTCTTGGGAAAATAAACGATTCTGTTGTAGCGATTGATGGGGATGTGAAAAATTCTACATATGCAGAGGATTTTTTTAAAGTTTTTCCTGAAAGGTCATTTCAGGTTTATATTGCTGAGCAAAGCATGGCAGGTATTGGAATTGGCATGTCTGCAAAGGGGTATATTCCTTTTATCGCTACTTTCGCAGCATTTATAAGCAGGGCTCACGACCAGATAAGGATGGCGGCTTATTCTTTTTCAAACGTGAAATTTGTTGGTTCACATGTTGGAGTGAGCATAGGCGCTGATGGTCCTTCCCAGATGGGGCTTGAGGACATGGCAATTTTCAGACCTATTCCTGGATGTGCTGTGCTTTATCCCTGTGATGCATATTCTGCAGAGGCATGTGTGGAATCTATGGTCAGGTATAAGGGATTGGCATATTTGAGAACCACGCGGCCCGGGACGACTGTTTTGTATAATAAGGGAGATAAATTTCCGATTGGCGGATCAAAAGTTTTGAAGAAGCACAAGAAAGATACTGCTGCAGTCATTGCAGCAGGGGTTACTGTACATGAGGCTTTAAAGGCATACGATAAACTTAGAAAGGAAGGAATATCAGCCAGGATCATCGATGCCTATTCGGTACAGCCAATAGATAAAGAAAATATAACACGTGAAGTAAAAGAAGCAGGGAATAAAGTTGTAGTGGTGGAAGACCATTTCGCGAGTGGAGGTCTTGGTGAGGCGGTAGCTCTGGCTTTGGCAGGAAAAGCCGAGATAATCCATCTTGCAGTGCATGACCTGCCTCGGTCAGGTAAACCCGAAGAACTCCTGGATAAATACGGCATTTCGGCAAGGCACATCGTTAGTGCAGTAAAAACAGTTTGCGGTAAGAATTGAAAAGACAGTATGCGGTGAAAAATGTACCAGGTACGTATTTACTTGTACCAGGTACAGTTTTTCAGTATGCAGTAGGCAGTAAAAAGCAGTAAGCTGGCAGTTAAATAATTAGTAACAGGTGTATGTTGATATTTCATTATAGAAAATTATTAAAATATGTTTTCTGTTCACTCCTAATTGTATATCTTTTTTCGTGGAATTGTTTTGCTGATAGCGGGATTGTTACTGCTGTTTACGATGGTGATACCATTAAGGTAAGGTTTGATAGCAACCTTGAAAAAAAGGTCAGGCTTATTGGAATCAATACTCCTGAGATAGACAGCCTGAAAGAAAAAGAAATATTTAAGGCTTTAATGGCCAAAAGGTTTACTTTTTATTATCTTTACAGTAAAAAAATAGAGCTTTCTTATGACTGGGAGCGCGAAGATAAATATGGGAGACTTCTTGCTTATGTCTGGACCGAAAACAACGGTTTTTTTAACGAATTTATCCTGAGGGAAGGTTTTGCCTATGTATTCTTGAAATATCCTTTCCGGAAAGATTACAGGGAAAAGTTTATTAAGGCAATAAATGAGGCCAAAAAGGCGGAAAGAGGCTTCTGGAAAAAAGGTTCCTTTCCATGTATTTCAACGCTTGAAACCAGGAAGAATATTGGCAGGCTGCTTTCTGTGAAATATAAATGTTTTCGTGTGGAGGCCAGAGGGAAGTTTGTTTATCTCCATTCTCCTGGAGTGGAATTTTCTGCTCTAATTCAGCGGAAAGACATACGATTTTTTCCTGATATTGGGTCATTTGAAGGGCGGATCATATCAGTAACAGGGTTTTTAGAAGAGTATAAAGGGA
>CAZYMU010000064.1:0-6061 GCA_964648465.1 uncultured Eubacteriales bacterium | reverse complement strand
CGCTGTGCCTTGCATCTGCGGCAAGCTTGGCTCGTGAATAACCCACGTTCTCCTGAGCTATTCATAAAAATTGCTGATAGAATTAACATAATATCAAAGAGCATATGAATTTGAGGGGATGGAGGAAGCGACATTGAAAGATTTAGCCTTTCTGAGTCGATCTTCGAGGGAACCCGACAAAGTCGGGCCTGATGGATGTGTGAGCACTGTATAATCAAAAGGGCGGTGTTAATGATGGCTCGCGGACATTGTGGCGTTGCTTAAGATAAACATGCGGAGTTCCAGCAGAGCCAAGAAGATCGGGGAGGAAATGGCGTTAAAAATCTTAGTGGAGCACAGACATGCCCTCAAATTTATCTTAATCTATTATTGGGTATTCTTTATAAATAACCCACGTTACCCTGGATTATTCATAAAAATTGCTGATATATGAAACAGTAATAATCAGTTAGGATCATATCAATCACTTTGGAAGTTCAATTGATATTTTTGTTCCTTGGTTTTTTTTGCTTGAGGCTATGATAGTGCCTCTGTGGGCTTCTATTATTTTTTTTGCAATTGACAGGCCTAATCCTGTTCCTGCGCTTTTAGTGGAGAAATAAGGTTCGAAGATCCTATCCAGATAATCCTTTTTTATGCCGATTCCTGTATCTTTTATTTCAAATATAAGGGTTTTTTTATTGCCTGCAAGTCTGATCTCGATTTTTCCGGTGTCATAAATAGAGTCAATAGCATTGTTGAGAATATTTCTTAACATAATATTTATTTTAGATTTGTCTCCAGTAAAGCTAAAATCTTCCCCTTTATATTTTTCATCAAATATAATTCTTTCTGATAGAATTTTCCTGTATGGTTTTATTGTTTCCTTAATGATTTCTTTTAAATTAAGAGAGTCTTTGCGGAGTGCGGTTTCTTTTGAGGTTTCTAAGAACCCTTGAGCGATTTTTCGGAGGTTTTCGACTTCTTTAATGATGTATGAAGCCGATTCTTTTAAAGCTTCATCAAAGTTTTCTTTTTTATCCTCATAAACCTTTAATATATGTTCTGCTGACAGTTGAATAGGGGTAAGGGGGTTTTTAATTTCATGTGCTACTTTCTTGGCCATTTCTGCCCAGGCCACTTTCTTGCTCATATCAGCCAGCTCCTGCTGGTGTTGTTTCAGATTATTCACCATTGTGTTGAATCCGTCGACGAGTGTTTTCATTTCATCTTGATGTTTGTATGGAATGGATACTTCAAGATTTCCCAGACTCACTTCCTTAGTCCCCACAAGAAGCTTCTTTATGGGGGTTACAATCATTCCTCCGACAGCCCGGGCAAAAAGCAAAACAATGGCAATAAAAAATACAGAAATAAAGAATAAAAATTCAATTAATTCTTCTGTCGCTTTCGATATTTCTTGCTCTTCTAATGGAAAAGGAATTGAAATAAGAAGGAGGGAATCCTGGAGGGAATAAGGGATGGTTATCGTGTGAAATGAGTAGTCCCCGATTTTTTGAGTTTGGGTGTAAAAGGGGTTGTTTTCGAACTGGATTTTGTAAAATATTTCTCCATTTATAAAGTCGGAAAGAAGACCATCATCAAAAAACTCCCGGCGGCTGGACGAAATTAACCTTCCTTCCTGGTATAAATTTACATCATTGGATATGGTCGAACTTATCCACAAAACAATATCGTCAGGGGGAAGTGTTAAAGAGGCCTGTTCTTTCTGTTGGAGGAAGATAAAATCTTCCATGACTCTCTGAACAAAATCAGCATTAATTTCAGCTTTTTCAGTTATTTGCTGAGTAAATACCCTTGAGAAGAAGCTTCGAGTGGAAAAAGTAAACAGAAGAAATGGAATTAATGCAATTGCAACAAAAGCTATATAAACACGATTCGAGAAAGACCAAAAAGGATTATTGAGTTTTTTTCTTCTAAATGCGATTGAGAGTAAAAATATGGAGAATAGAAAAAAGGCAAGATAAAAGAAAAAAAGCCTCAGGAATTCTACGGAATAACTTAAAAAGTTTTTTTCAGGAATAAATAATGAAAAAATTCTGTTGTTGTTTTTAAAATAAAAGCTTTTGAACTTTTTGTTTTTATCCCGAAAATGTGACCAGATGGAATCTTTTGAAGAATAGATATTCAAGAGAATGTTTTTTGGGATGCCTGATGATATCTTATTTGGATTAAAGATTAGTTTTCCTTCTTGATTAAAGATTGCAAATCCCAGGTCGACCTGGTTAAGTGAAGGGATAGAAGTAACTCTTAAAAGTTCAAAATAGGGATTGGCTGAGTAAAGAAACGGGAGCATGTCGTAATCTATAGAAAGATATATAATCATTCTCCCGACATAGGATTCCTGTTCAAATATATCTTTATATCCTATGAGAAAAATTTTTTCTGTTCCCATATAAGAGATATTATGCTGTAAAATAGACCATTCCTGGCTTAATGGGGGATCAAAATCGAGCCTGTAAAGTTCTGGAACATTTAGAGAAAAGCGTGAAAGCATTTCCCCCTCAGTATTTAACATTTCGAGACTCGAATACCAGTTGAATTTTGCTATTAAAGTTTCTTCCCAGAGGAAGTGGGCAAAGTCAGCCGGTTCAGGATTATGGAAAAAGGAAATAATTGATTCTTTCTTTTTATCAATTTCAGGGAAAGATTGATTGATTAGAAAGAGCCCCCATTTTTCCTGGGATTTTATGATGTTTTGAAGTGAATTTTGAAGGAGAATAGTATTTTTGCTGGAGTAGGCGCAATTGAGGGAAGAATAAATAAATAATGTGACAAGAAGGGAGACTGAGAACAGGACTTCTTTTTTCTTTGCGATTTGCGGGAAATAAATGAATGCAAGGATTAATGATATAGTTAAAAATTGAAAGAAAAAAAGAAGATAATTTCTTTGTTTAAAAATAAATAAGTAACCTAAAAATTCCAGGCCTAATATGATGAGTGGATAAAAAATGTTTGGAGAGTACAAGGAAGCAATCCTGAGTCCGGTTAAACTGCCGATAAAAAAAATGAAGAAAAAAAGAAAAATACTAAGGTGGAGAAGATAAAAACAGGGGCTAAATGAAAACTGGAGTAAGTTCAAATTTGAATGGAAGACTAAACGAAACAAGACCTGTTGAAATATAAATATTAGGCATATAGATATAAGTACCGCCAGGGAGTTGAAAAAAAAGAACAATGGAAATGAAGATTTTTCTTTTTCTGTCTTAAAAAGGCCTTGAGAGTAGAATGCTAGGCAGCCCATGATTAGTAAAAGAAAGAATGCAGTCAGAAAAATATCGGCAGGGGATTTAGTAAGGTTCCAAAAAGATAAAAAGCTTGCGGATGAAGGGGAATAAAGAGGAAGAGACTGAATTTTTTCTAATTTGCTCAAAGGGAAGAAAAGCAACCTTAGTCCTGCTAATGTCAGAATGAGAACCAGGCCGGGAAGAAATTTTTTTTCTTTATAGAATGACGGAGATTTAACAAGATGGATTGCTAGAAAAACAAGCGAGATTATAAAAAGCAGGTAAAACGCAAGAAGAGAGGTTTCTTTTTTCGCAGACAACCTGGATTGAAGTGATGGAGAACTGAGAGTGACAGTCGCAACAATATTATTTTTTACATCCCTTAATGGAAAGAATATGGTTTGAATCTCATTTTGAAGGCTTGGCTGCCCTATGTATTCATCATTGTGTTTCGAGAAAATTTTCTCGAAACCAGATACATCTTCACGGAAATCCCAGTAATCGATATGACAATCTTTTAAAAGGTCTTTTTTTAAGAAATGATATTCTCTCAGGTAGGGAGTTTTGAATTGGGGGAGAAAGGCTAAAAGGCGGTAGAAAACAACATATTCATCTTTATTGACCTTGTGGAAGGAAATTAAGTATACAGAGGATTTATGGTGGATAAGGAAAGAGGCATTTTGTTCTTCAAAGAGAAATTCAATGCTGTCTCCACTGAAAATTGTTTCCAGGTCTATGACTTGGCCAAGCCATAGTGTAGAGTGTTGTTCTTTATAATATCCGATTCCTTCTGTATCGTTATTGATTTGGAGATGCTTGAAAAGTACGAATATTTCATCTTTTTTTTGGGGAAAAGGGGAAGTAAGCAAAAGTTTCTGTTTTTCGGTTACTTCATTGATGACTTTCGCAAATTCACTCTTGATTAAGGAGGACTTATTTCTAAGTTGGCTGAGGTTTTTCTGGTAATAATTTGAAGAAAAAAGAAAGGGAAGCAGCAGAAAAAAAATAAGGGAAAAAGCAGAGAGCAAAATGCCTGTAATGAAAACAAAGAGAGGCATGTTTTTTCTGTCCGGAATTTTTAAAATATTCAAATTTTTTCTGCCTTAATTTCGGTTATTTTCCATAAATTCCCATGTTTTTGGTCATTTTCCTTCAATAAGAAAAAGAAAATATGAAAGACATATTGATTGTTGTTCTTCTTATTTTTAAATGACCATCTGGCTTTAAAAATATATGTTTCTTGTTCAGAAGATAAAGACTGTCTTTCTGAATAAAATTCGAAAGTTGAAAAAGAGTTGAATATTTTTTTAAAGAGAAAATAAGCCTGCTGGTTGGAAAGTTGATCCGAAAAAGAAATAGGCTCTGGAAGAGATATGTTTATATGACTCTTGGAAGAGAATTGAGAGTAGAGAATTTTTGGATTATTTTGGAGAAATGCCTTTTCTATGTTTTGGGATGAGGTAGAGAACAATAAACAGAGGCTGGATAAAATATATACAATGAAATTTGCCACTTAAAAAATATTACCATAAATAGTGAAATACGTAAAACACAAAAGGAGTAATGATTAGGCTTTGTTTCTGTTTTTTTCAGTATCATCAAAGACTATTGTTTTAAGCTCTTCTTTGATTTTATCGATTTTTTCCAGCTTTTCTGAGATCTTTGTAAAAAAATCTTCATGGCCTTTTATACCTTCCTGAATGAGAAATGCGGCGCTTTCTGAACGGCTTTTAAAGAGGCCTGCTTCTACTAGCATATTCATTTTTTTATTGCTTTCATCATTTACTCGAATTGTAAGAACAGTATTTCTGGATGACAGTGCTTTATCAATAACTTTTTTTATTGACTCGGCTGTCCTGGTGGCAAATTTTCCTACATGGTTGCCAAATTCATCTAATGGATTTTGGTGTTTTTTTTCTTCTTGTTCAGAGCCTGAATCTTTTTTGCTTTTTTCATGTTTCATAATTAACGTCTCCTGTATTCTGTAACTCAATTACAAAATACAATATAACAAAATACATGTCAAGAAGAATCTGACTTTTGTGTAGAGCAAAGCACTCAAAAAAGCAGTGAAAACTTTCCCCCTCCGCTATTAGCCTGAATTATTCATAAAAATTGCTGATAAATTATGACAAGTAAAACTAGCTGATCAACTAGCTTCGATCGTTCTCCAAAGAATCCTCATAACTAACTTGACTTATACGTTCTCTATAATAAATTTTAATTATATTATCAGCAATTTTTACTTTACAGGCGAGCCGATCTTACTGCATCTGCTTCGTTACAGCCCATTCGTGGTGAAGGACCACAACTTCATGTGCTGTGCCTTGCATCTGCGGCAAGCTTGGCTCGTGAATAATCCAGGTTAGATAGAAGCAAATATAAGATTTTTAAAAAGCAATCAACTTACTTAAATGAAGAAGCTTAGTAATAAAGCTATATTATTCTTCTTTTTTCTCTTCTTCTTTTTTCTCCTCTTCTTTTTCTTCTGTTTTTGTTTCTTCTTCAAGTTTTTTTGTTCTCATTGCGTCCTTGATACCGCTGATCCCTGCAATAAGAGCAATAAGACCGCCGAAGAATAGAATAGGTGGAATACAACCAAAAACGAGTTCATAGAATTCCTGCCACCATACGAAGATAACAAGAATAATACCGCCTGCCATCATTACCAGGCCTCCAAGGATAGCAAAAAATTTTCCCATTAGGATATCTCCCTTAAGTTAGTTAAAAACAGATTCTATAAAAATAGATTGTAATATGTCAAGACTCAAAATATAGACCCAGCGATTCCGCAACTTCACACAAAAAGCGAAAATCTCTCTTAAGATAGAATG
>CAZYMU010000063.1:0-6520 GCA_964648465.1 uncultured Eubacteriales bacterium | reverse complement strand
CATTGTGGCAAGCTGAATTACTCTAATTTACCCACACAAATGGGATAGGAGCCATTATTTTTATTCTATAGGGGGTTAAAATGAAGAAAAAACTTCTATTCTTATTAATTTTAATTCTGGCCACAGGAGTAACATTTTCCCACTCCTAATTTAAAGTTAAATCTAATCAACTGCAAGTTCTAAAAAGCATAAAAGTACTTTCTCCCAATGGAGGTGAAAGTTGGCTAAAAGGAAATAACTACACCATACGTTGGCAATCACATGGAATCAGTGGCAATGTAAAGATAAAGCTCAAATGGGGAACATCATCTGGAAGATGGTTCAATGTAACCAACAGTACACCCAACAGCGGAAATTACTTCTACCATGTTCCAAGCACTGGGATTGGACAAGAGGGCAATCAATTTAAAATTTATGTTATGACCCTTGATGAAACTGTAAAAGACGAAAGTGACGGATTTTTCACTTTGGTTACACCGCCGAGTATTCACGTGACTTATCCCAATGGGGGCGAGAGCTGGTACAAAGGCCGCACTTATTCCATTCGATGGACAAGTAGCAGAGTGAATCAAAACGTTAAGGTTTTGTTAAAAAGAGACAATGGAGATCTTTATTCTAAAACTTATTCAAACAACAATGATGGCTTATTCGCTTGGAACGTTTCCGAAAACATCCCTTCTGGAAATTACAAAGTTCAGGTCAAAACACTGGATGATTCGGTCATGGATGAAAGCAACAGCAGTTTCAGCATCTCCGTCTATACGTCGCAGGCGGCGTTTGAACTCAGTCCCAGGCTTGTGTTTATAGGAAAAAGAGGAAGTCTGCTGCCTTTTAACGATGGAGAAGGAAAGACTCTATTAATACCCCGCGATGTCAATTCTTACGAGAAGACTGAAAATCACTGTTACTTTGATTTAAAATTAACTATAAAAAACTCAGATCCAATTTGGAGAGGATTTACTGTACTAATTTATAGACATTATAGTACAGGCAAAGGTCTGCTAAGATCTCAGCACTATACCATGGAACAAGGATTAAAAACCGTTGAGTTTCAGAATATAAGGGCTTATTGTTATTCACCTTATCAATTTAAATATTCAATAGAAGTCAAAGAGGGAAATACAATTTGGATCCATCATTACGTATTTATAACTTGGCGGATGGAATAAAGATTCCGACTCGCTCGCCTAAAACCAACACATTTCTAATTTCGGTATAGATCTTCCTTGAATCTGATCTCACTCTGTTCCATTTTGAATTTTGCCATCCTTGTTCGAGCCTAATATCTTTTCGCATATCTTTTTCATATCTTTTAGGGCCGGGCCACACGAAGTGTTTGAATTTTCAGGTGTTAAACTAAAAAACAGCATCAAAATCGGCCTTAAAGCAATGGTTTTGGTGGCAAAAACGTACGGATTATCGTGATGAACCGCAAAAATGTACGTTTTAGAGTAATCGGATCGGGATCTCGGTGACCTCATCCCCTACTATAAATTTCAGCGTGAGATCACCCAGGTCATACCGGCTAAAATCCAGGTTTAAAACTGCATTCAAAACTCCGATCCTCCGGTTCCATGAAGTCTTTTCAATCGTATATGGAACCGGACTCAATTCTTGTCCGGGCTGCAGCAGGATATGTAATTCGGGTGAAAAATCAGCCTTCTTATCCGGCCACATGACCTGAACAAACAGAGAAACCTTTTCTGTACGGCTGAACTGATTGGCCCCCATCGGGTAAAACTTGAACTTCCCGATACCCAGTGTTCCATCTTCTGGAGAGATCTCAAATGACGCCCCCGGATTTTTCATCTTTCTCAACCTACCAAAAACAGCGTTGGCCAGCATGCCAGACCTTAGAGTCTCAAGGGAGGGGAGGCATATGTGCTGGATGGCCGTTCCGATCCGTCCGCTTTCCTCATCATATAGAGCATAAACTAGTCTGTACTCAGGCTTATTCAGCTTAAGCTCCTGGGAGCTGGTGCTGTGCCCGTAAAATCTTGCCCGCTTCAGCCTCTCGCGAAATTGGGGGGTGAGGGCCACGGGGATGTTCATCTGTGCATTAAACGCGCTGGCATTCTCCTGGTCATCCAGCCAGAAATTAATTTTCAACACCTTGAATTTTTTGTTTGGATCCGGACTGAGCACCACATCCCGAATAGGAAGAGCCATGGTGAACCAGAGGATAAACTTATTCTTGTTAGTGACAAAGGGGACGGCCTTGGCCTGGAAGTTAATCTCCTTGAAGAGATCGGGATTCAGGGAAGCCGAAGCGAAGAGAAGGGATTCGGCTTGTTCAGCCTTGTAGTCATGATATCCCTTCCGAAACCGAATCTTCACGTCCGGATGCTTCGCCTTGACTTCGATTTTATGATAGTCTCCATCCGCCTCGTCTCGCTTGGGGTAGTAAGTCAACACATAGTAGGCCTGAAGATCCCTATTCACATACCTGGTAAAGTTGTCGAATTTTTTAGCTCCCTGCAGTGCCTGACCTCCGGTCTTCAAAGCCATGTATTTCAGGTTAAACAGTTCATTCTGTTTGATCTTTGCAAGGTCCGGGACACCGAAGTAATTATCCAGCGATATATCGGGGTTAACATATCGCAGATAGCTATCGGGATCCACGGTGTAGAACGTGATGTTGTGGCTGTTAGCGAAGTTCAGGAGATCGCTGAATATATCATCTTCGTAGCGGCGCCCGCCCTTCTGCAGGATCTTGAATGGATCCGAGATCTTCCCCGCCATCAGATCCGTATCGGCCAGCTTGGATGTGATTCCCGTAGGTCCATGAAATTTTTCCAGTGTGAGTGTGGGAAAGCCACCTGAGACCAAGAGAACGGGTTTTCTTCCCGGATAGTCCTTGATCATGCTCATAACGGAGAGCATACCGGAGAGTGATTTTTCAAAACGAAGGCGCGTTTTATACTGATAAATTTCCATTGAGGAAAGGACAGCACCTGTTCCGGTATTAGAGACGACTTGGTCTTTCACTTCCTGCTGTCCGCCTCCCTCTACCTGTCGTTGGAAGATCTTAGGTGCTCCTAAATGATCGGTTTCCTTCTCAACCCAGATGCTTCCCGAGGCCTTGTCGACCGCTTGGGCAATGAGGTCATCATCGGAAGTAAAAGGCTGAAGGAGGTTGACTCCTCCCTTCTCAGTCAGTTCCAGCACCATGACTTCTCCACCGGAACGGATAAGATTATTCAGTTTGTCCAGAATCCTGCCTTTGTTCCGGTTGAGCATTCTACGGACCGTGTTTATGGAATCAAACACGACAATGAATTTACTCTTCCGTTTGATATATCCTCGATCGGGAGTGGGCTTTACATCTTCGAGCTGAAAGTTCACTAAATCCAGGGAATTGATGGGGACGGATTTCCCATCTTCAAAAATTTCAAAATCCTGTTTGGTGAGGTCGGTGACAATATTTCCGTCTTTGTCGGTTGCGAGAACATCCACAAGAACGAGCCTGACCGTGACCTCATGTTTCTGCTGAGTTGTCTTTAAACCGGTAGTCTTCAAACCAAAAGCATTGATTGAAAGAAATCCACACATAAGCGTTAAAACCAGCCATGCCCTGAATGAAAAAACATATTCAAGAATTTTCTCTTTTTTCATTGAAATACCCCCAATTTATTCCGAAATTCCTTTACACTTCCATTGATATATTCTTCTATCAATCATACGAATCGTTGATGTAAATGATCCTATCCTGCTGATTCTTTTTTTTAATTATACCTAAAAAGCAAATAACATGCCAATACACTTAACTTATTGAAGCCGTTCCAGATGTTTACTTTAAGGGACATATGTCCTAATTTTAGGGCCTGGCCGCACGAAGTGTTTGAATTTTCAGGTGTTAAACCAAAAAACAGCATCGAAATCGGCCTTAAAACAATGGTTTTGGTGGCAAAAAAGTACGGATTATCGTGATGAATCAGAAATATAATCTACCCGCAATTATTGAGAACTTACGTTAGTACCTGGCAATTCCTTTATTTTTTGTGAGATAAGCAAAAATATAGAATTTTTTCAATCGCCTTTCCTCTAAGCCGCTAAATTCGCCTATATGTCTTTTTTTAAAAATAAATCAACAACCCTACATCCCATGTCAAGAAATAGTCCCTTACCAAATAATCCCATTCAGTCGTATTATAAGAAAGTCCCAAGGCCCCGTTTAATCCTAAAGCTCCCATTTTTATTTCCATCCCTGCAAGTAGAGAAGGACCCATCAAAGTCTTTTGTATATTTTCATAGGTATAATTGTAATCCCATACTCCGGTAACGATATGGACAGCTTCAATGCTAATTCCTCCATATTGAAGATCCAGATAGAGACGAATCCGATTGTTCCCAAAAGGGAGATAATACTTTATTCCAGCACTATAAAGGACACTATTTTTCACCCAATCGTATTCCGAATAGAAATAGGAAGTCGGATAATATCCCGTCCCTATATGGAAAGAAAAACCAGCGCGAGTATTCAACTGAATAAATCCGCCTATACCACTTCCTAGAGAAGGCCCATAACCGAGACTCATAGTCAGCAACGGACTTTTGGAGGGTTGTTTTGGCTCTGCGATCGCAGGCGGCCTTTCTGTTAGTATTTGTTGCTCTTTGGCCTTTTTCTGAGAAGGTACAGATTTTTTTGGTATTTCTTGCTTTTTTGCTTTTGGCTTATGGCGAACTACCTGGGCTTTCTCCTCTTTTTTTATTTCTGTCTTTTGCTTTTTGATTTCTGACCGAACAATAATCTTTTCAGGAAGAATAACGACTGGTTTTGTTTTTTCTTTTTTTTTCACAGGTTCTTTTCTTTCCTTGATTTTTTCAACAGCAGGCATTATCTTGGGTAGGAGTGCAAAAACTCGCGGTTTTTTTTCTTTCTCTTTGACCTCACGAAGAAAAAAGGCTCTATGCGGGGGTACTGATACTATTGCAGCCTTTTTCTTTTTCGGCGCAATCTTAACATCGGGCTTTAAATCTTTTTTGACTTGCTCCACTTTTTCTCTGCTTATCTGTGTTTCTTTCTTTTTTACTTTCTGCCCTTTCTCTTTATTCTCCTTGGCAACAGCCTCTGGCCTTTCAGAAATTCTTTCAACCAAAGAAGCTTGAATAAAACCTGACACCTTGGAGTTCCATCTTTGGGAACGATAAAACACATAAAACCAACTTTGCTTGTTTGATCCTGTGGTAAATAAAGCAAGAACAGTTCCTTTTTTTACAGTTTCGATTTTGTAACTATATGTACTGGCTTCAGCATAAATAGGAGCATTTTCAGCAATGACTCTCACTTTATTCTCTTTGGATAATAGCCTTGGAACGAGGAACAAAAATGTCAGGGCAAACAGAACTGTTATTTTTCTTGCCAATTCACTTCCCCTCATTTTGTATTCTACAACGGAAATGGCGAGTAATCAAAACAAATTA
The DNA here is from genome assembly GCA_964648465.1 of uncultured Eubacteriales bacterium. Taxonomy (GTDB): domain Bacteria; phylum Acidobacteriota; class Aminicenantia; order Aminicenantales; family Aminicenantaceae; genus Aminicenans. Next base: position 1,096 of record CAZYMU010000063.1, on the reverse strand, counting down.
CAAATTAAATATCCTTTAGGGTCTGGCAGCACGAACTGATTGAATTTTCAGGAATTAAACTGAAAAACAGCCTCAAAATCAGCCTTAAAACAATGGTTTTGGTGCCAAAAACGTACGGATTACCGTGATGAACCAAAATCCTCAATTAAGGCCATATCCCCGGGAAAATAAGGAGTGATCTCATTTATTTAGAATCAGTTGCACAGGTCTGACCCTATTTAAGGTCTGACCCTATTTACCTATTTAACTATTTACCCTATTTACTATTTAAATTTAAAGGACAATTCTTCTTTCTTAAATGCCAAACCTGTTTTATATTTTAATATCTAATGAGTATTTCACCTCAACGATGACCCCATCTTTTGTCTCAAAAATAAACCCTTTGTAGGTATCAAAAAACTTACCTCTGATAAAGATCCATTCATCTCCTTTTTGCTTTATCCCCTTGACATTCTTATCTGAAAAAGAGCTGATTTTGTATATGCTGTCAAGGGCATCCTGAATCATCTGTGCATCGTTCATATTCTTAAGTCGAAGATCTTTTTTCAGCAGACTTTTCAGGCTGGGCATGGATTTATTGGCGCCAATGTCCTTAGGTATGACAAAATGATCATCTACCCTAATCAGCATTAAATTGCCCATCCATAAAATACTCCCGTCAGGATCCTCTTTACCTAATTTAATCTGGTAGAAGGTACCATAAAATATTTTCCCCAGTGTTTGTGTATCAATTGGCTTTACATCTATTTTGATCCGTCTGCAAATTTCCTCTCTGATCAAACCCTCTTCACTCTGTGTGAGGTCCTGCGGATATGATGTTACCAACAAAAACATAATTGAGATTAAAATAAACCATAATAATTTTTTCATAAGTAAGCTCCCTTTATTAATTAAACTCTTAGTTAAAGAATCCTCGTTCTTAATTTTTATATCATAAGGAATTCAAAAATGATAATCAAGTTTTAATGTAACGGTCACCTTTTTTCCGGTGATTTTGATTTTGGGGCTTGGCCGCACGAGCAGGTCAGAGACGTTATTCTTGGGTTCATCACGGTAATCCGTACTTTAGGTTGACGAGATAGGGGACATCGTATTA
>CAZYMU010000062.1:0-6819 GCA_964648465.1 uncultured Eubacteriales bacterium | reverse complement strand
GGGGAGGAAATGGCGTTAAAAATCTTAGTGGAGCGCAAACATGCACTCAAATTCATCTATTATCAGCAATTTTTACCTTACAGGCAAGCCGATCTTACTGCATCTGCTGCGTTACAGCGCATTCGTGGTGAAGGACCACAACTTCATGCGCTGTGCCTTGCATCTGCAGTAAGCTTGGCTCGTGAATAACCCACGTTCTCCTGAATTATTCATAAAGAATGCCCTTCCTGTTACTATCCGTCCTTGACTTTTTCCGTGGAACTTTATACATAATATTACCTGGATTATATTATGCGTGTAGCAATGTACTATAACAATAAAGATATCCGAATTGAGGATATGCCTGTCCCACAGATTGGTCCAGAGGAGATATTGATGAAGGTTGAAGCCAGTGGGATATGCGGAAGCGATGTTTTGGAATGGTACCGTATTAAGAAAGCTCCTTTAGTTTTAGGACATGAAGTTGCAGGCCGGGTAGAAAAGGTAGGGAAGGGGGTTAAAAAGTTTAAAATAGGAGACCGTATTGTTTCTTCTCATCATGTCCCATGCAATACTTGTTTTTACTGTCTTAGCGGTCATCATACTGCATGTAATACACTGCGAAACACAAATTTTGACCCTGGTGGCTTTTCTGAATACATTCGCCTACCTTCTATTAATGTGGACAGAGGGACATTTATTATTCCTGATGAATTATCATATGAAGAGGCGACCTTTCATGAACCTCTTGGATGTGTCGTTAGGGCCCACAGGATTGCCAGATTAAGGCCGGGTCAATGTGTTCTTGTGCTTGGGAGTGGGATTGCGGGGCTTTTGAATATTCATCTGGCTCGCGCCTCTGGCGCAGGAAGAATTTTAGCCGTTGATATTGTTCCTTACCGAATTAATGCAGCTGAAAAATTCGGAGCCGACAAGGCAGTAAGTGCTTCTGAAGATATTAATGACTGCCTTCGCAACATGAATAGTGGAAGATTAGCTGATATTGTTATTGTTTGTACTGGAGCCAAGCAAGCTCAGATTCAGGCTTTGAAGTCAGTTGAAAGAGGAGGGACGGTTCTGTTTTTTGCACCGACAAAGCCTGATGTAAAAATTCCGATTTCAATTAATGATGTGTTTTTCCGGAATGACATCACACTTTCTACCTCATATGGAGCGGGTCCTTACGATTCATGGCTTGCCCTCGAATTAATACGTTCCTCTTTGATCAATATAAAAGAGATGATCACTCACAGGTTTCCCCTTGAAGAAATCTCATATGGTTTTAAGCTTGTTGCCAGGGCAAGAGATTCAATAAAGGTTATTATTGAACCTCATGGAAACAAGAATTTTACTTCAAGATTGGAGGAATAAAATGGACTGGGGAAGAAGAAACCGTTTAGCTAAAATAATCAAGCTTGAAACCGGCCGTACTGTTATGCTTGCAGTTGACCACGGCTATTTTCTTGGGCCAATTTCGAAATTGGAAAATGCCCGCAAGACTATAGAACCTCTTCTGCCTTTTGCAGATGCATTAATGTTGACCAGGGGAATCTTGAGGAGTTCTGTAGATCCGGAATGTTCTGTGCCAGTTGTCCTCAGGGTTTCTGGGGGAAGCAGTATTATTGGCAAAGACTTGTCTATGGAAGGAATAACAACATCCATGAAAGAGGCACTTCGCTTGAATGCTGCAGCGGTGGCTCTTTCGATTTTTGTTGGAGCAGAATATGAACATCAGACTTTGATGAATCTGGCTAATCTTGTTAATGAAGCAAATGAATATGGTATGCCGGTTCTAGCTGTTACAGCGGTAGGAAAAGAGCTTGGCAAGAGAGATGCCCGTTTTTTATCCCTTTCCTGCCGTATTGCTGCAGAGTTGGGAGCAAGTTTTGTGAAGACTTATTACTGTGATGGATTTGAAAAGGTCGTGGAAAGCTGCCCTATCCCACTTGTTGTTGCTGGGGGGCCAAAATTAGAGACTGAGCTGGATGCTTTTAAATTAGCTTATGATGCTGTTAAAAAGGGTGCTGTTGGAGTCGATATGGGACGAAATATATGGCAGTCTCCTCATCCAATAGCCATGATAAAGGCGGTAAGGGCTGTTGTTCACAAGAAAGCTTCTCCAGAAGAAGCTCTTGGTGTGTTTAACAGAAGTAAATAGGAGTTGTATGATTTTGCCGGGAAAACGTAATACAATATAGAAATAAAATGAAAAACTGGTTTGTTATTAATACAAAGCCAAAAAAAGAGTTCCAAGTGGAGAAATTATTCATTGCAGGGGGAATAAAAATCTATAACCCCAAATACAATGATGAAAATATTATAAAACCATTTTTTTCTGGCTATGAGTTTGTTTGGTTTGATTACCCTGCTCAGTATCAACTTGTGAAATATACAAGGGGAGTGAAAAAGTTGGTTGGAAACAGTGAATGGCCTATTTCTATTCCGGAAAGCATAATCCAACAGATCAAAGCTAGAGAGGTTAATGGTTTGATCGAACTTAACAAATACGGAGAAGAGCCTGATCTGGGGGACGAAATCGAAGTAATGACAGGACCTTGGAAAGGATTTAGAGGAGTATTCGAAAGACAGCTTACGGAAAAGGACCGAGTTGTTATACTGCTAGATTGTGTTTCATATCATGGGCAGTTGATTATTGAAAAGAAAAAATTGAAGAAAGTTTTATAATATTAATGAAAGAGTAAGAAAATGGACATTCCTTTTTTAGATTTAAAAGCTCAATACAAAAGTATTAAGGAAGAAATTGATAAGAAAGTCTTGGAAGTTATTTCATCTCAAAGGTTTATTTTAGGGCCTGAAGTCGAAGGACTAGAGAGAGAAGTCTCAACTTACTGTGGGACAGATTTTGCTGTAGGTGTATCTTCAGGGTCTGATGCATTGATCATTTCTTTGATGGTACTTAACATAAGGGATGGAGATGCTGTAGTGACAACTCCGTTTACTTTTTTTGCCACTGCAGGCGCAATTGCTAGGCTTGGATCAAGGCCTGTTTTCTGTGATATAGATAAGGCAAGCTATAACATTTGTCCTGATAGATTGGACGAACTGCTTGTTAATGAGATAGACAATAAAGCAAAATCAAAAATAAAAGCAATTATTCCTGTCCATCTTTACGGCCAATGTGCGGACATGAATCCAATTATGGCCCTGGCTAGAAAATATGGTTTGTTTGTTGTGGAAGATGCTGCCCAGGCCATTGGTGCTGAATATCCTGCTTCTGATGGAGTTAAGAAAGCAGGTACATTTGGAGATATGGGAACGTTATCCTTTTTTCCATCAAAAAATTTGGGCGGTTTCGGCGATGGTGGAATGGTCCTTACAGATAAAAAAAATCTAGCAAGCAAGTTAAAACTCTTTAGGAAACACGGTTCAAGTAATAAGTATTTTTATGATGTCCTTGGCGGTAATTTCCGTCTTGATGAACTCCAGGCAGCTATCCTAAGGATCAAGCTGAAATATTTGGATAACTGGCATAAAGGTAAAAGAGATAGAGCTTATTATTATGATAAATTATTTGAGAGCACTGGACTTGTGGAAAACGGCTTAGTGCAAATTCCTGAGCTTGTTAATAAGAAAATTGGTGTCAAGAATTATCATATCTATCATCAATATGTTATAAGGGTCAAAAAAAGAGATGATCTGCAAAAATATCTGAGAGAAAGAGGTATTCCTACCGCTGTATATTATCCCTTATCTCTACATCTCCAGAAATGTTTTACTTATCTTGGTTATAGAAAAGGAGATTTTCCTGAGTCTGAAAAGGCATCTTCTGAGGTTCTGGCTTTGCCTATATATGCTGAGATTTCTCCAGAAAAACAGGAATACATTGTCAATTCTATCAAGGAATTTTATTCAATTTAAGAACTTGTTTTAACTTATCCAAACTGATTTTTGCACCGCTTATAATTAATACAACATTTTTATTTCTAAATCTCTCGATTGTTTTGATAAAGGAAGCGATTGAAAGAGCACCTGCTCCCTCAGTTAGCATATAGTGCCTCTCTAAAATGAGTATTATTGCATCCTTGATTTCTTCTTCTGAAAGAATTATAAAATCATCTACTAAATTTTTACAGATATCAAAAGTTATAGCTCCTTTCTCAATCCCACCGGCACTTCCATCTGATATTGTTGGTATTAGTTTCTTTTCAATTATTTTTCCTGCTTTTATGGATTCATACATCACTGCTGAATTTTCAGGCTGGCACCCTATGATTTCTATATTTTTGTCCTCTGCTTTTAAGTAACCTGCGATTCCGGCTATTAGTCCTCCTCCACCGACCGGAACTATAACTGTATCAATTTTTTTAAGCTGTTTTATCAGTTCGATCCCGATAGTTCCCTGCCCGCCGATTATTTTAGGGTCATTGTAAGCAGATATGTAAGTTTTTCCATTTTTTTCTGCTGTCTGCCTGGCAAAAACTTCTGTTTCGACACAGTCCGATCCATAAAATTCTAAATCAGGACCATACAAACGAATTGCTTCAACCTTAGCTTTAGATGCATATTCAGGAAGATAAATTTTTCCTTTAATGCTGAATTCCTTGAGAAGATAAGAAAATGCTGTGCCGTGATTTCCAGATGATGCTGTTACTACTCCTCTTTCTTTCTCTTCTCTGCTTAAGGAAAGAAGTTTATTCATAGCACCTCGGAGCTTGAAAGAACCTGTTATTTGGATATTTTCAAGCTTGAGAAAGACATCACAATTTCCAAGGCGGCTGAGATAAGGTGAATATTCGAGAGGAGTTTCCCGGATATAAGGCCGTATTCTTTTTTCTGCCTCTATGACTTCTCTTTTTATTTTAGCTGAGTTCCATATTTGTTTTTTGTTCATCTAATTGCTCCATTTTACTCAACGGCAAGAATTTAAATTCGTCTTTTTTTGCTTTTCCAATAAAAATAGACAGGGATGCCAATGGCTGTAAACCCCAAACCAGCTAAAGATTCCACCGGCTTTTCGATTAATGTATTAAGAAGAATTCCGCTAGAAGCAGCAATAAAAACAATTGGAATTACAGGATATCCCCATGTCTTATAAGGCCTTGGAAGGTTTGGATATTTTTTTCTCAGTGTGAAGACAGAAGTTGATGCAGCAATCCAGAAAATTATGGAAACAAACATTGCGAATGTAAAGATCTGTTCAAAAGTGCCTACCAATGTAAGAATTCCGGCCCAGATAGCCTGTATGAGAATTGCAAACCCTGGGGTGCGGAAACGGGGATTGACCCTGGAAACTCTGTGAAAAAAGAGGTTGTCTTTAGCCATGGCATAGTAAATACGGGGGCCTGTTAATATTGAACCATTTAAAGCGCCAAATGTAGAAATAATAACAGCTGCAGATATAATTGCTCCTGTAGATGCACCAAAAAGATATGACGTTGCTTTTTCAGCAATCCTAACTACTCCAATCATATCATTTATTGGAAGAGCATAGAGATAAATGTAATTTGTAAGGATATAAAGGGCAGTTATTCCTAATGTTCCTAGTATCAGTGCAAGAGGGAGATTTCTTTTTGCGTTTTTAATCTCACCTGCAACGAAATTGACATTATTCCAGCCGTCAAAAGCCCATGAGACGGCAACAAGAGCTATGCCAAACCCTACTATAAGTTGGCCGAAACCCATTCCTGTTGGATTAAGAGATAAATTGACAGCTGTTCCTTTCCCTATTGAAAATCCAAGGACAATGATTGCAACTATTGTTCCAATTTTTAATAATGTGAAAAGGTTTTGAATGATCTTTCCGAAACCAACACCAATGTAATTAAAAATTGATAAAAAAATGATAACCACTACGCCTACTAGTTGTCCTGCTGATAGGGAATAGGTGATAGGCTGGTTAAATAAATTAATGACTGAGGAAAAAATGATTTTGTTGTTTGATAAAGATGGAAAAAAATAGCCAAAATATTCTGCAAAAGCAAGAGCCAGTCCGGCAATGCCTCCTGTCATATAAACGAGAAAAGATATCCAGCCAAAGAGAAAGCCGGCCATTGGACCGTAAGCTTCTCTTAGATAGACATACTGGCCTCCAGCCTCGGGCATAGCAGCACCCAACTCTGCATAAGTAAGAGCTCCTGCCAGAGTAAGAAGTCCGCCTACAGTCCAGGCTAAAAGGATAAGCCCTCCTGAAGGGATGTTTTTTGCCATGATCCCTGTGGTTAGGAAGATGCCTGAACCGATCACTATTCCTACCATAACCATGGTAGAGTCGAATAATCCGAGTTGGCGGATCAGGCTTATATGAGGCTTCCCGTTAGATGTAAGTTCACTCATTTAATTAAATTTTTCCTGGATTATTCATAAAAACTGCTGATAGAATTATATAATACCAAATAGTTTTTATCGTTCTCCATGAAACCTTCATAACTATGTTATCCTATATCATACCGATAATATAATTTAAATCTATTATCAGCAATTTTTACCCTTTGGGCGAGCCGATCTTACTGCATCTGCTTCGTTACAGCCCATTCGTGGTGAAGGACCACAACTTCATGCGCTGTGCTTTGCATCTGCAGCAAGATTAACTCGTGAATAACCCATGTTTCCTGGGCTATTCATAAAGAATGCCGATTAGTTTCATTCTCACTGTATGGCTGGGTTGGTATATCCCCGTCCTCACTCCACCCATCCCCCCGTGGGACCCCTTACGCTCCGGGCGGCGACATCCCAACCCAGCCTACCCTAGATCAGAACCTATCAATAGTAAAGGGCTCATATTTAGCTAACATATAGATATCAATCTATACAAGACAAAGCAGATTAATTTGAGGGGATGGAGGAAGCGACATTAAAAGATTTAGCCTTTCTGAGTCGATC
>CAZYMU010000061.1:0-6947 GCA_964648465.1 uncultured Eubacteriales bacterium | reverse complement strand
TGACTCCTCTCTTCCCCTGTTTTTCACCCTTTTGTATCTCAACTCGACAGGGGCAACTATTGCAAGAAGAGTAAACCCTTTCTGCCCTTTTAAATATTGGATTTCCTCCGGATTTCTAATGCTGTCTATTATAGATTTGCCTTTAACATTTTTCATCACAAGCCTTGCCAGGATATCCGGGCCGAATTCTTCTCTAAGTTGGTTTCCCGTTTTGATCAAATTATTGCGAGTAATTTTTTGGCCTTTTCCCCTGAGTTTCTCTCGAATAATATCAGACAGAGAAAAATATAGATATCCTTTTTTTTGGAAAAAAGAAGCCGCTTCTCCCTTTCCCGCGCCATTGGTTCCTGTCAGTCCGATAATATTCTTTCTTCTATTCTTCATCCTAACCGGCCAAATCTTCTTCTGTTTTTTTCCTTTTCTTTTCTTTCTTTCTTCCAACAAAGAATGCAATAAAAATGCTCAATCCATAAAGAGCAAGCATGGGGAAAGCAACTATACTCTGAGTAACCATGTCTGGCGTGGGTGTGATTATTGCAGCAATGACGAAAATACCCAGCACTGCATACTTAAAGTTTTTAATCATCCACCGACTTGTTACTAATCCGATTTTTGAGAGAAAAAACACGAGAGTCGGCAGTTCAAACACTGCTGCTATTCCCAAAAGAACGCGCAAAGCAAGACCGAAGTATTTATCAACTGTAATTACAGGCTCAAAACCAGCTCCCATACTTAGAAAGAATCGGCAGGCCCACGGGAAAACGATGAAATATCCAAATAGAGCCCCGAGTATAAAAAAGAAAGAGGTAAAAAACACAAAAGGAATGACATGCTTTTTCTCTTTTTTGTAAAGTCCCGGAGCTATAAAATACCAGATCTGAAGGAAGATAAAAGGAGATGTAAAAAGGATAGCCGCTAAAAAGGAAACTTTTATGTAGAGCATAAAAGGAGAGGTCAGGGTAGTGTAGGCTAACTTTTTTCCCTCAGGAAGAAATTGTGTAACGGGCAGGGCAAGGATTTTATAGATGTCTTTACTGAAAAACCAAGCTGGGATAACAGCCGCGATTACGGCAATGAAAGAATAAAATATTCTTTTCCTCAGATCTTCGAGATGTTCAAGGAAGGTCATTCCATCAGGAGATTTTTTCCCCTTCCTCATTATCTTTTTCGTCCTTATGAATTTCTTTTTTTACATCTTTTTCAACTTCGTTAATTTCCTCTTTAATGTCTTTGAATTCTTCAGCCTGGATTTCTTCTTCAATTCTTTCCTTGATTTCGTCAGAAGTTTTCCGGAATTCTCTGAGGGCTCTTCCTAAGGACTTCCCAACTTCAGGAAGTTTTTTTGGCCCAAAGACAAGAAGTGCAATAGCAAGAATAACAATTATTTCCGGAAATCCAATGCTTCCAAACATTTTCTTTTTTAGCGGTTATTATTAAGTGTTATTGCTATGAAAATATATCCGTTTGCCCTGGATAAGTCAACCTTTACTTTACAATCCTTATAGGCTCTGGTAGTATTTACACCCTGGGAAGTATGATGAAAAAAAGAGCAGCCCTTTTTCTTATTTTATTCTTTGCACTCGTTGTGCTTTTTACTTGGGAAGAGGATGTGTGGACTCAATCCTTGAAGAAAATATATTCTATTAGCTCGTTGATTCAAGAGAATTATTTCAAGGAAATTGACAATGAGGAGCTAGTTAATTCTTCAATTAAAGGGATGCTTCAGACTTTGGACCCGCATTCTTATTTTCTTGATCCTAAGAATTTTTCAACCATGAAAGAGGAATATAAAGGGAAATATTGTGGGTTGGGTATTATGATTCAGAAACAGGAGGATCGTATAGTTGTCATTACTCCTATTGAGGGGACCCCTGCCTACAGGCTTGGCATTCAGGCAGGTGATTTTATTACACATATCAACGGAGAAAGCACAAAACCTATTTCAAGCTTTGAAGCAATGCAGAAACTGAGGGGCCTTAAGGGAACTGAAGTCAACATTACGATAGTGCGGATTGGACTGGATAAACCACTGGACCTGACAATAATTAGAGAAGAGATACCTCTCCACAGTGTTCCTTATGCCTTTATGATAAAGGGCGATATCGGATACATTTCTATACGAAATTTCGCAGAGACTACAACCAAAGAATTTGAAGAGAAGATGGAATTCCTTGAAAAACAAGGGATGAAGCAGCTAATTCTTGATCTAAGATTGAACGGCGGCGGGACTCTTGCCCAGTCAATAGAGCTTTCAGACGAATTTTTACCCAGGGGATCTCTCATAGTTTCAATCAAGGGAAGAAAACGATATTACAACAGTGCATTCTATGCCAGACGTGATAATCAATATGAGGATATACCACTTGTGATTTTAATAAACGAAGGGACTGCCAGTGCTCCTGAGATTGTCAGCGGGGCCGTTAAGGATAACGATCGAGGATTAATTGTGGGTGAGAATTCTTGGGGAAAAGGACTTGTTCAAACACTTTTCCCATTGTCTCCGAATTCTGCGATTGCTTTGAGTACAGCCAAATATTTTACGCCAAGCGGGAGGTCCATCCAGAGGGATTATTCAAACATTGAAGACTATTTACTGTTCAAAAACAATGTCCCTGAGGAAAAAAGGGAAGTGAAGTATACAGCAAAAGGAAGAAAGGTTTTCGGACAGGGAGGAATATCTCCGGATTATAAGGTTGAATTCACATACAAGCTACTGACCTCTAAGCTGCTGTTTAAGGGAGCATATTTCTCTTATGTAAGAAAACTTGTAAATAAGAAAACCCCTTTAGCAAAACGCATGATCTTCCCTGGTGAACAATCATTGTTAATTAATGATCCCAGTACAAAAAAAATAGTCACCAGAAATTTTAATATAGATTCTGAAGTATTGGAGGATTTTAAATATTATTTAAAAGAAAATAAGATTTCATATGATTCAGACGAGTTTGAAAATGCTCAAAAGGAGATAAAGAGGGAACTCAAGAGGGAAATTTTTACATTCCTCTGGGGAATTGACGAGGGGATGAAAGTTTTCCGCAAGAGCGATCCCTGGATATTGAAGGCAATAGAATGTATGCCGGAAGCCGAGACCCTGGTAGCAGATAAAGGGATGTAATGGCAGTTGGATTTCAATGATACCAAACTAGTTCTGAGGATTCCTCGGAGAACGATTATAACTGGTTTTGTTTGTTATGACTTATCAGCAATTTTTATGAATAATCCAAGTGCACGTGGGTTATTCACGAGTCGAGCTTGCTGCAGATGCAAGGCATAGCGCATGAAGTTGTGGTCCTTCACCACGAATGCGTTGTAACGAAGCAGATGCGGTAAGATCGGCTCGCCTGTAAGGTGAAAATTGCTGATATAATAGATTTAAATTATATCATTGATATGATATAGGATAAACTAGTTCTGAGGATTCCTCGGAGAACGATTATAACTGGTTTTGTTTGTTATGACTTATCAGCAATTTTTATGAATAATCCAGGTTAGGAGGGCATTATGAATATCGCACTAGCCTCTGATCATGCAGGATTTGAGCTAAAAAACGGGGTTATTGCATATCTTGCTGAAAGAGGGATAACACACAAAGATTTTGGCTGCAACCATGGTGAAAGAGTGGATTATGTGGATTACGCTGAAAAAGCTATAAATGAAATGATCCAGGGCAACTTTGACCGTGCTATTCTCATCTGCGGCACAGGCCTTGGGATGGCTATAGTTGCTAACAAGCATAAAGGTATTAGGGCAACTCCCTGTTATGATGAGTACATGGCGGAGATGAGTAGGAGTCATAACAATTCAAACTGTTTGACTCTGGGGGGAAGAGTTCTCCCCTTGGATGAGGCTATTCATATAGTCAGCATTTGGCTTGACACCGACTTTGATAAGGGAAGACATCAAAGGAGGATCGAAAAAATCCTCAAGTTAGAAGAGATAAATTTTAAATCGCAGAGAATTTCATGAGAGGAGTTAATACAATGTCTTCATTTTATGAAAAAATCAAATCATTATCTCAAAGAATTGAGGAAAATAATTACTGGAGACAGAGTGAATGTTTTAATCTTATTCCTTCAGAATCGACTCCATCACTATTAGTAAAAATGTGTGAGATTTCCGATCCCTCTGGACGGTATGCAGAACACAGGACAATGAAAGGAAATGAAATCTATTTTTATCAAGGAATAGATCTTATTAAAGATGTTGAGGAGGAGGCGAAAGCTGAGATCAGGCGTTTCTTTGGATGCAGCGAAGTGGAATTAAGGCCTATAAGCGGGCAGATGGCAAACGAGGTACTGTTCAAGGCTATGGTTCGATTCCTTAATCGCAATCGTCCCGAAGGACAGCCTATGAGGAAGATGAAGCTGGTCATGAATAATGATTTGACCAAGGGCGGTCATCTTAGCTCTCAGCCCATGGGATCTCTTTTCAATTATGTAATTGAAAATCCGGATACAGGAAAAGAAAATGTTATAAGTTTTCCTGTTTTAAAGGAAAATCCTTACAAGCCAGACCTTGAGAAACTCGGCGAACTTGTGGAATTCTACAAACCTGAACTTATTGTATTTGGCAAAAGTATGTTTATTTATCAAGAACCCGTGAGCTTTGTTTACAACCTGGTTAAGGACTGGGAAATCAAACCTGTTATCATGTATGATATGGCACATGTTTTAGGGCTATACGGAGCATTCCAGAAGCCTCTGGAAGAAGGAGCTAATTGTGTAACCGGGAGTACACACAAGACCTTTTTTGGCCCTCAACGAGGCCTGATTATAGGCAATTTTCCAAAAGGCAGCCCTTTGCGCAAATTATGGCTGGACATAAGAAGCAGAGCATTTCCAGGGTCAACAAGCAATCATCACCTCGGCACACTGCTTGCTCTTCTGATGGCTGCCTATGAAATGAACGAATTTAAAGAAGAATACCAGGAAAAAGTCTGCAGCAATGCCAAGGCTTTTGCCAGCGCCTTGAAGGATAAAGGGATTCCAGTTGAAGGAGATGAAGCAGATGGTTTCACCGAAACCCATCAAGTTCTGATCCGAATCAAAGAATATGGCCCTGGAATGGAAGTTGCCCGCCGTCTTGAAGAGAACAATATCCTGATTAATTACCAGGCACTACCGGATGATGAAACTTTCCTTGTCCCGAGTGGGATAAGGATGGGAGTTCAAGAGATGACGCGTTTCGGGATGAACAAGGAAGATTTTGACGTTCTTTCAGGGTTGATTGCGGATGTTGTTATAAAAAACAGAAATGTCAAAGAGGAAACGAAAAAATTCCGCCAGAATTTCCTCCAGATGAAATTCTGTCTTCCTCCAGAGAAAGCAATTTCTATCGCCTCGAAAATAATAAAGAGTCTTCTGCACGGCCCAGGTTTAATAGAGAAATTAGTCAAAAACTTAGGAAATAATCAATAATCCCGTTTTTATTGACGGTTAACCCCTTTTTTGCCAAAATGATTAAGGGAAGAGGAAATTAAAATGAAAATAATGATTGTAGGGTCTGGAGGAAGAGAACACGCTCTTGCCTGGAAAATAGCTCAGAGTCCCCGGCTAAAAAAGCTTTACTGCGCTCCAGGTAATCCCGGAACCATGAGCATCGCAGAAAATGTTCCTTTGAATGCCGATGATATTAATGGTCTTACAGATTTTGCTTCTCGTATAAATATTGATTTGACAGTTGTTGGGCCAGAGCTCCCATTAACTCTCGGGATCGTAGATGAGTTTGAAAAGAAAGGTTTGAAAATTTTTGGGCCCAGGAAGAATGCTGCTGAGCTTGAGGGAAGCAAGGTGTTTTCCAAACAGTTTATGGATCGCCATAAAATTCCAACAGGAAAGTACAAAATTGCAGAATCACCCGGACAGGCAAAAAAGATTTTAGCTTCAGGGGATATACCTTTTCCTCTGGTTGTCAAGGCAGACGGCTTAGCAGCAGGAAAAGGGGCTATAATATGCAGGGGCAAAAAGAAGGCAGAAGCAGCAGTGGTTACTATAATGGAGGAAAAGAAATTTGGTGATGCAGGCAATAAGATTGTCATTGAGGAATTCTTGAGAGGGAAGGAGGCTTCATTTATCGTTGTAACAGACGGTGCAAAGCTCTCTCCTTTTGTAACAACTATGGATCACAAGTCTGTTTTTGATGGAGACAAAGGGCCTAATACTGGTGGTATGGGTGCAATCTCTCCATCCCCCTTTATTGACCAGAAAATGTTTCAAGAAATTATCAAGAGCATTATTTTCCCCACAATCACCAGAATGCTTGAAGAGGGAAGAAAATATATGGGTGCCCTTTATGTGGGTTTAATGCTGACTGAAAAAGGCCCTAAAGTCCTTGAATATAATTGCCGTTTCGGGGACCCGGAGACTCAGCCTCAGATGCTCAGGATGAAGAGTGACCTTGTAGATATCCTTCTTGCATCAGTAGAGGGAAATGTCATAAAAAATGCATTTGAGTGGAGCAATAAACCTTCTGCTTGTGTCATTGTCGCTTCTGGAGGATACCCCACAAAATACGAGAAAAATAAGAGGATTGAAGGTTTAAAAGAAGCCTTGGAAATTTCAGGCCTCACAATTTTCCATGCAGGAACAAAGTTGGAAAATGGAAAATACTATACCAGCGGAGGAAGAGTACTGGGAGTATGTGCGTCTGAAAGAACATTGAAAGAAACCATGAACAAGATTTACGATTCCATTTCTAAGATTTATTTTGAGGCTATGCATTACCGCCGCGATATCGGTGCCAAAAGAGAGGAAGATTGATGAAACTTGCAATTTTTTTAGGAAGCGAATCGGACTTTGATGTTGTCAAGGAAGCATTGGGAGTCTTGAGAGAATTTGAAGTCCCTTTTGAATTGGAAATTACCTCTGCTCACCGCTCGCCTGAGAGGACAGTTAAACTTTTAAAATCTTTTGAGAAAAAAGGCGTAGAAATATTCATAGCTGTGGCAG
>CAZYMU010000060.1:0-7514 GCA_964648465.1 uncultured Eubacteriales bacterium | reverse complement strand
AAAGGGGACATTCTTGCTTTGCTGATAGGGGGACATTTTGACTTTGCTTAGACAGCTGTTGTACTCGTCCTATTCGTTCAGACAGTGCGTTTTCTCAGGCGGAGGTTCTCAGCGAAACGAAAAGGGGTTGGGCCATGATAACTTATAGATATCATGAAAGATACCCCATAATAAGGGCTGATATTTTGCCTTAAAAACTGGTTCTTCACAATAATGAGTGCCTGATTAGAAGACAAGAAGAAGAGGAACAGATGAATTTGAGGGCATGTCTGCGCTCCACTAAGATTTTTAACGCCATTTCCTCTCCAATCTTTTCAGCGCTTCCCCAGCATAAAGCCGGACCTCTGCATCATCATCACTCAGTGCTTTCTTCAAAGCGCTAACAGTTTGTTTTGATCCTATCTTAAGGAAAGTCACCATAATTTCCCGCTTTACATGAACATTTAGCTCCGCCTCTTCCAGAATATTGAGAAGAGGATCCACTGCTTTTTCTGAACCAAGGTCTCCTAAAGCAGAAACAATAGCCTTGCGGTTCCAGTTATTAGGTTCGTCCAGGGCTGCGATCAAAGGATCGAGGGCTTTCTGTGAACCAATCTTTCCTAAAGCAGCAGCTGCAGTGTAGAATGCAGGGCCTGATTTTTCCTTGAGCATAATGCTAAGCGGTTCTACTGCCTTTTCGGTACGTATCTGTCCTAGAGCACGAGCAGCATAGTATTGTATATTATTGTTTTTATCAGTAAGACTTTCTATTAAAGCATCAACTGCTCTAGGCGACTCGATTCTTCCCAGAGAAGAAGCAGCTATTTGGCGCAGTGATGGGTCAGGATCTTTAAGAAGCTTTATCAAAGGGATTACTGACTGTTCACCGATTTTTTCCAGCGCTTCAACATAGGGATAACGGAAATGCCAGTTGTCAGTCAGCCGCAGGGCACGGATATATTTCTCTGCGCGGCTTTCCGACTCAATTAAATTTATTCCTTCGGGAATTTTGGGAAACATTCGAGAACGAACATAAATATGTGAAAGTCCGACAAGCAGTAAAATATAAATAGAAAGAACAGCCGCGATTTCGCCCTTCCGCTCTGGAATTTTCTTTTTAAAGAGAAGACGCGCGGGTATCGTAAATACGTTTGAGATGAACTTTGGCAGTGGAAAGAGAAAAGGCGTTTTCATACTGTATTTTTCATATTGGTTTCCCAGTTGTTTCTTCATTTTTCGCTCTTCAAGAAGCGCAACGCCTATAATGATCATCGCTGAAAGCAGCCAAGGAAGGGAGGCTGCAATGCCCCAGGATCTCTTGGGGTATCTTACCCGCATCAGGGCCAGCAACATTCCGTAGCTCCAGAGAATCCATCCTAAATACTGAGGATGGCGTGAAATCCTATAGATCCAGAAATCCGCCATATCTTTTTTTTGCTGCCTAGAGATAAACCATGTGAAAGTGCCGATGATAAAAAGAAGAAGCCCAATTCCTACCAGCAAATAGATCAGCGGATAGTGAATATCAACTCCAATCTTTAAAAAGAGAGACCTAATCAGCCTATAGGGAAAATAGACAATATCTCCCAGTTGGCCCGCATTAAAAGAAATATCCAGAACAGGCAGCCACACGATATTAAGCACACCCAATCCGGCGAGAAAAAACATAACGGTCGCAAACTGAGCAAAAACGGGAAGAAATATCATCAGAGCTCCAGCAGAAGCAAGCCCTCTTTTTCCGGTTATAAAACCAGCTGCGATTAGCACGATCATAAGAACAAAGCAGATATATCCAATAAGCCGAAGGTGGTAATGGCTTATGAACAATTCAGTATGGAAAACAGTTGATTCGTCTGCATGGGAATCTCCCTCTAAAGCAGGAACCGTGCTGTAAAGAGCTTTGTTCAAAAGACCTGGTAGTTCCACTGAGGCAAAAGTCAACCCGAGGCTGAAAATCACAGCTAAAAGCAATAAAAGAAATCCGGAAATCCATTTTTTATTAGTCAATGCATTCTCCTTTTTCATTTCTTGATAGGTATTCCCTTTTTTTAAACTTACGATTTTCTCTCAATTTCATCAAATTTTTATCCTCTGAGCCGCTAGATAATACATAAAACAAAAATATAAAGTCAATAAGAAATCATTAGGAAAGAGAGAATTTCATAGAATTGGTTTATAAAAGCCCATACAGAGTAGAGTTCGCTATTAATTGCTGATCTAGGAGTTTCGGCTCTCATAGGTATTCCTCTTCTTCCCTCTGTGGGCATTGGAGTAGAGCCCGTAATAACGGACCATGACCTGTCCTTTGTCCGGGACATGGGAGGTATCCTCGATATCCTTGATCTCGAATCTCTTCTTGACTATACCAACACCGAAGTGGATTACCAAGTGATCATTGTTTATCTTTATGGTGAGAGAATAGAAAAGGCCCTTCTTTCACAAGAATGTGCGAAGTTAGATCCAAAATATAAACAGGCTTTAGCAGAAGAAGGCTTTTCAAAGGAACTTGAAGAATGGCCAGAATATTGAGAGGTAATATTTACTGGGCTGATCTTAATCCGGTTATCGGAAGTAAGCAGGTCGGTTTATGCCCTGTTCTTATTTTGAGTCATAATGTTTTTAACGAACGCTCAGGGACAGTTATCGCGGTTGCTCTAACGAGCCAACCTCAACGTGCATGATTCCCGCTGACCTTAGAACTTACAGATTCCAGACTTACTAAAAAATCCTGGGTGAAAATTAGTCAGATAAGAATTCTTTCTATGAAACGTGTAGAAAAAAGGGTGGCCAAAGCATAAGAGGAGGAGCTATTGTTAGATTCCTTAAAATAATATTTGACTTTCCATGAATTCTTGTATACAATATATTACAATGATATCAAAAGGTATTTTATGAAGACAGCAATTTCAGTTAGACTCCCCAATGAGCTTGCCAATCACCTAGACAATATTGCCAAAGAAACAGAACGGCCCCGCTCTTACATCATTCAAAAAGCGTTGGAGTCTTACATTGACGACTATGCAGATCTCCAAGTGGCTTTTGACCGGCTGCATGACAGGACAGATCCTATTGTTTCAGGCAAAGAACTGAGAAAATCCCTTGGCTTATAATATCATTTACAAGAGGTCAGTACATCGCGATCTGAAAAAGCTTTCTAAGGCAGAGGCCTGTCGTATTTTAGATAAAATTGAGCAAGAGCTTTCAAAGAAAGCAGATACTTATCCGGTTCTTAAAGGGCAATTTGCTAATCTTCGAAAATATCGATTCAGTAATTATAGGGTTATCTATGCAATTTTGGGAGATGATGTCCTTATTCTTAGAATTGGTCACAGATGAGATGTCTGTAAGAAAAAAATCTAACAAATTACTCCAGCGGACGCCGCTTGAACGGTGCCGCTGAGCTTTTTCGTTAAGAGAGAATTAAAATGGAGTTAATATTATGTGGGTAAAATATACACTTGCAATCATTGGCTTTATTGTCTTTTTGATTATTATGTCTATCTGGATAAATGGATACCGTCTTGAGAAATCAACGAGAAAAATATTCGTCGAATTAAATGCTCATGCTAATACCAGCAATGGACGAAATTTTATGTCTCAGGATTTAAATGAATTGCCTATTCCAGTGAAAAGATATCTTAAAAAAACTATTCCTGAGGGGCAGCAATACATTCATTTTGTAGAGTTAAAACAAATCAGTTATTTTCGCATGAGTGAAGATTCAGAAAAGTGGCTACCACTAAATGCAACTCAACATTTTACAACCAATCCGCCCGGATTTGTTTGGGATGCCAAAATTAAAATGGCTCCACTCATTACAGCGAGAGTTCTCGATATGTACAAGAAAGGTTCTGGAATCCTTAATGCCAAACTTTTCAATACTTTCACTGTAGCAAATGCCTCGGGTGCTAAAGAGTTGGATACTGGTGAGTTAGTCCGCTATTTGGCAGAGAGTGTTTGGTTCCCGACTGCTTTGTTGCCCAGTCAATCAACAAAATGGGAAGCAATAGACGATAATACGGCAATTGCAATACTGAAAGACGGAGTTAATGAAGTTAGTTTAAAATTCTATTTTAACAATGAAGATGAAATAATTAAAGTTACTTCTAAGCGATATAGACTGATTAACGATACGTATAAATTAGTATCTTGGACAGGTTATTTTAGTAACTACCAGAGACGAAATGGTATATTGATACCTTTAGAAGGAAAGGTTGAGTGGAACCTTCCTCAAGGTAGTTTTGCATATTGGAAGGGACGTGTTGTCGATATCAAATATAAGCACTAAAAAAATTGAATTGTAACCTGAAATTCTATGGACACTATCAGTGCTGTCCCAACGTTGAAATTTAAAATCCTTGTAACTTAAATATTATCATTAAGTTATGAAAGAAATTAACTGTAATCGATTTGAACTAGATTTTATGATATGGTCGCTCTTCTGTCAATTTTAGAGGACTAGGAAAAGAAGCAAATCGACAAAAAAGCAGTCATGAATGGTCTCAAAAGTACTCGCCTATCTCTTCGGCTGCCATCGAGAGTTCCTGTTGGACAATTTGAGGTGAGGGAGGTCGTTCGGCAAAGAAAGTCAGATTGAGGTGAGCGGGTGATCTTATCGATAACCTTCGGTTCTTCGATGAAGGTGAGGATTGACATCTGGCCACCGCAGCGAGGACACAACAGAGGGTCAACTTCATAGATTTTCTTGATCATCTCGGCCCAGCCTCTGGAGACAACAAACCTCTCTTCTTCTTCAATGATAAGCGGATGAGAAGAGGAAACTCCTGTCTTGCGTACTTTTCCCCTGTGAGTGTTGGAATAGAAATTTTCTCTCCAGGTATTCCAGAAACAAAGAACCGGCAAAACTACTCTGTCTGCAATAAGCTCTAAGTCCATCACATCGGGATATGACATCTCTGGCACTGAATTGATAACGTACCAGATCAGGCAGAAGCTTCACCCTCAGGGTGTCTACCTCTACTAAATCACCAGGCGCTTCAACTCTATAATCCTTAGGAATACGGGTGGCATATCTTGGCTTCCTCTTTCTCTTCCGGGCAAGTTTGGCTATTCTAGTATTAATAGGCTCTCGAAGAACTCCTCTCGCCTTCAGCCGATTGATTACTCTCCCTACAGTCGATGAAGAGATCTCTATGCCTTCTCTGTGAAGAAGTACTGCCAGCTTATCCCTTCCCCAACGCGGATATTGCTCTCTTAACTCTCTAATCCTCTCTACAACATGGGAAGATATCTGAGGCCTCCTTACCCGATGAGGCCTGCATGAGAGCTCCTCCAATGTCGTTAAATCATATTTGTCAAAACGTCTCTTCCATCGATAGAAAGTTTGGGCAGAAATGCCAAAATAGCGACAGGTCATTCTGGCATTGCCGTATTTACGGTAATGATCAAACCAACGTAATCGCTTCTTCGCATCTTTTGATATCTTACTTTGTCTCGAAAGTGAGGTTATAAAATTAGACCCAGGAATAATTGATCCGTATCTACTCATAGTAACTCCTATTCTACCACCCATCGTACCTACAATGTGTCACTAATCTATCTGAACGAGTACAGGATTGCTCCCCAATTTGATTATTCATTTTTATTTACTTATAATAAAACAACATTCCACTTGGGTTACTAACCTGGGGAGGACAGATGTTTAAACGGATACCCATTCTAATTTTATTTTTATCTTTGATATTGATCACTTCGACCAGTCTAGGATTGGGAGCGGGAAAAGAGGAAAAAGAAAAAAAGAAGGATAAAAGAATAAGCATGGTTGTGCTCCCTATCATCTTTCGCATGCCGGAGACGCGCTGGGGACTCGGAGGAGGAGGGCTTCTCACGTATAGGGCCAAAGGTATCCCAGAAAACGCAAGGCCTTCTTCCCTGTATTTTCAGGCTTACTACACCCAGAACAAGCAGTACGGCATAGAACTCAAGCCTGAGATCTATTTGAAGAATGAAGCCTATATCATTAACTCATACTTAAAAATCAGCAAATTCCCCAATAAATTCTGGGGATACGGGAACCAAACCCTAGATGAGGCGGAAGAAGATTACACCCCAAAAATGTTCAATTTCGACTTAAGTCTCCAGAAAAGAATCCTTCCGGGAGAGAGGCTGTATTTTGGCATCCAGTACAAATTCGAAAACCTCAATATTGTCGAAATTGAAGAGGACAAACAGCTCGCTTCAGGACTCATCACCGGCAGCGAAGGGGGAAAACTCTCATCCCTGGGTTTTATCCTCAACTGGGATAAACGCGACAACATCTTCTTCCCCCATAAAGGAAATTATTTCCAGTTAACTAGCAATTTCAACTCCCCGATATTCGGAAGCGATTTCAAATTCACCACTGTAAAATTTGACCTCAGAAAGTATTTCCCCGTCTTTAAATCCCATGTTTTTGCGGTTCAAGCGATCCTCCAATCTGTGACCGGGTCACCCACTTTTCGGCACATGTCCGAAATTGGGGGAGATATGATTATGCGGGGTTTATACAGTGGGCGTTATAGAGATATGTCCATGATTGTCCTCCAGACCGAACTGAGAGTAAAAATCTCGAAATTATTCGGAGCGGTTGTGTTCGCAAGTGTTTCGGATGTGGCGGATAAACTCGGAAGGATGAGCCTGGGGAATCTCAAATATTCTGTTGGTATCGGGCTCCGTGTCCTGGTCGTTCCCAAGGAAGGAACCAATATCAGATTAGATTATGGTTTCGGGAAAGGCACTTCGGGCTATTACATCACGGCCAACGAAGCCTTCTAACAAAAGCGGTTTTTTGCTGCAATTGACTTTTTTATTTATCATGCAGGGAGTTTACAGGGTTTGCAACAGCTGCACGGACTCCTTGAATACTTACTGTTGCAATCGCGATCACCAGGGCTCCCAGAGCAACTGCAAAGATAATAAGAAGGTTCATATCGATCCGGTAGGCAAAATGCTGCAGCCAGAGTTGGATAGCTGTCCAGGCTAGGGAGGAGGCGATCAAAACAGAAACCAGGATGAGCTTAACAAAATCCTTTGACAGCATGGAAACAATATTTGAAGTTGAAGCGCCGAGCACTTTCCTGATACTGATCTCTTTTTTCCGGGATAAAATCATAGTCCATGGTGATGACTTTAAGTCGAGCGGACTAGGAAAAGAAGCAAAACGACAAAGAAAGCAAAAGAATCAGCTATAAGATAGACTCCTCCTCTCAAATCGACAAAAGGCAGTCATAAATGGTCTCAGAAGTACTCGCCTATCTCTTCGGCTGCCATCGAGAGTTCCTGTTGGACAATTTGAGGTGGGGGAGGTCGTTCGGCAAAGAAAGTCAGATTGAGGTGAGCGGGGGATCTTATCGATAACCTTTGGTTCTTCGATAAAGGTGAGGCTTGACATCTGGCCTCCACACTCTGGGCAGAGGAGAGAGTCATTGAATTTTGAGATCCTGAGGGATTGACCGTTTTTGGCCACACCTACCTCTGTGATAAGAAAGTGCAGGTGCGGATGAAAATTCATTCGGGACTCAAACGACTGTATCACG
>CAZYMU010000059.1:0-8363 GCA_964648465.1 uncultured Eubacteriales bacterium | reverse complement strand
CTATCTCATCGATTATAATCAGAGCTGACTTCATGAGACGTTTTATCCTGTATTCCGATTTCTTCTGCACTTCAGCTGTTTTTAAAAGTTTTATCAGGTTGGTTACTCTTTCAAAACAGACCTTATATCCTTTCTCAACCGCAGCTACTCCAAAAGCAATCCCAAGGTGAGTTTTGCCCACCCCAGGCGGTCCAAAAAATAACAGGTTTTCCTGGTTATCTATCCAGCGGCAGTCAATGAGATTTACCGCCTCAGATTTACCTATGCCCTTCACCAGACCAAAATCAAAGTTATCTATTTTCTTTATTACAGGAAAATGAGCCGCCGTCATATTTCTCTCCATCCGGCGTTTTACTCTATAAGATATCTCAGTAGTGAATATGTTATTGAGAAAGGTAATATAAGATTCTTTTCTTCTCTCCGCATCATTTATCATCTCATCAAGGCTGTTGATGATGAGGAAATATTTTTCACCTATTAGCACCTGTGCCTGACCCTCATAAAACTCATTGGCCTCATTAAATTGAGGAGTTATAACCATCTTTCCAGCACTGTCGATGTAGCCCCACATTTTTTCAATTTTTACCGCAGCGTAGCCTTCTGAAAATTCACCTACATCGTCAAACTTCATGTCAATCACTATGTTCCCCCAAGTATCAACATAACCCCATTTCCTATAATGGTTCACAGGGATCAGTGTGCTCGTTTCTACTTTCTTACACGAGGAAAAAACTAAAATGAAGATACAAAAAACCATAAAAATCTTTCTTTTCATCTAAACCTCCTTTTTGCATGAATATTATATCTATTGCCTGTTATTTTTTCCCTCTGTGAACATTCCTACATGAACTTATAGTGAGAGATAACTGGTGTCAAAGAAAGCAATCTTATATTTTATTCTAAAAATCGAATTCATCTTTTATGGTCTCTAAGTCCAAAAACGAAATTCCTTCTCAGCGAGACTTATCAAGTGACTATAATCCTTCCGCAGCAAAGATCAGTCTCTCCAAATACGCCATATCCGAAGATTTAAATCTTTCCGAGAGATTATTGGTACTATACCAGTTGCGGAGTAGAAAATCCAAGAAGTCTTCTGTAAAACAGCATTGCCAGGATCTTGCTTTAACTGAGCATACTCCAAAGTGGCATCTATCCATGCCCGCATCCCTTGCCGTAACATAACTCCTAGACCATATACCTGTCCAGGCATATTCGAAGCCTCAAGCACATAGCTGCGCAAATGTTCATAAGGCTTGCATAAGGGAGTCGGTTGCACCCGTACAAACAAGCTCCTCAGTATATGTCTCCTTCAAAGCTGTTTTTTTTCTTGCACTTCAGAGCCCGTTGAATACTTCGTGTGTGCACAACCAACCCGAACTGCATTTTGATTTGGTTGACCAGCTCGCATAAAGTTACTGATCCATCCTCTCTCTTTTGCTCTTCGATGAATTTCACCACAGACTAGCTCAACTTGTAAGCTCGGCGAGGACCGAGTTTGGTCCGAACTAATCCCCGTAGGCCAGTACGACCGAAAGTGGCCATAGGCTTGTAAACTGATGGCCGTGAGAAATCAAACTGGAAAGTTACCTGGCGTAGATTTCCAAAAGCATCCTTTCCAGCAAGCCAATCTTCATCATAAGATAAATCTTGATTTTATTTTTCTTGAACTATTTCCGCCCCTGTTCATCGAGTGCCTTGATTTCTTGAATAATCCTTGCCGCTTGGTCGTTCTTGCCCTGTTTATCAAGAGACATTGCCAGCGTTTTCAGGCAAAAGATGATATAAGGATGGTTGTTTCTAAGCTTTTTCCGCATCTTCGCCAGCGTGGTTCTGAGAAGAGCCTCTGCCTTTCCGTACTTACCTTGATTGTTCAGTATTTCCCCCAGGTTAGCATAGGTGATCAGAGTTGTTGAATAATCGCCACCCAGGGTGCGCTCTAAAATATCGATTGCTTTCCGAACCAATTTTTCCCCCTTCCCATATTCGCCATGATCGATGTACACGCCGGCAAGATTGGACATGGATCTCACGGTATTTTCATGCTCCGGACCGAATGACCGTTTTTTGCTCTCAATATTCTCGATCAGGAAACCTTCCGCTTGCTCGAACTTACCCGCCTGACTGAGGGTGATAGCAAGGGCATTGTTTGTTGCCAGAGTGTCTGGATGATCTAAACCCAGCAGGCGTTCCTGCATTTTCGAGGTTTCCACGAGCAAGTCTTCCGCCTCCTCCAAACACCCTTGATTTCGGATCACGATTGCAAGATTGTAGACCGTCTTTAGCGAATCCTGGTGTTCCTTTCCAAGCAGCTTCCTCTCCTCTTCTATAATCTGTCGATACAGAACCTCAGCTTCCCGATAGTGACTCCGTTTTCTCAAGCTCTCCGCTAGATTGTAAGCCGTATCTAGAGTCCAAGGGTTGTCCAGCCCCATGATGCGCTTCTGCACATTCAGGGTCTCCCGGTAGATCGATTCAGCTTCGGAGAACTTATTCTGTTCATCCAGCACACTGGCCAATCCCGAGGCTACTATCAAAGTGTGGGGATGTTCAACACCATATGCTTCCATAAATTTATCCATTGTTGTAAGGTACAACGATTCAGCTTCCCGCAGTTTGCCCTGATGCTTAAGCGTATTAGCCAGGTTAAATTGGTTAGAAAGAGTATTGTCATGATTCGGTCCGAAAACACTTCTTTGCCTCTCCAGCAGATCTCTCTGTATCTTTTCGGCCTCTCCATATTTACCCTGCATGTATAGCACATAGGCATACAAGTGTTCCGAATTTAGCACGATGGGATGTTCCAAACCATGGGCAAGCTTCCGTTCCTCGACAATTTCCCGACTTCTCTCCAGTGACATACTGGCAAACTTTTCAGCCTCATCATATTCTTTCAGGTTGGTCAGCACGTTAGAAAGGAGTAAGAAATTCGTGTAAATATCTTCGTGCTTCGGGCCCAAAACCCTTTTGCGTATCGCCAGGGTTTGGCGCGCCAAATCGACGGATTCCAGATACCTTCCTTTCTTGTTGTATAAGGCGGCCAAGTCATGCATCGAATTGAGGGTATCAGGATGTTCCGCCCCCAGGACGCGACGGCGTATGTCCAGATTTTTTTTATAGATGGCTTCAGACTCTTCCAATCGGCCAAGAGATTCTAATGTATTCGCCAGGGCGTTTTGAGCTTTCAGCGTGGAGGAATGCGCCGGTCCCAGGAGGCTATTTCGAATTTCGAGAGTCCGGTTGATATGTGGCAGTGCTTTTTGATAATATCCCAGCGAGTTGAATGACCGGGCCAGCGTATTCTGGACTTCAGCTTCGATCTCTGGCTGGTCGCCGAGATCAACTTCGATCACACCAGAGAGCCGTTCAAGCACGTCTATTACCCGTACATTCCGGTCTCCGATGCCGGGATCCGGGGATTTAAGCATGTCCTGAAGGAATGAGTTGACAGCCGTGGCTTTGTCCCGCTCTAAGGCGGCCGCATTCCTGGCATTCACCGCTGCGATAAGACCGTAACTCAAACCCGTCAAACCCACTATAACCGTAATGACAATCACCAGAGCAGCGGTCACTCCGAGCTTGTGTCGTTGCACGAACTTCCCAAAACGATAGGTGGCTCCAGGAGGGCCGGCTGCTACAGGCATGTGGTTTAAATGTCTTTCGATATCCTCGGCAAAGGAGGAGGCAGACGCATATCGGCGGCTCCGGTCCTTCTCTAGTGCCTTCATGACTATCCAGTCAAGATCGCCGCACAATTGTTTGACTAGGACAGAGACTTCCACGCTCCGGTTGACTGCGTTGAGCGATGATGCATTCCCCAGAGCCGTGAGGCGCTTGCTGGGGATGAACGGCTCCTCCTCACGAATCCGGCGGCGTATCTCATCGTATCCGGCCATGCGAAGCTCCCGTGGATCAAATGGAAGTACACCTACCAAAAGCTCGTAGAGAAGCATGCCCAAAGAATAAACATCCGTCCGGATATCGATATCCAGCCCAGAAGCCTCTGCTTGCTCCGGACTCATATACTCCGGTGTGCCGATGAACTGCCCCTGGGCTGTAAACAAAGTCTGCTCGGTCATCCGCTGTTCTATAGCCTTGGCAATCCCGAAATCGATGATTTTGGGAACCGGTTTCCCATCCCTGGTCTCAACCAGCACATTGGATGGTTTAAGATCTCGGTGAATAACACCTTTCTGATGGGCGTGGTGTACGGCGTCGCAAAGGGCCATGAACAGTTCCAGTCTCTTCGGGACGGTAAGTCGATGTTGATCGCAATAATCCGTAATTGGGACACCGGCAACATACTCCATTACGAAATAGGGACGTCCGCTCTCGGTAACTCCAGCATCGTAAACTCCGGCAATATTGGGGTGTTTCATAACGGCCAGGGCCTGTTTCTCCAACTCGAACCGGGCAATGACCTCCTGTGTATCCATGCCCAACTTGATCACTTTTAGGGCAACACTGCGATGTATAGGTGTGCTTTGCTCGGCTTTGTAGACAACGCCCATTCCTCCACTGCCCAACTGCAGGACAAGTTTATATTTACCGTCGATCAGAGTCCCTGCAGCGAGCCCATCGGGTACATCTGTCACGGCGGACTTCATAGTTCGGGTTTCTGGAGCCTGATCCTCCGCTAGATGTAGGCGAGCGCCACATTTCCGGCATCGATTAGAATCATTCGGATTTTCTGTGTGACATTTCGGACAATAAATCGCCATATCCCCTCCTTTCCTGCCGACAGATTATCAATAGGATGGGAATTTCCTTTTTTGAACTCGTAATTTTCTATCAATTTTATCAAATTCCTACCCTTTGAGCTGAATAATACATATTACAAATATATCAAGTCAATAATATATCCGCAATAAATATATAATTTCATAAATTTTGGGGTCAGAACACACGAAGTGTTTGAATTTTCAGGAGCTAAACTAAATAACGGCCTCAAAATCGGCCTTAAAACAATGCTCTTTGAGGAGGAAATCATCTTCTCCCCTGATTTGATATACGTTAGAACATTGCAGAGAAGAAAAGCCTGAATAACCTATAGGTAAATTCCTTGGAGTTATATTTTTATTTTTGAAGTTGCTGTTGTCTCGAAGGCTTAACTTCTATATTAACCATCCTAATCAAAACTGCACCTTCTGAATTTTCAAATATTTTAACAGCCCCAGTTCCATCAAACGTTGCCATAATAGCAAAATGCAACTGACGAATTGCATCTTGGAACCTGCCTTCCTGTTCTTCTAATAATTCAATCACAACGCCTTTCTTTCTTAATTGCTCTGTATCTATTCGCCTTGCATGAGAAAGGTTAATTTTTTCATTTGTCAAAAAATTAGCTATTTTCTTAGCTTTAGTACCTGCATTATCTTCATTCTGAAACATGTATTTAGTCAACCACTTGATCACAAGTTTCCTAGAAAGATTAATATAATTTTCACATTCGACTAAAAGGGCTGGAGCGAATTCCTGCAGAATTGGCAACCAAACTGGCAAACGCGATGGATCTTGACGCAATTCATCCGCCGCCCTGTCAAACTGCTCTATGATTGAACCAGCAGGCGAAAACCGATCTCTTACTCTAACTTGAGGATCTATAGGCCCCATTTCTGCTGAATCGTCCATCATAATGCTGTTTCCAGATAAAGCCAGCATGGTTGCAGCACTTTTTGCTGCGCCAGTAATGATGAATCTTATTACTTTAAATTTAGAACGAAGCATTTCAACAATTGATTCTGTGGCTTCAGCTGTCCCCCCTGGGCTGTGAAGAAAAATATCTACCTTATCTGAATCAATATTTCTTATTATTTCATAGAAACCATCCTTATCAGATAGATCTATTGTCATAAAATGAGATGCAAATTGAAGTTTTACCGGATTTAAAAAAGCTGTTGCATAAACAAGAAGCGGTCTTCCTGTTATTTTCTTAACTAGATCGTATTTAGATTTTCTTACACCATCAAAATCCCCATTTGGTTTGTCTTGAGATTTAGTTTTTAGTATTTCTTGCTGTATGTCTTGCCAGCTTGTCATTTACTCTCTTATTTTATTTCCGTGGATTTGCACTGCTTTTTGGAGATGTAGATGTGTCTGTATAGAAATTTACCCTGCCTGAGAGTGTTTTCTCATATTGATCAATTGTAATGTCAAATATTTGAAGAGCTCTTTTTATTTTTGGATTTTTTTTAAGGAAATCCGCCCTTTTCTCTTCAATTTTTTTGGCTTCTTTTTTTCTGTTCATGGTATAAAAATTATAACAGATTACTTTGTACAATCCAATCCAGCAAAATATTTAGTATTTGTTAACTGCCTTTCAAAATAATAGACGGAGCCCTTTTCTAGATTTTCTCACTATATTTATTAGAAATAGATATTTTTGATAAAATTTTGGGGATTGCATATTTCTTGACTCTCAAACGGATTCAGTATTACTATTCAGCTATGTTGGCGAGGGTAATTATCTCGAAGACCGATCTGCCCAAGACTTCAATCAATTTTTTCGTATATTCTGACATCCCAAGAACTACGTAGGCGGAGAAAATTTCTCTTTAAACAAAGCATTTTTCTCAAATGAACAATAATAAGCTATCGATTGAAGCAAGGAAGGTCATTAACAAGCTGGCAAGCTCTGAAATCAGTTCGTACATCGATACGTCCCTTACTCCGCCCGATCCCTTTCGTGGCCTACCATTCACCATAACTGCTATCTAGAGAGGGTTTAGTAAATGAGTAAACCGGACATTTTCATTTTGCTTTGACAAAACAAGTGCAAATCATTGATATAGATTTATTTTTGTGATATATAAATTTCTTCCAACAGAGATGAAGGCATACCTTAAAAAAAAAATTCAGATTAATTATTTTTAATTTAAATTATTTTTATTCTATAGAGGATTAAAATGAATAAAAAACTTCTATTCTTATTATTTTTGATTCTGGCCATAGGAGTGGCATTTTCTCACTCCCAAATTAAAGTTAAACCTACTCAACTGCAAGTTTTAAAAAGTATAAAAGTGCTTTCTCCCAATGGAGGTGAAAGTTGGCTAAAAGGAAATAACTACACCATCCGTTGGCAATCACATGGGATCAGTGGAAATGTCAAGATAAAGCTCAAATGGGGAACGTCATCTGGAGGATGGTTCAATGTCATTAATAGCACACCCAATAACGGAAATTACTTCTACCATGTTCCAAGCACTGGGATTGGACAAGAGGGCAATCAATTTAAAATTTATGTTATGACCCTTGATGAAGCCGTAAAAGACGAGAGTGACGGATTTTTCACTTTGGTTACACCGCCAAGTATTCGCGTGAATTATCCCAATGGAGGCGAAACCTGGTACAAAAGCCGTACTTATTCCATTCGATGGACAAGTAGCAGAGTTAATCAAAACATTAAGGTTTTGTTAAAAAGAGACAATGGAAATTTTTATTCCTCCAATTATTCAAACAACACTTCCAATGACGGCTTATTCAATTGGAAAGTTTCCAAAAACACCCCTTCTGGAAATTACAAAGTGCAGGTCAAAACAGTGGATGATTCGGTCATGGATGAAAGCAACAGCAGCTTCAGCATCTCCGTCTATGCGCCGTCGGCATTGGAACTAAGTCCCAGGCTTGTGTTTATAGGTAAAAGAGGAAGTCTGCTGCCTTTTAACGATGGAGAAGGAAAAACTCTATTAATACCCCGCAACGTAAATTCTTATAAGGAGACTGGTATTGATTGCGATAATTATATTCACTTTGATTTAAAATTAACTATAAAAAACTCAGATCCAAATTCAAGAGGTTTTACTGTATATTTTTATAAATTGACTTATGGCAAGCGCCTAAAAAGATCTAATCACTATACCATGGGACAAGGATTAAAAACTATTGAGCTTCAGAATATAGAAGATGTATGTTGTTTAAATTATCGACGGGAATTTTTAATAGAAGTCAAAGAAGGAAGCAGAACTTGGATTAATCATACGGTATTTATAACTTGGCGGA
Source organism: uncultured Eubacteriales bacterium (assembly GCA_964648465.1). Taxonomy (GTDB): domain Bacteria; phylum Acidobacteriota; class Aminicenantia; order Aminicenantales; family Aminicenantaceae; genus Aminicenans. The sequence continues at coordinate 368 of CAZYMU010000059.1, read as the reverse complement.
AGGAATAAAGATTCTGACTTATCTTCCTAAAATAAGCTCGTTTTTTATGCCAGTATAAAGTCCTTGGCTCTAGCTTCATTTTTGGTCCATTTTTAATTTTCCCCACTTAAAAATTAAGAGCAAAATCTACTCTGTATACGCTTATTATAGGCCAATCCAATTAAATTCCCTATTTCCCGCGGATTTCTCATTGACTAGATCTGTATTTTCCCGGTACTATTGACATTCCCGGGGTCGGGCCACACGAAGTGGTTGAGTCTTCAGGAGTTAAACTGAAAAACGCCCTCAAAATCGGCCTTAAAACAATAGATTTTGGTTCATCACGGTAATCCGTACTTTAGGTTGACGAGATAGGGGACATCGTATTA
>CAZYMU010000058.1:0-9156 GCA_964648465.1 uncultured Eubacteriales bacterium | reverse complement strand
CATCTATTATCGGCATTCTTTACCTTACAGGCGAGCCGATCTTACTGCATCTGCTTCGTTACAGCGCATTCGTGGTGAAGGACCACAACTTCATGCGCTGTGCCTTGCATCTGCAGCAAGCTTGGCTCGTGAATAATCCACGTCCTCCTGAATTATTCATGTGAGAATGCTGTTACTCCCGCAGAATGGGCCGGGTAAGACAGGTGGGTCCGCCTTCAGCTTTAAGCGAGATTTCCTTTCCCGAATAAGTGGAAACACAGCAGCCAGCTTTCTCAAGTCGCTTCCTTGTAATAGGATTGCCTTCCAGCATGATACAGTTGCCTGGGGCTGTGGCTAGAACGTTCGGCCCCATTGTCTTGAATTCTTCTTCGGGGACTTCGATCAACCGAAAACCATGCGCCTTAAGGTATTTCCAGAAAGAGACTGATAGTAAGGGGCTGTAAATCACCGCCATATTGTGGTCGACAATGCTGATTAGGGAGAGTAGGTGAAGGCAGGCGTCAGGGCCTGAAAAGTAGGGTAGTTCAACCGGCATGACATTGACGTCCAGCCTTGAAAGAGCTTCCTTCAACTGGCGGAGGCCTTCGGCGTTGGTGCGAAAACCAAGGCCTACTGCCAGAGTGTTGTGGTCAAGCCATAGAAGGTCCCCGCCTTCTGCAAGAGCCTGCCCGTGAAGTGAATAATATACCGGAATGCCAAGTACCTCCAGGCATTTGGCCATAGGAATTTCTTCTCCTCGACGAAGATCTTTGCCCATCCTCAAGATGACGGCTCCCTGGTCTGTGATAATAACCGGATCGAAAACATAAAGGGCATCAGCCCGATCGGGTTGAGGTTCGTCATGATAAATCACATCGGTTCCTGCCTGGCGAAGGAGTGAAACAAATGTATCGTGTTCCTGCCTGGCGTCTTTAAGGTTGGGTCGACTCGTATAATGCCACTTGGCCGGATCAGCATTTTCGAAGGATTTATCCGGCCGCTTGACAAGAACTTTGCGCAGGGGTGCAATCATGCTTTGGCTGCCATAGTTTTTGTTCATGTTATCTTTCCCTGGGAAAAGTATACACCTTCAAGGAATCAGGAAAAAAGGCTTAAGAATCCGCACTTGTTGTTACAATTCTGAAACCGGAATCATGGTCATGTTTGAATTTTTTCAATCTATCTTCAAGAAGCGGCAGTTGGTCTCTGCTTATTAAGGAAACACAGGCTCTGATACCTTCAAGCCGGTCGCTTCCTGTTGTGGATAAAGAAATGGAGCTTATTCCGTAGTAAAGCAGTTCTTCCACAAGTTCGTTCCCTGAAAAAGCGGGGTACGAGAGCGTAAAATAAAATCCGTCTGCAATAGGTTCATTTTCGTCCATGTCATAGACTATTTTGAATCCGTTGTCAGTAAACAGTTTTTTCATCGCCTTGGCGCGGTAAGAGTACTCTTTAACGTAATCTAAAAAGTGGAACTTGCCCTCATTAACAGCTTTTAATAGGGCCGCAAGACCATATTGGGTTGAATGCGAAACCCCGGAAGTAAGTGCATACATGGCGCCGAAAATATATGCATTTCCGAATATACGGCTGCCAAAATATTTTTCAAGATTATCTTCCTTTGAGTTAAACAGTTTGTCGGAGATGACAGTCATGCCTATCCTCTGGCCGGCCAGGCTGAATGACTTGGAGCTCGAGATAAGCAGAATATAATTATCTGTATAACGTGCGACAGTTGGAATATATGGCGGTTCTCCCGGTTTAGAATAGTCTTTGCGGAAGTCCATCCCGAAATAAGCGAGGTCTTCCAGCACTATAACGTCGTAACGGGTAGCTAATTCTCCTATTATACGGAGTTCAGCTTCCGAAAAAATGATCCAGGAGGGGTTGTTGGGATTTGAATAAATAAGTGCGGCGATATCCCCACCCTTCAAATAGGATTCTAATTTGTCCCTGAGTTTTTCTCCTCGATACTCATATATGTCGAAATTGATGCTCTGGAGGCCGAGAACCTTGACCTGTCTTTTATTTACCGGAAAACCTGGATCGATAAAGAGGATTTTATCTTTATTTATTTTTCTGCGGCTGGATACCATTAAAGCCATATAACATCCTTGCATGGAACCAACCGTGGGGAAGCATCCTTCTTCGCTGACATTGATATTCATAAAGTTTTTAATGAGCCTGGAAATCTCTCTGTTTAATTCAGGGATTCCATCAAATGGAGGATATTTTGACCCCACACCTTTCTTTAAAGCCAGTATTTCAGCTTCCACTTCAATTGTTGGAGGGTCCAGTCCTGGGACGCCCATTTCCATCCGGATGAATTTATCTCCAGTCGCTTTTTCGATGTTGTCTACTATCCGGTTTAATTCTCTGATAGAAGCTGAACCAACGCATTTTAAGTTCATCTCGTCGATTTTTTCTTTAACAACTTTGCTGTTGATAGGTAGTTGTATCAATTTTGGCTCCTTGTTTATATTGGGATATTTAAATTTGAGAAGATATTTTAACCAAAATCAGGATAAAATGAAACGAAAATATTGAAAACAAACAATTTTATTCAGACAAATGGGAAAATCGATCTCTTCATACTGCAAAATGCCATACTGCAAACTTCAATTAAATAAAGAAAATACAGCTTGAGATCATATTTTTTTTGGAAAAAGCGGATGTTATAGGGAATTATTATAAATTAAAACTAGTATCGGGTTCAGTCGTCCTTATTTCAAATTCACTCAGGCGCCCAAGCAGTTTTTTACTCTGAAGCTGTTTTTTTATATGAGAAACTTTTCTATTACTGAATACACCTAGAAGCTGTCTGTATCCTGCCTCGTCGTAAAGGTATAAAACTTTTTTACACTTTGCCATTTTTGAGGCTTTTTCAATTTGGGATTCATAACTCATATTCTGGGGTGATTGCATTTTAACCTTTCTCCGTCTTTTATTAAAATGAATGTGTAGCAAAAATCATGCCATAATGGAGATAGTCAGCATGCAGGTTATTCTTTTCACAATAAATCTTATAGCAGAGCAAACATACAAAGTCAAACCTCGAGAGAAACCAAAAGTGTGGAATGCCTCATCGAGAACAGCAAATTGGCGAACTAACTCAAAAATTTTATCCCGGTTAGATAATCATTGCAGAAAGTAAAACGTATTATGAATATTGAGCTTCCTCGGGGATAGACATATTGAAGGCATTCGACTTTCTTTGAGATTAACAAAAACTTTTCAGCTCAATTCGAAGAACTCCAGAATATAATTTGACATGATCAAAAATTCGTGAGCAGAATATAAAAAGCTGGAATAAAATGGAGATAATAATGCTACTGATAATATGCTTACTCATTGGTTTATTAGCTGGCTTTATGAGTGGGATGTTTGGGATAGGTGGGGGTTCTGTAAGAACACCATTGCTTTATGTTGCAGGATTACCTTTGCTAAGTGCTTTTGGAATAAATTTATTAGTTATACCATTTGCTTCTCTTATAGGGGCTATAAGTCATAGAAAGAATATAAATTGGAGATTTGCTCCGTATGTAATTATCGGAGGCCTTTTTGGCTCGGTAATAGGCGCATTTTTAGCAGGGATTATATCAACCTTAGTTTTAGCGATTATTTTTGTTATTGTTTCTATAATAACGTTATTAGGGATCTATTTGAATAGAATCAGCCCAAGACTTGCGCAAAAAATTAACCCAAATGCGAAGAATATTGTTGCTGGAGCGTTTTTTCTTAACTTGATTACAGGTATGCGGGGAGGCAGTGGGGGATCTTTGTTTCCTCCTTTTTTAAGGGCAATGAAGCTTGATATGCATGAAGCGATAGCGACATCTTTATGTGCAACAGTTTTTACAGCGATTGCTGGTGGGATAATCTATTGGTATCGAGGTGATATAATATTGTTGCCGGCATTGGTGGTGATTGTGGGGTCAATGGGTGGAGCAAGAATAGGGAGTTTAATATCTCTAAAAACAAAGCCTAAGTGGTTAGAAATTGGGCTTTCAATATTTATTATAATTCTTGCACTGGTTGTAGTGTTTAAAACAATATTAGTCTAATAAAGGTTATAACAAGAATAAATAAAGGAAAGGCTTGAAATGCAAAAGGTAGTAAGGAAATTGATTGATCATTTGGGTGAATCATATTCTTGCCAGTTAGGAATAGATTTGGAAAGTAAAAGAGAGAGCGAAATATTCAAATGGTTCCTTGCTTCGTTACTTTTTGGGAAGAGAATAAGTGAGGAAATTGCTGCTAGAACTTACAGATTATTTGTTTTAAAGAATATTGTAACCCCTGATAAGATTTTAGCTACTGGCTGGGATGGACTCGTTAAAATTTTGGATGAAGGAGGCTATGTGAGATATGATTTTTCAACTGCTACTAAATTATTAGACTTGATGGAGACTTTAAAGAATAAATATGGAAGCTTGACAAATTTGTATGAAAGAGCTGAGGACTCTGAAGATTTGGAAGCTAGACTTGAAGAGTTTAAAGGAATAGGGCCTACAACGACGAACATATTTTTAAGAGAGCTTAGAGTTGTTTGGCCAAAAGTAAACATTGAAGTTTGTTCGTTGGTGAATATGGCTGCAAGAAACTTAGGTGTTGATTTAAATAATTATGATAGACATACAGAAAATTTTGTTAAATTGGAATGCGCATTACTCAGACTGGGAAAAAATTATTGCAGAAAGAATAGATGCTGCGATTGTGAATTTAGGAATGAATGTATAAAAAATGGAATTGAATTCCGGAGACATCGTATTTAATTGGATTTGATTGCCCTGGAATTCAAAATGTGAAATTGTCATCGGTAATGAAGTGGAAATATCAGAAAATAGGAAAGTTAGAACCAAATTCATAAAGAAAAATGTCAATTTTAGATATAAGAAGAGTAATTGAGAGAGAGATATTTGATTACCAGGCACTTTTGGATGCCTTAAAAGGATATGCCCATCCTAGGGATAAAATCACCGATCTGATTCGTAAGAAATTAATTATACGAATTAAGAAGGGACTTTACATCTTTGATGATGACAAAGTATACGAATTTTGTCTGGCAGTATTCCCGGACTAAATTTATTGCTTGTAATTTGTCTCGTGTTTCGGCGATAACTTGCTTGATTTGCTCTTTCATGATTTTTCTATATCTTTCAATAGGCTCAAAATCCTGCGAGTAATCCGTAGCAATTTTGGACTTTTGCTCTGAGTGGCCAATTCAGACAAGAACCTTAAATTTAAGTTTTTAATGTTTTGTAATCTGAGCTCACGTAAATAATCTGGATTGTCTGAATTAGGAGTCAGATACAGCAGATCCAAAAGCGCCTTTTCCGGTAGAGCTACAAAGGCAGTTTGTTGATCCCCGAGGTCGATGATTTGATAGCCGAAAAAAAGGCCATTCTTTACATGTCTGTAGATATAGGTGCCAAGAGGATTGGAAAGTATTTCTGGCCGGCCAGTGGTTATGCTGGTGACCGAAGGAACATACTCGGGAATGAGGCCATAGTATTCCAGGGCTGATTGAAGGCTCACGTAGGAAGCTCGCTTCAATCGGTTAGCAACTAGAAAAGGGTGCGGTGGTGTTTTCTGGTAACGTTCGGAAAGAGCATAAAGTCCACGTCTAAGCTGAATGAGATTGCCTGAATTAACCCAGCGGGACAGCTGCCTTCCCAAGTCGATTAGATTCACCGAACCGGCCATGAGAAGGCTCGAATGAAAGACTGGTTCTTTTCCGACGATCTGAAGAAGCTTCTCCCATTTCATAGCAATAATATGCCACAAATGGATTATTAACGCAGTAGAAAATACATGGTTGCAATATTTTAAGGATCAATCAGCGAAATAAAAAACAAAATGGTGGGCGATACAGGATTTGAACCTGTGACTTCTACCGTGTAAAGGTAGCACTCTACCACTGAGTTAATCGCCCTTCTTCTATTCTTTTTAACTCCTTATTTATCAATAACTTAATTTTCTTGGCTTTCACATATTGAACAAAATTTCACTTTTTTATGGCGTTTTCAAGGGCTTTCATAGCATTTTTCATGCGGCCAAAATCCGAGTGAACATAGTGCAAAGTAGTCTTTAACTGGCTGTGTCCAAGTATCTTCATGACATCCTGAAGAGAAGCTCCACGACCCAGCGCTTCAGATATCATAATGGATGCAGCGGTATGTTTCAAGTTATAGAATATGAAATCTTCTATCCCAGAATACTTACGAATCCTATTAATGAGATTAGTAAGATATAATTTATCTCTTTTTGCTTTTACAGAAAGAGGGAACACATATTCTTTGTTACCGCTGTCCTTCATACTGTCTAGCGTTTTTCTAATGGAATCAGTGATTGGAATCACCTTTTCCTTTCTCTGCTTTGTCTCGGTACGCTTCAGAATTATCTTATCATTCTTTGTGTGCTTTTCCCATTTCAATTTATAAAGCTCTCCTAGACGCATACCAGTCAAAAGAAGCATGAGGGTTATCCGCTTCACATATCGCATTATAAAAGCGTTCTCAGCGGCTTCCTTTTCAATCCTGTCAGTCACTTCTAATATTTTCTTAATTTCAGAAGGCGTATATTCTCTTCGCTTACAGTCCGTAACATAGGGCGTTATTTCATTTATGGGATTGTCGATCTTGAGCTTACTATGGGGGCAGGGTCCATTACCATTTTACCAATAATAATATATTCTTGCAGAGGCCGTAATTCCGCAGTATAAATTTTTACGTTTGCTGGAATTGTTTGTGCATAATTGTAATCTGGATGTTGAAATACATCAGTATGTATACAAGAACTCAATAATAAAACAATAAAACAAATTAAAATAGATTTTCTCACAGTAAACCCCTCTTTTTGTTATTTTTTATTTACACCTCGGAGGCTTGCACCTCGAGCAAGGTGTATAGCCTCTCGCACATGCCTCTTTTAATGAGATAGGAATCTTCCTTTAAATATTATCAATATTTTGTTTCTTTTGACTCTTTACCTGTTACATCTTTAATTACTTTTGTATTTATGATGACAGGTTTCCCATCATTTGGATCATATTCTTTTTGAACATGCAAAGATAGCTTTTTCTTATCTTCTTGATTAAGAATTTGTTCCTTACAGAAATATATTTATACCACAAATACATCAGAAAACTTTAATCGTTTGATAGAGAGAATAAGAGAGAGGATGAGAGGATTTTTTCAGAGTCAAGATATTTTGGGAATAAACATAATATTACAACTGGAGAGACTAAAAAAAGGGAAATGGAAAAATACGATTCCTCATTTTAAATCAAACGAATATGAGCTTCTCCAGATGCACCGGCTAAAGTTCAGAAACCATGATCCAAGTAAAGATATGGATCTTAAAAAAGCTGAAAAGGAAATGCAAAAAGCTTCTCTTAATCATTCCAGCAATAAATCAAATACCATGGAGACTAGAGTATGATCCTTCCTTTAAAATTGGAATCAATTACAAAATATTTTTCACTCTCATACACAACTTTCTTGACATGTGCCAATCTTCTTGGGGAACCTGGCCTTTTTCATCTCCGCCCAATCCACCAGCGGCAATGTCACTGCCGTAATAATGGTTGTCTTCGTCTTGTTCTTTTGGTTGCTGGGGGATGAGCTTCAGAACAGCAGTTGGTTTCTCTTCCATAATCCCTTCCGCAGTGTGGAGGCCCTTAGGTCTGTGCTCTGGGCCCAGACCACATTCTACAACAGGCTTTATCTTGTTCTGGGATCAGTGGTCACGACGCTGTTTGCTTTTCTCCGTCTTCAGAACAGAGAAAAATTCATCTAACAACAGGGCTCTTTTATCTACTTCTGTGCTCCTAGAAACGTAACTATTTGACAAAAAAAGGAGATTTCTTCTCCCAAATGTGAAGACTCTTGTGCGGTTTTTGGGGAGGATTACATAAGAGAATTAATCCATCCGATAGAGTAGAATAGTAGTCTAATTTATTGATTGACTTTTTGTTAATTTCAATATAGGTTAACCTGTCTATGGAGTTAATATGAGAAAAAGCGTCCTAATTCTTTTTGTTTTATGTCTTTTATTATGCACCTGCGGCGAAAAAAGCCCTACAATGCCAGAACCTACACCGGTTCCTGAGTGCGAGAAGAATCATACTGCTCAAATCATGTTCGAGAATAAATCCAACACCAATAAACCTATGACATTATTTTTGACGGATCGAAATTAACGACCATTACACCGGGGAAAAAGAGTCAGGATTACACGGTAGCTGCTGGTCAGCATACCTTTCTGTTTAGGGTAACTAATACCTTGATAGTTGCTTGCACGAAGGCTTCTCCGAATCTTGCTCAGTGTCATTCATATTCGTACTACTGCACGTATTAAGCATAGAGCAAAACTGAAAGGAGAGTTCAATGCCGACAGCAAAAATTGAATTTATTAAATGTCATCAGGCTTCCCAGGAAGCAGGAAGTGATAATGAACACATGGTATCCAAAGTTTTATTTGACCTTATGATTATGGATAAATGTTAAGTGATCATTAATGTTAAGATTATTTGCTATCTACTTGCTATGGAACGTTTTTAAACTTAAATACTTAACATTAATATTTCAAGATTTTCACAACATCTACTGTGCTTCCAACCATGTCAGGATATCGGGATCTTTCCTCCATGTAGATGGAGAGGAGTTTCCCCCACCAAGTGGTTTAGCCATCTCGAGAACCTGCTACTTCATCTCCATATCCATGGTAGCATATTTATTAGTGGTATTGGGGCTTGCATGTCCAAGCCAATTTGCAATTGTGCTGAGATCGACACCTGATTTTAAAAGGTAAACTGCTGTGCTATGTCTTATGCTGTGTGGATGAAGAGATTTCTTTTTAAGGGATGGTTGGATGAGAGAAGCTTTCCGCAAATATTTCTCTAAGATATATCGCACTCCAAACCTGGTAAGAGGTCTACCCAGATGAATCCATTAATGTTGAGCTCAACATTAATTGATGAGATAGGCTATACGCCCATTGAAAAACGCGAGGCAAATCTTTTTTTCAGCTTAATCAGTGAAACATATGAAAAAACATCCATAATCGTTACATCCAATAAAAGCTTTGAATCCTGGGCAGAGATGATGGGTGATAGGGTTATGACCACCGCAATGCTGGACAGGTTGTTACATCACGCCAGAGTTTTTACCCTGG
>CAZYMU010000057.1:0-9966 GCA_964648465.1 uncultured Eubacteriales bacterium | reverse complement strand
TTATATCACGGAAATACTAGCACTCCAGGTGGTTCGAATTTTGGGGTGCAGTTCGAGTACCTTAGTGACACATTGTCTCCTTAGTTATAAAAACTATAATTGGAAATAATCTCGTTAAGCTACATAATAAAAGGCACAGTGAGATCAATTTCCTTGCCTGGGAAGATGTTAATTGGACTTAATAAAGAATAATCTATAAGGTATCCATAAAGCTACTAAACCTGCAAGGAATCTTTCTTATAAAGTGTCACTAAGGTACTGAACGAGTACAAAAAGTGGCAAATTTTTCTTTGAGTCGGTATAATATTTAAGGAAGTGCTTTATGGAGAACGATACGGTTCTTAAACTTCTTGAGGCGGCCGACTGGAATGATATCATTTTTAGACTTACACATTATGCATTCTGGAGGGCTAGTCGCTACACATGGAGGCCTGGGAAAAGTGATCAGCTTTTGGGAGGAAAGACTCCTGAAGATATTGCATGTGAAGCTATGAAAAAGGTCTGGAACGGAACTAGGGATTGGGACCCAGATAAGTATCCAGATTTGCTCAAACACTTGATGTGGATTGTAGACAGCGATATGGAACACCTTTATTCTTCAATGGAGCATAAAAAGACTGGAAATCTACCAAAGTTTAGACCCGACGATGACTCACCAGCGGACTTTAGCGAGATACCCTCCGATCCCTCTTCACCAGTTCATGCGTATTCTCCGACACCGGAAGAAGATCTGGTCAACCGGGAAGAAAAAGCTCTCGAAGAAAAACTCAAGAAGAAGCTATATGATTTAGTAATGGGGGACGAAGATCTGGAGATGCTTTTGCTATGCTTTGAGGAAGGTATCGATAAGCCAGAGATAATTGCTGCTGAAACCGGATGGGATGTCTCAAAGGTTTATAATCTTAAAAGAAAGCTTCTACGTAAAGCTAAAAAAATTAATAGGATTTTCCTCCAAGGAGATTAACATGATGGACGGAAAAAACCGTAAGAGCTTCATGGAATGCTTTTGTGACTTTATGAGCGATCCAGAGAACCTCCCTCAGGAGGAAGTTCGAGCCGAACTAAAAGACTTGGTAGTTAATACCGATCAACTGGAGATGATGGTTGCAGAAATTGCAAAAATAGGCTCTCAAAAACGGCGACTTGTATGGCTCAAAAACGCTAGAGAAAAACGGACTAAGATCAAGAAGATATTTGAGTCAAAGAAAATCGCCGGAGGATCCCAGAATCTGAAGACCAAAATCAAGGAAATTCTCAAAGGTAGTTATGGGGAAGTCGCACAATCCTACGCTGAAGCCTATTTCCGAAAATTAGAATCTCTCTCAGAAAAGGATCTAGAAAGCTTGGCTGAAGATATGGAAAATCTTAATCTATTGGAGGATCTGAACAAGGAAGAGGAGTAAGTGAATTCATCCAGAAGAAGCCTTGCGTTTCCTTTAGTAAAAGCTGAGGAGATTATAAAAAACCTGCAGATAAGAGAGCCTTCCGAAATCCAGATTAGAGATATTTCAATGGTGCGCGGAGTGTATGTGAAAGAGAAGATCTTAGAAGGCTCTGAAGCCAGACTCCTAAGGAAAGGAAGCATAGGTATAATAACTGTCAACAACAGAATCCCGGAAGAAGGACGAAAGAGATTTGCAATAGCTCATGAACTAGGACACTTCGAGCTACATACTGTTTCTCAATTAGTACTTTGTGCCGAAGAAGATATGTATGTCTGGAATAAGAACAAAGAACAGGAGATTGAGGCAAATGAGTTTGCAGCCAGCATTTTAATGCCCACAGAAATCTTTGCGCCACATTTCGATGCTGGCCCACCGAACATTGAAATTGTGAGAGACCTTTCCGGAAAATTTAGGACGACTCTTACGGCAACAGCATTACGATACGTGCAACTTTCTTCAGAACCATGCGCCGCAACAATCACCAAGAATGGCATCATTAAATGGTACAAGAAATCCCCTAGTTTTGACTTTCATATAAAGGTAGGGGAGAAATTAAGCCCTATTATTGAAGATCTTGACTCTCATGATGTTGAGGAAGTACCTACACGTCCGACAAAAGTGCCAGCATCTGCGTGGCTGGCAGGCGTCAAAAATGAAGAGGCACTAATATTCGAGCAGTCTATAGCTCTGAGAAGCTACGGCGTCATACTATCGCTCTTATGGATTTGTGATAAGATCCAGCGATCCCATCGTCGCTATGACGAAGATGAGCCTGAATTTGACTTGGCAAATCCATTCACGCCTGATGGCAAGAGATGGCGTTGGTGAAACTGCTGTCTTGCGTTTGTTGAATTATCTCCTCCCCGAATACGGCAATTTCTTCTTAGGAATCTCCCAGGCCATCGGCTTCAGTCTCTCGATTTCGGCCTGTGAGTTAGTGTCCAAATAGTGTCCATAACACATCTAAATTGGCCTAAAATCACCTAACAGAACCTAAACAGAAACAATGCCTAAATTATTATAAAATAAGTATTTACATTGTTTTCAGCAAGTTGTCCGAATAGCCTTGATTGGATTCGAAGTCCACCGCTCCTTAAATATTTAAAAATTCAACTCTTTGTTAAATTTGATAGTTGTAGATTTACCACATTTTTACCATTTAGTGGCAAAAATAACTCATTATGGAATAGGATGAATAAAGATAATTTTGAAGAAAAATATTAAAAAATAAGGATCAATAGGAATGACTCGTGAAGGAAACGAGTCTTAAACCTTCTGATTAAGAGACAATGGCTCTTTTAATGTTAGAATAATTTCCCTAGGTCTAATGCATGATAAAAAATGTTGAAAATTATTTAGATTAGTATATCAGGCTTGAAAGATTGAAAAAAATTATTTATTAATTAGATCTTTTTCTTTTTATAACAGCGGTGATAAAACTTCCTACTAGAAGCAATGAAGCTGCGTAGAGTATCCATATCTTTATGGGCTTAGGGAAGATAACTTGATCGGCTTTTCCTGAGATGATGAAACCTGCCCAATAATAGGGGTGAGACAAAGTGTCTGAGGTTATCATCTCAAGCTTTGCTTTCCTTAACGCATTCATGATTGATTGGGAAGACCGGAGATGTATGTAGAATCTTTCCATCAGTTGGTATGTTGCCTGGTCATTCACTGCCCAGAGACTCATCAGAATAGATGAGGAGCCGGCATAAAAGAAGGACCTATTCAGGCCTTCGATGCCTTCCCCTCTGATAAGCTGTCCCCAGCCGGTCTGGCAGGCAGAAAGAGTGACAAGGTCAGAGTTGAGTTTTAGATTAAAGATTTCCCTCATCTGGAGAAAACCATCTTGTTCAGGGTCATCATCCAGTTTAAGAACGATAGAAGAACGCGACGGCGTTTTATCGTCGATAATGCTGTGAGCAGCAAAGTGGATAATTTTGTAATTCTCCAGATTGTGGTTAATCACTTCTTCCTCAGAGGCCAGGCCTCTTTGATAAACAGCCCTTTTTGAATTTTTAAAAAGAGAGCTTATTCTTTCGATTTCTATTCCGCTGTATTTTAATCTGTAGAAATTAAAAGCATTGGATGAATAAAAATTCTGGAAGATGTCATTTCCGCTGCTGTTAGTTTCTGAAGGGCCGTAGTCCGGGTCTCCAACTGCTAGAAGGTCCATTGCCCGCTTTTTGCCATTCGATCTCTTTCGTTTAATGATCTCCCACAAAGAAGAAACCGAGGGAGCATAGGCAATTTTGTAATCCTCGATCAACCAGCGGTTTTTTGTTTCGTCGGTCACAAGTGCTTCAAATGGAAGGGCATGGAGGAAGTCGTCAGGGATGAAAATGATATTTTTTATTTTCTTATCCAGGCCGGGAAGAACAAGACTGCAGTAAAGTGAATAACCAGCTTTAAAATTGAGATTTTCTTTATCCTGAATGATTTCTCTGTAGTCTTTTACAAGGCTGTAGATATCTTCCCTTGAAGGTATAGGGAAAATTTTGAGTCCTTTCTTGGTAATTGCAAAAGCATAGGATTTTTTTTCACCGATAGAGTAGGCCAGAAATGCCGTATTTCCATCAAGAAGGTTTTTCTGAGCTTCTTCAAGAGTAGTGATCCCGGGATATTTAAGATCTGCATAAGCAGGACTCTTAGTGCGTATCTCTCTTTTTAGACTTTCGAGTTCGTTTTCTTTGTCTTTCAGGCGTTCGTTGAAAGCGTTTTTTTCTTCAGGTGAAAGTTCTGCAGCCAAAAGTTTAGTGTATATATTTGAGATGTCTTTCATGAGCTCTGTTTCACGGTTTTTCAATTCAGAGCTGATTGACCCGGAAATATCAATCTTTGAAAGTTCCAGATTGTCCAGGAATGCCCTTGCTTTTGCTCTCTCGAGGTAATCGAAAGCTTCCGAGTCATAGCCTTTTTCCGGAGTTGATTGATAGAGAGTAACAAGAAGATCGATGAGGTTCTTGTATGATTGTATCCTTTTATCTGTGCCTAAAAAACTTGCCTTGAGTTCTTCAAGCTTGATCTGTGAGCGCATGTCTTCTATTATTTTAATGGAGTTTTTATAGCTTTCCAGAGCCTCTTTGTATTTGTTTTGCTCTTTGTACGCATTGGCTAATTCCAGGTAAGCCTCCCAGAGAATCTGTCCCCCTTCGATTCCAATGGCAAGCTCAATAGCTCGTTGGTAATATTTGGTGGATTCTTCGTAATTTCCCTGGTTGTAATGAACGATTCCCATGTTATTCAGGATCATTCCCATTGCTTCAATATCCTGAATCTGTTCTGCCTTTTCGTATGCAGTATTAAAGTATTTCAGGGATTCATAGTTGTTCCCGAGAAAGGAATTAACGGATCCGATGTTGTTTAAAACCTTTATCTCTATCTCTGTATATTTATTTTTTTTTGCCAGCTTCAAGGAGTCAAAATAATAACCGAGGGCCCTGTAAGCGTCTTCTTTGTCTGAATTAAGAAGGCTTTTCAGTCTGAAAGTAATTCCTATGTTAGTTAGAGCCATTGAGACCGCTTTTTCATCTCCGAATTGTTTATCTATATTCAATGCTTTAGTGAAGTATTCCAACGCTTTATCATAGTTGCCAATATATATATAAATCGTCCCGATGTTATTCAAGTAATCTGACATGTCTTGATTTTTTTCGTCTTGAGTTTCTAAGGCTTTTTCATAATAGCCGATGGCTTTTGAATAGTTTCCGAATTTTTTATAATACGATCCTAAATTATTTAAACATCTTCCTTCTGCTGTCTTATGATTCATGCTTTTCGCAATCTGCAATGCTTTTTCATTCAGCAGACGGAATTCTTGCAAATTATTTATCCTGAGATAAGTTATACTCAGATGCCGGAGGCATTTAAGCTCGTGTTCCCTGCTTCCGGTTTTTCTGGCAAGTTCTATGGCATTTCGAAAGCTTTCGATAGATTCTTGGTATTTCCTGGAGGAGCGGAAATTTTTTCCTTCCGAATACAAATTGAATATTTCTAATGCATTCTTGATTTCTTCCTGCTGTTTATTTAAATTAAACTTTTCCGCAATGGCGATGGCTGATGAATATTTTTCTGTTGACTTATTGAGATTACCTGTGTTCCAGTACAAAAGTCCAAGCTTAATCAAAGATAAACATTCTTTTTCAGTGTCATGGATTATTTCCGCTGTCTGAAAGGATTTTTCAAAAAGGTCTATGGATTTTTCAAATTCGCCGGCCAACCGGTATTGTTCTGCCTGGTTAGAAAATTGGAAGTACTGGCACTCAATTTCTTTAATAAATGCGGAGCTATGAGTTTTAGGGAAGAGCAGGGCTACTGTAATTAAGGTTAAAAAGCAAATAATAAATTGTCTCACTTTAAAATCCAGGTCCTACAGATTTTTCTTTTTAGTATTATATAGATAGATTTTTGCAAATCCAGGAGGCATATTCAATAGTCTTTAAGGATGAATTTTAGGGGTGATTTCTAGTGAATTTCCTCACCTTTAAAGGTGAGAAAAGTATAATAATTCCTTTTATATAAAATAATAATATAATATTAATCTCTCTAAAGGAAATATATAAATAGAATTAAGTTTTGATTGAGCTTATGCTTTTATATTTCTTTTTTTCTGAATTTAGTCTCTTTCGCTAATTCTTGTACAGTCTAATTCACCCGTAACTTTGACATTCTTGTTGATATTGCTGCTGTCATCTGCCTGCTCGGGCGGTGTGCTGTCCTGGTGTGGGCTGAGTACGGGAATGAAAGAGAACAGAGAACTTAAAAACGAAATCGGCGTGCGGATTATGCGTTTGAAGTTGGGTCCGGCCTGAGCTGTGCCTGGCATGGAGAGCGCGAGGATGGCAAAACATACCACAATCGCTGTAGCTTTGAATAAAGTCTTTCTTGACATAGTAACCTCCTTTTAGGTTACGCATGCCTTAGTGATATTGATAGAATAGGCGGGCTAACATAGATTCTTAACAAATACTATTCTAGTCATATTCATCCAAGGCAGCATACCTAGACTAAGCCGTTAAAAACAGCTTGTCAAGTACTTTTTTCTCTAACTTGTTAATAAGAAACAAGTTAACCTATTAAAACCGCACTATATTGTAGTGCGTTTATGGCCTTCCCTCATATATAGTGTCGTTACGGAAATAAAAAAATTGAAAGATTTTTTGTTTTTTTTTGATTTTTTAGTGATTTTGCTTGTTAAAGTGGGTTATTCACGAGTCAAGCTTGCTGCAGATGCAAGGCACAGTGCATGAAGTTGTGGTCCTTCACCACGAATGCGCTGTAACGAAGCAGATGCAGTAAGATCGGCTCGCCTGTAAGGTAAAAATTGCTGATAATAGATGAATTTGAGGGCATGTTTGCGCTCCACTAAGATTTTTAACGCCATTTCCTCCCCGATCTTCTCGGCTCTGCTGGAACTCCGCATGTTTATCTTAAGCAACGTCACAATGTCCCCGAGCCACCATTAATACCGCCCCAAGGATTCTACAGTGCTCACACATCCATCAGGCCCGACTTTGTCGGGTTCCCTCGAAGATCGAATCAGAAAGGCTAAATCTTTCAATGTCGCTTCTTCCATCCCCTCAAATCCATCTGCTAGTTGATGTTATATTAATTCTATCAGCAATTTTTATGAATAATTCAGGTTTCTTGTACCTTAATCTTTGTCTTTTCTTTTGTAAGAAAAGTAACAATTATCGCTAGTGACATGGCGGCAATGAAAGTTACGGCGCGTGCAGTAATTGTGTGATCGAGGCCTGTAAAAATCCATATAACTGTTGTGATGAGACCGGTAAGGAGAGCTGTGACGACTCCTGCCGAGCCAAAACGCTTCCAATAAAAGGACAGAAGGACTGCAGGTGCAAACGAGCACCCTATACCAGCCCATGCGTAGCTGACTATATAATAGATCAAGTTAGAAGTCGTTAGCGCAAGTATCAGTCCGAGTATTCCGATCAGCAGAGTAGCGATGCGTGAGATGCCTAGCAGAGTCCTGTCTGAGACTTTTCCCTTCTTGATGATGCCGCTGTATACATCCTGGCTTATTGAGGAAGCCGCTACCAGCAGCATGCTTTGGGCAGTGGATATCATTGCCGCTACAGCTCCTGCCAGGAGAATTGCAGCCAGCCACCATGGGAAGAGCTGGGTCAGCATATGAGGGAGGATCATTTCATTGTCAGATACAGCGTTGGGGCCGAATAAAACGATCGAACCAAGTCCTATGATAATGACCCCGATGTAGGCAAGGAAAGTCCATGCTAACGCGATATTACGCCCGATTTTTACGTCGCGGTCAGTTCGCATTGCCATAAAGCGGGCGTTAAGCTGTGGTTGTCCTCCAAGGTAGCCGAAAAACCAGGCAAGGTTATTAAATATAAGCAGTCCGGCGCCAAATCCGCCAAGTCCTCCGGTCAGTGATCCTATACCGCTGCCTGCAGAAGCAAGGGCATTTGGTATGTTGGCTTGTCCGGAAAAAATATGGACTAGGATGATGATAGGGGCTACTACGAGTGTTGTGATCATTAGGATTGACTGGAAAGTATCGACCGCCACGACACTGATAAATCCGCCTATTGTTGCATATGCAAGGATGACAGCTGCTGCAATGATCTGCCCCCAGAATGGGTCCAGACCGAATGTCTTGAAAATCGTTTTGCCTGCTCCTGCGAACTGGGCGCCAACATAAAATATGAAGAAAAAGACTATAATCAGGGTTGAAAGTACTCTGATTGTGTTTGCTTTTTCGGGAAACTTGGTAGAGAAGTACTCGGGCATTGTCATTGCGTTATATTTTTTTGTTTCGGAACGGAATTTGCGTGCCAGTACTATCCAGGCTGTGCTTATTCCTAAAAGGCATCCTAAACAGGTCCAGATTCCGGAGATGCCGGTGGCATAGATAAAGCCTGTGAGCCCGAGGAGCAGCCAGGCCGATTCTCCGGTTGCCCTTTCGGACAGGGCTAACATCCAGCCCGGAAGTTTTGAACTGCCCAGGACAAAGTCAGATTGGGATTTAGTTCTCAGGGCCTGCCAGAGCCCGAGAGACAGAGTCAGTGCAAGATATGCTATAAATATAGTAACCATTGAGTTTTTTCCTTTTAGGGATTTTTAACTATTATTTTTATAAAAATAATTAATTTCCCATTCAGCAGTAGCCAGGCCGTCGGAACCATGGACCGCATTGCGCTCAATTGAAAATCCAAACTGATGACGTATGGTTCCGGGTGCTGCCAAAGCAGGATCTGTGACACCCATGACTTCTCGCCAGCCGGCAATGGCATTTTCTTTCTCCAGTATCATTACAATGATTTTATCCGAGGACATGAAATCCGTCAGACTTTCGTAGAATGGTTTCTCTTTGTGGACAGCATAAAACTCTTTCGCTTCTTCCTTGCTCAAATGAAGCATTTTTAATCCTGAAATCTCAAATCCTTCTTCCTGGATTCTCTGGATGATTTTGCCTGCGGCTTTCTTTTTTATTGCATCAGGTTTAATGATGGCCAAAGTTTTTTCACTCATGATAGCTCCTTGTGTTTGTATTTATTAGCTGATTGACAGGTCGGTTTTTTCTCCTTTCTGTATGAATAAAGGGATAATATAATAGAAGAATGAAAAATTCAATTCCTTTAAAATTTACTTAAGATGTATGCAAAAAAGTAGCCTCTGAGGTTTTTTTGAGGTAAAATGAAATGCCATGACAAAGGAAGAGAAAAGCTATGCCGGCATCAAAAGGTTTGCCCTGGATCGCGGATTTTCTCTTTTTGGTGTGGCAGACATCACTGGGATAAAAGACGAATTTAACATTAAAAGAGAATCGCTTTCCGGGCTTGATAGGGGAATATCTCTTGGGAAAAGGCTTCTGGATACAATAATAGAGGATATCGAGGACAAGCCTACACTGCTTTATTTCCACCACTACCGGCAGCTTAATTTTTTTCTTGACAGGAAGGCCTTGCTGGTCGCTTCACTCATCCAGGAGCTGGGATTCAGAGCACTTCCAATTCCTGCTTCACAGATCATCGACTGGGAGAAACAGTACAGCCATGTGTCGCACAAGAAAGTAGGGAATTTAGCCGGACTGGGATGGATAGGACGTAACAACCTCCTTGTAAATCAGGAGTTTGGTGCGAGGTTCAGGATTGTCACTGTGCTGACAGATATGCCTCTTAAACCGGATGAGCCCGTGGAGTTTGGCTGTGGAGATTGCAGGGAATGTATATCGGTTTGCCCGGCTCAGGCTATAAAGGAGAAGCGCGAGGATTTTGATCACATGGCGTGTTTTGAAAAGCTGAAAGAATTCAGGAAAAATAGAATTGTCAGCCAGTATATCTGCGGAATATGCGTAAAAGCCTGCGCAGGATTCAAGAAGAATTTTGGCTAGCAGGAAGGGAAGAAGGGGGGAGTTAAGCTGAAAATGGGTTTAGGGTCTGCTTTTGGGGGCTGTTTTGGCCCCAAAATTACCGGATTAAGGGCTGGTTCATCACGGTAATCCGTACTTTAGGTTGACGAGATAGGGGACATCGTATTA
>CAZYMU010000056.1:0-10265 GCA_964648465.1 uncultured Eubacteriales bacterium | reverse complement strand
TAAAAAGTGAAATCAGGAACAAGAGCAGGGGAAAATCCAATAACCAGAAAGTGCTTATTTTTGAGAAGAAAGAAAATGCCTTTGCTTCTAGTCCTCTAAAGTGAGTGCTCCAGAGTACAGAATTATAAAAATAGCTGACTGGGGCCAGGTCATGATTTATTGTTTTTTTCCCTGAAGTGATTTTTTCTTTTAAGTATTTCACTCTAAGCTTGTTGAGCCGTGATATGAGAAGTTGTGGGCTGACATAAATATTATGGAGGTTTAAATTTTCTATTCTCCGGCTGATCTCTTCGTACTCTAGAAAAAGAGGATGAAAGGACGCAAGGAAAATATTAGTGTCCCCAGGTACGATTTCAATAAAGGGAAACACTTCTTTGAGTGTAAAGTAAAGAGAGGCAAGAAAGTCTTGAAGCTCCACGCTGATATAGTTCTCAGCAGAAGGTATACGGAAAGAAAATATGCCTTGTTTTGTCAGCCGTTCTTTAATTTTTTGAAAGAATTCCTCTGTATAGAAGCGGTTTATCTGAGCTGTTGCTGGTTCCGGCAGGCTGAGAATTATGATATCATATATTTTTTTTGTGCTGTTTAAAAAAGCTCTTCCATCTTGATAAAAAATATGTATTCTCCTGTTTTGAAAAATTTCTTGTTCTGATGCAGGGAGATGTTGAAGAGAGAAGCGGATAATTTCAGGATCAAGTTCAATATAATCTATTTCTTCCAGTTGATATTTTAAGGCCTGCCTTAAACTTCCCCCTGCACCTCCTCCGATGAGAAGAGCTTTTTTTGCCCTAGGGTTTTGGAGAAGTGCAAAGTGAACAGATTCTTCAGAAGATGCAAGATCAGGATAAGAATAGACCATGAGATTGTTATTATAAAGAGATATCTGTTCTTCTGTTTTGATGATTTGAAGTTTTCCATAGGGAGTGTCTTTACTCTGGATAAGGTTGAAAGGCTTCCAATAAAATTTTTGGGTTGGGAGATCGTATAGATAAAAAAATGCCAGGAAGGCAAGTGTTAAGGAAAATACAATCTTGTGTTTTCTCCCTCCAAATGTAAAGAAGGCAATTAAGGAGATAAATATTCCGACTATGGCAGTAGCCTGCCAGTTAGAAAAAAATGGTATTAAAAGAAAATAGACAATTATACCTGCAATTGAAGAGCCAAGGGCCTCGAGAAGATAAACTTGAGGCAGATTCCCCTTTAGGAAATGGATGTTGAATACAAAGAGTATTCCTATGGGGAAGCTTATAAAAAAGGCAAGAGCCAATGAGAAGATCAAAACCGGAATTGTTCCTACGATCTCCCCAGGCAAAATCTTAAGTGGAAAGCGTGAAAATCTCAGACTAATAAGGCATAGAGAAAATAGAATAATGATAACATAATAAATTTGAGGAAATCTTGAAGTATTAAACTTGAATTTTTTTGAAGATATGCTTCCTACTCCGCTCCAAAGGAGCCAGGCCGCAAGAAGCAGACCGAAAGTGATTTCATTCCCGTAAAAATGAACTGAAAATTCTCTAAGAAGAAGAGTTTGAAATGAAAGGGCAAGAAAACCCAGGAGAAAAGGAGGTAGAAAATTAATCAAGACCAGATTCCAGGGATAGGATTATTACAAAATTTGCATTTTCCATTATTTAGATTGTTTATTTGTATCTGATACCCCACTCGCTTTATAAGGATATTTTTGCACTTTGGACAGTATGTATTTTCTGCTTTGTGCCCTGGCACATTTCCGATATAAACGTAGTGAATTCCTTCGTTAATAGCGATGTTTCGAGCCCTTTCAAGCGTGGAAATAGGAGTGGGTGGGAGATTTTTCAAGAGATACATAGGATGGAACCTGGAAAAATGAAGCGGTACATCGGGTCCAATCTCTTGTAGTATCCATTTGCACATACTCCTGATTTCTTCAGGACTGTCGTTGAGAGTTGGAATAACGAGATATACGATTTCCAGCCAGATTGTGCTGTTTGCTACTATTTTTATTGCATCAAGAACCGGCTGCAGCTTTCCTCTCACATAGTTTGTGTAAAAATCCTGAGAAAAGCTTTTTAGGTCGATCTTTATTGCATCTACAACTTGTATCAATTCCTTTAGAGGTGTGGGGTTTATATGCCCGCCAGTAATAACGACATTTTTAATTCCCTTTTTTCGGGCTTGCTGAGAAGTATCATACATGTATTCGTAAAAAACAATGGGTTCTGAATAAGTATAAGCGATTATTGGGCATTTATTTGCTTGGGCGGATTTCACGACTGAAGTAGGGGGGAAGTCAACATGATTAATTTGTTCAGGCCTTACCTGGGATATTTCCCAGTTTTGGCAGAATTTGCAATTTACATTACACCCGGCAGTAGCTATAGAAAGTGTTTGGCTGTTTGGGAGAAAATGGAACAAGGGCTTTTTTTCTATAGGATCAACATGAATGGAGCAGGCTTTTCCATAGACTAAAGTGTAATATGTTCCCCCCATGTTTTCCCTGACGCCGCAGTATCCCCTTTCTTTGTCGCTTAGTTTACAGAAGCGTGGGCAAAGAGTGCATTCTATCTCCCTGTCAGGAAGCTTTTTATAAAAACGGGCTTCGACCTTGGAGAGATTAGCTTTCTGGCCAAAAGCATAGAGGTTCGTGAGAACTGCTGTCAGATTGGTGCCAGCCAAGATACCGGCTCCCCCGGTGGCCTTTAAAAATTGTCGTCTTTTCATTATTTAATAATCCAGATGAAAATTATTTTTACCATGTGATTATTATACTTCACTTTCAATAATTTTAACCTC
This sequence comes from uncultured Eubacteriales bacterium, assembly GCA_964648465.1. GTDB lineage: Bacteria > Acidobacteriota > Aminicenantia > Aminicenantales > Aminicenantaceae > Aminicenans. Next base: position 7,490 of record CAZYMU010000056.1, on the reverse strand, counting down.
ATTTAAATTTGCCTTTCCCAGGCCCATTCTTTCGGCTGTTTTTAGATAGACAGGTTCTCTTCTTTCCTCTGCCAGGGAAGGAAGTCCTTTTCTGGCTCTGAGTTTTTCTATTAAATGCCATCCTGCAAAATCTGCCGCAACTGGATCGAAGCTGAAAATAAGAGCTCCATATTTTTCAGCCCATCTGGCATGGTATGAAGGTCCTCTATGATATTGAACAATAAGCGCGTCAAGAATTGTTATTTTGTGTTTTTTCCTGATTAATGCTGTATCAAAAAGTTCGGCAATATAGGGATTACAGTTTGTATCATGGTATTTATTTGGATTATGAATAGCTCCGAAATAATTTTTCATCCCGGCTGTCACACCTGCCAGGCCGTGATCTTTCAAAATGGCAAGACTGATGGATGCTGTTATGAAGTTTGCTTGAATTTTTGAAAAGCGACTTCCAATATTGAGATGAGAGATAAGTTCAGGATTATAACCAACTTCCTGAGTGTCTGTTCCGAGGATTTTAATGCTTCTTTTGTCTATGCTTAATCGATATCCTACATCTCTCAATTCGTGATTAGTTCGGTCCCAGATAAATATGTTTTTCTTCTGGATGTTATTATCCGAGAGTAAATTGGCTAAAGATAATGAGACTTCAGGACGTGTTGAGAGCAGTCTACCGCTGAGTGTATTTATTTTTATTCCAATTTTGTCTTTTATATTGAAGTTCAAACTTATGCATTCTCCAGGGGTCTTCTCGCCTGTCAGGGCACTGAATCCTTGGCTGAACATATGTGCCAATTTTTTTTTGTATACGTCCCCATATTGATTCAGGATTCCTTTTCCTCTGATAATGAAAACTTTTGAAATGCCCATTATCTAAAAAGCTACTCTTTGTTAAAATATATGTCAATATGCTCTTAAAATTAAAAATGGATTAATGTTATAATCCAGTTGCTTCCATGTTAAGCTGGATTATTCATAAGTTGAAAAAATTGCAATTTGTGCTTATAGTTAAAAAAACCAGATAGAGGAGCGCTTGAGATGAAAATGAATAAACATAAAGAAATATTGAAAAATATTGTAATATTTCTTCTTTTCTTTTCTGTTTTAAATATGAATGGGATTTCCCTGGAAAAAGAGAAGTTATCGGATCTTTCTTTGCTGTTACCGGAGATTAATTTATGGAAGTCAGTAGAAGATCCGCAGAGTTACTTTCCTGAGACGCTTTTTGAATACATTAATGGAGCAGCAGAGATTTATATTGCGTATGACTTCAAGGAGTTGATTGTTGCTGAGTATGAAAAGAGCGACTCGCAAACAACTATTGGGGTGGAAATATATGACATGGGGAATGAGAAAAATTCTTTTGGCATTTATAGTGTTGAGCGTTATCCTGATAATAATTTTATCTCTGTCGGGCTCCAAGGATATATTGAAGAGGGCTCTATGAATTTTCTTGTTGGCAGATATTATGTTAAACTGCTGTGTTTTGATTGTGAAGACCAATCTGATAATTTTCTTTATCTTTTTTCTCAAGAAATTGTGAAAAGAGTTCGGGAGAAGGGTACATTCCCTTCACTCTTAGAATTATTTCCTAAAGAAGGATTAATTCCTAACACAGAAAAGTTTATCCTAAGGAATTTCTTGGGATATAATTTTTTTCATGATGGTTATTTAGCAAATTATAAATTTAAGGACATTGAGTTTGACTGTTTTCTTATAGAAGGAAAAGATCAGGAAGAGGGGCAGTATATGATAAATCAGTATGTCAATACAAAGAAGAACCGGGATATAAAGGAAATTTTTCAGGGATATTGTTTTTTTGACCCCTACTACCATAATGTTTATCTGGCGAGAGTTGGAAATTATATTTGTGGAGTCATGAAAATAAATGAAGGGTTTGAGGAAGTGGGAAAGAAGTATTTGAAAGAGTTTATCAAAGAGTTGAAGGCCAGATAGACTTTTTCATAGCTAGGAAATGTTTCAATCTCGTGAATTCTTTCTTTAATTCAATTAAAGTTGTCTTTGATTTTTCAATGTTTTTTTCTCTCCCGGCTAGTTCCATTTGAAATCCTGTTTCTTGTAGAGAGATTAAGCTTAGATTTGCAGAAGATCCTTTCAAACAGTGACCAATTTCTTGAATAAGTTTAAAATTTTCATGATTAATAGCGTCTTTAAGACTGTTGTATTTTTTTGGAAAATCTTCTGTATATATTCCTAAAAGTTCCTTTAGGAAAAGTTCATCTCCCTCCAATCTTTCAAGTGCTGAAGAGTAATCGATTAGAGATATTACTTTTTCGGAAAGTTTCTTTTCTTTCATTTTTAGCTTATTCTTGCGGACTTAAGTTTATTCTCATCTTTATTGATAATTATTTTGTTAATAATCATTTTTAGTTTTTTCGGATCTATCGGTTTAGCTATGTACTCATCCATGCCTGACGAGAGGCAGCGTTCTCGATCTTCCTTCATAGCGTGAGCTGTCATTGCGACAATTGGAATATGATTTCCTCTTTTCAGCTCTCTTTCACGGATAGAAGCAGTGGCCTTGAAGCCATCCATTTTGGGCATCTGTATATCCATCAGGATGAGGTCGAATGAATTATTCTCCCAGGACGACACAGCTTCCTTCCCATCTGTGACCACTGTGATTTCATGTCCGTAATTCTTTAAAAGGTTAAATACCACTTTTTGGTTAATTATATTATCCTCGGCTAAGAGGATATTTAAACAGCACCGTGATTCTCTTATTGAATGTCTTGTGATTAAGGGAATATCTTCTTGTTTATTTGTGGCTGCTCCTAGGGTTAACATGATAGCATCCAAAAGGTCAGACTGTTTTACGGGCTTCATTAAATAGGCTGAAATGCCCATTTTTTGGCACTGTGTTGCCTCCCCTCTGATTCCACTGGAAGTAAGCATTATTATGGTTGATTTTGCAATATTGGGATCTTTCTTGATTTGTTCTGCAAGTGAAAAACCATCCATTTCTGGCATAAGTGAGTCAATTATTATCAGTTGAAATGGTTCTCCTTTTTTCTCGGCTTTTTTCATGGCTGCAAGGGCCGATTTACCATCTTTTGCTCCTGAAGGCTTCATGTTCCAGTTGGAAAGTATTTCTTGTAATATGATCCTGTTTGTCGCGTTGTCGTCCACAATCAGCACTGAAAGGTCTTTAAGGCGTTTAACTTTTCCTTGAGTTATTTTTTTCTGCCTCGTTCTCTGAAGCTTAAACCATACAGTAAAATGAAAGCTGCTGCCTTTATGGATTTTGCTTTCAACCCAGATATCACCTTTCATAAGTTTGACAAGTTGAGAAGAGATTGCCAGCCCGAGCCCAGTGCCCCCGAATCTTCGGGTTGTGGAGCTGTCAACCTGTGCAAAAGCATTAAATATGGTTTGCTGCTTGGTCTTGGGAATACCAATTCCTGTGTCAGTTATTGTAAAAAGTAGACAGATACTATCTTTGGTTTTTTGTTTTACATTTATCGAAACTACGACTTCACCCTTTGATGTGAACTTTATTGCATTGTTAACGATATTGAGAAGGATTTGACGGAGGCGTCCAGGGTCGCCAATTATTTTATCAGGGGTATCGTTAGAAATATGGTATGCAAGTTCGAGCCCTTTCTTGTGGGCGTTTGTGGCGAGAGTTGACAGCATATCACTAATTGAGTCACGCACATTAAAGCTGATAAAGTCGAGATCGACCTTTTTTGCCTCTATTCTTGAAAAGTCGAGGATGTTATTAATAATATTCATTAAAGAATAAGCTGATGACTTGATCCCATTTAAGTATTCATGCTGAGATTTCGTAAGTTCTGTATTAAGAGCAAGCTCTGCCATCCCGATTATTCCGTTCATAGGGGTTCTGATTTCATGACTTATATTGGCAAGAAATTTGCTTTTGGCTAGGTTGGCAGCTTGAGCTTCTCGTCTGGCGGCTACCAGCTCTGTCACATCAATGATGTTGAAGACAGTCCCATCAAACATGCCGTTTCTATAGATTGGCTGGATACGGATAATCGTTTCCAGCTTCTGAAATGGACTTTGGATTACAAAAAGTGCTGATTTAGACTGTTTTTTGAAGCTGTCTATATATTTCTTTAGCCTTTCTGCGACTCCGCTAGGATAAAAATCCTCAAGTCTTTTGCCGATGACATCAGATTTTTTCTTTTTAACAAGTTTGAGGAAATATTCATTGGCCTCGATAATCCTGTCTTCTCTATCCGCGAAAACAACACCTTCTTCCATTCCAGATATCATTGAAGAGAGCTTAACTGCTTCTTTCTGGATTGCTTCTTCTACATGTTTACGCTGTATGATTTCTTTTTGTGCCTGTTTATATAGACGAGCATTTTCGATGGCTGTAGCGATTTGAGTGCTGAGAGTTTCCATAGCTGATACGTCGGTCGTGTTAAATGCATTAAATTCTATACTCTGTATATCGAGTATGCCTATTACTTTTTTGCCTAGTTTGATGGGTACTGCAAGTTCTGACTTTGTTATCTCTCCTGTTTTTTGTATGTAATAAGGATTTTTATTAACATCTCCGCTAACCTGGACTCTGCCGGTTGTTGCTGCACGGCTTGTCATTCCTTCTCCCAAAGCAATCCAGAGGTCCTGAGGGAAGGTTTTTTTGTATCCTCCTGCAGTTGAGTGCAAATTCAGGCGTTTGGTTTTATCATCAAGCATAAGCAACATTACGCCGTAGAAATTGAAAGCATCATATATAGAGTTAACAATTTCGGATAGTAATTCCTCTTGATTCAACTTGCTGCTTACACGCTGTCCAACTTCATAAATTAGCCTGGCATGGGCAGCACGATGTTTCAGCTCTTCTTGAAACTTTTCTTTAATGATTTTTTTTTCAACCTGGACTCGCTCACTAAGGTCATGAGAAATGTTGTCTTGGATATCAATTCTCGATTCTTGCTTTTTATTTGCTGTTTTTAATTTTCTTGTTTGTTTTGCCATTTTATTGCTTAGGATTATTCAGTCTGAGAAGTCTGTGGCAATTTCTATATGATTGCGCCCCTTTTTTTTGGCTAAATAAAGGGCGGCATCGCTTGCTTTTATAAAATCCTCATGGGATGCTTGAGGGAAATTGTCTGTTGATATTCCTCCTATACTGACTGTGATTTTTAAGGGGCCTTTTTCTGTTTGTATTTTTTTATCACAAATAGCACGATAGAAACGTTCTGCAATATTTCTTATTTGGGTATGATTGCATTGCGGAATAACCGCGAGAAACTCGTCTCCTCCGTAACGGCCAATTTTGTCATACTTCCTCATTGATTTATTGAAGCGCGTTACAACTTCTATGATGACTTGGTCACCAATCAAATGTCCATAGGTGTCGTTTATTTTTTTAAAATGATCAATGTCAGCAAGAATAATTCCTGTTGGATGATTCCTCCTCGAACCACGATCGATCTCTTCATTTAAGCACTCAAGAATTTTTTTTCTGTTCCAATGTTTTGTAAGGATATCAATAGATGCTTCTTTAAGACGGCTGTCTTCGAGTTCAACAATGCGTTCGCCGTTTTTGAGCCGGACTTTCAGCTCATATGGATTAAATGGTTTTGTAATGTAATCGTCAGCCCCGACCGAGAGTCCTTTAATGATGTCTTCTTGTTTATCCCGGCCTGTTAGTAAGACGATATAAATATAGTTTGAATTTTTTTCATTAATTTTATGGCGTATTTTCCTGCAGAGTTCAACCCCGTTCATCTTGGGCATTTCCCAATCAAGAATTGCCATGTTGGTTTTTTGTTTTTCATCCCTAGCATCCCAGGTTTTTTTTATTATATTCCAGGCTTCTTCACCATCTTTTGCAACGCTGACTTCGTAGTTCCATTCTGAGATAGTTTTTTCTAAAGCTCTGCTGGAAATTATGTCGTCTTCTGCAATAAGGACTTTCATGATATTTTTTCACTCCATAATAATATTATCTTTAATTTTATTCAGAGTGTAATTTTGGTCAATAGCCTTTCAGGGTGAAAACAGGGGTGATATTCGGTCTTAATGTTTCACCTTTTTAGGGGGGGGGAATTATAAATTTTGGATTAAAAAATAATAGATTTTGATTTCAGATTTAAATAGATTATAATGATAAAAAGCAATGTCAGGAAACAAGATAACGACAGCTTCTCTTGTTATTGTAGTTATCTTTATAGGCGGAGTTGTAATACGGCTTGCAAAACCAGTGCTTTTTCCCTTTTTTCTAGCTATTTTCCTTACTTTTATACTGTCACCTGTGTTGGACCTTTTAACAAGGCTAAAAATTCCGAAAGCGGTTTCTATTATTTTTATCGTCTTGATTGCATTTTTTATCATTTATTTATTGGGAGTTTTATTTTACTCAAGCGGTAAGACTGCTGCTGCAGAATTTCCTAAATATGGCCAAAAAATTAATTCTATCCTTAATTCTATCCAGGAAAAACTGAACCGGCCTGACTGGGAACCAGATGACTGGGTTGGACAGCTTGAGTTTAGTAAAGTAGGTGGGTTCCTTCTTTCTTCTCTCGGTCCTTTTTTCTCTTTTATTTCGAACCTTTTTTTAATCTTTATCTTTCTCATTTTTATTCTGGCAGGTAGGGGAAAGACAAGGATAAAAATAATGAATTCGTTCAGCAAGAAAAGAGCAGAGAAAATAATCAAAGTTATCGAAAATATTGATAGCCAGGTCCAAAAATATCTGGCTATTAAAACAGGAATAGGCTTAGTAACCGGAATTCTTGTCACTGTTGTATTGATGCTTTTTGAGGTGGATTTTGCCATATTATTCGGCTTCTTGGCATTTCTGCTTAACTATATTCCAAATATCGGTTCTATTATAGCTACTGCCTTCCCTGTTATTATCGCATGTTTTCAGTTTGAGACGCTGTGGCCGGCTTTCTGGATTCTTGTTATCCTTATTATTATCCAGCAGATTATGGGGAGTTTTATAGAACCCAGGTTAATGGGAAAAGGATTGGACTTAAGCCCTTTGTTAGTTCTTTTTTTTCTCTTTTTCTGGGGGTGGCTGTGGGGGATTCCTGGTATGATTTTGGCTGTTCCGATAGCTGCAGTCATAAAGATTATATGCAGTAATATTGATGGGCTTCAGTTCGTGGCAGAGCTCATGAGTAAGCAGTAGTCCTATTACATTTTGCCATATTATTTATTCACGATTCACGAGAGCAGGATAATCATGAAAACCACCTAACGTGGGTTAACGTGGGTTATTCATAAAAATTACTGATAATAGATTTAGATAAGATAAATTTGAGGGCATGTTTGCGCTCCACTAAGATTTTTAACGCCATTTCCTCCCCGATCTTCTCGGCTCTGCTGGAACTCCGCATGTTTATCTTAAGCAACGCCACAATGTCCACGAGCCACCATTAACACCGCACCTCTGATTCTACAGTGCTCACACATCCATCAGGCCCAACTTCCTCGGGTTCCCTCGAAGATCGACTCATAAAGGCTAAATCTTTTAATGTCGCTTCCTC
>CAZYMU010000055.1:0-10492 GCA_964648465.1 uncultured Eubacteriales bacterium | reverse complement strand
GCTAGTGCGTAAAACTATGCGCCGATCCGTGCGTAAATTATCACGCCTCTTAACAGCACCCTTCCAAAAATGGAGACCCCGTAGAAAACAAGATGACCCAAGAGCCAAGCACATCCTCCAGGTCTATCTAGAAACCACACCTGCCCACCCCAAAAGGGGACATTTTTGCTTTGCAGATAGGGGGACATTTTGACTTTGCTTAGACACAATAATACGAAGCAAAGAGAGAATCACATAAAATGAGCCCAAATGAAGCATACAAAGAATAGAGATCACCCTTACCCCTGAACTAGGGGGATTAGAGTATCATATATATTCTGATTGTTCCTCGGCTGCCATACTGACCTGAATCATTCATAAAAATTGCCGATTAACTATTCAAAAAAAACAATTACCTATTTTATCATCGGCACTTCTTACCTTTCAGGCGAGCCGATCTCACCCCATTCTTCACGTCGTTTGGCATGGCAAGAGGGGCAGAAGCCGGGGGTCTTGCAGGAAAACATAAGAAGCCTTTCTGTGCCGCAATCAGGACATCTTATCCGCGCAAATCCACACTTTGAATTGCTGCAGTCTAGATATTTTTTGACCACTCCCTGAACAATAGGCCGCAGGTGACCATGTTCTCTCTCAAACCGGTTTTCATATTCCTGAAGGAATGGATCAAAATAATGGAAGAACACACGGTAAAGTACTGTACGTTCCGGATGCCTGTCTGCGTGCGGTCACGCACAGGCAGGACGTTGCCAATAGACCCTGCCCATGGCAAGGATTGAGATTCAAGAAATGTGCCGGGAAATAGACCGTTCTCTTTCTCCCTGTTAGAGACTAAACTTGATTTCAGGTTAAACTAAAAAGTTGTAACCAGCTGTTTACTTCCAGAGGGAAAAACGGTAACTTCTCTTTACATGATCTTTTGGTATGTCTAACTCTAAGAATCTTGAATTGCATTGTAACTGGTTGCAATATCACCTGCTGTGACCTCTGATTCATTGCTGAACGAATAAGGTGACGATCTGGGCTTAAACGACCCCCCGCGAAGCATGTTGGCCCCGGCTTTTTTTACCGCCTCAGCGATTTTTAGCGTCTGTTCTTCATTTTCAACACTGCACGGCCCGGCTATCAATACAAAGTCCTTACCGATCGTGATGTCCCCGACCTGAATAGTGGTTTTACTGCTATAGCTGATAATGGCTCTGTAGTATGGTAATAGCCTTTATATCCCCGAATAAAATCATCTGCTTTACTTAGTTTTGTGAAACACATTATGTCAGTTTCATCTCCTACAGTCTTTCCCGTAAGAGGACGGTTGCCAAATAAAACTACATAGCATATTTTCTTGCTTGGTGGCTTTTCACGTAGCCTTTTCACAATATCTTCAACCGATGCATTATTTAGGTAAGTTTCATCATCTACTTCTGTTGATCTTTTAAAAATTTTAGTGATTTTGTATTTAGGTTGAACTTCTTTAAAGCCTCTTCTGCAAAATCTCGAACCCAGTTATCTTCATCTTTTAAGGCATCTTTCAAAAATTCAACTGCCTTTTCATCACCCAATATTCCTAAAGCTTCGGCTGTATGCCATCGGACATCTGGATGTACATCGTTTTTCAATGTTTCAATTAAAGGGTCTACTGCTCTGTTATCCCCTATTCTTCCTAAAGCTTCTGTTGCTACCCATCGGGCAATTTCATCTTCATCTCTTTTTAACGCTTTAATTAAAGGTTCAACCGCAGGAGCTCCAATTTCAACTATCTTATCTAATGATCCGTCTTGATCAAATATTGAGGTACCAATAGTTCTGGAGCTTTTCAATATTTCAAGCAAAGAAGATACATCGTTCGCAGCTTCCATCTTTTCATCATACCTAGCACCAATAAGAGGTTTTGCAGCACTTTTGTCTTTTGTTTTACCCAGAGCCTTTGCCGCTTTCTCCTGGACTGTGCTATCTTTATCTTTACTTTTTTTTGGACGGAGTTTTCTAGACATTTTTTCCAGCATCTCTGTAACTCTTTGCATTGACACAGGTTCTGGAAAAATAGTTTCTATAAACATAATGTCGTTAATGTATAACTTACAATTTGAACCTTCTAAGCCATCTTCCAGATATATTGTTTCAATCTTATTTATTTCTATATGCACGCGTTGCTGTCCCATCCCCCCATGAGCATAAAAAGTTGTTGGACTAAGAAGAGCACCCAATTTAGCTTTTCCAAAAAGAGTATTGTCAATAAGGACAAGTACATCTTCTTCTTTGACCCCCTTAGCATACGAATCTATGGCATATTTTATTTTTTTTGTGGAATATTTGGAAAAAAGAATATTTTTCTATCTTTTATCTAGTTTGTGTAACGCTTTGCTATTGACTCAATAATTCCTTTCATTCTAAAGCCGTACTTTTAGGTTATTAGCAGGAGTCCTGTATTTTTCTCTTATTTCTTCAACCGTTTACATGTGCTCACTTTCTCAAATGTTTTCTCGTCAATCACATAAGGATATACTCTCGAAACAGTGTCTTTTAAGCCTTCTTCTTCCTTTCCGTCGTATTGGAGCATGTATTTGTGTCCGTATTCGACTGTAAATTCAATCTCCCATGTTCCCTTAATGTGGTAGAATTCTCTTAGACCATTTCTATAAGTAACAGTTTCACTGGTATACTCTTCCTGATCGCCCCATTCATATTCTTCATTCAATACAAAGCCTGGATGCGGACTTGCTACCCCAGAGATCTTTAGAATATGTTTTCCTGGAAGGAGATCCCATGCTGAAAAAGCAGCATTAAAAGCATAACTTTCAAAATTGCTCATCTCTTTGATCTCTTCATTTGTTAGTCCATCGATCTCATCAATTCTCAGAGCTGCTAATCTCTGAAGAGTACCTACTTGTTCTTTTGGCTGGGCAGGTCCTTTATAAACACGCAAGTGAGGAGGTCCTGTAAGGATTCCACCACAATTAGTTAAGATAAATAAAACCAAAACCAATAAAGGAAATAGATAGATAGATAATCTTTTACTCATTAAACGGGACTGTAAGTTTTTCTGTGTAAACTCCATTTTAACATCACACATATTTGGGCAAACGATCTTCCAAAAAGATCATCGTATAAAATTATGTCATAGCCCAATCTCTGTGTCAAGTTGTCCATTTTCTCGATGTATCCTCAACTGCCAGGTAAACAAGCTTAAAAAGATACTGCTCATTAAGGGATAGGTAACATGATGATGTGATGCACCTCCTGCGGGAGTCGATAGTATGATAGACTACCCGCAAGGTCAAAAACTAAATTTTGGAGGTGCTCAAATGAATTATATGGGAATTGACCATCAGAGGAAGGAGGAGAGGTCCAAACCCTGCAAAGGTTGCTACAGCAAGACGTATGTTGACAATTATCTATCGGATGTTAAAAGAGAATCGTTCTTATATTTCATATAAAAGATGATGATAGAACTCAAATCGGCTGCCTTCAGCAAATTCCTAACGGACCGATGAAGGTTGCGTTCTTTTGATAGGTTAAGGAGCCGAGACCTGATGTTAGAGTGTGTGCGGACTTAACATTCTTGTTAAGGGCACGGATAGAAGGATGGTTTAAAAAACCGAGAGTTGAAGGAACAAAAAAGAGAAAAATAAAGGAGGTTCTAAAGAAAATCCTTGCACCACATCATCATAGAAGGAATTTGGTTTTTTTGTTGATGTCGGCCGGCTCTCATTTTTTTCCCTATTTTGTCCCTCTGAACTATCTTGATATACTTATCATAAAAAAATACTGCTGTCAAATCACACAAAATCAAAAATAATCCACAATATATAAGAATCCCGGAATAAAGCTTCAAAAATAGCCAAAAATAATATAGACTTTACCCATCCTTCAATGTTTAGAAATATTTCTCTCCCTCTTCGGCTGCTATCATGAGTTCCTGTTGAACAACTTGGGGTGAAGGAGGACGTTCAGCCTTAAAAGTCAGTTTAAGGTGTTTGATGATTTTGTCTATGACTTTGTGATCTTCAATAAAGGAGACAATGCTTATGGCAGGGGTTGAGATTCAAGAAATGTGCCGGGAAGGAGAAATGATTAAATTCCTCTGTTGAGTGATAGAATCGATTTTAGAGTGGAGTCATAATGTGTAAACAATAGTTTACTTGCAGAAAAAAACACTAATCTCTGCTCTCATTTTTGAGAAAAATTAAGTAAACAGGTATGACGGTGCTGTATTTTATGGTAAATTATTAGAGAGATCAACAGTGTGAAGACGTGGGTGGTTAGCTCAGCTGGGAGAGCGCAGCGTTCGCAAGGAGACGACACTCCTGATGCCTAAGCCCTTGATTTTACAGGAAATATCAATTATATCAATGACTTACGCTTGACCCTTCTTTCAACCCTGATACCTTAATTTCAACAATTTTCAGCATTTTTTGTCACACATTTGGCACACGGGGAGAGGTCTATCTAAGACTGTATTTGGAGGGTAAGATGAATAGATTAGATAAATTAAGTACAAAGGCACTGATCAGATTATGGATCGTAGCAGAGAACCATAAACAACTATTTTATTTTAATAGTCTAAATCCAGACGGAGGACATTACACAAAAGAACAGAAAGTATATGCAATAGAAAAAGCAAAATCTATTGGAGTTCGAGCGACATCACGACTTCTGTACGTTCCGAGGAGAACAATTAAGAGATGGCTGAGAGCAAAGGGTATTAGAGTTAAACGATGCCCAGACTGGATCTATGACTGGGCATATTGGAGGAGAAAGCGGATAGAGAAACTAAAGAGAAGAGTTTGGTTTTTAAAGTAAAATGACGCCACTTAAAAAGGGAATATCTGAAAAAAGTACCGGTCTTACAAACCGGGGGTCACTAGTTCGAATCCAGTGCCGCTCACCAGGTATTCCTTGCTATTTTCAGGGGAAAAGAGGCCTTTCCGGTAAGTTTTCCTTTCAGTCCTAATACCATAATTTCAGCGTTTTTCAATCGAATCTGTTACACATATGTGACATGGGAAGAAGTCTATATGATTTTTGGGTTAAATTTAACCATCACATGCCGGATGCACAAGTTGGATTGCTTGAAAGAGCAAGACTCTCCTCATCCTCCCATAATTGAGGAGGAGACTCCATTTGTCCCCAGAAAAGGATGGGCAGAGATGATCCGCAAGGTTTATGAAGTGGACCCTCTCCTTTGCCCTCATTGTGGAGGACAAATGTCAATCATCGCATTTATCGAGGATCATAAAGTCATAGACAAGATCATCGCACACCTTAAGATCACCTTTCATGCCGAGCGTCCTCCTCCGCCCCGGCTCCTCCGGCAGGAACTTCTGATGGCAGCCGAAGAGAGTGGGGAATATTATTTGTCAAAGCCTTCCTGGCTGATTTGCGGATTCAAGGGCGGAGTCTGGATTATACTCGATGGCTTTGAGGCTTTACTGGATTTATCTCTCTTTTCCAGTCATTGTTTTCTTCTTTTTTGTTGTGATATTCTCATTCCAGGATGTCAGCAGGTGAAAATTGAGGAAATGTATTTGGGATTGTGGGGGAGGAAAAAAAGTAAATCCTTATAATTTAAAATCAACGTGGAATCCGGATGAGAATTCTTTGAAAGAGTGTAAAGAGTTCGGAAAGAAAATCGCGAAGAACACAAAAATATAGTCCAATTTTACGATATCCAATTCGAATTTTCCATTGATTCTTTCGAATCGTGTGTTTCACATCTGGCAACATAATTCCAGCGCTTGAAACTTTTTTTTGTCACTCATGTGTCAAATGGGGGATTTCTCTGCCATAAACTCTGACAGAAAAATCAGGGAAAATACGAACATTAGTCAGGGACTACTACAAAAAAGATAGCACTAAAAGGTTAAGATATGGGTACACTGCAAGGATAGCAAAAAGTGAAACTTACCTTAGATAGCCACTCCGGTCGTCGAAATTTAAATTTAAACAGGCAGTCACCAGTTCAGGTACTTTTCGACGAACTTCACGTCCTTCCTGATAAGCAGCTTCCTTATCTCGTCCCAAAAAAATATGAACAGCGCGAACGGGATAGAAAGCGAAAGCTCTAATAAAGTAAGAGGATGAGTGCCGAAAAGCTTGCTCGTGAAGGGGTTGTATACAATTATCGAGAGAAGTATCAGTTCTGACAGAATACCCACAAGGACAAACTTATTACTGAAGAGCCCGGCCTTTAAAACAGACTCCCTGCGCGTCCTGCATATCATGACATCCGCGATCTGACAGATAATGATACTCGCAAAGAAAGCTGTCACGGCTTTGAGGCACAGGGGATCTGACGAGGCGAGTTCCTGCCCCCATGTCCACCCTCCTCTGTAAAGGACAACGAAGTAGGAAAAGAATCCCGCGGCAGCCTGGAGCATACCGACAATGCCATAAGACATGAAGAGAAGATTCGGCGTGAGGAGTCTTTCGTCCCTGGGTCTAGGGAGTTTCTTCATGACATCATGTTCCGCCTTTTCAACACCAAGTCCGAGCGCGGGCAGCAGGTCGGTACCGAGGTCGATCGATAGTATCAGCACGACAGTTAGCGGGAGAGGTATCCCCAGAAGCACGAACGCGATAAAGGGGAGTATTTCAGGGACATTACTTGTAAGAATATATGCGATAAATTTCTTGATATTATTGTAAACTGTCCTCCCCTCCTCGACAGCGTTCACTATGGTGGCGAAATTATCATCGAGCAGTACCATGTCCGACGCTTCTTTAGCGACCTCGGTCCCGATGCTCCCCATCGCTACTCCCATATCCGCATTCTTTATGGCAGGTGCGTCATTTACACCATCCCCGGTAACGGTCACGACCTCTCCTAGCGCCTGTAAGGCGATCACTATTTGAAGCTTCTGTGCAGGCGAGGTGCGGGCAAATATAATGTTATCTTTTTTCAGAAACTCCTTCAGATCATCATCAGAGCTTTTCTCAAGTTGCTCTCCGGTCATTATATTGGCACTGCCCTTTATCATTCCTGCAATCCTGGCTATCGCTTCAGCGGTCAGGCTATAGTCCCCTGTTATCATGATCACCTTTATCCCGGCCTCTTTGCATCTGGCTATCGCCTCCGGTATCTCTTTGCGCGGAGGATCTATCATTCCTACAAGCCCAACGAAGACAAACTCATCTTCTGACTGCCCTTCGCCCTCCTTGAAACCGAGCGCCAGTACCCGTTCTCCTCTTGAGGCCAGTCTTTCGTAATATTTTTGGATTTCAGCTCTATGATGGTCCTCAAATGGGACAATTTCATTGTTTAGAAGTATCTTATTGCTCATAGCGAGCGCTACCTCGGGTGCACCCTTCATATAGACAACATTAGCTTCTCCATCATTGTTTAAGGTTATCATCCGTTTCGTCTTTGAATCGAAAGGTGATTCATGAATCCGACGCCATCTGCTGTTCAGTTCTTCAACATTTATCTTGTCTTTTGCAAAGAGTAGCAGCGCCCCCTCAGTAGGATCCCCGATATAGTAATCTTTATCGTTCAGCTTGGCGTTGTTGCAAAGGACCGATATTTTCAACAGCATTTCCATACCCGGCATTTCCATTACATTCTTTTCATGAATTAGCCTTTCGTCCAGGTCAATATATATCGTATTGACCGAGATCCTGTTCTCTGTGATCGTGCCCGTCTTATCGGTGCAGATAACAGTGGTGGAACCGAGTGTCTCGACTGAATCAAGGTTCTTAATGAGCGCCATCCTCTTTGCCATATTCCTTGAGGCCATACTCAGGCAGAGGGTAACGGTAGGCAGCAGTCCTTCAGGGACATTAGCGACAATGATCCCTATGGCAAATACCATACTTGCCATAAGCCTGTTACCGGTCAGAAAGCTGACCGCGAAGAAAGAGACACCCAGAGTGATCGCAATGGAAGAGATGATCTTGATGAAATGGTTCAGCTCTTTTTTGAGGGGGCTTTCCACCTCCCCTGCCTCCCTTGTAAGCTCTGCTATCTTTCCTAACTGGGTGTTCATTCCAGTGCCGTAAACAAGTGCAGTGCCATTGCCAGACTGGACAAGGGTGCCAGAGAAGACCATGTTCCGTGACTCGAGGATATTCTCATGAGTGGGGACAATCTTCCTGAGCTGGGGTTCTGACTCGCCTGTGAGCGCGGAGTGGTCTACCTTAAGGGAGTTCTCCTCCAAAAGGCGGGCATCTGCGGGTATCTTGTTCCCCTCTTCAAGATATATTATGTCCCCCGGAACTATTTCACCTGCGAGGAGTTCGGTCCTCGTGCCGTCCCTCAGCGCATTGATCCTTTCCGGCATCATCTTCCTGAAACTCTCCATTATTTTTTCGGATTGATATTCCTGTATGAAAGTGAACACTGCGTTCAGGACCACGACCACTGCGAGGGCAATGCCAATATAGAGGTTTCCGTCGCCTGGAGAAAGGTATTCCGATGTAAAGGCAAGCACAGCACCGGTCCAGAGAAGAAGGGCGAAAAAATTGACAAGGTGCCTGCCGAACCGTACGAGGATTGACTTCTTTTTCTTTTCTTCAAGGACATTTAGCCCGTACTCTAGCTGCCTCTTTTGGGCTTCTTCCGAAGAAAGTCCGTCAGGAACGGCATTGAGCCGGGAGTAGAGTTTAGAAAGGTCTACCTTATGTTCGTCGTTCTTCCGTTGGGAAGCATCCATGTCATGCTCCTTTATTCAACAATTTTACCATTTTTCTTATTGCCTTGCTGAATACTTTTTTATTCATGCGTGTTGACTCATATAAAAACCTAATCGAAGCATCTAACCTTTACTAATCTAAGATTTCACCGAAATAAAGTAGACAGGTAACCTGCTCCCCGGATGTCAATTCTATCACAAAAAACCAACATCCGTTCTGGATCAAGATCCGGGAGGCAGATCCGATGGGATCAGCCTCCATCAATGTGACACTGTTTCGTTTCAACTTAATTCGGACCACACATGATATTTCTTAAGCGATGGTTTGTTCACCTCTCCCTCTGGAAAGACGCCGATCCCAACCTCCCTGAGGTTGATGATGCGAGTAAAAGGCTGGCCGAGTTGAAGGGAGAGTAGAGAATTTGGAGATTCTGTCCCTCAAATCTGTTCTAATTAGGCCACAATAAAAGGTGCGCCTGTAGCTCAGGGGACAGAGCGACGGTTTCCGGAAACGGAGGATGGGGTTTAAATCCCACCCTGGAAGATACAATTTACAGGGGTAGAATCCATTTTCCTTTCAGTCATCTTTAACCACAATTAAGCATTTTTAGTCAAAATCTGTTACATATCTGTTACACATGGAGAAGTCTATTTTCTCTTAATTTGAATCTGCCTTTCATGTGTGCTATAAGTTGAATGATCTCAGCTGGGAACATAAAATAACAGTGAGGAGGGTGAGATGCCACGAGTCGTACCAAGCCAAATTGTAGAATTCATTGATCAAACTATCCCTAAGGCAAAATTGCAAACTGATTCAGGCGGAAAAGGATTTTCATTGAATAGACTAGACCAACATCCATGTGCAGGAGTTGTTGACTTGATAGCTCAATTGCCATCAGAACTATTGGTTTTATCCAGAGAACAATACACGGAATTTGTTGCATCAGTCGCGGCTATTAAAAATACCCTTGAAATATGGAAACTAAGAGACTATGGACTTAATGAAATTCCACGTTTTGGTGATTACAATCCTATCTCATTTATACGGCAAGCATTATCTATGTGTCCTGATGAAATTCCCTCTAAAGATACCGCTGAATTGATCTTTATTGAGGATGATGATTTAAGAACAAATCTTAGAATTGACATTAGTGCCACAAATCAAGCACTTTCCAATGGAGAATGGAAGGCATCTACAGTTATTGCGGGTTCTGTAATTGAAGCATTATTGTTATGGGGGCTAGACCAACATGATAAAAAAGAGGTGAGAAAAGCGGTTGACATTCTTATAGATAAGGGAATACATAACAAGAAAACTGGTATAAATCTAGATTGTTGGAACCTTTATTCATTTATTGAAGTAGCAGCCAAACTAGAAATAATTGGAGAGGACACAGCAAAACAAGCAAGGCTTGCAAGGGAATACCGCAACCTGATTCATCCAGGTCGTGAAAAGCGTTTAGGCCAAAAATGTGATCGGGGAACAGCCCTTGCCGCAATTGCGGCAGTAGAGCGGGTTGTAAGTGATTTGTCTTCAAAATCAGTCTCATGAAATTCCCACTTAATCGGTTCCATCTTGCCTTCAAACGTGTCCTGGTTTAGAATTGTGGCAAGATGATGGAGAAGAAACAGCATGACGACATGTTGAAGCTCGTAGTTGAGATGATTGGATTAGTTGGACAGCTACAGGTAGCTCGGACGGAGTCGAAGCGAATCGTGCTACAAAATATCATCACTACAACTTACCGTCAAATCGATCATCTTGTCTATGAGCTATGCGGTTTGAGCGAAGACGAAATAAATATTGTCGAGCGCTTAGAACAATCTGGTGATTCTAAATGATTTTCATACGTATGCCAGTGCCAACA
>CAZYMU010000054.1:0-10930 GCA_964648465.1 uncultured Eubacteriales bacterium | reverse complement strand
CATTCTATCTTAAGAGAGATTTTCGCTTTTTGTGTGAAGTTGCGGAATCGCTGGGAATTTCCGTTACCAATTGACTTGATATTTTATATTTGTTATAAGAAAAGCTAGGGCCTATAGCTCAGCGGTAGAGCCACCGGCTCATAACCGGCAGGTCCCAGGTTCGAATCCTGGTAGGCCCATTTTCTCCTAGAGGAAAAAATGTGGATATTGACTTTAACAAATTGATTTGGTTGCAAAATATTGATACTGAAATAATAGAAGTCTCTCATTTCCTCGATAATATCCCATCCCAGACAAAAAAAATAGATGGAGAAATTGATACACTCTTTCAAACGGTCTCTCAAGCTAAAGAAAAACTCCTCATTAACCAAAAAAACAGGCGGGAAATAGATTCTGAAATCCAGAACATCTCAGCACTAATATCCAAATACAAGCACCAGCTCACCGGGGTAAAGTCAAACAAGGAATACAGCTCTCTTATCAAAGAAATCGAAGAAAATAAGAAGAAAATCGATTCTATGGAAGAAGAAGAAATCAGTAAAATGCTCGCTGCAGATGATATAGTGGAAGAAATTAGAAAGGCCAGCATGATAGCTGAGCAGGAAAAAACGAAACTCTTAAAGAAGAAAGAGGAGCTATTTCAAAAGAAAATAGAGATTGAGGAAAAAAAGAAGAACTTACTCAATGAGAAAGATTTGCTCATCCATAAACTTCCTTCCCAACAAATAAAGCTTTATCAAAAGATTTTTATCAAAAAAAACCATATTGCTCTCTCTCCTGTAAAGGATGACTTCTGTTCGATGTGTCAAATACGTATCAGGCCCCAAGTCCTGAACGAATTAAAGGCAAAGAATTCAATTATCCTATGTGAAAACTGCGGCAGGATATTGTACTGGTTAAAAAAACCAGCTTAAGCAGATTAGTTTATTCTTCATAGATTGAATAAATCAGGTTTTCGTATTTTTCCCCGATGATATTTCTCTTAACTTTTAGCGAAGGAGTTATTTCCCCTTCCTCTATTTCAAACTCTCTTTCAAGGAGGGCAATTTTTTTTACTTTTTCATAAGAAGCAAGAGATATCGAAGTCCGATCAATTTCCTGCTGTATAAATTCAACAATTTTATCATTCTTCACTAAATCGGATGCATTTTCATAAACAATATTGTTGGCTTTAGCATATTCCTCAAGCTTTTCAAAATTCGGAATAATAAGAGCAGAAATGAATCTTCGATTATCTCCAACAACAACAGCATTTGAAACATAAAGATTTGTTTTCAATATATTCTCAATCAGTTGGGGAGCGACGTTTTTTCCGCCGGATGTAACAAAGATGTCTTTTTTCCTGTCCGTAATAACAAGATAGCCATCCTCATCCAGATAGCCAATATCTCCAGTGTAAAACCATCCGTCCTTGATGGCTTCCCGGGTCTCAAGCTCTTTTTTATAGTATCCTTTCATCACATTTGGTCCCCTTGTCAAAATCTCTCCGTCTCCGGCGATCTTAACTTCTACATTAGGAATAACCTTCCCCACAGCCCCAAACCTCAAATTATCTAGAGTATTGACAGAGATAACAGGAGAAGTCTCTGTTAACCCATATCCCTCTAAGACTATTAACCCTATAGCATAAAAAAATTCTGCAATATCCTTGGAAAGTGCAGCACCTCCGGAGACAAAGAATCTGATTCTTCCCCCTGTCTTTTCAATAATCTTGGAAAACACAAGCTTGTTGGCTATTTTCCGTCTGAATCGAAGATATCCGGATATAGGCTGTTTATTTACTTCCTTTGCACCATACTTCTTTCCAATGTTTACTGCCCAGAAGAATATCTTCCTTTTTAATACAGAGCTTGAAAGCACATTGTCCATGACTCCTGCGTAAATCTTCTCAAATACGCGTGGAACACTAACCATGATGTGAGGACGAATCTCTTGCAAATTTTCAGCTACGGTCTCCACGCATTCCGCATATCCTATGGAGCATCCTTTATATATATAAGCAAAAGTGACCATTCTCTCTAAGACGTGAGATAAAGGTAAAAAAGAAAGAACCGTATCTTTATATGAAAAACCTATTATTTCGGCTACAGTCTTTACATTACTGATAAAATTGCTGTGAGTCAGCATGACACCTTTAGGAATTCCAGTCGTTCCGGAAGTATAAATGATTGACGCAACATCACCGGGTTTTACTCCAAGAGCTGTTCTGTCAAACAGATCTGGATTTTCAAGTGCAATTTTCTTGCCCCTTTCGCGAATTTCAATTAAAGTAGCTGCCCCTTCAGGTGCTTCTGGTTGGAATGTAATGAAATGTTCAACCTTAGTCAGACCATGCTTTACTACCTTGACTCTCTGCCATAGTTCCTGATTCGAGCATACAACTATCTTTGCATCAGAATCATCAATTATGTATTTGATCTGTTCTGGAACTAAAGAAGTATAGATAGGCACTGTTATCGCCCCTATACACAAAGTTGCAATATCAGTCATGACCCATTCTGGCCCATTCTCAGAAAGGATAACAAGTTTATCTCCGGCCTCAAGTCCCAAATCTTTTAGCCCAAGAGACAGATGTTTTACTCTATTCCCAAATTCTTCAGTTGAGATAGGAACATAAGTCCCTTCCTCTTTATAAAGCATAAAATCATCTTTAGGATATGCTTTTATAGTATTGAGAAAAAGTTGGCTAATTGTCTCGACCATAATTCCCTCCTTAATTCATGTTGGATCAATTTTATGTAAGATAAGATTCTAAAGTCAAGCTCAATTTATGGCCCTGTACCCAAAATGATTAGGTGCCAACAATAAATTGGCGGCAAGATGAAGTGCCCGGATATCAAAAGAATTTCCAGAAAAATAGTTTATGTGTAGATGATGGACTTAATTTTCTCTGACTTTAGCAATGGATACCACTTTGTCTTTTTCTCCCAAGTTAATTATTCTAACTCCCTGTGTTGCTCTGCTTATCGACCTCACTTTTTCTGTTTTTATCCGAATAATCTTGCCGTTTTCTGTTATAAAAAGCAGCTCTTCTTCAAAAATTCCAACCATTCCTACAGCCTTCCCAATCTTAGGAGTTACTCTAAGATTGATAACACCCTTTCCTCCCCTATGGCGCAAGGGATAGAGTTTTGTCTCTGTTTTTTTTCCGTATCCTTTCTTAGCAACCGTAAATATATATTTCTCTTTATCTCCCGCAACCACCATTCCAATAATCTGATCTTTTGGAGCAAGTGTTATTCCTTTTACTCCTGCTGCCTTTCGGCCCATAGCTCTAATTTCTTTTTCCTTAAACCTGATAGCCTTCCCCAAGCGCGTTCCAATAATAATATCTTTATTCCCATCAGTTAACTTCGCCATCAATAATTCAGCTTTTGCAACAAGAGTAATGGCTATTATTCCTCCTTTGCGGATATGACTGAAATCGCTCAAACGGATTTTTTTCATACGACCGTCCGAACTCAACATCATCACATAAAGATCTTGACTAAAATCTTTAACGGCAACTATAGAACTGACTTTTTCATCCGGTGCAAATTGTACAAGATTCATGATGGATTTCCCTCGGCTGGAAATTCCAACATCAGGGATATACATGGCTTTCAACCAGTAAAGACGTCCTTTGCTTGTAAATATCAAAAGATAACTATGTGTAGAACAGATAAATAAGTCCTGTACCACATCTTCAGCCTTCATACTTATTCCTTTTCTCCCCTTACCTCCACGCATCTGGAAATGATAATTACTAAGCGAAGTACGTTTGACATAACCCGAAGATGTATAAGTGACCGCTACTTCTTCTTCCTTGATCAGATCTTCAGGCATAATTTCCGTTATTTCCTCTCTAATAATCTCTGTTCTTCTTTCATCTTGATATCTCTCTTTAATCTCTTTAAGTTCCTCAACTATGATATCAAGAATCATCTTTTCACTGCCTAAAATCTTCCTCAATTTTACAATAAGTTTCTTTAAGTCTTTATGCTCTTTTTGGATCTTTTCCCGTTCCAATCCAGTTAACTTCTGTAGCTGCAAATCCAGGATGGCTTGAGCCTGTACTTTAGTCAAATCAAACCTTGTAACCAAGCCCTTTCTTGCTTGATCCACTGTCCTGGATGAACGGATAAGGTTAATAATTTCATCCAGATTATCCAATGCAATTATCAATCCTTCAAGAATGTGAGCCCTTTGTTCTGCCTTTTTTAATTCAAAGCGCGTGCGTCGGCGAACAACATCCTGCCTGTGGGAAACAAAATAGCGCATTATGTCCAGAAGACCCAATATTTTCGGCTGTTTTTCAACTATAACAAGAAGAATGATTCCAAAAGATGTCTGAAGCGCTGTATGTTTATAGAGATTATTTAAAATCACCTCTGGAAATTCTCCCCTTTTAATCTCGATTACAGCGCGCATTCCTTCTCTGTCAGATTCGTCCCGGATATCAGCAATTCCCTCAATTTTTTTACTATTCACAAGCTTTGCCGTATTTTCCAGGAGCCTGGCTTTATTCACAAGATAAGGGATCTCGGATATAACAATCCGGTCTCTTTCATGCTTGCCCCCTCTTTCTATAGTTGCCTTTGCCCTTAAAATTATAATGCCTCTTCCAGTCGTATAAGCACTTTTTATCCCATCCATACCAAACACATATCCGCCGGTAGGAAAATCAGGGCCAGGAACAAACTGCATGATTTTCTCTATATTTGCCTTTTGATGCTTGATCAGATAAATAATGCCGTCTACAACTTCAGCCAGATTATGAGGAGGAATATTCGTTGCCATACCAACAGCGATTCCTGATCCTCCGTTTACAAGCAGATTCGGGAATTTAGCAGGAAGGACTTCAGGCATTTTCAAGCTTTCATCATAGTTCGGAACAAAATTAACCGTATTCTTTTCCAAATCAGCCAGGAGTCCCTGTGCCATCTTTTTCATCCTGACTTCGGTGTACCGCATTGCAGCAGGAGGATCCCCGTCGATTGAACCAAAATTACCCTGGCCGTCTATAAGAGGATATCGAAGACTAAAATCTTGAGCCATTCTGACAATGGTATCGTAAACAGCCATATCCCCATGCGGGTGAAATTTTCCGATGACTTCTCCAACAATACGGGCAGATTTTTTATATGGTTTATTCCATGTATTGCCGGCTTCATGCATAGCATAGAGTGTCCGCCGATGAACGGGTTTCAGCCCATCCTTGACGTCTGGTATTGCACGACCTATGATTACACTCATCGCATAATCCAGATAAGACTTTTTCATTTCTTTTTCAATACTAACTACTGACAACTTACGGCTCATCAATTCTCCTTTATAAAAAACAGGCAGTGTTTATGAATAATCCAGGTTAAACATCCAGATTCTGGGCATCCAATGCATTTTTCTCAATAAAATTTCTTCGGGGCTCCACTTCATTCCCCATAAGAACCGAAAAAACATTATTTGCCTCGACAGCATCCTGGATGGACACTTTAAGCAAAGATCTCTCTTCCGGGTCCATTGTCGTCTCCCAGAGCTGCTTAGGGGCCATTTCTCCCAATCCTTTATACCTCTGGATAACAATACCTTTTTTCCCTTTTTGGTAGAGATATTCAAGCAGTTTTGATTCGTTTTCAATCTTGACCTTTTCACCATTGCTAATCATCTGAAAAGGCGGTTTAAAGCTTTCCAATTCCTTGTGAATTTTATAAAGATTCTGGTACATGACAGAATTGATCAAATCATTATTGACCTTACACGAGACATTCATACCGTTGACCCGAAAAGTAATAGTCAATTCATAAAGCCCATACTCTTCATTTTTACCTATTAGAGAAAAAATCTCTTTTTCTGCAAGAAGATTTTTTATCTTTTCCATCTTTTCAAGTTTTCCTAAAAATTCCGAATCCTTGGCATCATTATTAACAAGAATATCAATAAGAAAATATGGATAATTTTTCCTCTCTAATATCTGAATATAACTCTTTCTTGCAATGACTCTCTGAAGGAATTTTCTGAATATTTCGCCTTTTATGATTTCCTTATGCTTTATGGCTTTAAGCTGGAATTCTTCTGATATTTTTTTAATTATATATTTTTCAAATGAGTATTCATCTGCCAAATACTGGGACGACCTCCCCTTGGATATCTTGTAGAGAGGAGGTTGGGCTATATAAAGATAGCCATTTTCGATCAGTTGAGGCATCTGCCTGAAGAAAAATGTCATAAGAAGAGTCCTGATATGGGATCCATCCACATCCGCATCTGTCATTATAATAACCTTATGATAGCGCAATTTTTCCAGATTAAAATCTGACTGCTCAACTCCTGTCGCTAAGGCTGAAATGATGATTCCAATTTCCTCACTCTTGATAATTTTATCAAACCTTGCCTTTTCCACATTTAGGATTTTTCCTTTCAGAGGGAGGATCGCTTGAAATCTCCGGTCACGAGCCTGCTTAGCAGAACCTCCTGCAGAGTCACCTTCCACAAGAAATATTTCGCTCGCAGCAGGATCTCTTTCCTGACAATCAGCCAACTTTCCTGGAAGTGAGGTAGACTCCAAAACTCCTTTTCTCCGTGCCAGTTCCCTCGCATTTCGAGCAGCTTCCCTTGCCCGGGCTGCATCCAAGATTTTAAGAATAAGTTTCCTTGTAATAGTCGGGTTCTCTTCAAAATAAATTGAGAGCTGCTCGTTTATTATTGATTCTACAATTCCTTTGACTTCACTATTTCCAAGTTTAGTTTTTGTCTGACCCTCAAATTGCGGATTTTTAATCTTCAAACTCAAAACTGCACACAATCCTTCCCGTGTATCATCTCCACTAAAATTCTGTTTCAAATCTTTTATTAATTTATTAGTGTTGGCATAATTATTTATGGAACGAGTTAACCCTGCTTTGAATCCAATAAGATGAGTTCCCCCTTCCTGGGTATGAATATTGTTTACAAAAGAAAATATCGTCTCTGAATAACCAGTATTATACTGGAGAGCCATCTCAATAATAGCACCATTTTTTACACACTCGAAATATATTGGCTTCGGGGAAAGAGCAGTCTTGTTTTTATTGAGGTACTGGACAAATTCTTTAATGCCACCTTTATAATGAAAATCATGCCTTGTATCGGATCGTTCATCTACAATGGATATTTTAAGCCCTCTATTAAGGAAAGAAAGCTCTCTCAGTCTCTTGCTTAAAATATCAAAATTAAAATCTATGTAAGAGAATATCTCAGGATCAGGCTTAAATGTGACTTTTGTACCAGTTTTTTTTGTTTTTCCAATCCTCTTTAATTTTGAAACAGCTTTACCTTTTTCATAATTTTGAGTATAAACGCCTCCATTTCTCTTGACTTCCAGGTTAAGCCGCTCTGATAGAGCGTTCACAACAGAAACACCCACTCCGTGAAGTCCTCCGGAAACCTGATAAGATTTATGATCAAACTTCCCCCCTGAATGAAGAGTGGTCATTACAAGTTCTGCAGCAGGCTTTCTCGCTTTTTTATGCATTCCGACTGGAATACCGCGCCCATCATCAATAACTGTAACACTGCAGTCCACATGGACAACAACGTCAATCTTGGAGCAAAATCCAGCTAGAGCTTCATCAATACTATTATCAACAACTTCATAGACTAAATGGTGAAGTCCATCAAGCCCTGTAGTTCCAATATACATGGCTGGACGCTTGCGGACAGCCTCAAGCCCTTTTAGTACTTTTATACTCTGTGCTGTGTATTTTTTTTCGATCATTTCCTCTTGATTTAAGAAAAAAAGAAGGTTAAGGAGAGTGAGATTTCAGGTAACCCAATGAATGCATTTTTCAGTTCATAATTATATCCAAAATATAAAATTTTGTAAAGTAAAATCGTTCCAAAAATATGGGGAAATAAGCATTTTCTTCGAATTAAAAAAACATCTCAAAAAATTTATCAGATTAATAACATAAAATTTTAAAAATAGCATGATGTTCGGATATAATCATACAAAGAAAAGTGAGGATGTCTACAAATCTACCGCTGCAGTATTTCGAAACCGAAAAAAAATTAAAAACAGCATCGAGTACGAAAGGAAAAAACATAGATTTTTTTCATAAATTGAAATTCGCCAGGATATGGGAAAAACATAAATTCCCAGGGCAAAAAGTCAACCGAAACTATATCCTCCAGGATGAAGACCTAATAGAACTGCATATATAACAATTTACTCAAAGAAAATATATTTAAACCTATAATTATTGTAATTATTCGGTAGTCTATTGGAAATTTTTAGCCAATTTCCATAAGGGGCAAAATCTACATAACCGTAGGGTCCAAAATCAATGGCAATAGTATTGCACTTTTCATGTGCAATTGTATCTTTAACAATTTTTTGAGCTACAGCTTTTAATTTCTCATGAGACATCTTTTCAGGCATATCTACTTTGATATGTACCCTATGGATATTCATGCTATCAATATTTTCTCTAGACTTGATAATATACATGACACCTTCCGCCTCATTCACAAGGGGAAAAAGATCATCATTCTTTGAATTTAGGTTTTTTTTATCATCATGGGAATTTGTAAGTAAAATAGAAATCAAGATAAAAATAAAAATTACAATAAAAAATGTTATAAAAACAGATTTAGGAATTGAAAGATACTTGTTCTTTTCTCTCTCAGGCTCTATTATTGTCCCCCTTTACACTTTTGCGACATTATCCACACCTTTTTCACTCTTTCTTTAAAATATAATTTATAATTTAAACAAAAAAAAATATTTGTCAATAATTTTCAAACAAATTCCCCTTTTTGTCGCTTTTTGTCGCATTTTGTCACATCTTCTATGCTACTTTTGCTTTTTATGCAAACAAATTCGAGGTTCAACATCCTTTATATTACCTTCCAAAATAGCTTTATTTACAAAATTCCGTATTAAACTTTTCCAATCCATAAATATTATGCTTTTTTTCATTCTTTACTCATTTCTTGATTGCCGTTATAATTGACGTGAATTATTCAGCTTATTGGATAAAACCGGGGCGTAGCGCAGTCTGGCTAGCGCACAGCGTTCGGGACGCTGGGGTCGTGGGTTCAAATCCCACCGCCCCGACCACCTTAAACTTTTTTTACTCTCTAATCAGACATCTATTATTATAGAAAGCCTTCAATCTACTTCAACCAATTCATAATCAGTGCTACCCAATCCGATTCTCTCTCCATGTTTGATCTGTATAGACCAATCTACATTATGAGTTATTCTTGATAGGCCTTTGGTATTCCGCTTTTCTATAAGATCAACAGATGCTTGATCAATAGCTACAGGATCAAGAGAACTTAGAATACCTATGTCCTCTATTACTGCTGGCTCCTTTGTTGCCATACAGTCACAATTCCTAGTGACATTAATTAAAAAATTTATAAAACCTATCTTCCCTTTAAAATTTTTCCATGCACAATAGGCATATTCTGTCATTTTTTCCTGAATACGTCTTGTATCTTCATCCCAGCTTAATCGAATTGCCCCAACACTGCAGACTACAAGACATTCTCCACATCCAATACACTTTTCCTCCAAAATAAAAGCACTATCCTCTTTTTGAATAATAGCTCCTGTAGGGCAATAATTAATACAAGTCGAACAATTCGTACATAGATCAGCATTGACCATGGGGTGAACATCAGAATGTTGTTCAAGCTTGCCCGCACGGGATGCACATCCCATCCCTAAATTCTTTAAGGCTGCACCAAAACCTGTCAGCATATGGCCAGTAAAATGACTCAGACACAAAAGCACATCACTATTAATAAAAGCACTGCCTATTTTGGCTGAGTTTATACGCAAGAGATTTGCTTCGATTTCACCATAATCACGGCCGATGAGACCATCAGCTATGAGAATCGGTATCCCGAGCGCAGCATGGCTGAAACCATGTCCCCAGGCCAAGTTAAGATGATCAATGGAATTAGATCTGTGTCCAATATAAAGAGTATTTGTGTCGGTTATAAACACACGTGACGTCTTCTTTTTTATGCTGTTTATCATATTCAATAGCCAGTGAGGTTTTATATAGCCTTTATTACCTTTTTCCCCAAAATGAATTTTAAGTCCAACAAAATAGCCTTTCTCAATTTTATCGTTCAATCCAAGCTCGAGGAAAAGTTTATCTGTTTTTTCCGAGATAAGCTTGGAGCTCTCTTCACCCGAAGCAGGTATGAAATATACTTTACTGGACATTTTTCCTTCGGTGCTTAATCAAATAAGGCATTTTATTTAAAGAAGCTGTTTTATTCTCATTTTGAGACTTTCTACATCTTTAAAAACTTCGACTGAAGTTGAATTAAATCTTTCTTTATCATCATTCAATATAAAAACCTTCCTGATCCCGGCTTCTTTTGCAGCCTGAATATCAAAATGGGAATCACCAACCACACAGCACTCTTCCTTTTTTACTCCCAACTTTTTCACTGCTGTAATTATAGGATCTCCCGAAGGTTTCCAAAATCCACTTTCTCGTGTAATCAGGCAATCAAATTCTAGTTTAAATTTATTTAATATATACGACACATTTTCCTTCGAATTATTTGTAACTAAAGCTTTTTTTATTCCTTTTTCTTTTAATAAATCTAAAAATTCTAACATTCCCTCTTTTAAAACTGCTTGAAGAGTGGCTTTCTTCTCATATTTCTCCAGCACTTTCAATTTTTCAGTTTTCTCCGGTTCCTTCAAGTTATGAATAAAATGAAGAATTGGTTTGCCTTGAGTGGCTAACTTTTTTTTTATATGGCTCCAATCGTACGGAACATCCACAACAGTACCATCCAAATCAAATAGAACACCTTTAAGTCTCAACAATTCCTCCTCTTCAAAATTATTTTTATTCTATTCTAACCTAATGAAGAGAGAAGGTCTATATCAGCGATTCCGCAACTTAAATATTTTAACTAAGACATTTCCTCTATAGGCAGA
>CAZYMU010000053.1:0-11018 GCA_964648465.1 uncultured Eubacteriales bacterium | reverse complement strand
GTTACTGAGATATTGGAATGACCGAGCGCTTGCCTTTAAATCCTGATAACCGGTGATGACTACAATTGGTTAATGATATGAGAGATATAGTAATACTACAATGTGTTGATTGTAAACGGAGAAATTATACTACTACAAGAAATAAGAAGAAGCAGACTGATAAAATTGAGCAAAAAAAATACTGTAAATTTTGCAAAAAGCATGTTATGCACAAAGAAGTTAGATGACATTTTTTAAATTATTATTAATTGCCGATAACAAGTTACAAATAAGGAGGAGAAAGAGTTCAGGTGAGTAGCTCAACTGGCTAGAGCATCGGTCTCCAAAACCGACGGTTGCGGGTTCGAGTCCTGCCTCACCTGCCAGTTAAAATTGGAAACAGATATCCAAGATTTTGGATTATTTAGAAAATAAAAAAACCTGTTTAGAAAAAATTTTAACATCTAAAAAGAGTAAAGCATGAATCAAAAAATGAGATGGTATAAACGAATATTTCCTTTTTTTAGAGAAATCAAGGCCGAAATAAAAAAAGTCACATGGCCTTCCCGAAACGAGGTATACAGTACAACTCTTGTGGTTATTTTTGCTAGCATATTCTTCGGATTTTATCTTTTTTTTATGGATGTTATTTTCTCATGGGTGATTACTCAAATAAAATCAATATTTTCATAGAAAAATGGCAAAAAATTGGTATGTAGTTCATACTTATTCAGGTTTCGAAAGTTTTGTGGCTGAGTCTATCCAGCAGCGAGCTTCTGACTTGAATATTGAAGATCAGATTAGTAGAATTATTATTCCTACTGAAGGGGTTGTAGAAATCAAGGGGGGAAGGAAAGTTGTTTCAACTAAGAGGTCATATCCGGGCTATATTTTAATTGAAATGGAGATGACAGACGAGAATTGGATGGTTATTCGTGAGACTCCCAAAGTTACTGGTTTTGTAGGTTCAGGAAATCGCCCCTCGCCTTTAAGCAAAGAAGAAGTAAAGCAAATTGTTGAACATATGGAAAGCACATCTGAGAAACCAAAACCTAAACATACTTTCGATAAAGGAGAAGCCGTTCGGATCATAGATGGTCCTTTTTTTAATTTTAATGGGATTGTTGAAGAGGTCAATCATGAAAGAAATACCTTGAAGGTATTGGTAACCATTTTTGGCCGTTCAACTCCTGTGGAGTTAGAATTCTTACAAGTGGAGAAGATTTAGGAGGGAAAATGGCCAAAGAAATTGTCGCGAAAATCAAACTGCAGATTGAAGCCGGCCAGGCCAGCCCTGCACCTCCAGTAGGACCCGCGCTTGGCCAGAATAATGTCCCTATTATGGATTTTGTACGCCAGTTTAATAATAAAACAAGTAAGATGGAATCTGGGACTATTGTTCCTGTTGTTATTACTGTATTTAAAGACAGGAGTTTCAATTTTATAATTAAATCTCCTCCAGCTTCCTATCTTTTAAAAAAGGCTGCTGGTATTGCAAAAGGTTCTGGGACCCCTAATCAAGAAAAGGTAGGAAAGGTTACACAGAAACAAATCGAGGAGATTGCTAAGATAAAAATGCAGGATTTAAATGCTAATGATTTGGATGCTGCCAAAAAAATAATAGAAGGTACA
Source organism: uncultured Eubacteriales bacterium (assembly GCA_964648465.1). Taxonomy (GTDB): domain Bacteria; phylum Acidobacteriota; class Aminicenantia; order Aminicenantales; family Aminicenantaceae; genus Aminicenans. Next base: position 9,407 of record CAZYMU010000053.1, on the reverse strand, counting down.
GCAAAAAATATGGGATTGGAGTTTTAAGTGCTTAAAAGAGGAAAAAAATACGTTAAGGCTGTGGAGTCGATAGAAAAAAAAGAGTTCTCTTTAGAAGAATGTGTAAATCTCGTAAAGAAACTCAGCTATGCAAAGTTTGATGAATCTGTTGATATTTCTATTCGTTTAGGCATTGACCCGAAACATTCTGACCAGATAGTCAGAGGCACAATTGTTCTTCCCTATGGGACAGGGAAGACAAAAAAGGTGTGTGTTATTGCTTCGGGCGAGAAAATCGGTGAGGCTGAAGAGGTAGGTGCTGATTATGTTGGAGGAGAAGAGTTGATAGAGAAGATATCTAAAGGTTGGTCTGATTTTGATGCTGTCGTTGCCACTCCGGATATGATGAGAGGGGTTGGTAAGCTTGGACGAACTCTTGGCCCGAAAGGTCTGATGCCTAATCCAAAATCCGGAACAGTGACATTTGATGTTAAAAAAGCTATAAATGAAATAAAAGCAGGTAGGGTGGAATTTAGAGTTGATAAAACAGCTATTATTCATTCTTCGGTTGGGAAAGTTTCTTTTATTGAAGATAAGCTAAAAGAAAACATAAAAGCTTTTATTCAGGCGATTGTTCAAGCAAAACCCCCTGCAGCAAAAGGCAAATATATAAAAAATATCCATCTTTCTTCGACGATGGGACCTTCCCTCAAAATGTCTGAAAGCATAATAGAGAAGTAGGAGATGGGAAAGTGAGTGTTAAGAGACAGAAAAAAGAAAAACAGATAGAAGAGATAAAAAATATCTTTAAGAAATACGACTCTTTTTATCTTTTGGATTTTGTAAAAATGTCGGTTCTTCAATCTGTAGAATTACGAAGGAAATTACGAGAGAAATCATTTTCTATCATGGTTGTTAAAAACAGACTGGCAATCAGGGCTTTAGATGGAGAGTTCCCTGAAGAAATAAAACAATTTTTTCGCGGACCCACAGCAATTGCTTTTGCTTCCAAGGATTCCATAAGTTTAGCATGTTTAATCAGGAATTTTTCTTTACAACACAGAGTTCTAAGTGTAAAAGCAGGATTGATAGAAGGACAATTTTTCCCCAAGGAAAGATTTTATGAGATTTCTAATTGGGGTTCACGAGAAGATTTATTAGCAAAAATTGGTTTTTTAATGGCATGCCCATTAAAAAAATTAATAAAGACTTGGCAAGCCCCTTTCAATAGTGTAAGCAGCATGTTGAGTCAATTAAAATCAAAAAAATAGAGTTGGAGGTAAAAATGCCTAAAGCACAAACAAAAGAACCTAATGACAGCACCAAGGAGAAAAAGGAGAAAACAACAAAATTATCAAAAAAGCAATTCTTTGAACATTTGGATAACCTGACTGTATTGGAACTCGCTGATTACATCAAAGAATTTGAAGAGAGATATGGCGTGAGTGCAGCTGTTGCTGCAGCACCCGTAGCTGTAGCTGGTGTGTCTCAGGGAGAAGCTCAAGAAGAAGAAAAAACAGAATTTGCTGTAATATTAAAGGAAATCGGTGATAAAAAAATTAATGTCATCAAAACAGTGAGAGAAGTAACCAGTCTTGGTTTAAAAGAGGCCAAGGACCTTGTGGATAATGCCCCAAAGCCTGTAAAAGAAGGCATTTCTAAGGATGAAGCTGAAGAGATTAAGAAAAAATTCGAAGAGGTTGGGGCTACTATAGAATTACAATAAGCCAGGAATTTTTGAATGGATAGAGTCTATTGAAAATAATTCAATCCCTTCTTAGAGAGTAAACATGCTTAATGAATTAAAGAACATTTATCGAAAAAGAGTCGATTTCTCCAAAATTAAGGGGACTTTTCCTATGCCTGACATGCTTGCTATTCAGAAGCTGTCATATGCAGAATTTCTTCAGATGGAATTATTGCCTGAGGAAAGAAAAGAAACTGGATTACAGGCTGCTTTTAAGGATATATTTCCCATTTCAGATTTTAAAGAAATGACTCAATTGGATTTTATAAGTTATTCTATCGGAAATTGGGAGTGTAAATGCGGCCGATTAAAAGGCGTAGAGAATTCACGACGCCGGTGCAATAGCTGCGGAGTACTCCTACCCCCAGATGTTGAGGTTACAGAAAAAGAAATCTGTCCTTACTGTGGTGCTATAAAAAAAATAGAAATTCCACTTTGTGAATACTGTGGAGATAAAGTTGGGCTGAAAATGAAATACAGCTCTAGTGAGTGTCTCCAGAAGGGATATACTTACGCCATACCGTTAAAAATAAAAATAAGATTGGTTTGTTGGGAAAAGGACCTCGCAACTAAGGCAAAAAGGTTAAAACACATTAAGGAGCAAGAAGTTTATTTTGGGGATATCCCATTAATGACTGATAAAGGAACATTTATTTTTAATGGCATTGAAAGAGTTATTGTCAGTCAACTCCAGAGGTCCCCGGGTGTCTTTTTTAGGCCTGGAGAGGGGAAAGATTTTTATATCGCAAAAATCATTCCTTATAGAGGAGCCTGGGTTGAGTTTGAGTATGATAGTAAAAACTTATTGTATGTCAGGTTAGACAGAAAAAAGAAATTTCTTGTCAGTGTCTTTTTAAAGGCCTTAGGTTTTGGATCGGATGAAGAGATTTTATCTCTTTTTTATAAGACTCATAAAATTTTTCCTGAAAACGGGAATCTCTATTGGGAAGTTACAGAAAATCTTATTGGGAAGACAGTAGGAGAAAACGTTGTTGATCCTTCATCAAAGAAAGTAATACTTCATGCAAAAAAGAAGATCAATAAAGAAATATTGCAAAAATTGGAGGATCTCAAGATTGATAAAGTTCTTCTGGTGAAAAAAGAATTTGAGGGAGTTTTCTCAGTTTCTTCTATTGAGGATATAATTAACAGTAATGAAGAAATCAGCGAAACACAGCTTGATCAAATAGCTAATCAAAGGGAGCCTCTCAAAGTATTTTTTCCTGATAAAGATAGAATTGGATCAATTATCTCTAATACGTTAAAAAAAGATGAAGGGAAAGATGCCAATCATGCTTTGGATGAAATCTATAAAAAGTTGAGGCCGGGCGAACCTCATACAATAGAAAGCGCTCATAATTTGTTTCACAATTTGTTCTTTAATGTACGCAGGTATAACTTTTCACGAATTGGCCGCCTAAAGATGAATATAAAACTTGGCCTTGATAATTCTTTAGATGAAAAAACTTTGGCGCCTTTAGATTTTGTCGAAGTTGTTAAATATTTACTCCGGTTACGTGTTGGAGAGGGAGTTGTTGACAACATAGACCATTTAGGAAATCGACGTGTCCGGTCAGTGGGAGAACTTGTAGAGAATGCTTTCCGGATTGGATTGACCCGAATGGAGAGAACCATTAAGGAAAAAATGACTATTGCCACGGACCTAGCCTCAGCTATGCCTCAAGATCTAATTAACTCAAAGCCTGTTATTGCTGCGCTGAAGGAATTTTTCGGGAGTTCTCAGCTGTCTCAATTTATGGATCAGATAAACAGTCTTTCTGAAGTTACACATAAGAGACGGCTTAGTGCATTGGGGCCTGGAGGACTGAGCCGTGAACGTGCAGGTTTCGAAGTGAGAGATATTCAATCTTCACACTACGGCAGAATCTGCCCTATTGAGACACCTGAAGGACCTAATATAGGATTGATTTCTTCTTTGAGTAGCTTTGCGCGTGTAAATGAATTCGGTTTTATTGAGACGCCATATAGAAAAGTGAAGGATGGAAAAGTCGAGGATTATGTAAAAATCCTCCATCCTGGAGGTAGTTCATTTAAAGTTGGTGAGATTGTTGAGAAATATAAACTAGAGAAGGAAATAGAAAAGTTAAAGAAAAATAACACAAAATATTTACCAGCTGTGGAGCCTTACTGTTTCTACCTAACTGCTTGGGAAGAAGAGAAATATAATATTGCACAGGCGAATACTTTGGTCGATGAAAAAGGTTTTTTTCAGAATGAAATCGTTAGTGCAAGACAGGGAGGCAATTTTAAGGTTATTCCCCGAGAAAGAATAGACTATATTGATGTTTCTCCTAAACAGCTTGTTTCACTCTCTGCTTCTTTAGTTCCCTTCTTAGAACATGATGATGCAAATCGTGCTTTAATGGGGTCAAACATGCAGAGACAGGCTGTGCCGCTTCATAAAACTGAGGCCCCCCTTGTCGGAACAGGAATTGAGCACTTTACAGCCATAGGTTCAAGGGATGTCATAATTTGCAAGCGGTCAGGAATTGTTGAATTTGTGGATGCAGAAAGAATTATAATTCGTGTGGATGAAAAAGAGAGTGCTAAAGTATATGAAGTCGGGACAGACCTCTATTTGCTAACAAAATTTTTAAGGACAAACCAAAATACATGTTTAAACCATCGTCCCATTGTCAAAAAAGGTGACAACGTAGTTGAAGGCCAGATTTTAGCAGATAGTTCTTGTACAGATATGGGTGAATTAGCTCTTGGCAGAAATGTTTTATGTGCATTCATGCCCTGGAGAGGATATAACTTTGAGGATGCTATAATTGTCAGTGAAAAACTCATTAAAGATGATATCTTTACATCTATTCATATTATCGAAGAATCTATTGAGGCCAGGGATACAAAATTAGGGCCAGAAGAAATTACAAGGGATATTCCTAATGTTCCAGAAGATCTCCTGCACAATCTGGATGAGAATGGCATAGTAAGGATAGGTGCCAATGTTAAATCCGGGGATATCTTAGTAGGAAAGATTGCTCCCAAAGGGGAAACCCAGCTCTCGCCAGAGGAAAAACTCCTGAAAGCGATATTTGGAGAGAAAGCTCTAGATGTAAAGGATGCTTCTTTATATTGTTCACCTGGAATCGAAGGGACAATCATTGATGTCCGTGTTTTCTCAAGACGTGGTATTGAAAAAGGACCGCGTGCAAAGGCGATAGAAAAAGATGAAATAGCCAGGATGATAAGAAATCTTGATGATGAAATAAGTATACTTGGAGGCGAAAAATGGAGAAAAGTAAAGAGTATTATTAAAGGACAATTACTGGAAAAGGATCAAAATCTTTCCGGTCAACAACTGAAAAAAGGAACAAAATTAACTGATAAAATATTAAATAAATTGAAGCCAGAAGATCTATCAAAATTAAGAATTAAGGAAGATCCTGAACGAGAAAGGAAAATAAATGATATCAAGAAGAAGGTCAAACGTCAGATTGAAGCTTTAAGATCTGTCCAAAAAGAGAAAATTGATACTCTTAAAAAAGGCGACGAATTGGCTCCAGGAGTGATTCAGGCCATTAAAGTCTATATTGCAATGAAGCGGAAACTTTCAGTTGGAGATAAGATCTCTGGCCGACATGGCAATAAAGGCATTGTTGCTAAGATCGTTCCTGAAGAAGACATGCCACGTTTGCCTGACGGAAGACCTGTAGAAATTGTGTTAAATCCTCTCGGTGTTCCGTCAAGGATGAACGTAGGCCAGATTTTAGAGACACATCTTGGCTGGGCTGCGAAAAAACTTGGCATTTGGATTTCTACACCGGTATTTGATGGGATTTCAGAAAAAGAGATAAAAGACCTTCTTGAGAAGGCAGGTCTGCCATCATCAGGAAAAATCCCTCTTTATGATGGAATAACTGGAGAATTGTTTGATAGTGAAATAACCGTTGGTTATACCTACATAATGAAACTATATCATCTTGTTGATGACAAGATTCATGCTCGCTCTACTGGGCCTTATTCGCTTATAACCCAGCAGCCTTTAGGAGGGAAGGCTCAATTTGGTGGGCAGCGATTTGGAGAGATGGAAGTTTGGGCCTTAGAAGCATATGGATCAGCTTATACTCTCCAGGAGATGTTGACAGTAAAGTCGGATGATGTCGAGGGAAGAGCTAAAATCTATGAAGCAATAGTTAAAGGAGATCTGGATTTTAAGCCAGGTCTTCCTGAATCAGTCAATGTTCTTATTCGTGAGCTGCAAAGTCTGGGTTTGAATGTTGAATTGGAGAAAGCAGAAAAAGAGGAAATTTTACCTTGGGGAATAGATGTCCCTCAAATTCTAAAAGGAGATTGATAATGGATATTAGGCATTCGCTAGGAGGGAGCCCGAGAATCGATTTTGACCAAGTGAGAATAAGTATTGCATCACCAGAAAGAATAAAGAACTGGTCATGGGGGGAAGTAACAAAACCTGAAACTATCAATTACAGGACGTTTAAACCTGAGAAAGACGGGCTTTTCTGTGCGAAAATTTTCGGTCCAATTAATGATTATGAATGCCTTTGTGGAAAGTACAAGCGTATGAAGTACAGGGGAATTATTTGTGAGAGATGTGGAGTCGAAGTGACACGTTCTAAAGTTCGCCGAGAGAGAATGGGCCATATTCAGCTTGCATCTCCAGTAGCTCATATATGGTTTTTTAAGGGAGCCCCAAGCCGCATAGGGCTTGTTCTTGACCTTTCTATAAAAGATCTGGAGAAAGTTCTGTATTTTGAGTCTTACATTGTAATTAATCCAGGGGAAACACCTCTCCACGAAAGACAGCTTTTGACCGAGGAAGAAAATAAAGATGCACAGGAAAAATATGGGGACGAGTTTGATGTTTCGATTGGAGCTGAAGCAATAAAAAAACTTCTTGAGCGGATTGATATAAATCAAGAAAGTGAACGGTTGAGAAAGCTTATGAAAGAAGAGACTTCTCAGCAGAGGAAGCTTCGTCATGCAAAGAGACTAAGGGTTTTCAAAGCTCTCAAGATATCCGGGAACCATCCTGAGTGGATGATTCTTGACGTTATTCCTGTCATTCCTCCAGATTTAAGGCCTTTGGTCCGCTTAGATGGCGGCCGTTTTGCAACTTCTGATCTGAATGATCTTTACCGCAGGGTGATTAACAGAAATAATCGTTTGAAAAAGCTAATTGAGCTGAAGGCGCCGGAGTTAATTATTCGCAATGAGAAAAGAATGCTTCAAGAAGCAGTCGATGCTCTTTTTGATAATGGAAAAAGAGGCCGTATCCACCTAGGGGCAAATAGAAGACCTCTAAAATCTTTAAGTGAGGCACTTAGAGGGAAACAAGGGCGATTTCGTCAGAATCTTCTTGGTAAGCGAGTTGATTATTCAGGTAGATCAGTTATTGTTGTCGGACCTGAGCTTAAGCTCAACCAGTGTGGATTACCGAAAAAGATGGCTTTGGAGTTATTTAAACCTTTTATTTTCCATAAATTAGAAAAAGAAGGACTTGTTCCAAGCGTGAAAGTTGCCAGAGAATGGCATGAACAAGAAAAGCCTGAAGTTTGGGATTATCTGGAAGAAGTTGTTAAAGAACATCCTATATTATTAAACCGAGCACCTACTCTTCACCGTTTGGGGATTCAGGCATTTGAACCTCTTTTGATTGAAGGAAAGGCCATTCGGATTCATCCGTTAGTTTGTGCCGGCTTTAATGCGGATTTTGATGGAGACCAGATGGCTGTTCATGTTCCTCTTTCTGTTGAAGCCCAGATTGAAGCTAAGGCTTTAATGCTCTCCACGCATAACATTCTTTCTCCTGCTAACGGTAAGCCGTTAGCTATTCCAAGCCAGGATATGGTTTTGGGGTGCTATTATTTGAGCTTGGAAATGAAAGGGAAAAAAGGAGAAGGCCGTATGTTTAGTTCTGGTGATGAGGTTTTATTAGCACTAGAAAGTAAAGAAGTTGGGCTTCAAGCAAATATAAGGATGAGATTCAATGGTCATTTTATGAATTTATCGACTTTTTATGATGATCAAGCAGTATTGTCATGCCCTGTAGTGGAAATTGATAATGGGATTATCGAAACAACTCCCGGAAGGATTATCCTCAACGGTATTCTTCCTGATAGAATCCCTTTTATTAATGGTAATTTAAAAAAGAAGGGGCTTGAAAGACTAGTTTACTACGTTTATTTGATGCTGGGTTCTGAATCTACAGTGAAGATATTGGATGAGATGAAGGAACTGGGCTTTCATTATGCTACAATGGCAGGTTTTTCTTTAGGAATAGATGATTTTATTATTCCTGAAGAAAAATCAACATTTGTTGAGAAAGCTCAAGAAGAAGTCCAGCATGTCGAAAATCTTTATAAAGAGGGAATTGTCTCGGCAAGAGAACGTTTTAATCGTGTTGTCGAAATATGGGGTTCTCTTACAGATAGAATATCAATTGCGATGATTGAGAATATGCGAAAAGTCAGTTTACAAAGGGGTAAATTGAACCCTTTATTTGTTATGTCTGACTCAGGCTCACGTGGGAACAAACAGCAGATTCGTCAATTGGCAGGCATGCGGGGCTTGATGAGCAAACCGTCTGGAGAAATTATTGAGACGCCGATTATTTCGAATTTACGTGAGGGGCTCAATGTCTTACAATATTTTATCTCTACTCATGGAGCACGAAAAGGTCTGGCAGATACAGCCTTGAAGACTGCAAATTCTGGTTATCTAACCCGTAAACTTGTTGATGTTTCTCAGGAAGTCATTATAGATGAATATGATTGTGGAACATTAAAGGGGATAAATGTTTCAGCCATCGTTGAGAATGGCGAACTTGTTGAGCCATTTGTGGACAGGATTGTCGGGCGCATTTCTTTAGAAACTGTGTCTTGCCCCGATACAAATGAAGTAATCGTAAATGTGAATGAAGAGATTACAGGAAAAATAGCTCAGAAATTAGAAAATTTGGGTATTGAAAAGATGAAGATACGCTCTGTCTTGGCCTGCGGATCTAAGAAAGGTGTTTGTCAGCGTTGCTATGGCCGTGATATGGCATCAGGTTCCCTTGTAGAACTTGGAGTAGCAGTTGGTGTTATTGCTGCAGAGTCAATAGGGGAACCTGGGACCCAGCTGACGATGAGAACATTTCATGTGGGCGGAATAGCAATGGGAAGTGCAGAAAAGTCTAAAATAGAAGCAAAAAATGATGGAGTAATAAAGTTCAATAATTTGAAATATGTCAAAAATGAAGAGGGGACTATCATTGTAGTCAACCGGAATGCAAACATTGCAATTCTTGACCACAGAGGAAGAGAAGCGGAACATTATCAGGTTCCTTATGGTGCGAAAATAGTAGTTGATGATGGGAAAGAGGTGAAAAAACGGCAGGAATTTGCAGAATGGGACCCTTTCAACACATTTATAATAAGTGAAGAAAATGGTGTTGTTAATTTCCATGATGTTGTTCTGGGTATTACAATGGAAGAAGTCCAAGATGAATTTACAGGGTTGATTACTCAGGTAATTATCAATCCTAAAGACGAGAAAATGCAGCCCCAGATCAAATTGGTGGATAAGGTTAGCTTTGATAATAACAATAAAGCTAGGGTGCTAAGAAAATACTTTTTGCCTTCTGGGGCAAATTTGGAAGTCAAAGATAAAGATACTGTCCATACAGGAACAGTTTTAGCTAAAATACCAA
>CAZYMU010000052.1:0-12837 GCA_964648465.1 uncultured Eubacteriales bacterium | reverse complement strand
TAATACGATGTCCCCTATCTCGTCAACCTAAAGTACGGATTACCGTGATGAACCCTAAGATCATTGTTTTAAGGCCGATTTTGAAGGCGTTTTTCAGTTTAACTCCTGAAAATTCAAACACTTCGTGCGGCCCGACCCCAAAATTATTCAAAATTATTTAAGTTACACCGTTTTTTGCCCAAATGGTCGTATCATTTTGACTTTATGTCTTCTCAGTGATAAGTATTTTGAAGGAGGAACAAACATGAAAAGAAATCGAGGTATTCGAATTTTTTGTTTTGCTGCTTTTATCTTAACCTTTGTTCTTATGATAAGCAGTTGTAAACACCCGCAGGGGGGAGAGAACATCAGGATTGCCATTGCCAGATTTTCGCATGAAACCTGCACTTTTTGTCCTGATCCCACAACTGTGGAGGATTGGGAATATTATGGCCCGCCTACCAGAGAAATTCTGACATCAAACCACGGTTATATCGGAGGTTTTAAATCTATCTGCGAGGAATACGGAGGTATCGAACTGGTCGGTATCCTTTCTCCTAGGGGAGCCCGAGGAGGATCTTCAGGTAGCTGGATTACCCGGGAAGCATTTGATAAATACACCAAAGGCATAACTGATGACTTAAAGACTTTAGGCCCTTTTGACGGCGTTTTCCTTTCCCTGCACGGAGCTATGGCTGTAACGGGCATCCTCAAGCCTGAAGCTGAGATTGTTCGCCGGGTGCGTAAGATTGTGGGTAACATTCCTATTATGGTCACGCTCGACCTGCATGCGAACGAGGACCATGAGCTTTCGGATGCAGCAGATGCTGTTTTTATCATCAAGAGATACCCCCATTATGACACGACCTTGATCGGTGAGCGTGCAGCTCGCGTTATGATCAACACAATCCGCGGCCATTATAAACCTGTCATGGCCGCCCGAAAGCCAAAAGTGATAACTCCCAGCGTGTTTCAGGGAACCGGAGTGTCTCCTGCCATGGAAATCATGGAAAAAGCCCGAAGATGGGAATGCCGTTATCCCGGCGCATACGTTTCTGTAGCTTTTGGCTTTGCCTATGCGGATGTCCCTGATGCAGGTACAACAGTTATGGTTGTGACCAACAATGACCAAGAGCTGGCCGATCGAATCGCTGACGACATGTCGGATTTTATCTGGAGAAAACGAGAAGTCTTTGCCGGGAAAAAGCTCCCCAAAACCAGGAAGGGTGTGGCTCTGGCTTTACAAGCCATAAAAGAAGGCAAGACCCCGATTGTCATCGCCGACCACAGCGATCGGACGGGCGGTTCCACACATATCTTGGAGGAATTGATAAGACAAGGCGGCCGGAATTTTTGCATCGCTACCCTACGGGATGAAAGGGCTATCGAAAAAATCAAAGCTAAATCCAAAGTCGGCGACTCCATCAGCATTGATGTCGGGGGTTATTCCGACCAATTTGCCGGAAAGCCTGTCAGAATCGATGGCGTAATCACTTTTCAGGATAAATACGGGACAGATACTGTCGTGGTCATTGGTTTTGGCGACAATAACCACCTCATCTTGACGCCACACCTCCACCAAGTCACAGGTACAGATATTTATGCTTCCCTTAGTATTGACTTAAACACTATTGACATTTTTGTTTTGAAATCACGTGTTCATTTTAGACGTGGATATTATGAGACCGGTTTTGCCAAAGCTATTTTCGAAGTGGATGCCCCAGGACTCGGCCCTGCTGATTTAACAACGTTGCCGTATAAAAATGTCCCTAAAGATTTATATCCTTTATACACTCAATAGGATTATAATAATAAATAAGGACATATCCCATTTTCATGCTATTTTTCATGCTTCATGCTTTTTCATTTGGGGACTCTGGAATTGTAAAAATGGGGTCGGGCCATGCTAACTTATAGATAGTATGAAAGATGCCCCATAATAAGGGCTGATATTTTGCTTTAAAAGCTCCTTTTTAGGCCCCAAAAAAGCACTTTAAGAAGCAATCTACAAAGATAACATCTGATGATCTGCTTAAACGTACATTTTTGCCACCAAGACCATTGTTTTAAGGTCGATTTTGAGGCCGTTTTTCAGTTTAACTCCTGAAGATTCAAACACTTCGTGTGGCCCGTCCTAATACAGACGTCCCCATACTCGCGTTTCAGCCATCCGGAATCCAGTAATGTTGCAGTACCAGGATAAATCATACGAGGAAGAAAAGATTCTTTTCGTGGAACAGAATTTTTTCGAGATGTTTTCTATCCATTTGATCAAAAGAACGTCGTCGAATTTTATGATAAAGATCATTCTTTAGGGGAAGATTGCTATTTGATGATCGGATTGAGCTTGAAATTGAGGTTATTGCTCGTGAATTACACAGTCCAGGCACTTATTAATCTCTATCTAAGGGATTGTGTTGAGAATAATAAAAAGCTTAAAGTCGAATGGATAGAATCCAGTTATTGATCTACGACATGTATTCTTATTTTCCCGTTGGCAGGTTCATCCGCCGGAGCAGGTCCTGGTAGCGCGGGTCGCCGTCCAGGAGATTGTTAATAACTCCATGCCCTCCTATGAAAGGCATCGAGGGATCTTTAATCTCATACCCTTTCTCCAGCCATTCCAGCGCTTTCTCTTTTTCGCCGGTAAAGCCATAGGCAAAGGCAATCCAAAAGGGTCCAATAAAGGTCTCTTTCGAGAAGGCTGCCAGCGTATCTGCCACCGACTTCATCGCGCCTGAGTATCCGCCTGTTTCATATCCGCTCGACATGACATCTGCGATTGGAGTTAAGCCTTGCCCGGTATAAAACGCCTTCGCTGCCCCCAGCGCCTCTTCATACTGCCCCTTCATGTGGAATGACTCCCAGAGTATGCTCAGTCCTGCGGGATCATTGGGCGAAGTTCTGATCGCTTTGCGGGCCATAACAATGGCTTCGTCATATTTCCCCAATAAGATAAGGGCATTTCCATACATTGCCATGAACATCGAATTGAGAGGATCCAATTCCAAGGCTCGCTCGGCCTGGGTTATGGCTTCCTCCGGACGTTTCAAATGAGACAACAACATCGAGTAATACACCCGGGCCATGGAGAAGTTGGGATTGAGCTCGATCGCCCTCAAGAACGAGGCCTCTCCACCTTCCCAGTCCCATTCGTTCCATGTCTTCATGGCGGCCATGGCAAAATGCGCCTCGGGCAGCGTATTGTCCAATTCAAGGGCCTTGAGAAGGAATGGCCTCGCTTTCGCAATGACCTCCCCGGGGGGGACCCATCCCATTTGCGATCGGGAATGCATGACAAAAAACATCCCCGTATGGGCCAGAGCGTAGTTTGGGTCTTTCTCAAGGGCTGATTCGAAGTACTGCTGGGCTACGTCCAAATCCGGCGGAGTGAGCTTGTACCAGTGAGACATGCCCTTGAGGAAGGCCTCGTAGGCCTCGGGATTGACCTGGCGGGCGTTTCTCAGTCGGGCCGTTTCCTCCGCTGTCAGCTTGACTCGAGTTTTATCGGCAATGGAGCGTGCCATTTCGCTGTACATTACCACAACATCGGTCATAGCCCGGTCGTAGGTCTCAGTCCAAAGGCTGCGCTCCTCGGGGAGCGCATCGTATAGCCGCACTGTTACGCGTACGCTTTCGCCTAGCTGATATACCGTCCCCTCTACCACGGCATCGACCTTCAGCTCCCGCGCGATCTCCGGGATGGACTTTTCCACTCCCTTGAACTGCATAACTGTAGTGCGGGATCTAACCTGTAGAGCCCCAATCTTGGAAAGTTGGTCGATCAACTCATTGGTCGCCCCATCGACCATATATTCCTTCTCAGCATCACCTGTCTGGTTCTTAAGCGGGAGGACTGCAATCGAATCGATCGCTTCGGCACGTCCCGTGAATAGACTCAGAGCTAGTACAGATGCAATGATTATTATACCTGCTATACCTGCATAAGAGATTACTCTTTTCCTTCTATGCAGTTTTGCCTTCCTCAACCTCACCTTTATCTCTTCCGGGACGATTCCTGCGGATATGGATTTGAGATCATCTAGCAGTTCCTCTACTTGCTGGTATCGCTTATCCGGTTTCTTCTCGAGAGCTTTGCTCACGACCTGCTCTATTGACACGGGAATGTCGGCCTTGATATCCGTGATCGGTTTGGGTTTTTCCTTCAGGATCGAATACACGACACTCTGATCACGCTCCCCCTTGAAAGGCAATTGACCACTGAATATTTCATAAAGGACCACCCCCAACGACCAGATGTCCGTGCGAAAATCGACTTCCTCTCCTCGAGCCTGCTCCGGAGACATGTAGGCGATCGTCCCCATCGCCGTTCCTTCCTGTGTCAGCAGAGTCCCTCCTGTCATCCTGGCCAGTCCAAAATCCATGATATTCGCCTGGCCTCTCTCATCTACCATAATGTTGGCACTTTTGATATCCCGGTGCACGACTCCTTTCTTATGGGCTTCCTGCAGACCTTCTGCCACTTGCATGGCTGTTTTAATGGCTTCATCTATATCGAGTGGGCCCGATTCAATTTTCTTCTTTAAGCTATGACCTTCAATATAGGCCATAGATATGAAGGTTGTCTCTTCGGCTTCGTCAAATTCATAAACAGTGCAAATGTTGGGATGATCCAAGGCGGCTGCAGCCTGGGCTTCGCGCCTGAATCGCTCCTTGACCTCGGGGATGTGGGTCAGCTCTGGCGGCAGGAACTTGAGGGCAACAGTTCTTTTTAGCTTTGTGTCCTCGGCCTTGTAGACCACCCCCATCCCACCTCTACCAAGTTCTTCGATAATTTTGTATCTTCCTGCAAGGGTGCTTCCCTTTTGCAAACTTTCCTTAGGTGTTATTATGGTCTTTGTCATGGAAATTTCTTCGGCAGATTTTAAAGGTGCGGCACATTTGCTGCAGTAAAGAGCCTCCTCCGGATTCTCATGCTGACATTTGGGGCATATTATTGCCATTTTTCCCCCTTCATAGTTAAATTTAACAAAACAATATCAATTTCAGAAAGCAGAGTCAATAGGATGTTCTGGGATATTCTAACTGATGGCGCTAAATGTAATATTTCACGCTGTCTTCTCATATAAAAGCTAAGTTTGAGATTATAAGACTTAAGCCGAGAATAAATAAGATAACGAATTTAAATGATAGTTAAAATCCTATTTCTGGAAAATAGAAAGACTTGGGATAAGATCGATAGGAATGACCGAGATATTTTCGTCAATGTCGTATTCATGCTGGCCCGGGTAAATTACCCATAATTGCTCAAGTCGGAGGTCTTCGATGGCAATACGCATCGAGCGGTTTGCACCGGGTGCATCGGCGTATTTGAATTCGAAACCGTACCGTTTGCCTGCGACTGTGACCAGAAGATCCAATTCAGCACCTGCATGTGTTGCCCAAAAATATACATCGCGTGTTCTCAGGTGTCCGATTAGCTGTTCCAAACAAAAACCTTCCCAGGAGGAACCGAGCTTTGGATGTCCCTGCAGGTCGGCCATTGTGTTTATTTGGAGCAGTGCATGAAGAATCCCACTGTCTCTGATATAGATTTTAGGCGCTTTCACCTGACGCTTACGAATGTTTTCGTACCATGGAGGAAGAACTCTGACCATATAGGCGCCGGCAAGAATATCGAGATACCGGCGGGCAGTCTTTTCCGAGGTCCCGAGAGAACGGGCGAAGTGGGCCGCATTCCACACCTGACCATGGTAGTGAGAAATCATTGTCCAGAACCGTCTCAAGGTTTCTGCGGGAATCGTAATACCCAATTGAGGAATGTCTCTTTCAAGGAATGTGCGGATAAAATCCTCTCGCCAAGCTGTACTTGAAGATTCATCTTTGGCCAAAAAAGATCTGGGAAATCCACCCTTTATCCAGAGGAAGGAACGCTTTTCCGAGCCTACTTCCTGAAGGTCAAATCCTGAAAGATCGACGAATCCGATCCGCCCGGCAAGAGATTCGGAGACTCCTCTGACCAATCCTGGGGAGGCAGAGCCCAGTATGAGAAAACGGACAGGGCTGTTGGGGCGATCAACCAGAACTCTGAGAAGTTCGAAAAGGTCTGGCCGCCGTTGGATCTCATCCATGACGACCAATCCTGAAAGTTCTTCGAGGGTACTCATGGGAGCAGAGAGCCGCCGGATATCGACAGGATTTTCGAGGTCGAAATAAGTGCAAGACTCACGCTCTGATATCATTTTGGCCAGAGTGGTCTTTCCACATTGGCGCGGACCCAGTAGAGCAGCGATAGGGTGGACCTTAAACACCGCTGCGATTCGCTCAATAGGATCGGGACGTAGGATCATAATCATATTATATCATTGAAAATCAGGATGTCAAGTACTGATTTTCAATGAATATTAAAGCCTCCTGATGAGATTATTCGGCTAACAAAACGGCGTGAAATAATTAATTTAGCGCCATAGTACTTATTTTCCCATCGGAAGGTTTATCCGCCGGAGCAGGTCTTGGTACCGTGGGTCGTCGTCCAGGAGATCAAAAGTAAATATACTCACATAAGGCATCATGGGATCTTTCATCTCATATCCTATCTCAAGCCATTCAATAGTTTTCTCTTTATCCCCAGCTAAAGCATACATCATAGCAATGGAATAGGGAGAAATATATGTCTGCTTCGAAAACGCTGCCATGGTCTCAGCCGCGGATGTCATCGCTCCACTGAAGCCATCTTCCTCATATCCCTGTGCACGACTCCTTTCTTATGGGCTTCCTGCAGACCTTCTGCCACTTGCATGGCTGTTTTAATGGCTTCATCTATATCGAGTGGGCCCGGTTCGATCTTCTTTTTCAAGCTCTGACCTTCGATATAGGCCATGGAAATGAAGGTTGTCTTTTCGGCTTCGTCAAATTCATAAACAGTGCATATGTTGGGATGATCCAGGGCGGCTGCAGCTTGTGCTTCTCGCACGAATCTTTCCTTGACCTCGGGGATGTGGGTGAGCTCTGATGGCAGAAACTTGAGGGCAACAGTTCTTTTCAGCTTTGTGTCCTCGACCTTGTAGACCACACCCATCCCCCCTCTACCCAGCTCCTCGATGATGTTGTATCTTCCTGCCAGGGTGGTTCCCTTTTGCAGGTTTTCTTTGCCTGTTATGAAAGTTTTTGTAACGGAGATTCCTTCGGCAGGTTTTAAAGGTGCGCCGCATTTACCGCAGAAAATAGTGTCGTCAGGATTCTAAGCCTGACATTTGGGGCATATTACTCCCATTTTTCCCCCCTCTTGTTCGGCAAAAAGAAAATCAAGGAATATGGGAAGTGTCAAATAGCTAAAATGCTTGGAAATTCTTTGAATTAGTGTCCTTGAGAAGAATGTCGTGAAATAATTAATTTAGCGCTATTATGTTCAATGGCTCTTCAGCCCAGCCAGACTTTTCCTGGCATCATCGAGTTCCGCTGAACCCATGTCAGCATCCTTCCACAGGTCGAGGAATTTTTCGTACGACGCGATGGCTTTGTTTTTCCGTCCTTTTATTTCGTACGATTCAGCCAGGTGGTAGTAATTCATAGGTCGTATGAGTCGTCCCTCCCTATTTTCAGCAGTGGGATCTATCAGTCGCTCATATACCTCGATGGCTCGGTCTAGATCGCCCTTTTCTTTATATGCTCGTGCTAAGAAGGTATCGCTGTCAAAGAGGTTATAAGTCAGAACGGGCTGAGTATTCCAGAACTGAGAAAATGGGGTCGGGCCATGCTAACTTACAGATAGTATGAAAGATACCCCATAATAAGGGCTGATATTTTGCTTTAAAAGCTCCTTTTTAGGTCCCAAAAAAGCACTTTAAGACGTTTTAAGACGAAAACTACAAAAATAACATTTGATGATCTGCTTAAACGTACATTTTTGCTGCAGGCAAAATCCGCTGCATTGATCATTATATTTTTAAATCTTCAAGTTTTTTTAGGATATGTTTTACAAGATTCTCATTAATTTCTCTGTGTCTGGGAATTGGTTGAGATATTTTTGTTTTGGGATTTTGATACCAATCGTGTTTTGCTCCATGACGGATAAATACACATCCTATCTTTTCTAGTTTTTTTATTAAATCAGTTCTTTTCAAGAGATATGTAATTCTGCTGCTCTTCTAACAGCTGGAATTTTTCCGCTTGTTAATTCCTTATAAATATCAAAAAGATTTTCCTTTAATTCATTTAAGTTCTCTCCCTGGGTCCAATAGTCAGGGTATTCTTCTAAATATCCAAGCCACATATTGTCATCTTGCCAGTAAATATATTTAGTTGTATTCATATTATATATATAGCATATTTTTTTAAAATTTTAAATAATTATCAATTTTTAACATAACGCCAATAATGAGAAATGCCGAATAATGCACACACCAGCTCTAAGTGCCGAGAATTTTCAAAAAGCTTAACTTGCTCCAAAGTGCTACAGCTTTAGGCATCTGCTCAATTATTTTGTTAAATATTTTTACATCGCATCAAAATCCGAATCAACCACTTCCGAATAACCTTTTGTATATAAAAATGCGCTCGGACCATGCTAACTTATAGATATCATGAAAGATACCCCATAATAAGTGCTGATATTTTGCCTTAAAAACTCCTTTTTGGGCCCTAAAAAAGCACTTTAAAAAGCAATCTACAAAGATAATATCTGATGATCTGCTTAAACGTATATATTTTCTGTCAGGTATTCATTATTGTGAAGAATCAAACTGATAATCAATGCACCCGCCTGGTGCAACAATAACAATAAGAGCGGGACACTCGCCTGAGAATAAACTCCTCCATATTGTCATTGCTAAATCGGCTTCCAAAGCGGGGCCGGAAATACCAATCATGACATGGCGTGTGCAGCAGGTTTTTGCATTGATTTTGGGGGCCATGAGAAGGAATAGAATCAAAAATATGATTGATAGTAATTTTTTTTTGATTTCTTTATCCTCATCATTCTAGCTCCCTAAAAAATATTGTGCATTCTTGTCAGGAGTCAAAGCAGCGGTTGAATCTCATGCCACATCTGTTTGATTGAAACGGCCCGGACATTTTCAGCCAGTGCAAAAGTCCGCTCACCAGCGTGGATAACGTCCAATGAAGAAAGCTTCAAATATGTGATGGCGCTTCGCATCGACCTCGTCAGCTTGGGAGAGCTGGTCCTTTTGATTTCGAATCCCAGGCGTGTCCTTGCCCTCACCACCAGTAAGTCGAGTTCAGCGCCGGCATGTGTTGCCCAGAAAAAACATTCCTCGTCTCTGGCCTTAAGGCGGCGCTTAAGCTGGTTGATGACGAAGCCTTCCCAGGAAGCTCCTATTTTAGGATGGCCTTCCAGATCCTGCATAGTTCTTAAATTGAGAAGTGTATGAAGAAGACCGCTATCCGCAATATAGACTTTGGGCGATTTGATCTGCCGCTTGAGAATATTCTCATGCCAGGGGAGAAGCTGATCCAAAACTCGGACACCTGTCATGAGATCCAGATAATTTCGCACTGTTGTATCAGCAACACCAAAAGCACGAGCAAATTCTGATGCATTCCATACCTGTCCATGATAGTGAGAAAGCATTGTCCAGAATCGGCGTAAAGTCCTCGAACTGATAGTGATCCTCAATTGGGGGATATCTCTTTCAAGAAAGGTTTGGATGAAAGCGCTCCGCCATTCCTCGCTGTCTGAATGGCTTCGGGCCAGGTAGGAGCGGGGGAATCCGCCTCTCAGCCAGAGCCGATTATAATTTTTGATTCCGATTTCATCAAGAGAGAATCCTTTTAATTCGCGATAGATGATCCTTCCGGCCAGGGTTTCAGAACTTTGCCGCAGCAAATGCGGAGAAGCGCTCCCCAAGATAAGAAAATGTGCAGGCCTTCCTGGTCGGTCGGCCAAAACCCTGAGGACAGGGAAAAGATCAGGATACCTCTGAATCTCATCAATCACGATGAGTCCTCTTAGGTTTTTCAGGGTAAACATAGGGTCATCAAGTCGAGCCAGGTCTTCGTGATTTTCCAAATCGAAATATTCCGCTGGTGAATTCATTTGGGAGATCAATGTGCGGGCCAGGGTTGTTTTTCCCACCTGGCGGGCACCTGTTATTCCAACTACCGGGTGGCGCCGGATAAGATGTTGGAGAATTGATATTTCGTCTTTTCTTTCGATCATAACCAGATATTACATTGAAATGTCTGTTATGTCAACAGAATATTCAAGGTAACTAAAAATAAAAATGGGGTTTGACTATGCTAACTTATAGATATCATGAAGGATACCCCATAATAAGGGCTGATATTTTGCCTTTAAAAGATCATCTTTTGGCCTTAAAAAAGCATTTTAAGACGAAAACTAAAGAAGAAAACTATAAAAATAACATCTGATCTGCTTAAACGTACATTTTTGCCATCAAAACCATTGTTTTAAGGATGATTTTGAGGGCGTCTTTCAGTTTAACTCCTGAAAATTCAATCAGATCGTGCGGCCCGACCCCGGGAATAACCGACCCCGGGAATCAATCATCAAAACATCCATATCAAAAATGATAGCTTTGATCATTGATGTTTCCAAATATCCACTTATTCTTTCGCAACTTTCCGTTGGAAATTTTCTGCCATCTGAAGGCGCTCACCGATAGGTGGATGGGAATAATAGAGAAGTTTTACCCACCAAGAGGGATAGGCATTGGCCAGATTGCGGTCAGCCAGACCAGCCAGAGCAGTAAGAAAGGAATTGGGATTATTAATGTTTTCCAAAGCATAGCGGTCAGATTGAGCTTCGAAATGACGAGAGATGGCGTTACTCATAACAGTGAAGAGAAGATCGGAGAGAATGCCAGCCAGAATAGCCATCATGGGCAGCAGTGTCAGATTGACACGAGTTGAAGAAAGAAATTCAGGGAAAAAAGTCCTCATGATAAGATCGAGCAGAAAGAAAATGAGCAGTTGCTGGGGGAGACCAATAGCCACACCCTTCCAGATATGTTTAAACTTATAATGACCTACCTCATGGGCAATAATTGATTCAATTTCAGGTATGGACATATTATCCATCAGGTTATCACCGAGTACCACCCTTCGGGTTTTCCCAAGACCAGCCAGAAAGGCATTTTCCTTTTTGGTCTGTTTGCTCATATCCTCCTTGAAAAAGCCGCTGCTTTTTAACCCGCCACCAGAGAGAATCACTTCCAGAGCTGAGGTAAGTTCTGGGTTTTCAATGGGAGTATATTTATTAAAGAGGGGGAGGATAACCACAGGTATGAGGGTGGCGAAGATGACACTGACAACTCCCATGGTCAGACCAGCAATTAACCACCATAGCCGGGGGTAGGAAGCCATAATCCAGAAGAGAAGTCCTAAAAGAATAAATGCTATCACCAGGCTGACCAGAAATGATTTTACCCTTTCCCAGAGCCAGCTTTTCACTGTCTGATTGGAAAATTTCCATTTATGTTCATGAAGGTAGCCGCTATAAAAATGAAGCGGGAAACTGAGGAGCGCAAAAACAAGGTTGAAAATTACAACGTAGATGAGAAAAGTTAAGATAATAGAGTGACCGGGGGAAAAATTGGCCAGCCATCCACTAAAACCACTGTAATAAAAGGTGAGAAGGATGACAAGCGACAGGAACATGCTGACTAGGCCAAGCAGTCTTTTCTCCTTTTCATAGAGCTTGGCCTGAAGCTGCTTTTCCCGGTCAAGAAGGAGGTGAATTTCTGTCATCTCATTAGTTACTTTATTAATGTCAATACCAGAGGTAGAATCAAAAGGATTATCACTATGTCCCAAAACCAGAAGGGGCCAAACATTATTGACATTAGTACATCATCCTAAGATTAAAAATTATTATTGAGGAAATTGGAATACATGTCAAATAGGGGGTCTAACTTTGTTTTTAATTGGTGAGGTCTATAAACACAGTCGTGAGAATCTGGGTTATACTTTCTACACACAGATCAGGGGGAAGGACTTATCATGGCAAGATCGTTAAGCAAGGCAACCGCTGGCTGCGATGGGCTGCAGTAGAAGCTGTTTGGCCTTCCCTTAAGGCTGATTTTGAGAATGTTTTTCTGTTTAACTCCTGAAGATTAAGACACTTCGTGCGGCCAAACCCCAAAATTATGGCACGTCCCTCATTTCAATTTGACTATCTTATTCTTACCTGATATTGTTTTTTCAGGGTAATTTAGCAGTGTGAAAAATATCTCTCAAAATACCATATTCAGAGCTGACGGAATAGAAATTTAAACTATGATATAATATTTTTCTGAATGATCCATGAGGAGGTAATCGAATGTTTCAAACATATACTGCCAAATATACAAAAATAGAATTAGGTTATATGGGGCAATTAGTAGAATGGCCAGAAGTGGTCACAGAAGGTAAAACCTTAGAAGAATGCAGGAAAATGCTTCAAGATGCCCTGCATGAAATGATTCTTGCTTATCGGGAACAGAAAAAAGAGATTCCATTAGGAGGTGCCTTGCTGGAACAGATTCCGGTTGAAATTTAGTATGTCGGTAAAGCGGCGTGACTTAATCAAGTATTTAGAAAAGAATGGTTTTTATTTATTGCGTGAGGGGAAAAATCATTCTATATATTCAAATGATAAAAAGACAATCCCAATCAAAAGGCACCGCGTTCTTGATAGAATAACAGCCAACGAATTATGCAAACAGGCTGGCTTAAAGCCAAAATTCTAATTATTAGTCAATTGTTAAATTTTGCAGCAATGAATATTTTATTGTTTTTGGCCCCCAAAATAGCACTTTAAGACGAAAGCTCCAAAAATAACATCGGGGGATCTGCTTAAACATACATTTTTGGCACAAAATCTAGGTTCATCACGATAATCCGTACTTTTTAGTATGCAGGTTGTATATTTTCAGCATA
>CAZYMU010000051.1:0-13022 GCA_964648465.1 uncultured Eubacteriales bacterium | reverse complement strand
AAGGGGACATTTTAGCATTGCAGTTGATGGGGACACTTTTGCTTTGTTACCACAATGGAGTGTTTTACTTATTGACAGACTAAATTCGACTAAATATAATAAGAAAAGATTAAATTCAGGCAAGAGGTGCTAAAATGAGTAAACTTACTCTTCATTTAAGCAAAAGGATTATTTTTTATTTAGCTGCAATATTAGTTTTTTCTCTTTGTAATAATGTGGTGCAGCCAGCTTTTTCTCAGAATTCACAGGAGCAGGAATATAAAACAGAAGAAGCTTTGATCAATGAGGATCTCTATCCTCTTATTTCTGAATCTGACTTATATTGTTCTATTTTTGTGTTGGATAAGGAATATCCGGATTTGAAGATCATTGGCTCGGAGATGGAGTATGAAAAAGATCTGCTGAGTGATGGAGATATTATTTATATCAATAAGGGAAGACAAGACGGACTTGAGCCTGGGCAGCTTTTTTTAATATTTGAAGTAGGGCCTAATGTGAAAAGTTATGGACATCTTGCCATAAAAAGGGGTAGAGCCCGTGTAATTGACCTGGAAGAAGAACGGGCATCTGCTATGATCGAAAAATCTTGTGGTGGTGTTATGAAAGGAAATTACTTAGTTCCCTTTGAAGAAAAAGAAGGTTTCATAGGGAAAGATTTAGGCTATGATATTCCTGCTCATAAAGGCGAAGGATTAAAAGGGCAGGTAATCTTCTTGCAGACGGATTTTGCCCAGATAGCAAGTAATCATTGGGCTATAATTGATATTGGAGAGGAAGATGATATTCATCTGGGAGAGCAGTTGGTACTTTATAGGGAGATTCAAAAAGGCGCTCCGCTCCAAATTTTTGGCAGTCTGATCGTTATTGATGTCCAGAAAAAGACTTCGACAATAAAGGTTCTCACTTGTAAAGATGCTGTAAGAATTGGCGATGAAGTAATGGCAAGAACAAAATAGCTCATTTTCCTTAACATATCCGGAATACCCGGTAAATTATTAATTATGTAAATCTATTATCGGCAATTTTTACCTTTTTTAAGTGCTATTGACAGAAATTTTTGTTTTTGGTAGCTTAATCCAATAGTATTGATTTGTAGATAGTAGTTAAGAGCGGGCGTAGTTCAGTGGTAGAACGTCTGCTTGCCAAGCAGAAGGTCGTGGGTTCAAATCCCATCGTCCGCTCCAGGCTTACCCCTTATTTTTCAATAGTTTTCCTCTGAGTACATTTTAGCCAGATTTAGTTATTTTAGGTTATTTTGAGCCAAAAATGGCAAATGAGTGGCAAATCTCTACCCCATATAATCGGTTATCACAATTAAGACTCATTAACGCCATTCTGTTTCTCAATATGAGTGCCAGGGCAAGAGGCGCAGTCCACTTCTACAATGGACGTGGCACTGCCGAGCAGTAGATAAAGGAAAGCAAGTTTGTCATGTTTCAAATGGGAAAGGTTGCTATAAGCAAGGAGATATTTTCTAAGGTATTGTTTCGGGTAAATCGATTAAAACATTGTTCGTTATATGCAGCAATCTCTAAGAGAAATAGATGGACAAGTATCCCTAATTCTCGGATTTGTAAAAGAAAATTGCAAAGGTTTAAGAAAATAGTAATATTTTAATTTCAATTTACTGATAAAATGTTGTATTATATAAAAAACGTGATTAAGAAGGATTTTAAATCAAAATGATGCCCAATATTCTCTCTTAGCCCATAGAAGATTCATTTTCCCTCGTATTTGTAAAGTTGATATATGTAATATTAGTTTAATATACTTTTTGCTATTTTATGATAGAGAAGCCTAAAAGCAACTAAATAAGTTTTTTTTAGTTGTGTGTAAGCAGCAAAAATGAAAAGTTTAAGAATCGGCCTATTAAATAAAAAAAGGGGTAATTTTATATTACAGGAAAAGTTTGCAGGAAAAGAAAATGTTGTGGATGAAACATCCAAAGAAGTTGCACAGTACAGAAAAGCTTTGACCGTAGCAAGGTATGATGTTGTTACAATAAATTGGGGCCCTAATTTTATTAATTCTTTAAAAAAAGCAAAGGTTGACCTTGTATTCAATGTTTCAAGCCTTATTGAAGCTGAGGTACTAGAAAAAGAAAGGATTCCTTATGTAGGTTCTGATAGCTCTACAATTGCTCTTGCAACTGATAAATCACTTGCAAAAAGGATATGGCAGATAAATGGTTTACCAACGTCACCCTATCATGTAGCAAGAAATGAGGAAAACTGTAAGCCCTTTAAAAAGAACCCTCCCTTTGACTATCCTCTTTTTATCAAGCCTCTATCCGGCAGAGGAAGTTGTGGGATAACTCCTGAATCTGTTGTTAAAAACTACAATCAACTGGTACGTATTGTTGAAAGAATATATACTACAATGAAACAACCTGCTCTAATTGAAAGGTTTCTAGACGGCAGGGAGATAATCGTTGGAATAATAGGGAATGATGGTGATGCAAGAGTACTTTCTCCATTAGAAATCAGAAAAAACGGTCAGATACTAACTTATGAAAAAAAGCAACTAGACGATGATGAATTCATCTGCCCCGCAGAATTAACTAAAGCAGAAACAGCAAGAATGCAGTCCTTAGCAATCAAAGCTTACAAGCAACTTGGCTTTAAAGATTATGGTAGAATAGATACAATCCTAACTAAGGAAGGGCCTTTTCTTCTTGAAGGAAACACTTTTGCCGGATTATTATGTACACCTAAAGAAAAACCCCATAGCTATATTGGATTTATGGCAGTGGCAGAAGGCAAAGGAGAAAAAGAACTGCTTGATGAGATAGTAGAAACAGCTGTAACGAGATATGAACATTAAGTGATGCGCAAACCAGAAATATAAACCCCTAGCTATATTGAAATCTTGGATAGAGCGAGGGAAAATAATAGCAGGGGATAAATGTTGACATAAACCCGCCCCTAAACAAGGGAGTATGAACTTAAATATAACTGATTATGGTAAAATGGCTGCAAAGAAGGATACTAAAAAAATAAAATTAACATTCATGAATGCTGTTGGAAACAGATTGGTTATAGTTGATGAATATTTTCAAACGCTTATAGAAGAAAAAGCCAAAAATGATTTTGTGAGAGAAGTTTCTAAGTCCTGCGGTTTTGACCCAGACAGCATATTATTCTTGTCTAGACCAGGTACAGGTAAAGAAGATATTATGATGAGGATATTTGATAGGGACGGAACAGAAGAAACCATGTGCGGCAATGGTTTAAGATGTATTGCAAGATACGCATTTCTGAATAATTACATTGGCAAAAAAGCATGTATAAGAACACTTGATGGTATAAAAACAGTTCAACTTTTAAATGGAAATATTTGGACTAACTTGGGCATTATAAACCAGTTTTGTAGTATTAACCCGGAACTACACTTTGCCTATAGCGGTCTGCCTCATTTGGTACTCTTCACAGAGAATCTGGAAGAAATTGATGCAGAAAAAGTTGCAAAAAGTTATAGATACAATAAGGAACTGACTTCAAAGCTGGGTTACTCAAACAACATGCATGTTAATCTTATTGAGATAATAGACAGGCACACTATCAAAATAAAAACATATGAAGCGTGTGTTGAAAGAATCACCCAGTCTTGCGGAACAGGAGCTGTTGCATCAGCTTTTGTTGTTGCTAAACTGGATGAATGTGATTTTCCCTTAAAAATAATTAATCCTGGCGGAATTCTAATTGCAGATAAGGAAGGTGAGAATATGATGCTGACAGGGGCCTGACTGACGTCAACTATTTTTTCCTTATTTCGTCACGAGTGCATTGAAGAAAGCAGGTATTAAAGACTTTCATTTTCATGACCTAGGGCACACTTATGCAAGCAGGTTAGTTAGAAATGGTGTTGACCTGAATACTGTCAAGGAGCTATTAGGACACTCTTCCATAACTACTACTCAAAGGTATCTCTACTCTCAGGCTGAACAAAAGAGAGAAGCAGTTAATTCTTTAGCTGGACAAAATTATACCCATGGGCTACAATGGCAAACGAGCGACAAAATAGCCACTGTAGCTGTTAAACCTGATAGTGTAATTCCTTCTTATTTAAGGAGTTAGGAGTGGCTGAGGGAGTATGTTTGGCTGCTTGCCAAGCAGAAGGTCGTTGGTTCAAATCCCATCGTCCGCTCAAGATTTATTCCAGCAGGAAGAATGGCGCGGTACCCAAGTGGCTAAGGGAGAGGTCTGCAAAACCTCGATTCGTCGGTTCGAATCCGACCCGCGCCTCCAAGCCTAAATAACCCAATGTGGGTTATTCATAAAAATTGCTGATAAGTCATAACAATTAAACCTAGATTTGATCGTTCTTGATGAAATCCTCATAACTAGGTTATCCTCTATCATATCGATAATATAATTTAAATCTATTATCAGCAATTTTCACCTTACAGGCGAGCCGATCTTACTGCATCTGCTTCGTTACAGCACATTCGTGGTGAAGGACCACAACTTCATGTGCTGTGCCTTGCATCTGCAGCAACCTCGACTCGTGAATAATCCACGTCCACCTGGATTATTTATAAAAATTGCCGACATTCCTGTTGACTCTTTGTTTGACACAAATAAATAAAAGTTATATAGTTTTTAAAACTTTCGATAGAAGGAGGATGTGGATGGATTTAATACCTCGGATTCAAGGAATATTATTAAAACCCAAAGATGAATGGGAAAAGATTAAGGGAGAAGATCTTCCGGTTCAAAGCCTTTTTACTTCTTATGCAATGATTGTGGCTGCCATTCCGGCTATTGCACAGTTTATTGGAAACGGGCTTATTGGTCGAAGCGTTCTTTCCTTTGGCTGGTATAGACGCCCGATAGGATCGGCTTTACTCCAGGCTATTCTATTTTACATATTCTCTCTGGTAACTGTTTATGTTTTGGGTATAATCATTAACGCATTAGCCCCGACATTCTCATCTAAACAGAACCAGAATAATGCTATGAAGATTGCGGTATTCAGTATGACAGCGGCTTGGGTGGCTGGCATATTTTATATCATCCCTTTTCTAGGAGTCTTAGCAATTTTAGGCGCGTTTTACGGGTTCTATATTCTTTATCTTGGCTTTGATGCGTCTCTTATGGATACACCTAAGGAAAAAATACTTGGTTATTTTGTTGTAAGCTTGGTAGTTGCACTTGTATTGTACTTTCTGATTTCGGTCATTCTGGGTGCTATTTTTGCAGTGGGTGCTGTTGGAGGATTATACTGACGGACTTATAATTCTTCTTCGATTTTATTGAAAGCAATACCAGGAGAAGATGCTCTTATTATCGGCCTTCCTATGACTAGATAATCGGCTCCCTTTTGAAAGGCAAGCGACGGTGTCATGATCCTTTTTTGATCATGGGCAGCTGCCCATGAAGGACGAATTCCCGGAGTAACAACCAAAAGATTACTGCCGAACTCTCTCTTTATTATTTCGATCTCCTGGGGAGAACAGACTACTCCATCCATTCCGGCCTTGTGGGCTAAAGAGGCGAGTTTGAGAACCTGATTTAAAATATCATTTTTCATTCCAATTTCTTCTAACTGTTTATCTTTGAGACTGGTTAAAATGGTTACAGCTAATAGAATAGGCTTGCTCACACCTTCTTTTTTTGCTTGGCTGGCTGCTTCCTCGGCGGCTCTAGCCATCATTTCATGTCCTCCGGAAGCATGAAGAGTCATCATATGCACACCATGCTTTACAGCAGTTCTGACTGCTCCGGTTATAGTATTGGGGATATCATGGAGTTTTAAGTCAAGGAATATTTTTTTTCTCATACTATTAAGTTCTTTGAGCAGAACTGGACCTTCAGCTGTAAAAAGGTTAAGGCCGACCTTGAAAATTTTGGCTTTTTCGAGTTGCCTGACAAGCGAAACAGCCTCCTTCCTTGTGTCGACATCAAGTGCAACAATTATCCTTTCTGCCAAATTTCCTTTTTTCTCCATTTGTTATCCCCTTTCAGAATTTTCCTGCCCGCCCATTTAAGTTTGTCCGGTAAGGCAAAATAGATATCATGTTTAAAGTTTTATTCTTTTTCTTAAACTTAGAACAAAATCTTTTTTCATCTATGCTGTATGCTTGTTATATTATAATGTTAGGGAACCAATTACCTCTTCTATATTTTCTATGCCCTTTATTTGACAGTATTCTTTGAGCTCGTCGATTATTTTTACAGTGGAGGTGGGATCAATAAAATTTGCTGTTCCCACTTCAACGGCTTTTGCTCCAACCATTAAGAATTCGAGTGCATCTTTCCCTGATAGTATTCCTCCTATACCTATTACAGGAATTTTAATGTGGCTGGCAACCTGATAGACCATCCTGAGGGCAATGGGTTTAATAGCTGGCCCACTAAGCCCGCCGAAAACATTGCCTAATACAGGCTTTCCTGTCTCTGTGTCAATCGCCATAGCGAGGAAAGTGTTAACCAGAGATACAGCATCAGAGCCTGCTTCCTGTGCGCTGACTGCTATTTCAACTATGTCCTTTACGTTTGGGGAAAGTTTTGTGATTATAGGACGTGAGCTTGATTCTTTTACAAGTCTGACAACAGAATAGGTGGTTTCAGGATCAAGCGCAGGGCAAAATCCCTGTTTTTTTACATTCGGACAGGATATATTCAGCTCATAGGCTGAAATCCCTTCCTGTTTATCCAGGTAGTTAGCAACAAAAGCATATTCTTCTTCATTCTCTCCGCAGATATTTGCAATAATAGCTGTTTGGAAAATTTCAAGCTGAGGTAGTATCTTTTCTGAAAATTCTTTGACACCAATACCCTGAAGACCGATAGAATTTAGGAGTCCGCTGGCTGTCTCAACAAGACGAGGGGGAGGATTTCCCTGTTTTGGAGAGGAATAAAGGCCTTTGACGACGAACCCTCCTAATTTATTTAAATCAATGAATGGTGTAAATTCGAGTCCGTAGCCAAAAGTACCGCTGGCAGCTATTACTGGATTTTTAAGCTTAAGAAAACCTAAATCTACTGAGAGATCTGTCATTTTTCTTCTTCCTGCCAGATAATTTCCTCAGCCTTAAAAACAGGGCCTTCCTCACATATTTTGTGCCACCCTGCTTCTCCGTCTTTTACAATTTTTCTCACACATCCCCAGCAGACACCAAAGCCACAGCCCATAACCGATTCTAGAGAGAATTCGGCCGGAATTTTTTTATCCAACGCAGTTTTAGCGAGTTTTTTCATCATGAGTTCCGGACCGCATGCATAAATATATGTTGGGAGCAGTTTCCCAATTTCTATCTCAAATAGATCAGTTATAAACCCTTTAAAACTTAAGGAGCCGTCATCTGTTGAACAAAAAAGTTTAATGCCAGCCTTTTCGAATTTCTCTCTGAGTGGAAGATCAGAAAGGGTTTTTCCTCCATAGAATACTCTTACCGAAGCCCCTTGGGAACGAAGTTTTTGCGCTAAAAAATAAATAGGAGCAATTCCTCTTCCCCCTCCTATGAGAGCAACATCTTTTCTATTCAGATCTGATTCCGAATTAAAGCCTTTTCCTAGAGGGCCTATAATGTCAAGAAATTCATTTGGCTTTTTCTGGCTTAATAGGGAAGTTCCAAGGCCTGATTTTTGGAAGAATATTTCTATGTTTTTTCCTTCTTTTGAGTGGATACTAAAAGGTCGTCTGAGAAGAGGATTAGAATTCAAAGAGGTGCGGACCATGATAAACTGACCCGGTTGGGCCTGGGACGCTATTATTGGAGATTCCAAAGAAAAGAGGAAGTAGTCTTCCCAGGTTTCTTTGTGCGTTATTCGTGCTTGTGAGTGTTTAATCATTTTTATTGCCGGGAATTATCTAGATAAAAATATCAAAATCCATTGTTGATGGCAACAGAAATTTGACAAATTTATGTGCTTTTGAAATAATCGAACCTCTTTTTTATTCATGTTTGGAGGAAGTTATTATGCATATTTCAAAAAGAGGCATAGAAATTCAGGCCTCTCCGATCAGAAAGCTGAAGCCCTTTGCTGAGAGGGCTGAAGAGCGAGGGATTCATGTATATTATATAAATATAGGGCAGCCTGATATTCCTACCCCCCAGCCTGTATGGGATGCTTTGAAAAACTTTAATGAAGAGGTTCTCAGCTATGGCCCTGCTCAAGGATTTCTGGAATTGCGGCAGGCTATTGCCGATTATTTTGTCGGCTTTAACATCCCTCTAACCTATGAAAATGTCATAATTACAATAGGCGGTTCAGAAGCAATCTATTTTTCTTTCAGTATTGTGGCTGATCCCGGTGAGGAAATTATCATTCCTGAGCCATTCTATACTAATTATAATGGTTATGCAGCTTCTGCAAATGTTAAGATTGTTCCTCTGTCCCTGAAAGTAGAGGATGGATTCCGGCTTCCTCCTTCGGAAGAGATTGAGGCGAGAATAAATCCAAAGACTAAAGCAATACTTCTTTGCTCTCCAAACAACCCAACAGGAACGGTTTATTCCTCTGAGGAGTTGGAAAGAGTCATCGATATCGTAGAAAAGCATGACCTTTTCTTGATTGCTGATGAAGTTTATAAAGAATTTGTCTATGATGGAATCAGCCACAAGAGCATCCTGGAATATGAAGACATCAAAGACAGAGTTATAGTTGTTGACAGCATTTCCAAACGTTTTAGCTGTTGTGGGGCACGGATCGGAGCGCTTGTGACGCGAAATAAGGAAGTTTACCAGGGAGCGCTGAAATTTGCGCAGGCAAGGCTTTGCCCACCATCAATTGAACAAAAGGCTGCGCTTGCTGCTTACCGCATGGGTCGCGATTATTTTAACCCTGTTAGGGAGGAATACCAGAAAAGAAGGGATATCTTGTATGAGGGATTCAAAGAGATTCCAGGAATAATCATGGACAAACCACAAGGAGCATTTTACATAATTGCAAGACTTCCCATAAATGATAGTGAGCACTTTGTGCGATGGATGCTCACAGATTTTCATCTTGACAATGAGACAGTAATGGTTGCCCCTGCTCAGGGATTCTACTCGTCTCCTGGCAGAGGAAAAGATGAAGTGAGAATAGCATATGTGCTAAAAGAAAAAGATTTAAGGCGGGCAATTGTCGTTTTTAAAGAAGGACTTAAGAAATATCTGAATCTATTTTCTTAAGTATCTGTTGAACTATCGATCTGCTAGCCGGTAATTTAAATAGGAGTTGTAAAATGAGGAAGAAGTATGGTTACTTTTTTGAGAGAGGGAATGTTGATGGCAACAAGGATATGAAAGATATCCTTGGAGGCAAGGGTGCTAATCTGGCTGAAATGGCTGGAATAGGACTTCCTGTCCCCCCAGGTTTCACTGTTTCCACAAAAGCCTGTAATCTTTTTCTTAGGTCGGGCAGTAATATCCCGGCTGGAGTAGAAGAAGAAATTTATGTTTATCTTAAAAGGCTAGAAAATACCACACAGCAAAAATTGGGGGATGAGGAAAATCCTCTTCTTGTTTCTGTCCGTTCAGGAGCCAAAATCTCAATGCCAGGAATGATGGACACCATTCTGAATCTTGGACTTAATGATAAAACGGTTGAAGCATTAGCAAGGAAAAGTGGGAACAGGCGATTTGCGCTGGATTGTTACCGCCGTTTGATTCATATGTTTGGAGATGTGGTTTTAGAAGTTTCCAAGAAAGAGTGTGAAGAAGTCCTCAGGAAAATAAAAATAGAAAAAAATATAACTAACGATTATGAGTTAGAGGAAAAGGATTTAGAAATAGTTATTTCAGAATATAAGAGAATAATCAAAGAAAAGTCAGGAAAAGATTTTCCTCAGGATGTTAAAACACAGTTATTTACGGCCATTTCCGCTGTTTTCCGTTCTTGGAATAATCCACGAGCGATCACTTACCGGCGTTTGAATCACATTCCTGATGATTTAGGGACAGCAGTGAATGTACAGCTTATGATTTTCGGTAATTTTGGAGAGCATTCAGGAACGGGTGTAGGGTTTACAAGAAATCCAGCTAGTGGTGAAAATGAGCTTTTTGGTGAGTATTTGTTAAATGCTCAGGGGGAAGATGTCGTTGCTGGTATTAGGACTCCTTATCCTTTGCGGAACATGAAAAATGAGATGCCAGGAGTTTATAATGAGTTAAAAGATATTACTTCCGGGCTGGAGAAGCATTACCAGGATGCACAGGATTTTGAATTTACGGTTCAGGAAGAAAAACTATATATGCTCCAAACTCGGAGTGGAAAAAGAACTGGCCCTGCAGCAGTTAAGATTGCTGTAGACATGGTGGAAGAAGGTTTAATCAGCAGAGAAAGAGCTCTTTTACTGGTAGAACCTGAAGCCTTGGACCAGCTGCTCCATCCTGTTTTTGATATAAAAGAGAAGGCAAAGCATGAGTTGCTCGCAAAGGGACTTGCAGCTTCACCAGGGGCAGCGGCAGGACAGGTGGTTTTTTCGGCAGATGAAGCTGTCAACTGGAAAGAGCAAGGGGAAAATGTCATCCTCGTAAGAGAGGAGACTTCCCCGGATGATATCCACGGGATGAGTGCATCCAGAGGCCTTCTGACTGCCACTGGGGGCATGACTTCCCATGCCGCTGTTGTGGGAAGACAGATGGGTAAGCCTGCTGTTGTTGGTTGTGACACAATAATGCCTAATGAAGAGAAGAGATTTTTTCAGGTTGGCGGAAAAGAAGTTAGAGAAGGCGAATGGATTTCTATCGATGGAGCTACTGGAGAAGTTATTTTGGGCAAAATACAGACAAAGCCTTCGGAGATCATACAAGTTATAAAAGGAGAGAGAAAACCAGAGGACTCTAAAATTTACCAGAATTTTACAAAGCTTTTATCATGGGCGGATGCAGCAAGAAAGTTAAAAGTCCGGGCAAATGCGGACACTGCGGAAGATGCCAGGATAGCATTTGCATTTGGGGCGGAAGGTATCGGTTTAGCCAGAACAGAGCACATGTTTTTTGAAAGAGAAAGGCTTCCATTTATTAAAGCAATGATTCTGGCTGAGACCAAAGAAGGAAGACAGGAAAACCTGAACAAGCTGTTACCTTTCCAGAGAAATGATTTTTATGAATTGTTTAAAGAAATGAAAGGAAATCCGGTTACTATTCGTACCATTGACCCGCCACTTCATGAGTTTTTACCAAAAAAAGAAGATGTGATGACTGAGATAATGCAGCTAAAAATTTCTGGAAGTGGAGATGAAGAAAAGATTCAAGAATTGGAAAAATTGCTGGAAAGGATAAAAACATTATCTGAATTTAATCCTATGCTTGGCCATCGGGGCTGCCGCCTCGGGATTACTTATCCTGAGATTATTGAAATGCAGGCATCGGCTATATTTGAGGCAGCCTGCAAGCTGGCCCAGGAAGGAGAAAAAGTTTTTCCAGAAATTATGGTTCCTCTCATTGGTTCTGTAGAGGAACTTATCAATCAGAAAGAAATCATTATTAAAGTAGCTGAAAGGATTGTTAAAGAATATAATGTTGATCTCAGTTACACGGTGGGAACTATGATTGAAATTCCCAGGGCCGCCATTACTGCGGATAAGATTGCAGAGGAGGCCGAGTTCTTTTCGTTCGGCACAAATGACCTTACTCAAACAGCACTTGGAATCTCACGAGATGACGGAGCTTCATTTATCAACCATTATATCACTCATGGGATATGGATGGATAATCCTTTTGCAACGGTGGATATAGATGGAGTCGGGGAGTTAATGAAATGGGCAGTTGATAGAGGACGGGAAACAAGGCCTGACCTGAAGGTTGGGATCTGTGGAGTTCACGGAGGAGACCCGCGCTCTATCTCCTTCTGTCATAAGATCGGACTAAGTTATGTAAGCTGTTCTGCCTTTCAGGTTCCTATAGCCAGGCTGGCTGCAGCCCAGGCTGCATTAAAAGAGAAAACGGGTGGCAAATAGGCTGTCAGTGTGAAAAGAAAAGGAGAAATAAAATAATTCATATAATTTTTTATTAGAGATTCGAGATAATAAAGAATTTTGGAATGTTATTTAATGGTTGATTTTAGGAGATTTTTTAGGGGATTCCGAAAAAAAAGATTTGCCTTCAAGTTTATATTTAGTGATGCTTACTGGATGGTGAATCTTGGGAATCACGTTTTTCCAGTAGATAAATATAGGATCATTTATGAGGATCTTCTGTATATGGGAGCTAAGAAAGAAAATTTCCTTTCTCCGGAGCCAGGTTTAAAAGAGGATATTCTTTTAGTCCATTCAGTGAGGTATTTGAATAAATTGGAGATGGGAAAACTTTCCCATACTGAGATAATGACAATGGAACTTCCATATTCACCTGAACTTTTTGAGTTTGCCAGACTCACAGTAGGTGGAACTATTATTACAGGAGAACAGGCATTAGAAGATGGACTTGCTGTTCACATTGGAGGAGGATTTCATCATGCTTTCGCAGATCATGGAGAGGGCTTTTGTATTTTAAATGACACTGCTGTTGCATTGGAAAAACTCAAGAAAGAAGGAAAAATTCAAAAAGCAATGATTGTTGATTGTGATGTTCATCAAGGAAATGGAACTGCTGATATTTTTTCCAAAAAAGATTATGTCTTTACTTTTTCTATTCACCAAATGGATATTTATCCTGCAAATAAATCTATAAGTTCTCTAGATGTTGGGGTGTGGTCTGGAGATGGAGATGAGGAATATATTTCGGCTATCAGATCTAATTTTCCACACCTTTATGAAGAATTTCAGCCTGATTTAGTTTTTTATCTGGCAGGAGCCGATCCATATGAAAAGGACAGGCTGGGAGGCTTACAGCTTACTCTGGAAGGCCTGATGGAAAGGGATAGGATTGTGATAGGAGAGGCTCGGAAGCTTAGTATTCCTGTCGGAATTCTTTTTGCAGGTGGTTATGCATATGATGTTCAAGATACAATCTCTGTCCATCTCAATACAGTAAAGATCAGCCAGAAAATCCAGAGAAAATATTCTTAATCCATCAAATGTGCTGTAACGAAGCAGATGTGGCAAGATCGACTCAGAAAGGCTAAATCTTTCAATGTCGCTTCCTCCAT
>CAZYMU010000050.1:0-13062 GCA_964648465.1 uncultured Eubacteriales bacterium | reverse complement strand
GTTCAGTCGGTGCTGTTGCTGTTTCCGAATGGGATCCAAACATTGTTTATGTCGGTATGGGAGAGGCTCCGATTAGGGGAAATGTTTCACATGGGGATGGAATGTATAAGTCCACTGACAGTGGAAAGACCTGGAAAAAAATCGGGCTTTCGAATACCAGCCAAATATCAAGAGTGAGAATCCACCCGAAGGACCCGGACCTTGTTTACGCAGCGGCTCTTGGTCATGTTTACGGGCCAAATGCAGAAAGGGGGATCTTTAGATCAAAAGATGGGGGAAAGACTTGGGAAAAGGTCCTCTTTCGAAGTGAGAAAGCAGGGGCGATCGATCTTATTCTTGATCCATTGAATCCAAGAATTATATATGCGGCTTTATGGGAAGTTTACCGGACACCTTACAGCCTTGTAAGTGGAGGATCCGGCAGTGGACTTTTTAAGTCTACAGATGGAGGTGATACCTGGAAAGAGATATCAAGAAATAAAGGCCTTCCTAAAGGTGTACTTGGAAAGATTGGTGTGACTGTTTCTCCGGCAAAAATGGATCGAGTATGGGTGATTGTTGAAGCAAAAGACGGTGGTGTTTTTCGTTCTGATGATGGAGGTGACACCTGGGCAAAGATGAATGATGACCGACGGCTCCGTCAGAGGGCCTGGTATTACAGCCGAATCTATGCGGATACAAAGGATGCAGAGACTGTCTATGTGCTGAATACAGGCCTCTACCGTTCGGTGGACGGCGGCAGGACATATTCCTCAATACGTGTGCCTCATGGGGATAATCATGATTTATGGATCGATCCTGAAAACCCACAGCGGATGATTAACAGCAACGACGGAGGCGCCAATGTTTCATATAATGGCGGGATATCCTGGACACTGCAGGATAATCAGCCAACAGCCCAGTTTTACCATGTGACGACTGACAGTCAGTTTCCTTACTGGATTTACGGTGCCCAGCAGGATAACAGTACTGTGCGTATTGCGAGTCGCACTTCGGGAAGCGGCATTGATAAACCGGATTGGCATTCTGTCGGAGGAGGGGAGAGCGGCCATATCGGTCCCCGTCATGACAATCCAGATATAGTTTATGCCGGGAGCTACGGAGGCTTAATCACACGGTGGGATTATAAAACCAGGCAGCAGAGAGTCATATCTTGCTGGCCCGATAATCCAATGGGCTGGGGAGCATGTAACCTGAAGTACAGGTTCCAGTGGACCGCTCCTATTCTTATTTCACGCTTTGATTCCAATGTTCTTTATCATGCAGCGCAGGTGCTTTTTAAATCTACAAACGAAGGTCAAAACTGGGAAGTTATCAGTCCGGACCTTACAACCAATGACAAAACAAAGCAGCAGAAGTCAGGAGGACCGATAACAAAAGACGATACGAGTGTTGAGTATTACTGCACAATTTTTGCCCTGGCTGAATCATATCATGATCCGAATATTCTCTGGATTGGGTCGGATGATGGATTGGTTCATATCACAAAAGACGGTGGTAAAAACTGGGAAAATATCACACCGAAGCAAATGCCTGAATGGAGCCTGATAAGCATGATCGATCCTTCAACATTTGATGTGGGTACTGCTTACCTGGCTGTTGACAGACACGAGCTTGATGATTTTGGTCCGTATATTTATAAGACGACAGATTTTGGCAAGTCATGGGAAAAAATCACCGACGGTATTCCTGATTACACGTTTGTCCGTGTCGTGAGGGAAGACCCAGAACGAAAGGGCTTTCTTTATGCAGGAACAGAAACTGGCGTTTTTGTCTCTTTTGACGATGGAAAAGGCTGGCAGTCTCTTCAGCTTAACCTT
Source organism: uncultured Eubacteriales bacterium (assembly GCA_964648465.1). Classification (GTDB taxonomy): domain Bacteria; phylum Acidobacteriota; class Aminicenantia; order Aminicenantales; family Aminicenantaceae; genus Aminicenans. The sequence continues at coordinate 11,242 of CAZYMU010000050.1, read as the reverse complement.
CCAGTGGTTCCGATACATGATATGGTTGTAAAGAACAATGACCTCGTTGCTGCAACTCACGGCCGTTCCTTCTGGATTCTGGATGATCTTACACCTCTGCACCAAATTTCGGATGAAATGTCGAAATCAGATGTATTTCTCTTCAAGCCTCGCGATGCTTTCCGTATGGGAGGATGGGGTTACCCCAGGCCTAATGTTGGACAGAATCCGCCTGGTGGGTCAGTGATTTATTATTATTTAAAGGAAAAACCCGGGGAAGAGATTAAACTAGAATTCCTTGATAATGAAGGCAATCTTATCAAAAAGTTTACGAGTATGGCAAAAGGAGAAGAAAGCTCGCGGGATTCGATGCCGATGAGGTTCCGTAGTTCATTTAACAGCAGTATTACTGCAGAAGCCGGGATGAATCGATTTGTCTGGAACATGCGTTATCCTGATGCCGAACTGGTCCCGGGTGCTATTCTTTGGGCCGGGAGAACAACCGCTCCTTTAGCAGTGCCTGGAAAATATCAGGTTCGCCTGACTGTTGGTGAAAAAGTGAAAACGCAGGCCTTGGAATGGAAGAAAGACCCCCGTCTTTTGACCACTCAGGAGGATTTTCAAGAACAGTTTGATTTTATGATTAAGGTCAGAGACAAGACAACCGAAGTAAACAGTGCAGTAAATAAACTTCGTGCTGTAAAAAAACAGGTCAATGACCTGCTGCATAAGATAAAAGATTTCCCTGGAATAGAACAGATTGTAAAAGCCGGAAAAGAACTAAATAAGAAGCTTAAAGAAGTTGAAGATGTGCTCATACAATCAAAATCAAAAAGCGGCCAGGATCCTCTCAATTATCCTATATTGCTTGACGACAAAATAGCCGGTGTAGCCTCGGTTGTTGCAAGTGCAGATTCAAGGCCTACGGATCAGTCTTATGAGGTTTTTAAAGAATTGTCGGAGAAAGCAAATGAGCAGATTTTAAAGTTGAAAAAGATTTTGGAATCTGACATTCCGGCTTTTAATAAGCTCGTGCTTGAAGCGGGCATTCCTGCTATAATTTTAAAACATGATTAGATAGCAGTGGCTTGGCCTAGATTATTCACGAGTCAAGCTTGCTGTAGATGCAAGGCACAGCGCATGAAGTTGTGGTCCTTCACCACGAATGCGCTGTAACGAAGCAGATGCAGTAAGATCGGCTCGCCTGAAAGGTAAAAATTGCTGATAATAGATTTAAATTATATTATCGGTATGATATGTGATAAATTAGTTCTGAGGATTCCTTGAAGAACGATTAAAGCTAGTTTTAATTGATATAATTTATCAGCAATTTTTATGAATAATTCAGGTTAAATATGTATAAAAAGGTTGATCAAACAATAATCAAGAAATTAGAGGAGATCTGCGGTCGGCAAAACTTGATTACAGACAGGGAAAAAATGTCCGATTATACCCATGATGAGTTTTCCCTTCCAGATATAGCTCATGCTCCGGAGGTCGTTGTGAAGCCGAAGACTAATGATGAGGTTGCAAATATTCTAAAGCTGGCATACAGAGAGAAAATTCCTGTTACACCTCGAGGTGGTGCAACAGGACTATGCGGGGGGTGTGTTCCTTCTTTCGGAGGAATAGTCCTCTCCTTGGAGAATATGAATAGAGTCATTGAGATAGATAGATATAATCAAATGGCAGTTGTTGAAGCAGGAGTAACTTTAATGGATTTTTACAGGGCAGTCGAAGATGCAGGACTTTTCTTTCCTCCTCATCCTGGAGAAGAAAGTGCCGTGATAGGAGGTGTTATTGCCACGAACGCAGGTGGTTCCAGAGCGGTCAAATATGGAGTTATCAGGAATTATGTGCGGGGATTGGATGTGGTACTTCCTTCTGGTGTGATTATTCATCCCGGCGGTAAGCTCATGAAAAGCACAACAGGATATAATCTTCTGAATCTGTTTATCGGATCTGAGGGGACATTAGGAATTATTACCAGGGCAATTATTCAAGTTATGCCTGAGCCAGAAGTAATACGCTCTCTCATTATTCCTTATGACAGCTTGGAAAAGGCGATAGAGACAGTGCCTTTTTTGATAGTAAAAAAGATTTTCCCACTGGCGGTTGAATTTATTCCTAAAGAAGTTATCCAGATAGCCGAAGAGTTTATGAACAAAAAGTGGCCTTCTACTGAGGGAAATACCTATCTTCTTATTATTCTTGATTCTTCCAGCGCAGAAGAGATGGATAGGTTATCGGAGATAGTTGCAGGATTCTGTATGGAAAAAGGAGCTCTCGATGTTTTTGTTGCTGATAACAAGAAAAAGCAGGAGCAGGTTCTGGAAATGCGCAGCAAACTTTATGAGCCTATCAAGGAGTATACACTGGAAACTCTTGACATTGTCGTTCCCAGGGCAGAAATTGCCCTGCATGTAAAAAAAGTCCAGGAGGTCTCGCGGAAATATGGAATATGGCTTCCAACTTTTGGCCATGCTGCTGATGGAAATGTTCATACACATATAATGAAGGCGAGCTTTGAAAATGGGAAAATAATCCCTCTTCCTGAATCAGAATGGAAGGATAAAATCGATAAGGTACGTGAAGAACTTTTCCAGGATTGTAAAAAAAGAGGCGGAATGATTTCAGGTGAGCATGGAATCGGCATAGTCAAAAAGCCTTATCTTTCCTATGTCCTGGATGAGGAAGAAATTTTACTTATGAAGGGGATCAAGAAGCATTTTGATCCTCAGAATATCCTGAATCCTGGGAAAATTTTCGATTAAAGCGTGTTTTAATTGTTCTAATCTATCAGCAATTTTTATGAATAATCCAGGAGAATTTGAGGGCATGTCTGCGCTCCACTAAGATTTTTAACGCCATTTCCTCCCGATCTTCTCGGCGCTGCTGGAACTCCGCATGTTTATCTTAAGCACCGCCACAATGTCCGCGAGCCATCATTAACACCGCCCCTTTGATTCGACAGTGCTCACACATCCATCAGGCCCGACTTAGCGTCGGATTCCCTCGAATATCGACTCAGAAAGGCTAAATCTTTTAATGTCGCTTCCTCCATCCCCTCAAATTCATATGCTTTGATAAGCAGATTTCATCAATGTTAAATAAAAGTATCGGCATTCTTTATGAATAACCCAGGATAACGTGGGTAATTCACGAGTCAAGCTTGCTGTAGATGCGAGGCGTAAAGGATGCAGCTGTGGTATTTCACCGCAAATCCTTTAGAACGAAGCAGATGCGGTAAGATTGGATCGCCCAAAGGGTAAAAATTGCTGATAATAAATTTAGATTATATTGTGGTGATAGTATAGGACAAAGTCCTTCTGATATTTCCATGGGGAACGATCAAAACTAGTTTTAATTGTTCTAATCTATCAGCAATTTTTATGAATAACCCACGTCAGTTTGGTTCGGGATATAACAATGCATTAAGTAGGAATTTGTATGTTCCGTGTGATTGAGCCCTATACTGGCAGCGAAATCCGATGAGAATGATGTGTCCCTTCTTGTATTTTGTATCGACAACTGCCGCCTTGCGAGCGATAACATCTTCTCCCAGGAGCCATCCGCTCAAGAGAATGTCTTCTTTGGGATAACTGGCTACTACTTTTCTGTCCCAGTATCCAGAGGGAATCCGTGTGCTTAAGGCAAGGCTTCCTGCAAACATGGAAGCAGCCTCTTTTGGCATTCCATAACCAATAGGAGATTTATTATCGACAATGATTTTTAAAATGGATGAGGGGCAGAAAAATTTGCTGCGGGGAACATTCTCAATAGCATTTCTGGCAGGGGATTTGAATTCTTTGAAGACCAGCTCGCATGCTCTGTTTAGAGTAACAAGAATACCCCCTTCTTGGACAAAGCTTTTTAAAGCTTCAATTCCTTCCTTGTCTATGCCTCCCTCATATTCAGGAGGTGTGCTGTCTGAATAATATCTTCTATACGGTGATGAAGCGCTGGGTTTTCCTGTTTTGATAATATCAGCGTTTTCACTGGCAAATACAATCACGTCAAAATTTTCTTTCAAATTGGCTTTCTTTTTCTTTGTGCCTTTGAAGTCTTTGTTATGCAGGGTCTTGAAAGGAATCCCCATGCTGTCAAAAGCATAACGAGTCCAGCCTTCATCCATATTAGACTTCCATGACTGGTAAAGTCCTACTCTGTGCTTTATTAGGGGAGCTTTTGGGATGTCGTTTATGTTATCCAGCATATACGCCTTGACGTGCCATTTATCAAGAAGGCCTGGAAGCGTTTTCTGGACATTAGGTGTATTTTTAATGATGAAGCTTCCTGCTGCTGCATTGAATCCTTCGCCGCTTATAAAATCTTTTGAGCGGTAGACCTCGGATTTTTCATTTATAAGAGAGAAAATCACAGAAAAGGAAGCATTTGCTCTGGAATCAAGTAAGATATAGGGTGCTGTTTCTTTAGGAGGTGTAATCTGAGTGTAAGGAACTTTATCCAGCTTTACAAGGTTCGCTTTAAACGGCTTTTGGATTTGCTTACATGCAACACCCATCTGCAGAGGAAGAGTCCATCCTGCATTATCATAGGGGGGAACAGGAGGGCCGCCTGGGTATTGACGCATGTCCGGGTATTTCTGTTTCTCCAGCAAAGCCTGTGCATAAGGCCTGTAAGGTTGGGACATTAATGCCACAAAGGAGCCGCTGTGATAAATCCTGCCGTCTGCTGTAAAATCTTCTTTAGCCTGGTGGATTTCTACACCACCGAGCATCAGGATGTCGAGCATTTTGAGAGTCGTGGGATAATCGCTCTGTTTTTTGGGAATAACAAATGCAAAAGGCTGCCCTTCTTCTCTTATTTCAATAGAGTCCTTACACATTTTGTAAAAGTTATAAAGAAAGTCTTCCTTGTGCAGATAAGCTGTTTCCACAAGGCTTGTAGAATAGATCAGTTCGTATTCCACAATGTCTCTCAATCTCCACCAACCCCCTGGCCATGGGTCAGGAAACTGCATTCGTTTTTCAACATAGGAGTTTGGGAGTTCTGTAGGATCGATATATATGGGTGATGCCATTCTGACTGAAGCCATTTCGCTGAGTAGACCGATGTTATTGTGAAGCCAGGAAGTATCATCACAGGCGCCGATCCACCATCCTGTGAAACTTCTGTCATAAACTACACCGCTGAAACCATTTTTCTGTAAATCAAAGGCCATGTTTGTTCCCAAGAGAGCAACTCCTCGCCAGATGAGTGGGTGGACATTGGGGGTGGGAGGATTCATGAAAGGCGGAAGAAAAAGACGTGCACCTGTAGATCCCATCTGATGTTCATCTATGTGGATCTGAGAAATCCAATCGTGGTATAAAACTTTGGTTACGGCTCTTGTCTCGGGGAGATTAAGCATATACCAATCACGGTTGTCATCATGGCCAGCATAATGATGATAGAGCCAGGGCATGCTGCCTCCTTCGAATTCAGTTCCTACATATTTTCTGTACCAATCTGTAACCATTTGCTCACCGTCAGGGTTAGTTGTGGGAACTAGCAGGACAATGACATCCTTGAGAACTTTATCAGCATCGAATGGTGTTTTGCCTGTTACAAGGTTATATGCAAATTCCATGGACATCTGGGCAGAGGCGATTTCGGTGGAGTGAATGTTGCAGGTAATAAGAACAATAACCTTTCCGTCTTTGGAAAGCTGCCTGGCTTTTTCAGTAGATAATCCTCTTGCATCTCTCAGTTTTTTTGTAATTTCCTGATAAGTTTTGAGCTTTGACATGTTTTCTTCCGAAGTTATGACTGCCATGATCATTGGTTTGTTTAACGTTGTTTTGCCGATTGTTAGAACCTTGATTTTTTCCGATTCCTGGTCAAGTTTCTGGAAGTATGCCTGGATCTGGTTGTAATCGGCGAGTTTACGGTCTGCACCGACTTTATGGCCTAAGAATTCTTCCGGCGGTGTCTGCGCAGTGATAAAAATTGGGATAATAAACAATAAAAGCAAGCTGAATAAAAATAATTTTTTCCTCAATGATGCCTCCTATAAAAAATTTTAGAGAATACAATTTTTCTATCACTTGGAGTTTTAACTGTCAAGAGAAAATATGGGCATGGGCATTTAATGAAAGATAAAACTTGGATTTTTCTGATTTTATTTTTAAATGATTCATTGTAGAATATATTTGACGTAGAAACTGCTTTTGTAAATGATGGACCGTGCTAGATGGGGAGCTAGCGGTGCCCTGTCACCTACAATCCGCTATAGTAGGGTTGAATTCCCTGTCGAGGCTTAGCTTTTTCTGAATAGTGTCCAGGTAAGTGGTGATGACGGTATGGGCCCTGTGCAAAGAACTCTCTGTAAATCCCGTCAGGACCGGGAGGTAGCAGCGGTAGCAGATCTGTTTCTTGTGCTGCAGGACAGCCTTGCCTGAGCTAACTGCCTGGATAACTCAGGGGGAGTTGAGTCGGAGCGGGGTGCACGGTCTTTTAACTCAGTAAGAAGTGAGCTTCTTGTATCCTTTTCCGAATGTTTACTCCATAGGGGCACACATTTTCACACTGCCCACACTCCGTGCATGAAGCGGCCGTTGCAGAAGGATCTAAGCTTGAATATGCCCTTTTGGCGTAGTCTGTTTTCCCGTAGCTTTCATAATATGCTAGATATCGTAGAATAGATGTCGTTTTAATATTTAATGGACAGGATGATTCACAAAGCCCGCATAAATGGCAGTAGTTTTTTGAATTTTCTGCAACATAACAAAGGAGATTTCTTTTTTCTTTTTGCAAGAAAGGTTGATTTACAACTGCAAGGTCTTCTTCCATCTGTTTGAATGTGAGCATTTCAGTCACAACTGATGAGACATTCCTATTTTCTAGAACCCATTTCAGCATGGCCTGAAAGACGGAGGCGTCTCCTGTTTTATATCTTTCAAGATTTTGTCTTTTCCCCCCAATTTTCAGGGTTTTCATAGCAATTATTCCTATATCCTTAGATCTTGCAAGTGAGAGGAGGTGCCTGATTCCGCTTGCTCCCAAATAATCGGCATAAGTTTTTATTTCCTTTTCTGTTTTTTGAATGTCGAATACATTGTATCCAAGCTGAATCATGTCATAGCGGCCGCACTCCACTGCTTTTTTCACTACTTCATTGTGATTTGAATGACAGGAAATGCCTTGAAACCTGTATTTTCCCTCTTTTTTAAGCTTTTCAAATGCATTAAGCACTCTCTCGTCAGTAATATACTTTTCTTCTGCTCCATGAATGAGAAGAACATCTATATAATCTGTTTTAAGCCTTTGGAGACTCCCTTCGACAGATTTTATGATGGATTCTTCGCTCGAATTTTCCCTGGCGTGAAATTTTGTTGCTACGTATATCTTATCTCTTCCTACATTTTTAAGAAGCGTTCCTATTTGCCGTTCGCTGTTCCCATTCATATATGTGTGAGATGTGTCGATATAATTAACGCCTCTCTCTATAATTTTAAGAAGGACAGCCCATTCGGGAAGAGGGCTTGATCCGAGCGAAATTTCTGATATTTTTAGGTTTGTTCTTCCAAGGCGGCGGTAGAACATCTGGCCTTTTTTTATACGGTGGGTTTTCTCATTTCCGAAGAGCTGGGCTTTTGTGGCTAAGGAAGCTGAGAGAGTACCATGGATAATATTTTTAAGAAACATCCTTCTACTTTTTTTATTCATGATAGATTCTCTTTTTTATTTGATAGGCCTTAAGAGATTTAGTTTATTAAGAATATCCTCTATACTGTTTTTGCCTTTTTCATCAAGAGGAAGAAGAGGTAAGCGGCATTGGCCGCCATAGTAGCCTAATAAATTGAGGGCATATTTTGCAGCCGGGACACCTAAGGTTTTTGTGACGGCCTGGTTGAGTGGAACAAGATCGAGTTGAAGCCTGCGTGCTTTATCCAATTTTCGTTCCATAGATAGGTTGTAGAGTTTAATACATAGATCAGGGACAATGTCGGCTAGAGTGATAATCCCACCGCTTGCACCATAAATGAGGCCTGGGAAGAGAATGCTTCCGGCACCGAGCAGAAAATTGAAGTTAGGGTCAAGGTCAGTGATAACCTCTCCTAGAAAAGAAAGGTTTCCAGAACTGTCTTTCATCCCTATTATGTTGGGATGTTTAGAAAGTTCGAGAATGAGTTGTTGATCTACATATATGCCTGTGTTTTGCGGGATGTTGTAAATTATAATCGGGAGCTTAGAATTATCTGCAATAGTCAAGAAGTGGTTTTTCAGAGTTGCCTGGTTCAAACAGTTTTTGAAATAGCTGGGAGTACGGATCAGAGCTGCATCAGGTCCGAGAACAGCCATGCGGTTTGTGAATTCGAGGGTGAGCTTAGTGGATTCTCGTGCTGTTCCGACTATGATCTTTTTCCCTGAAGAGACAGTTTCTATTGCTGTATGGACTAGCTTCTCTGATTCTTCATCAGTAAGATAGATGCTTTCTCCTGTGGAGCCTAAAATGACATAACCGCTCAGATCAAAATTGTTGTATTTTAAGATATTTTCTCTGAATTTTTCTGTAGAAATATTATCGCCTTCAAAAGGGGTGGTTAAAGGAGCAAAAATACCTTTGAAACTTAGGTTCATGTTTACGCCTCCAAACTTATTATAATTTTTCGATTTCCCTCAATTCTTCTTCGTTTAAACCGAAATAGTGTCCGATTTCATGGAAAACTACTTCCCTGACTTTCTTTCTTATTTCTTCTTCTGTAGAGCAAAAACTTTCAATAGATTCCTGGTAAATAGTAATTACATCAGGGGGAAGATTTCCATAGAAAGGTCCTCGGTTTTTATAAGGGACGCCGTGATATAATCCCAGGATTGTACTGAAGCGGGAAAGTCCTGTTTTGTCGTAAACATCTCTTGCTGCCTTTGATTCTACAATTACAGCAAGATTATTCAGAAGTCTTTTGAATTTATCGGGAATATTAGAGAGTGCTTCTTCGACAAATCCTTCGAATTTCTCTTTATCCATTAGAAATATCTCTCTTATTTTTCAATGCCATCTCTTGCGTGAACATTGCTGGCATAATAGTGTTTTACTTCTTTCATCTCTGTGACTAAATCGGCTCTTTTTATGAATGATTCAGGTGCATACCTTCCGGTTAGAATGACTTCTACTTCTTTTGGTTTTTTGTCAAGGAACTCGTGAATTTGTTTCTCTGTTATAAGATTGAAATAGACAGCAATGTTGATTTCATCCAGGACTATGATGCTGTATTTTCCGGAGAGCATTGCTTCGAGGGATTTTTTTAAGCCGTTTTTTACATTCCTGATATCTTCCTCATCAGGCTTCTTTGTGACATCAATAAAACCCTTTCTTCCAAACTGCTTGATAGTAATCAGTGGTGTTAATTTTTTAATAGAAAAAAGTTCCCCGTAATTCTGCCCTTTTAGAAACTGGCCTATATAAGTCTTGAGGCCGTGGCCTGCCGCTCGGATGGCAAGACCAATAGCGGCTGTGGTCTTGCCCTTGCCGTTTCCAGTATAGACCTGGATATAGCCTGTGAAACTTTTTCCCATTTTGTTCGAATATTTTTTTCTGAATTGTACTTTGGTTGCTTTTTTCATTCTTTTATAACTATATTTTAAACATCTATATGAGTCAACATGATAATTTTCAAAGATTGAGACTTATGTTATAATCATCCCCATGTTAGATTCAAAATTTGTTCAGGACAATCCAGATCTTGTCTTGAAAAAGATAGCATCCAGGGGAATAAAAATCAGCCTCGATAAGTTTATTAAGCTTTCTCAGGAAAATAAAGGATGTTTGCAGGAAATAGAAATACTTCATGCTGAACTGAATAAAGCTTCTAAACTAATCGGTCAGATGAAAAAAGAGGGGAAAGATGCATCTTCTATTATTTTGCAGATGAAAAAAGTTTCCGATGAGGCGAAGAAGGGTGAGGAAAAATTTAAAAAGATTGAAGAGAAGTTAAAGAAAATTCTTCTTGCTGTTCCTAATATCCCTCATGAATCTGTTCCTGAGGGTCATTCTTCAGACGATAATTTAGAAGTTGCTAGCTTTGGTCGGAAGCCAAAATTTTCATTTTCTGTAAAACCCCATTGGGAAGTTGGAAAGAGACTTGGCATCCTTGATTTTGATAGGGCATCGAAAATTGTAGGTGCAAGATTTGCAGTTTATCTTGGAGCAGGGGCTATGCTTGAGAGGGCACTGATCAACTTTATGCTCGATATTCATATTGAAAAAGGATACAAGGAAATCCTTCCTCCATTCATTGCAAATAAGGCAAGTTTGATCGGGACTGGAAATTTACCAAAATTTGAAGATGACCTTTTTAAACTAAGAAGCCATCCATGGTACATGATTCCTACTGCGGAAGTTCCTCTGGTAAATTTTTATAGGGAAGAGATACTTGATGCGGACCTTCTCCCGAAGAGATTTGTAGCATATACGCCATGTTTCAGGCGTGAGGCTGGATCTTATGGGAAAGATATAAGGGGACTTATCCGCCAGCATCAGTTTAACAAGGTCGAACTTGTGAGTTTTACTTTGCCTGAAAACTCTTACAAGGAACTGGAAAAACTGGTCGAAGATGCAGGAGATGTGCTGCAAAAATTGGGCTTGCATTACAAGGTAGTAGTTTTATGTACAGCGGATTTAGGATTTGCAGGAGCCAAGACATATGATTTGGAACTTTGGATGCCTCATCGAAACAGCTATATTGAAATATCTTCATGTACAAACTGCGAAAGTTTCCAGGCGAGAAGGGCAAATATTCGTTTTCGAAGGAACCCTAAGTCAAAACCCGAATTTGTCCATACTCTAAATGGTTCAGGTGTAGCATTAGGAAGGACTGTCAGTGCTATCCTGGAAGTTTACCAGCAGAAGGATGGTTCTGTGACCGTCCCTGAAGTTTTGCGTCCTTATATGCATGGATTGGAAAGAATATCCATATAATATCGAAAATGATAAAATATCGCTTTCTGTAGGATTTGTACGGAGGGATGGCCGAGTGGTTGAAGGCGGCGGTCTTGAAAATCGCTTCACGAGCAATCGTGACGGGGGTTCGAATCCCTCTCCCTCCGTTCTTTACGTGGGTTATTCATAAAGAATGCCGACACCAATATTTATTTTCCATTATATCTGCAGTTAGGTTAATTTTTCCTTCAGCATAACATTCAACTTTTTTTCAATGTACTTATTTTTCTAAATATCGGCATTCTTTACCTTACAGGCGAGCTGATCTTACCGCATCTCAGGCTGTGTCATAACTGGCATTAAAATAAGCATTTTATT
>CAZYMU010000049.1:0-13165 GCA_964648465.1 uncultured Eubacteriales bacterium | reverse complement strand
ATAACAACTTCCCTGTATTATGACACAGCCTGAGATGCGGTAAGATCGGCTCGCCCATAGGGTAAAAATTGCTGATAAATATAATTAAATTTTATTATTGAGAACGTATAATTCAAGGTAATTATGAGGACTCCTTGGAAAACGATTAAAACTAGGTTTAATTTTTATAACTTATCAGCAATTTTTATGAATAACATGAATAATATAAAGCTACCGATATCTAATAAGCAAATCGGTAGCTTAACAGGGGATGGATTAAAAGAATAGATAATCTATCTTAAATCCTCCGAAAAAAGGAGTAGTAAAAAGGAGGGATTTTTTCATGCTGATGGTTTCAAAATATCTTAAATCGTCCACTTCATATACTAATACGTTAAAAACAGTGAAAAAGTTGCAAAAAACAATAGAAAATATCTCAATTATTACCAATTTTCATGAAAATCAATAAAATAGGACTTTAACCTTGATCATTCGGAATTAACCAATGAAATCTACAACTGGTCAAAGAAATAGAAAACTTCTCTTTTTTGCAGCAAATATTTGATAAAAAAGAAGTTAAGAAATATTATTACGAATTTTCCTTTTTTTCATTCCCCTTTTTGAACTTAAATATTATTTTACCATATTTTATATACTAATTTCAACAACTTTTTTTTAATATATTAAAATCTATTGTTTTAGACCTTTTTCTGCACGTTTTTATCTACAATTCCAGCTATATTTCCTGTTTTTTCATGTAAACGAAAATCTGGCGGCTAACTATAAAGGAAACAGGAGAAAAACCAATGTTGATGGGGAAAATTGAGATATTTCATGACCTCATTCATCTTTTTCTAATATTGATGAAATGACATCTCTTACTTCCTGCATCGTAAATCGATATGTTTTTCTCAACCTCCCCAAGTTCTCGTTGAGAGGAATATTTGCAGGAAGGCCTAACTTGTCTGCAATTTTTTTGGCGGGGATCCCGGTTTCACTTTCAATATCATAAAAAGTCATCTGCCCTGTGATAAGAATACCAGAAACATTGTCATCCAGTCTTCCCTTTGTCAATTTAGGTTCATCTATATGGTGCTGCTTTTCTTCGCCTTTTACCTCTTGCTTCTTTAATATCTCTTCCTTTTTTATGGAAGGAGGCAAAGGGATGCTGTTGCGTTCAACAGTTGGCTTTTTCTCTGGTAAATCCTTTTTTGTTTCGTTTTGTATCTTCCAGCTTCTTCCTTCCCTCATCCCATATCCTTTATAGGCAGGTGAGTTTTTTTGAGAAAATACCCATGAAAGGAAGAGCACCATAAAAGAAGCGACTACTGTAATAATTAGCATAGTGCCCCATCTTTTTTTGAAGAGGTTTCGAGCTTTTTGTTTGATCCATTTCCAGTTGAAAACAATGTGAACCACGACAAGAATAGTGAAAATAATAGAAATACACAGGTGGATATTTCCCCATTGGTGCCTGTGAAGTCCTAAGAATAATTTGTCTGTTGCCTGACCTGTAGGTCCCTCAGCTAAGACAAAACCCATAAGAAATCCAATTGGGGCAAGGCTTAAAAGACAAATAAAAAGAAAACTGTCTACAAGGTATCTCCAATCTACTTTTTTCATTTTAAATCTCCTTCTTTTCATACGGTTCTATCTTCTATATTATTTCTTTTTCGATTTTCAATTGAAATTTTCTTCTATTTGGAAAAGCAAACAACTTGAGGCCTGGGATCTGAATGTTTCTTATCGTTATTCATTCGATAATAATTTCTTTACCGACCCCAATATCGATATAATCACCTTTGTACTCTTTAGCGAAAAGCCTTCTCGCATTGTCTCCCGAGCAGTGGCAGGGTCCTGTCTTCTTGACATTAATAGATCGAAATACTCCAATGATCTCTTTTATTTCCGCATTTTCAAAGCCAGCTAAATGGAATCCCCCTAAAACCATGAATATATCTTTTTTAAACAAGTCTTTAACTATAGTAATAATATTTGCGATGCGCGGATGGGAGCAGCCTGTCATCAAAACAAGTCCTTCATTTGTTTCTAGAACCAAGGATTGTTCATTAATCCAGCCTGTAATCACTCCTGTTGTATAGGCCCCTTCGCATATTTTTTGTAACTTTTGGACATCTATAAAATCTGCTCCCATTTTTTTGATTGATTTTTTGAAGTTCGATGAAAAGAATTCAGGAAGCCACACCTCAATTTCAGAGTTTTTTTTAAGAAGTGACTCTAAACCACCAGTGTGGTCTTTATGGTCATGTGAAAGGAAAACTATGTCAATATCATCAGGGAGGATTCCCATCTTTTCCATGTTAGAAAGCAGTATATTTCCTTTTGTTCCTGTATCGAAAAGAATGCTTTTTTCCAAACCGCTTATGAAACAGGAAAATCCCCAATCAGGTTTTAGAATTTTATTATATGAATTATTGTCATAGACAATTCTCATATTCAATGTTTGTTTTTTTATCATGTTATTTTTTGGAGATATTAACGGCCCATTTTAGCCCCACAGTTGGGACATGTCATCTGATAACACGGAGCTCCTGTCTGGTGTTTAACCTTGGTTCCACAGGATGGGCAGACACAGTAATCGCCAGGACCTAAACCTCTTCCGCCACCCATACGTCCTCCCCTGCCACCACTACCTTGTCCTTGTCCTCCTCTTTGCATGTTATAACCTCCTATATCAATTGTAGTCTTCCATGATTTTTTTGTCTTCTTTCATCAGATCTCCAGCAAGCTCCTCCATATTAGTTTGTTTCCAGAAAGGAAGTTTCTTGTGGGCTTCCAGGTATTTCAGTGGAATTGGATGGGTTCCTATTACGACAGGCAGACTGTAATAACTTTCGATAAATTTCTTGAAATGATTAATATATGGGCACGGAGGGTAACCGACAACCAAGCCTGTGGCAAGATGGATAACCTCAGCACCGTTTTTTATCATTTCTTCAGGAACATATTCGATGTTTCCACCCGGGCACCCCCCACAGTAGGAGTAACCGACAACTTCTACAACTTCATCTTTAGGATAGCGGGAAAAAGCTCCTACCCTTTCTCTAATAGATCTAAAGCATTTCCCTCCGCCGCAAGCCTGGTAGCGGCCGCAAATTATGATCCCAATTTTTTTCATGGAGACTCCTTAATAAATAGTAACTTAAACTAATCTGATTTTATTATTTTTTCAACGACCTTGATAAAATCCTGGCTTGCTTCAGAGTCAGGCCGTTTGTCAATAAAAGATTTCCCTTCATCCCCAAGGGTTACAATCTGGGGATCAATAGGGATTTTGCCCAGGAACGGGACTCCTAATTCTATAGCAGCTCTTTTTCCTCCGCCCTCTTTGAAAAGATCTATTTTTCCCCCACAGTAAGGGCATGTCATACCACTCATGTTTTCAATGATTCCAATAATCTTAAGTTTAAGCTGCCTAGCGAATGCAACAGCTTTCTTTGAGTCCATGATGGATAACTCTTGAGGGGTTGTGACAACAATTGCTCCTGTTGCTGGGATAAGCTGTGCAACTGAGAGAGGTTCATCACCAGTGCCTGGAGGGGAATCAATAATCAGCCAGTCCAATTCTCCCCAATCCACATCTGCTAAAAACTGCTGGATGGCTTTCATCTTCATAGGCCCACGCCAGATAACAGGAGTATCAGGATCCTGGAGAAGGAATGCCATTGAAACCAATGAGAGATTAGTATTTACTGCTACAGGGATAATTTTCCCATCAGGTGTGGCATTCAGTTTTTTTTGTTCAACTCCAAGAATTTTTGTCAGATTCGGGCCGTGAATATCCACGTCTAAAATACCTACTTTCATCCCCTTACTGGCAAAAGCAAGTGCGAGATTTGCAGCAACAGTGCTTTTACCTACTCCGCCTTTACCGCTGAAAACAAGGAGCCTATTCTTGATTTTATCGAGAGTCCTGGAGATTCTTTCCCCTTGTTCTTTAATTTCTTGTTCTCTGGTTGACATTATTTCTCCTCCTGTCGGAATTCCAAGATGGCATCTTTTAGATTTCCGTTTATACCTGTTATGACTTTAATCCCAGATAAATTAAGAATCCTAACTGCATTTGGTTCGCAATTCCCTGTTAATACTATATCTATATTCTTATTTGTAATAATCTGGGCTGTTTTGATACCGGCTCCCTGAGATATTTCCATGTTGGGATTTTCAAAAACCTCAACATCCATTGTCTGTAGAAATAGCAATCTTCATTCTAACTCCTAGAAAAGTAATTTTATATCGCTATTCTATTTCTTTTTCTCAAGCTCTGCAATTCTTTTTGTTATATCTTTCATATACTGGCTAAGTTCCTCTGCTTGTTTTTTTAAATATGGAAGCTCTCCTTCAGAAGATAGACCTGTCATGTCCGGGGCAGCTTGATAGTATCCTTCTTGTTGAGGTGGAACTGGGTAATCCATGAATCTTGCTCTACCCCAGCCCATTCCTTGTCCTCGTCCCATGCCTCTTCCAAAACCTCTCCCAAATCCCATTCCTCGCCCGTAGCCAAAACCTGATCCCTGGTTCATATAACCTGGAGTGGGGTAACCGGCACAGTACCCCATGCCTCTTCCTGTCATTGAGCCATATCCCACGGGTCCTGTTCTGTCTCCTCTTGGCATATTATTCACCTCCTTTACTAGGCTAATTTTATTTACAATCCTTACACAAACCATAAAATGTAATGCTGTGATCTAATACTTTAAAATCATATTTTTTAGAGAGAATATCTTCAGTTCTTTTTACTAATTCCAAGTCTTTATTTACTAAATCATCATAGTCAATTATTTTCCCGCATCCTGTGCAGACAAAATGATAATGAGTCTTCTTTTTCTCGCCTGATTTAGATTCGTATCTGCTTTCGCCAAGCCCAAAAATAAGCTTATTGATAAGTCCCATACGAACCAGCAAATCCAAAGTGCGGTAAACCGTTGTAAGCCCTATCCCAGGATACAACTTATAAAGAGCAGCATAAATTTCCTTGGCACTCATATGTTTCGACGTCCGTTTTAAAAGATCAAGGATAGCTTCACGTGGTACTGTCCATCTGGAGAAATATCCTTTGTGTCTACCCCGCCAGTTTCGTGAACCAGGCATTTTTACCTCTCTTATCGATAATGAAAACCGTTTTCAATAATAATATAGTGGTTTAGTCGCAGCATGTCAAGCAAAAATTAAGAAAGTTTTAAAGCCTATTGATATTGCGGATTGTCATCATTCATGACTTGTTATATACTCAGAAAAAAGAGGCTAAGAAGAAATGTCAAATATTTCAAATAAAGAGGCAAAAGCTGGCCTAGATGTAGAACTTCCCAAAATCGAGACTTTTTCCAATCAGTTTCCTGATTATGAGATAAAGATAGATATCCCTGAATTTACTTCAGTTTGTCCGATAACAGGCCTACCGGATTTCGGGACGATAGTCATTCGTTATGTACCGAAAGAGCACTGCTTAGAGCTCAAATCGTTAAAGATGTACGTATTAGCCTATAGAAACCTCGGGATATTTTATGAAAATGCAGTCAACCGTATTCTTGACGATGTTGTTGAAGCCTGCAAGCCTGTGAAGGCTTCGGTTGTCGGAGAATTCAACCCAAGAGGCGGAATAAAGTCTGTGATCGAAGCTCATTACCCCAGAAGCGGATAAAAAAGAATACTAACTAAAAAGCACTTTCTTACGGGCAAAGAAATTCCAGAAGAACACAAATACAGTAGCGATTATTTTTGATATCAAGTAATGAAAATGCGTCGTTTCGGTAAAGAACCAGATAATGACTTCATTAAAACCAAGGCCAATTAGGCCTATGACTGCAAATACCAGAAATTCGACTTGCTTACTGTTCAGACTCCTTTTAGAAAAGACCCAAAATATACTCAATATATAGTTTGTTATGAGTCCAAGGATAAAGGCGATTGCAGCCGAAAGCAGGTAATGTATTTTAACTAATTCTGTAAGAATAATAAGAGTACCGAAGTCAACGAAGTATGCACATCCCCCTACAAAACTGTATTTTATTAATTGAATAGACGTTTTGTCATTCTTGCGAAATAGAAAAGAACCAATAATCTTCCTCCTTTCGGATTTTGTTTTATTGCTATTGAGAGCCATTACTTTTCTTCTCTCATTTCATGGTATTCTTCATCTATATTAATATCCCAAACTGAATAATTTTCCCCTAGAATGTTTCTAACTGCATAAATTGCGCTCAACATAGAGTGGTCCTGATTGTTATACCGGTGAAGCCCATTGCGACCAATAGTCTGCAAGTTTTCAATTGTTGATAAATACTCTTTTATAAGTTCGACTCTTTCCTTGTACTCTTTATCATAAACAGGATAGGTTTTGGGGGAGCGTATGATAACTCCATCAATGACTTGTTCTCTGGAAGCGAATTCGAGTTTGGTAATTTCATTTGTACCGAGTTCTATCAATTCCCTGTCTTCTTTTCCCCAGATATCGTCTGTATCAAAGCAAAAATATTCCAACCCCAGAGATGTCATTTCAGAGTCTGGAACCATTTCAGGACTCCAATTTTTAAAATTTTGGATACGGCCAACTTTGACATCCGGTGAATGGATGTATATCCAGTTATCAGGCAGAATATCCTGCTTTTTGATGATTAACCCGACTGTAAAAAAATCCCTGTATTTTAACTGGTTTGCAGTTCTAAGGATATTATCCGGCACAGGAGGGTTAATCGAATTAATTAATCCTCTCAGGGGGAGAGTGGATAAAAAATGATCAGCAGAAACTTCTTTTGATGCCCCGTTGGTGTTTACGAGTACGGATTTGATCTTATTGCCTTCTCTTTTCAGTCGAATGACTTGGGAATTCAACTGCACAATTCCTCCTCTTTTCTCAACTAATTCTTTGGCTGCATTCCACATTTGCCCAGGACCTTTCCTTGGGTATCGGAATTCATCGATTAGGGTTGTTATCTTACCTTTCTTTGAAAATCCTAACGCATCCAGAATAGCCTTGCCTAAAGATAAACCCTTAATCCTTTGTGCTGCCCAGTCAGCCTGGATTTCCTTGCATGAGGTTCCCCAGACTTTTTCGGTGTAAGTTTTGAAAAATATATTGAACAATTTTTTCCCAAATTTATTTGACACCCATTCCTCAAAATTTGTAACATTTTTGTATGGATGTATCTGCGAATAAATGTAGCTCAATATTACAGAAAAAGATTTTATTAAACCCATGTTCATTAGAGCATTGAAAGGTTTAAGAGGATAATAATAGAATTTGTTGTTGTAATAAATCCTGGACAAGCGGGACCTGGTTAAAAATTCGTCTCCTAGAATTTCATCCCAGATTTGACTGACTTCCTCATACTTAGTAAAAAACCTGTGACCTCCTATGTCGAATAAGTAGTTTTTGTAGTTTATTGTCTTTGAAATTCCTCCTACATAACTGCTTTTTTCGAAAACAATCGGATTTAATCCAGACTTGCTTGCCTCGTAGGCTGAAGTCAGACCTGCAGGCCCTGCACCTATTATTATTATATCCATTTATCCTAATACATTTTGTTTCTAAAATCCTTTTTCTGGAAAAATATTGTAAAAATTTTCTTTGTCAATGTCTTCTATTTTATTCATGATGATTTTAGCTTCTTTCAGACTGCCTGTTTTCAGGTAACAACTGGTTAATTTGTTTAAAAAAACATATCTCCTTTCAGGATGTTTCTCTATTTGAAGTGCTGCTTCAAGATAAAAAGCAGCTTCTTTAAATCTTTCATTATCATATGAAAGGAGGCCAAGTTTGTACATTCGTGCAACATCTATCTCAAATGGACTATTCTGTCTATAAAGGTCACTAAGAAAGTTTCCAAAGTCACTAGAGTAAATTTCATAAAATTTTAAAGGGTTACTTATCAACTTAACGAATTTTTTTCCATTGGAATCTGTAGAAATTGGTTTTCCGTATTTGGTAGTATTTCCGTTTTTTTCAATAGGCACAAGCATCCCTTTTTCTAGAGTACCAAAATATAGAAAAATTTTCCGCTCCGGAAAACATCGAAAGAGGTCGATATTTTTCACCCCTTTATCCTGAGCATAGATTATTTTTCCACTTAAATCAGGATCATTATAAAGAAACCCGGAACCCCACCAGCCATCTGGAAAATATTTTTGGGGATAATAGATAAATTTCATAATGACCAAAGACCGCTTGGGGATAACAGATTCAATCGTATTGTGAATATGAGAATTTACTCCTGCAAAATTATTATTGTATTTGCGGCAGTACCACTCATTGTCAGGAGGCCAGATCCATCTTGGGAACCTCACAAGGAAAGCATAAGCTGAAAATACTATTAAAATTGAGGCAAGTGCTTTTTTGCATTTCAATGGGTCAAGTTTTTCAAATTTCGATGCGAAAACCCTGGGCAGCTCACTGATTCCATGTGCACTGAGCAAAAGTAGGATTGGAATGATTTCGAAATACATTCTGGCTCCTATAAAGATATATGAGCCCCAGTAAATGAACATGCCCGCAGACAAAGAGAAAAAGCAGGCAGCCAGGATTAGATCTTTTTTTATACTTTCTTTATTTCTCTTTCCTATCAAGAGAAGAGGCAAGAGGGCCAAAAAGGAGGAAATCGGCCAGCCAAAAAGATGGGAATTTAATTCTTTTAGGTTTTCGAAAAAGTATTTTACTCCTAAAAAAGGAGTGTAAGCATAGTCAACATATCCTGTTTTTCCGAATCCAATACCGTGTTCTGCTCCGTGGCTTACAACATAACCCATTCTTAAAGGGTAGCCGTTAGTTATCTGGTTGTAAACCAATAGAATGGAAATTGAGATAACAACCACAACAGCAAAAACCAGAGCATTTTTAAATTTTGCCCTGAAGTCTTTAAGTAACTTTACTGCAAAATATAATAAGAATGGAAATGCAATAAAAAAGATGTTATATGGACGGATTAGAATAGCCAATCCTAGTGCAGCCCCAGCGATTAAGCCGTTGGCGACAGATGGGCTTTTGATTGACCTAAATAAAAACAAAAGAAATAAAGAAACAAAAAATAAAAAGCTCGTATGGGACATCATTGTAGAAGACATTAATAGAAACCAGATTGAAACAGCCCCTAAAACAGCGGCTACAATGCCGACATGCCTGTCATAGATTTCCTTCCCAAGATAATAAAAAAGGATTATAGAGAGAGATGCAAATAAGGGATTAATAAGCCATGGGGCCCCTATAAGAAGCCCCAAAAGCAGTAAAAGAGGATATCCAGGAGTGTACTGGCTGTACCATTTGCCGTTGTTTATAACATGGGTAAAGTCAAAAGATTCTTTTGCACATGGAGAAGAGACATAAAGCTGCCCGGATCTGAATATTTTCGCCTGAAACAGATAAGAGATTTCATCATGGACATGGGGGATATGGTTGAACACAAAATATGAGAATAAATTAGTAAATACAAAAACAAAAACAGCAGAGGCTATCACCAACCAGGAAATTCTTACTTTTTTTAACACCAAAACTCCTAGCGGAATCCATAAATCTTGTGTATTTGAACAGATAGTCTAATATTTTTCAACCCGGCATTTAAAGCGTTCCTTAAAATTTTCATTCCGAGATTTGCGCTCCATTTCCTGTTTGATTGTGGTTGGAGGAGGATTGGGATTTCATCCGGGAATTTACTCCTAAGATTCTGTATTATATCAAGATTTAATCCTCTTGTTACAACGAGCTTAAGTTCTGCTGCCTTTTTTCTGTATTCTGGCTGAAAGAAATATTTATCCGGCTTAGGAGAAACAGTGTACCAGTCAACAGCCAGAGGACGGTAAATCGTGGCATTTGTCTCAATTTGAATATTAAAACCCACTGTCTTCAACTCCCTCACAAGCCCCCCAACATTTTGCAGAAGAGGTTCCCCCCCTGTAAGGCATACCCATTTTGCAGCAAAGCGCTTCCTGATTTTTTTTACTGTTTCCATGATTTCAGCAGTACTCATCTTTGAACCCCCTCCCCAAGCATACTTTGTATCACAGAACGAACACTTCAGATTGCATCCTGAAAGCCGGATAAAAATAGTGGCTTCCCCCTGCCGGAGTCCTTCTCCCTGAATAGAAGGGAAAATTTCAGTTATCTTCAGAATATGTGGCTGAGGCATCCTCTGATTCCCAGACAGTTACTTCTTTTACAGGAAAGTGTTTTCTCAATTCATGATAAAAGTGACGGGAGAGATTCTCAGCAGAGGGGTTGAAATTATACACTTCATTTAAAAATGTATGGTCAGGCAAGATTTTTTTCAGTTTTTTCTTAATTTCCGTAAAATCAATTCCGATACCAGTTTTGTCCAGTTCTGTCACTTTAACCTTGACCTCTACTTGAAAAGTATGGCCGTGAATTTTTTCGCACTTTCCTTTATATCCTTTTAAAAAATGGGCAGCCTGAAATCTGTCCTTGACTTTTAATATCCAACTCATATTTTCCCTTCCTTTTTGAGTCTTAATATTAAAGGATCGCTTAAGCCGATTTCCCCCCATGCATTTTGGCGCAGTATACAGGAAGAACACTTTAAACAGGGAATCTCTTCTCCAGAGTAACATGATATAGAATAGGAATAGTCAGCACCAAGAGCCAATCCTATTCTTATTATTTTTGCTTTTTTCATTTTACAAAACGGCACTAAGATTTTAAGGTTTTCATTGCTAATAGAAGCCCTTGTCCCCAGGTTTATTGCCTTTTCCATGGCCTTCGCAAAGGATTCCTGCGTGTCAGGATAATTGGGTGAATCAATGACATTAAATCCACAAATAATATCTTTTATGCCTTTAACCTCAGCCCATGCTGCGGCTACAGCAAGGAATATACCGTTCCTAAAAGGAACATAAGTTGAAGGAGGCCCTCCTGAAATCTCATTTACATTTTCAAAGTGTGGCAGAGGAAGTTTATCATCAGTTAAAGAAGACCCTCCTATCTGTCTTAAGTCTAGATAAAGAATCTTCTGGGGAACATTGTACTTTTTAGCTATTTTTTTTGCCATGAGAATTTCAATACTGTGCCGCTGGCCGTAGTCAAATGTAAGTGCAAAGGTTTTTTCATATTCGTTAAGCGCCCAGAAGAGAGCTGTTGTTGAGTCTATGCCTCCAGAGAAAAGAACTAAACATTGTTTCATTTTAAAGATTCTATCCATGATGATAAAAGATAGGTTGTATTTTTTCAAGGCTGCTTTACTTGAGTTTCTCTTTTTGCAATACTATATGCTTTAGTAGCTCATGAAAATATTCCATGTTTCAGAGAGCAGATAGATGGAAAAAGATAAAGAGACTCACGGCTCGGAGAAAGGCTATAAACTTCTTTCTTTAGTGGAAGAAGGGCGTGATGTTACTGTTCGTGACGATCTGTATGATTTTCTGTGGATTCTGGATGCAGTCAAGCTTTGCCGAAAAAAAGGTTTTCGTTTCCGCCTTATTGACTCCGGCCGGCTTGATTGTCTCCAGCTTGAAAGACTTGCAGGTGAAGGAATAGATTTTTATACTTCGGACGAAGTGAAACGCAGTGTTCAAGAACTAACCGTTATCAATAAATCATTAAAGAGAAGAAAAAACTTTATCGCTTTCTTTTGCAACGGTGATCTAAAGACAGAAAAAGATACAGATTCTTTAAGTTATTCTGATTATTTGGAATTAGCAAGAAACGGGATCTACTTTTATCTTACCAATACTGAAAAGGAGCGGGATTTTTCTGGATGCAGTGAGTTAGCTTGTCAGTGCAAGAAGCACAGAAGCTGGCTTGTCTACTACCACCACGGGCCATTAGACCCTTCTATTATGGAACTCAGCAAAAGCGGGGCTTGGATTCACCTATCTGACAAAAGCATAAATGAGGCCAAAGAATTAGATATCGTGTTAAATATCATAAAATCAGCCAGATCCTCCAGGGCTAATCTTGTCCTTTACTTAGAGAAAGGATTGGAGCTTTCTTATTTAAAGGATATACATAAAGCCGGAGCTTTTGTTCTCTTCAAGTCTTCCTTCTTTGAAAAGGACTCTCCTTTTAAGCCCCTGGCGGAAAAAGCTGGAAAGAGAAAATTGGATGTCAGGGCTTATTATCTTTATTCCAAATTTATGCTTTAACCGCAATATTTCCCAGAAATACAGCAAAACAAAAAGGCTATCTTATTTGCAGATTGTGCCTGAGTTGTGATAAAAATTACATAGGAGATAAAAATGGGAAACAACATTAACAGAAGAGAATTCATAAAAAAAAGTGCCCTGGCTGGTCTGACTGTTGCTTTGGCACCTGAATTTATGTTGGGTAAAGAGCAGAAAAAACATAAAGTAAAAATAGGCTTAATAGGTATCGGGCTTAGAGGATGCAACCATCTAAAGAACATCCTCGGAAGAAATGATGTTATTATCCCTGCAATTTGTGATATCGACCCGGAAAGAATAAAAGTGGCCCAAGCTTTGATTGAAAAAGCAGGAAAAAAGAAGGCTGACGTTTATTCGAGTGGAGATTTTGCTTTTGAGAAACTGTTGGACCGTGATGATATTGAAGGTGTGATTATTTCTACACCATGGTTGTGGCACACAAGGATGGCTGTTTCAGCTATGAAAAAAGGGAAATATGCCGGAGTGGAAGTCTCTGCTGCAAACACAGTCCAGGAATGCTGGGACATTGTTAATACATACGAAGCAACGCATGTTCCATGTATGATATTGGAGAATGTTTGTTACCGTAGGGACGTTATGGCAGTATTAAACATGGTGAGGAAGGGAATTTTTGGAGAGCTGACCCACTGCCGGTGTGGGTACCAGCATGACCTCCGTGGCGTTAAGTTTTATCCAGGTGTCGAATTCGGGGAAAAAGGAGAGCATGAAGCAAAATGGAGGACCGCGCATTCTATAAATAGAAACGGCGATGTCTATCCAACGCATGGGATCGGACCTGTTGCGAATTTTCTAAATATAAACAGGGGGAATAAGTTCGTTTCTTTAACTTCCACATCTACAAAGGCACTAGGCTTGCATAAGTATATTGTGGCCAATGCTGGTGAAGAGCATCCGAATGCCTCAATCAACTGGAAACTTGGCGATGTAGTTACCACAGTCATTACTACAGCTAATAAAGAGTCCATCGTTGTAACACACGACACCAATTCTCCACGCCCTTATTCTCTTGGTTTCAGAGTGCAGGGAACAAAGGGGATTTGGA
>CAZYMU010000048.1:0-13761 GCA_964648465.1 uncultured Eubacteriales bacterium | reverse complement strand
TTCATGCGCTGTGCCTTGCATCTGCAGCAAGCTTGGCTCGTGAATAACCCACGTTTCCTGAATTATTCATAAAGAATGCCGATACCGTTATTTAACATTGATGATATCTGCTTTTCAAAGATTTTGAATATCGACTGAAAAATGCTATTATAAAACAAGCTTCAGGAAAGGATACGGAGAGGTGCTGGAGTGGCTGATCAGGGTCGCCTGCTAAGCGATTGTACCGTTAATAAGCGGTACCGTGGGTTCGAATCCCACCCTCTCCGCCAGTGATACTGATTATTCATTTTGAAGTTTCCATTCGGCTGCCATTTTTTTAAGTGTAGAATCTGCATGTTCAAAGAACATCATGTATGATTTACAAAAGTGATTGCGTCCTTTATCTCGGGGATCACGCAGGCGGTCTTTAGTGCATCCCCCCCTGCAGTAATGAACCCACTGGCATTCTTTACAATCGCTGGGAATAGAGGCCTTCATCTTGCCGAATTTGTTCTGGCGATCGGAATTCAGCATAGCCTTCAGATTGTTCTCCATCACGTTACCAAGCAGCCAATCAGGCTCAACGAAGAAATCGCATGAATACACATTCCCATTATGCTCTATGACTACGTAAACTCCGCACTCTTCCTGCAAGGTACATTCAGGTGGAGGGAGACCAGCATAGTTGTAAAACACGGAATCGAAAAAGCGGATGGATGTGGAAGGTTTATTCCGGACAAAATCAGCAAGCCACAAATCGAACAACCTGCATAGGAATTCTCCATATTTTACTGGGGGAACGGAAAAAGAGGCTGCCCTTGTTGGATTTTTTGGATCTGTTTCTACGCAGGGAATAAACTGCATGTAATTCAGTCCGAGTGACTTATGATATTGGTATATTTCATCCGGGAACCGGACCGAATAATCATTTAAAACTGTTAAAGCGTTGACTTCTACACCGGAATCCAGCAATAACTTTGCCTTGTCAACTACAAGTGCCCAGGATCCTTTCCCGTTTCGCAGCCTGCGGTAATGGTCATGTATATGTTTAGGCCCATCTAACGACAATCCCACTAAAAAACTGTATTTTTTAAGAAATCTTGCCCATTGTTTGTTGATCAAAAGGCCGTTTGTTTGGAGTCCGTTTCCAACATTCTGAGCATATCCGTATCGCTGTTGAGCCCTGACAATTTTATCGAAAAATTGCAGTCCCATCAATGTTGGTTCTCCGCCCTGCCAGGCGAACGATACCTGCTGTTCGCCGTATGTCAAGGCCTGCCTAATCATTTCTTCCATTATCTCGTCACTCATCCGGTGGGTGTTAACGCCTGAGAACAGCTTGGATTTTTCCAGATAAAAACAGTATGTACAGGCCATGTTGCAGTCAGGTCCAGCAGGTTTTACAAGGATGGAAGATAGCGGTTTTTGGCGGTGTGAATAATCCACCTTAGTTATTCCTTAAACAGCAGTTCGCGTTAATCATATCTATTCTACATTTATATTTTAATTGGATATCATAGTCAAATTGCCTTAATAAGAGTATAATCGTTAATATGAAATTAAGGACGATAACAACAGGTTTTAACCTTGATCCGGCCAGGGCAGAGGACCAAATCAGGAAGGTCAGCGATTTTACGAATTACGTAAAGAAAGTATTTGAGCAGAACGGGTATATTGTTCAAACAATCCGTATAGCGACTCAACCGTGGGAAAAATATTTTACTTCCAAGAGTCAAATATTGAGGTTAGTTGAAGGTATAGAAGATTATACTAATAGATACAGCATTAATTATTTCAATATTGGGACAACGCTTGATTCAAGTAATATTTTACTCATATTTGACATGATAAAGAATACTTCCATCGGATTTTGTACTGTTCTTGTTTCTGATGATAGAAAGATTAATTATGAAGCAGCGAGGCAAACAGCTAAATTGATGAAGAAACTGTCAAGGATAGATAAAGAAGGTTTTGCCAATTTAAGGTTCGCAGCTATATTTAACACAAAACCTGGAAGTCCGTTTTATCCTGCAGCATATCACAAGGGCAAGACTTCTTTTGCTATAGGAACGGAAAACAGTGGGCTTGTGTATAAGGCATTTTCGAAAGCAAAGAATATAGAAGATGCAGGGAGGTATCTAAAAAAAATCCTGACTGATGAATTTAAAGGTATCGAGAGAATTGCCAATAAAATAAGCAGTGAAGAGAAGATAAAATATGGTGGAATCGATGTTTCTATTGCGAGTTCTGTGGATCGAAAGGAAAGTATTGCTTATGCTTTTGAAAAGCTCGGCTTAGGAAAATTCGGTGAATCGGGGACACTTGCTATTGCAAAACTAATTACTGATACATTGCGAGATTTGAAAGTAAAAAAATGTGGTTATTCGGGACTTATGCTGCCTGTCCTCGAAGATTATGGGTTAGCCAAAAGGAATAGTGAAGGTAAGTATAATTTGGCTAATTTGCTGCTATATTCATCTGTGTGCGGGACAGGGTTGGATACTATTCCACTGCCAGGAGATGTATCAGAAAAAAAGCTTTATGCATTGCTTTTAGATGTAGCATCTCTTTCAATTAAATTGAATAAACCGCTTTCAGCAAGATTAATGCCTATCCCGGGAAGAAAACCAGGTGAATTGACTTTTTATAAATTCGAATATTTTATTAATAGTAAAGTTATGAAGATATAGACTAGTTTTTCTTTTTCTTGCCTTTTTTGAACATTTGCTGAAAGTGCTTGCTAATGTTTTTTATATCCTTGCTTTCTTTTCTTGCCTTTTTCTTATGAAACTTTTTATCTGTTTCGGGAAAAAAGTTGCTTATTTTATCATCTTCTGCAGATTTTAAAGTTATGCTCACAGTATATGAAACTTTTTTGCCTTTTTTATTTTTCTGTTCGATATTTTTCATTATTCTCTTGCATACAATTTCAGCATCTCTTTTTTTTGTGTGGGGCAGTAAAATTACAAACTCGTCTCCTCCATATCTTGCAACAACATCAACTATTCTTGTGTTCTTTTTCAATATCCGGGCCAGGTCTTTTAAAATATTGTCGCCTGCTGAATTTCCATGTTGATCGTTTATTTTTTTAAAATCGTTTATATCAATAATTATCAGAGAAAGTCCATGACTGTAACGCTTATATCTTTCTATTTCCTTATTTAATTGTTTATCGAAATTGCTTTTATTGTATACGCCAGTTAAAGAATCAATATTGGCCAGATTTTTTAAAGAACTCAAGTAAAAAACATTTTCTATAGCAGCAGCAGCATAATCAGCAATAGTCGTTAAAATTTTGACGTCTTCTGGAGAAAATGGTTTCTTATTTGTCTTGTTGATTAACTGGATAACACCTATGATTTTGTCGATGCGACTGCTTAATTTTGGGTCCTTTTGGGCATCTTCAATCAAGACAGGCTGACCGGTTTCTACAACTTTGTTTGCGATGCTTTCTTCTTTTGGAATCCTCTTATTTTTCAATTTGCTGGCATTTTTGCCCCAAACCAGTTTGAAATAGAGTTTTTCCGTTTTTTTATCGATAAGTAAGAGAGACCAGTTGACTGGAGCAAAGATATTACCGATTTTTTCCATTACCCGGTTCATTGCTTCATTTATTGTTTTCACTGCAGCGATTCCAACTTCTACATCTACGAAAGCAGAGAGTTTAACAAAATCATCCAGGTTTTCTAATTCTTTTTCTTCATCCATCTTGTATGTTGCCTTTTCCCGTATTTGCTTATGACAAACTTATAGCACAGGAATATAATGAGGTCAAATATTCAATCGAATCCTGTTAATGTCCTGCCCTCTTTTGAAAAGAATGCTGGATAATGCCAATGTTTTACATCCTTTCTAGCTGAGGTATTCCCATGAGGGAAAGTGCCTGGTTGAGGATTTTTTTTAGGTAATAAATAGTCAAGATGCGGATATTCTTAATTTCCCTATTTTCTTCAGACAGGATTTGATATTTGTGGTAATATGCATTGATTTTTTGACAGAGATTGAAGGAATATTTGGCCAGATGAGAAAATTCGAGAGAGCGGATAGAATGCAGCACCTCTTCATCAAGTTTTGAAGCCTGGAGGACAATATCCCAAAAGTCAGACATCTCTGATTCTGGCAAATCATCAAATGAGATTTTTTCTGGTGAGATGAGAGATAGAATATTTGCCTCTTCAAATCCTTCTCTTTCTTTAAGCTTGCGGAATATGCTGTTGATTCGGACAGAAGTGTATTGAAGGTAGACTCCTGTCTCTCCTTCAAAATTAAGTGCTTCGTCAAAATCAAATATGATGAGAGAGTTATTTGTAAATTTGAGCATGAAGTAGCGGAGTGCCCCACAGGCAATTTTATGGGCAGCAGTGCTTTTTTGGTCAAGAGAAAATTGAGGATTTCTTTTATTCACCTCTGCTAAAGCTTTTTCTTCAAGGCGGTCCAGCAGATCATCGGCTTTAACGCCGACTCCTTTTCTCCCTGAAACTTCGAGGAAAGTTTTTGTGCTGCCTTTCTCTTCCAGTTCCAGATCAAGTTCCTTAAGGCTTTTTGGGGAAAGAGCGACCATTTCGTATGAGAAGTGGATGGATTTTTCAGCTTCTTTGATAAATTTAAGAGATTTTAATCCCTGGATTACGATTTTTTGCAGGTAAGACTGTCTTGAATCTATAACATTATAAACCAGGCTGCCTTTTCCGAAACTGGCAGAGAATGTGGTTGGAGCTGATGATGTTATC
This sequence comes from uncultured Eubacteriales bacterium, assembly GCA_964648465.1. Classification (GTDB taxonomy): domain Bacteria; phylum Acidobacteriota; class Aminicenantia; order Aminicenantales; family Aminicenantaceae; genus Aminicenans. The sequence goes on along the minus strand of CAZYMU010000048.1, from coordinate 9,052 downwards.
CATATTACTTTTCCGTTCTGCTTTACAAAAGGTTTATAATAAAAATCTTTTCCTAAAAGGCCAAATTTCCAGAGCTGGTAAGCGATATCTTTCCCGACGTAAGTAACTGTTCCGTCAGAACGAACAATTATTTTTTCCTTATCAAGATCATCTTCAAGTTTCATGACCCAGCATCCTTTGTTCAATCCTGTATCTGATAAAGAGATGGCATTTTTCTTTTTAAGAAGGTTGAAGGCCTTTTCCCAGAATTTTAATCCTAGAATACTGCTTTCGCATGGAAGAACATCATAGCTAATATCGAGTCTCTGCATGGTTTGAAGATGGGCATTTATGATTCGCCGTGAGACGTATTCTGCTATTTTGAATTCGGGATTTCCCCCTTTTTCTATTTTTTTTAGAATTTCAGATTTTCTTTTTAAAGATTCTGGATGATCTTCTAGATATGAAGTAACTTTCGTATAGAGATCCCAGCAGTAATAATCGAATTTGCCTTTGATTTTTTGAATATGTTCCAGAGTTTTTTTCTCCAAATCCATAAATCCGAAGACAATATCTACCACTTGGACTCCAGTGTCATCTATGTAGTTTTGAATCTCAACATCTTCTCCTTTGAATTTGAGACAGCGTGCTAAAGTGTCTCCTAGGACAGCGTTCCTTAAATGGCCGATATGTGCAGCTTTATTAGGATTAATGTTGGTATGCTCTATAATGACTTTTTTCTCCTGGGGAAGGAGAGAAGTGTTTCCGGAAAAGAGGATTTTCTGGGAGAAAAAATTTCTTCTATCCAAATAAAGGTTAATGTATCCTCCTCCTGCTGCCTCGATTCTTTCAACTCTTTTAAGAGATGAAAGCTGAGGGATGATTTCAAGTGCCAATTCTCTTGGCTGCCTCTTTATTTTTTTTGCCAGGAGAAAGGGAAATGCTAGGGCAAGGTCTCCCATTTTGATTTGAGGAGTATATGTAATTTCCAGCTCTTCTCGTTCCAGAGGATATTTATCTTTCAGGAGTTTGTAGATTTTTTCTTTAAGATAGAATTTTAATTCCTTCATGATGGAGTTCTCATTATAACAAATTTGGCCAATTGGGCAAGGCAGTAGAGAATTTTTCTTGCATCGAGGGTTGTTATATGATACTAAATTTTATTATAGAAATGAGATATAATAAAGGAAAACCATGAAAAAGACACGTCTTAATAGCTTCCATAAAAGTCATAAAGCCAGGATGGTCGAGTTCTTTGGTTGGGAGATGCCAATTAAGTATTCTGGGATAATCCAAGAGCATCTTGCAGTACGCAATAGAGCTGGATTGTTTGATGTGAGCCACATGGGAGAAATCCTTATTTCAGGAAGTCAGGCCCTTGATTTTGTCCAGTATTTAACGCCAAACAATGCGGCCCGTTTAACTGAGGGGAAGGCACAGTATTCTGCCTTAACTACTCCACAGGGGACTTTTGTTGATGACCTTTTAGTTTATTTTCTGGATGAAAATAAATATTTTTTGGTTGTTAATGCATCTAATTCTGATAAAGATTATGAATGGATCCTCAGTCATAAACAAGGTTTTAATGTTAAGGTTGAGAATCAGAGTGATGATTATTCACAGCTTGCTATTCAGGGGCCAAAGGCTTTAGAAATTCTTCATGTGCTGACAGATATTGATTTAGAAGGAATGAAGCCCTTTAATTATAGCAGAGGAAAGGTTGCTGGTATTGAATCTATTGTTTCGCGTACTGGTTATACAGGAGAAGATGGGTTTGAAATTTATACTCTTTCTTCTAACCCAGGTATAATCTGGGAGGCTATCATAGATAAAGGCAAACCTTTTGGTATCCTTCCTGTTGGCCTCGGAGCTCGTGATACTCTCAGGTTGGAAGCCATGTTAAGGCTGTATGGGAATGATATTGATGAGACCACAACCGTTCTGGAGGCAGGCCTGCGCTGGATTGTTAAGTTTAAGAAAGGAAATTTCATGGGAAGAGAAGTTCTACTTAGACAAAAAGAAGAAGGAATCAAAAGAAAAATTATTGGGTTTGAAGAAATGGGCAGAGGAATTGCCCGTTCACATTATCCTGTTTTCATAGAGGGGAAGAAGGTTTCTGAAGTGGCTTCAGGCACTTTTTCTCCGTATTTAAAGAAAAGTATTGGGACTACTTATCTTCCTGTTGAATTTACAGAGATCGGTACTGAATTTGGAATTGGGATAAGAGGAAGTATTGTCAATGCTAAAGTTGTCCCTACTCCTTTTTATAAGCGTAGTTAGAAAAACACAGAAACAAAAATAATATACAATATTTTGAAGGATTGAAGAATTTCCGTTGCCAGTAACAGGTCACATATGACATGTAACTGGCACAGAGGAGGAAAATATGTATCCAGATGATTTTTATTTTACAAAAGAGCATGAGTGGGCAAGGTTAGAAGAAGATGAAGCAGTCGTTGGGATCTCAGATTTTGCTCAAAAACAACTCGGAGATGTAGTTTTTGTGGAAATGCCTCACGTTGGAACACAATTGAAATTCCATCAATCTTTGGGAGTAGTTGAGTCTGTTAAGTCTGTCTCTGATATTTATTCCCCTCTTTCGGGCGAAGTCACCGAGGTGAATGAAGAATTGAGTGATTCCCCTGAGTTGTTAAACGAAGACCCTCATGACAAAGGATGGATAATTCGTCTAAAGATCAAGGATGCTTCGGAAGTTGAAAAGTTGATGTCTGCTTCTGAATACGAGAAATATCTTGAGGGGCTTGAAGAGTAATCTTTTATAAAATAATTCGAGGATGGTTTGAATAATGAGCTATATACCTTTAAGCGATAAAGATAAGAAAGAAATGCTGATCAAAATCGGAATTTCTTCTATTGAAGATCTTTTTCATTCGATTCCAGAGAATATAAAATTAAAAAGAGATCTTGACTTGACCGGCCCTTTGTCAGAGCTTGAACTCATTCAGTATTTTGAAGGAGAAGCCCGGAAAAATAAATATACTGATTTCCTTTCCTTTTTAGGTGCCGGAGTTTACCGTCATGTTATACCTGCTGTTGTGGATTATTTAAGTAACAGGGGGGAATTCATTAGTCCTTACACACCTTATCAACCGGAAGTAAGCCAGGGAACACTCCAGATTATTTTTGAATTCCAGAGTCTTATCTGTCAATTGACCGGTATGGAGGTTGCAAACGCATCACTTTATGATGGGGTTTCGGGTGCGGCAGAAGCCGTTTTAATGGCATACCGCATAAAGAAAAAACCTAAAATACTGGTAGCAAAAACTCTTCATCCTCAATACAGGAAGGCGATAAATACTTATACGAAAAGGCTGAATATTAAGATTGAGGAGATAAATTATTCAGATTCAGGTGAAATCGATTTTAATGATCTTCAGAAAAAGCTGGATGATGAAACGAGTGGAGTAATCTTTCAGTCTCCGAATTTTTTGGGAGTCATAGAAGATATAAAAAAAGTTTCAGGTATTGCCCATAGTTCCCAAGCTCTGTCCGTTGTTTCAGTGGCTGAAGCAATATCACTTGGAATGTTGGAGCCTCCCGGGAATCTTGGAGCTGATATTGTTACAGGTGAGGCTCAATCTTTTGGAGTCCCTTTGAGTTTTGGTGGTCCTTATGTAGGCTTTATGGCTTGTGGCAAAGAGTTTATCAGGCAGTTCCCGGGCCGCATAACCGGACAAACCAGGGATGTTGATGGAAAGAGAGGATTTGTTTTAACTTTATCTACAAGAGAGCAGCATATTAGGCGGGAACGCGCAACTTCTAATATATGCACGAATCAAGCTTTGTGTGCTTTGAGGGCAACCATATTTCTGGAAACTCTTGGTCAAGAAGGGTTGAGAGAACTGGCCTTGCAGAACCTTCAAAAATCTTATTACGCATTAGATAATCTGCATGAGATAGAAGGAATAACCAGGAAGTTTAAAGGAGCTTTTTTTAATGAGTTTGTCCTTAAATTTGGAAAATCCTGGTCTGAAGTGGATCAGCACCTCAGAAAAAAGGGAATCGTCGGAGGATTAGATCTTAAAGAATATTATCCAGAACTTGAGCATTGTGCACTGTTCTGCTTTACTGAAATGCATAAGAAAGAGGATATCGATAGATTATCCCAGACGCTGAAGGATGCATTAAGATGATAGATTCAGAATTTACTAACGTGGATAATTAAGGTGGAGGTGGTATAGAATAAAATGATAAGAGAACCATTGATTTTTGAGATTAGCAGTGAGGGGAAGAGAGCTTTTTTGCTTCCAAGGTTGGATGTTCCTGAAAAGAAGGAGCTGCTTGAAGGGATTCCTGTCAGGAAAAAAATTGAAGGATTCCCAGAGGTTTCAGAGGCAGAGATTGTAAGGCATTTTACGCGGCTTTCCCAAACGAACTATTGTATTGATTTAGGATTTTACCCATTGGGATCATGTACGATGAAGTACAATCCAAAAATTAATGAAAAGATTGCTTCAATAGAACAGTTTGTTTCTTCACATCCTTATGCCCCCCAAGATTTAGTCCAGGGAAATCTCGAGATATTAAAAACTGCGGAAGAATTCTTTAAAGAGATTACAGGAATGGATGCCTTTACACTCCAACCTTCCGCAGGGGCGCATGGTGAGCTGACAGGAATGATGCTTATACATGCTTGCCTCGAGAGCAGGGGAGACCCAAGAAAAATCGTACTTATTCCTGATTCGGCTCATGGGACGAATCCTTCTAGTGCTCATATCTGTGGTTATCGAGTTCAGGAAATAAAATCTAATGAAAACGGTACGATTGATGTGGAGGATCTCGCCAGGGCTATGACAGAAGAAGTGGCTTCAATAATGGTTACTAACCCTAATACACTGGGGGTTTTTGAGTCGGATATAAAGACAATCGCTAAAATTGTCCATTCCAAGGGAGGTTTTGTGTATATGGATGGGGCAAATATGAACGCTCTGATGGGAATATGCCGTCCTGGAGATATGGATGTTGATGTCATTCATCTAAATTTACATAAGACTTTTTCGACACCCCATGGAGGAGGGGGGCCTGGCTCAGGACCTGTTGGAGTTAAAATGGAGTTGGAACCCTTCCTTCCTGTCCCGGTCATAAAGAAAGAAGGGAACTCGTATCGGCTTATTTATAACAGGCCCAAAAGCATTGGTCAGGTCAAGGGATTTTATGGGAATTTTTTAGTTATCGTTAAAGCTCTGGCTTATATGTTATCTCTAGGTTCGCAGGGAATAAAAGAGGTTTCTGAGATTGCTGTATTAAATTCAAATTATATAAGAAGAAATTTGGAGGATGACTATCATCTTAAGTACAAGGCAGCCACACTCCATGAGTGCGTTTTTTCGGATAAAAATCAAAAGGAACACGGCGTAAATAATATCGACATTGCAAAGAGGCTAATAGATTTTGATCTCCATCCTCCCACAATGTCTTTTCCTTTGATTGTCCATGGAGCTTTAATGATTGAACCAACTGAAACAGAGAGCAAAAGGGATTTAGATCTTTTTGTTAATGCTATGAAATTGATTTCCAGGGAGGCCGAAGAAAATCCTGATATAGTGAAATCTGCTCCACATAAATCTTATGTACGGCGGCTGGATGAAACCATGGCTGCCCGGCATCCTGTTTTGAAATGGAGCAGAGATAGAGAAAAAGGATAAAATGGCTATTCAAGATTTGATAATGGATCTCCATACTTTCTGGACTGGGCAGGGATGTTATATTGCCCAGTCCTATGACCTTGAGGTTGGTGCCGGGACAATGACTCCTGATACATTTTTCAGGGTGCTGGATAAAAGGCCGTGGAAAGTTGCCTATGTACAGCCCTCTCGTAGACCTGTGGATGGAAGATATGGGAAAAACCCCCACAGGGTCCAAAAGCATTTTCAATACCAGGTCATTATAAAACCATCTCCTTCCGAGATTCAGAATACCTACATTGAGAGTTTGGCTTGCCTTGGTATTAATCTTCGGGACCATGACCTGCGTTTTGATGAGGATAATTGGGAATCTCCTACTATAGGAGCATGGGGAGTTGGATGGCAGGTGCTGCTCGATGGATTGGAGATAACTCAATTCACCTATTTTCAGCAAACAGGGGGAATAGAGCTTTTTCCGGTCCCGGTTGAGATAACATATGGGTTGGAAAGATTAGAAATGTTTCTAGAAGGAAAAGATAATATTTATGATTTGAAGTGGTCAGAAGATGTTAATTATGGGGATTTGAGATTTTTTGAAGAAAAAGAATTTTCGGATTATAACTTCAACTTTGCCAACGTAAATCTGCTGAGAAGATCGTTTTCTCTACATATTAAGGAAGCTAACGAACTTATTGACAAAGATTTACTGCTTCCAGCCTATGATATGTGTCTGAAATGTTCACATTTTTTTAATCTTCTGGACTCGAGGAAGGCAATAAGTGTAGCAGAAAGAGTCAAGATGATTTCTCAAATAAGGGGTGTTGTAAATAAGATTGCAAAAAAATATGCTGCAAAGGAGGCTTTATCCTGATGGAATTTCTTCTAGAGATCAACACAGAAGAGCTTCCTGCTAGCCATGTTGAAATAGCTCTTTCCCAGCTTGGGAATAAAGTTAAAGATAAGCTTGAGGAGTCAAATGTCCTGATTTCCGGAATAAAAACATATGGGACTTGCCGTAGACTGGTGGTTGTAGGAGATTTTGCAGCCGAACAGAAGGATAAAAAAGTGGAAATTATCGGACCTCCAAAGACAAAAGCTTTTATGGCAGATTGTTCACCTTCTCCTGCAGCTAAAGGATTTGCAAGGTCGCAAGGTGTAAGTGTAGATGAACTTGATGTGATAGAGACAGAAAAGGGAGAATATATTGGGATTAGAAAAATTATAAGAGGGAAGCCTACTCAGGAGATTCTTATTAATATCCTTCCTCAGATTATATCATCTGTTTCATTTCCAAAAATGATGAGATGGGGAGAAAACACATTCAAGTTTTCCCGTCCTGTAAAAAACATTCTCTGCCTTTTTGATGGGCAAGTTCTCTCTTTCTCTGTAGGAGGAGTTTTTAGCAATGATTTTACTAGCGGGCACAGGATGTATTTTCCGCAAAAAATACAAGTAAGATCTTTCTCTGAATATAAGGATATTTTAAAGAAAAATAAAGTTATACTTGAGCAGGAAAAAAGAAAAAAATTGATACTGTCTCAGATAGAAAGGAAATTGATTCCTTTGGAAGCACAGCTTTTCAGGGATGAACAGCTTTTAGAAAAACTTACATATGATATTGAGCATCCATATGTCTTTTTGGGGAGATTTCCTGAGAAATATCTAAAATTACCAATTGAGATCCTTAGTACAGCTATGAAAGTAGGTCAGAATCTTTTTTCAGTCGTCAAGAGAAAAAAGCAGTTGCCATATTTCTTAGGTGTAGCCGATGCTTTTAAGGACACAAAAACTCTTATTAAAAGAGGAAATGAGCGGGTTCTAAAAGCTCGATTGGAAGATGCAAGGTTTTTCTGGGAGCAGGATTCTAAACTTACTTTGATGGAGAGAACAAAGCAACTCAATAAAATTATTTTTCAGGAGGGGCTAGGAAGCTATGAAGATAAGGCCTGGAGATTAAAAAAGATTGCTTCTTATCTTGCAGATAAGCTTGAAGTGAATAAAGAAAAAAAACATATTGTCCAGGCGGCTGAATTGTGCAAGGTGGATCTTCTTACAGAAATGGTAAGAGAATTTCCTTCTCTTCAGGGTAAAGTCGGTGGGCTATATGCTCGTAAAGAGGGATATCCTGCATTGATTTGGAAGGCTATATATGAACACTATCAACCTCTCAGCCTGGAAGATAAATCTCCTTCTTCATTATCTGGCGCGATTCTTTCTATTGCAGATAAAGTAGATTCTATAGTGGGACAGCTTGGAATTGGGATCAGAGTATCGGGCTCAAAAGATCCCTTTGGGCTGCGTCGTAGTGCTCAGGGAGTATGTAAGATTATACTGGATAAAAAACTGAATTTACCTTTCTCGCGTTTTATGGATAAAGTATTAAATGTTTTAGGGAATAAACTTCAAAAGGATAGGCTTGATGTTAAGGATTACTGCCTGAGATTTTTTAAGGGCCGGTTGCAATACATTTTTGAAAGGAAAGGATATCGATATGACCTGGTTAATGCAGCTCTTGCGCCCGGGATAGATAATATTTACTATTCTTATCTCAGGTTAAGGGCTTTAGATAGCCTCCAAGATAGCTCTCAATTTGAACCGATGATTCTTATTGCCAAGCGCGTAAATAATATTCTTCGCGAACAACCACAGTATAAAATCAACTCAGAATTGTTTTTTGAAAAGCAGGAAAGGGAACTTTACACTACTTTTACTATAATTAAAGAAAATATTCTTCCGCTGATTTCAAGAGGAGATTTTTCTAAGGCTCAGAGAATTGCTTTCCGGATAAGGTCATCCATAAATAATTTTTTCGATCATGTCCTGGTTATGAATGATGATAAAAGAATCAGGCGGAATCGCCTGGCTCTTCTTCAGGCAATAAGCAAACTTTTGATTCAGATCGCTGATTATTCTCGAGTAGTTATAGAGGGATAGATTATTTTTTTTACCTGATTTTCAAGACAAGAAACTATGTGGAATTATCTGGGGGATTATTGATTTGGGTGTTTATCTAGCCGTCGACTTCAAATTTGGAAGCATGGGAGCTGTCAATGTCGGTTTTTTTCTCTGTTGAAAACTTCTGTTCCAGGGCAATAATTTTCACGAGCGTGCCAGGATAGTTCTGCCCTTTTTTTTCTCCATAGGGATTGAATTGAACCCCTATTTGGTATTTGTAACTTTTCCCCACATTTGGAGAAATCCATCTTATCTGGCCTTTGATAACCAGGGGGATCCTTTCGCCTGGAATAGATATTTTCATGATTAGATTCTTATTGATTTTTAAAGATAGCTGGCTGAGAAAACGAAGTCCCCCCCGGCTTATATCTAAAACAGGGCAAAATTCCTCTCCATATTTACTTTTTAAAGGAAAGATTTTTTTTGTCTTGTGGTTTACTGTTGCTCCTGGTATTTCAAAACGTAAACATGTC
>CAZYMU010000047.1:0-14468 GCA_964648465.1 uncultured Eubacteriales bacterium | reverse complement strand
GGCACCATGACTGTTGAGGACATATACAGGGGAAGAGGCGAATTTGCAGACAAGGCGATAAAATCTGTGGAAAATGAATTCTCCCGTATGGGGCTGACTTTGATCTCCTTTGCCCTCAAAGAAATAAGCGACACGCAGGGATATCTTGATGCACTTGGCAAACCTCAAATTGCAGCAGCCAAGCGCGATGCCACTATTGCAGAAGCAGAGAATGAAAAAGATGCAGTGATTAAATCATCCGCAGCCAGAAAAGAAGGAGAAGTTGCCCGTCTTAATGCTGATGCACTCATCGCTAAGGCCCAGTGGGAAAACGAAGCAAAAAAGGCAGAATCTCAAGTCCAGGTAAACCAAAAGAAAGCTAGGGCAGATTTTGCTTATGAGCTCGAGCGTTCTTGTCTAAATCAAGACATTAAAAAAGAAGAAGCCAAGGTAAAACTTATAGAAAAAGAAGAATCTATTAAGCTTGAAGCCCTGGAGATTACACGAAGGGAGAAAGAACTCGACTCCAGCGTGATTAAACCTGCAGACGCTCGTAAATACCAGATAAAGGCTGAAGCTGAAGCCGAAGGATTCCGCATCCAGGCTGAGGCCAAGGGAAAATCGGAAGCTCTCAGGCTTGAAGCACAGGCAGAAGCTGAAAAGATTAAACAAAAAGGTATGGCCGAAGCCGAAACCATGCTAAAAAAGGCAAATGCATGGGAAAAATACAACCAGGCAGCAATCCTCGAAATCTATCTTAAAAGCCTTCCTGAGCTGGCAAGAGCTGTTTCCGAACCGCTGTCAAAGGTCGATAAAATCGTCCTTGTCGGTGGAGATAAAGGGACAGGTGCAACAAAGATAACCTCTCAGGTAGCAGACATCCTTGCTCAGATGCCCGATGTAGTTGAGTCCTTAACAGGGGTTGATCTGAAAAAATATTTTAAAGATAAACTCACGCCTGAAAAGAAAAAAGAAAACTAATTATCTGACGAGAAAGAACAAATGATAGTATCAGATAAAGCAAATCAAATCGGTGAATCTCCCACTCTAAAGGTAACGGCCAAAGCTAAGGCCATGAAGGCCGAAGGCATTGACGTTATAGACCTAAGTGTAGGCGAGCCGGATTTCCCTACACCGGAGAATGTGAAATCAGCCGGGATAAAAGCCATAGAGGAAAACTTTACAAAGTATACCCAGGCTGACGGAACCCCACCGTTAAAAGAAGCAATCATAAGCAGGATGAAGCAAGATCTGGGCCTGACATATGAAAAAAATGAACTCATTGTCTCCTCTGGCGCAAAAAGTGCCCTCTATCATCTTATGCTTGCCTTGGTAAACGAAGGCGATGAAGTCATCATTCCCTCCCCCTACTGGGTCACTTATCCGCATGCTGTTTCACTTGCAAAAGGGAAAGCAGTAATCATCCCAACCAAAGAAGAAAACGGCTTTCTGCTTACTCCGGAGCAGTTGGAATCAGCCATCTCTCCTGCAACAAAAGCCGTCCTTTTGAACAACCCTTCCAACCCCACAGGAACTGCATATCAAAAACATGAGCTTGAAGCTCTTGCAGACATTGTTATGGAAGAAAACATCTGCGTTATTGCAGACGAAATATACGAAAAACTTATCTTCGACGACTTTCACTTTGTAAGTTTTGCCTCTCTTGGGGAAGACATAAAAAGGAAAACAGTTATTATCAACGGGGTTTCAAAGGCCTATTCAATGACAGGATGGCGGATAGGCTATGCGGCAGGCTCTTCAGAAATCATAAGTGCAATGGCCAGGATTCAGAGCCACACAACGTCAAATGCCTGCTCGATTTCCCAAAGGGCAAGCCTGGAAGCACTCAGCGGACCCCAGTATGAAATTTCAAAAATGGTATCCGAATTCCAGAGGCGAAGGAATTACGGCTTGATGAGACTCCAATCTATTCCTAATATTTCCTGTTTTAAGCCAAAAGGAGCTTTCTATCTTTTCCCCAATGTTTCTTCTTCCTACGAAAAAGAATTCAATAATGTCCTGATCCGCAACTCCTACGGCCTTGCTTATTACCTGCTAAAAGAAGCCAAAGTTGCAGTCGTTCCTGGAGATGCTTTTGGCAGTGATGATTATATCCGCATTTCCTATGCAACATCCATGGAAAACCTTGAAAAGGGCATGAACAGAATCATTGAAGCTTTGTCCCGCCTGAAGACAGCCAAAAAGGTCCAACGTATCCGCTTAAACAATACTCAAACACGGATAAAAAAATCCGTCCCTGTCGATTCCTCTATATCCGTACAGATGAGAGATGCGCTTACATCCGAAATGGAAACACATATCGGTTATGAGAACTATTTTGAGTGGAATGCAAACATTAACGGCGTCATTGTGCAACTGCGTACAAATGTGTCCCACCTGTATGATTTTTGGGTCGAGAACTGGTATCCAGCCCAGCTTGAAGCAGACCTGGAACCACATGGCATTATTTACGCCATAGATGGGATATCAGGAAGAGAACCGCGCTCTTTTTACAATTCTGAGACTAAAACAGGCATACTTGTTAATACAGACAACTACGGGCCGTTACGCAGCCTCGCTCTCGGTCTTGTTGCGGATGTCTCTGAAAGGATTTTCAATGTTCATACGATCCGGGGGATGTCTGCAGACATGGAAGGAGATGGATTGATTCTTGTCGGACCAAAAGGAACAAAAAAAACCGAACTGTTTTTATCCCTGCTTCAGGATAAGAGATTTCGTCTTCATGCTAATGATGTTGTTTTTGTCCGTTTTTCAGGAGGAACAGCGCTGGCTGATTCATCCGAAAGAAAATTTTACATGCCTACAAACACAGTGAAATCCCTCCCTAAATTGGCACCTCTCTTTGACAACAGCAAATGTGAAAATGTTATTACTCGAAAAGAAGAGTGCCAAAATGACAAGTGCTTGCAGCTCGATGATTGTAGACTCGACAGGGGTTCCCCATTTTGCTATGAGGCAGCAAAAAGCTCCTATTCAATGCTTGATCCCTACTGGATAGAAGGCCCGGCAAAACACGTAAAACGTACGGTTCTCAGGTGGATATTTATCCTTCGCTGTGATGCGGTCTCTCCACCTTTTGTAAAGATGGACCCTGAAGACGCTTTGCGCACTCTTGAGTATGGTGAGAGCCTTGGAATCAAGAAAGACATCGGCTCATCCAAAAGCCAACCATATTACAACCCACATCTTCTGGTGGCAACTGGAGAACGAATGGAATTTCAAAAGAATTTCTTCAGGCGCATTCTAGAAAACATACCCTGCTATTTATTCAACAGCGGAGCAGCTTCGGCAGAGGATATAAAGCGCATAGTGTCAGGAGAAGATAAGACTTAAGGTTAAATCCTATTAATGGCATATTGAAATGGACAAAAGCATTTATAACCAGGAAGCATATAAAAAGTTTTCAGAGGAACTTCAGAGAGTTTTAAAAGGCCCTAATATAAAAACAGTAGATTTAAAATGGCTTGAACCTCGGGCAAGAGAAACAGGGATTAGAACAAAATACGGGTCTTATGGCTGGAGATCAGCCATATCAAGCCGGATTGCTCCTAAAACAGTCTACCTCGGCAGGGAAGCAGTAAGGCTTCCGCGGCCGACTCCAGTTCACAAATCCATAATTGCTAATGCTCCAGAAGAACTGGATAAAGTTCTCCACCTGCTTCGTACACTTCCTTTCTATCATATAAGGCGGCAGATGGGAGAAAATGACTCATTCAACCCTATGTGTAATCTCTATGTTTCTGATGCAGACCTCATTAACCGCCGGATCGGGCTCATGTGGGGAACAACCATGTTTAAGCCTGGAAAACGGCCCGGTCCAGAATTTGCAATGATCCACATTCCCGAAGAGCACCCACTCCGTCAGCAAATACTTGCTATACCGGAATATAATATCAATGTCGCTCTCGGAACAGACTACTTAGGAGAGGATAAAAAAGGATTTCTCCGCCAGGCAATGTGGATGGCCGATGAGCAGGGGATGATAGGTCTTCATTCAGGAACTAAGATTGTTACGGTCAGAGATGTCAACAATAAACTCAAAACCTATGGTGTTTTTCTTTTCGGATTGACAGCGACAGGAAAATCCACCTGGTCCTGCCACCAACTGGGACTCGATTATGGAAAGGGAGAAAAAACGTTAGTAACTCAAGATGATATATGCTTTTTGAGAAAAGATGGTTCAGCCTTTGGATCAGAAAACAATTTCTTTGTGAAAACAGATGTTGAACAAGAATATCAGGAAGCGATGTATAATGCCTTAATCGATAAAACCGCTCTCTTTGAGAACGTCATGATCAAATCCAACGGAGATGTAGATTTTCTGGATGAAAGCCTAACGGCAAATGGAAGAGCCGTTCTTCAGCGGAACAAACTCAAAGTCAATATAAAAGGCAAGACGGTAGGCATCTTCTCTAAAACCATAAACCTCCCGCCGCTGGAAGAACTGGATGGGATTGTATTTGCCTTTATCACACGGAGGAACACCATAATGAACTTTGCCCAGGAACTAACTCCTGAACAGGCAGTTCTTGCATACCTCTGGGGGGAAAGCACCCACAGCTTTGCCAGTCAGCCTCTCAAGGCTGGAGAATCCGTGCGCATCGTTGGGACAGATCCTTTCATAGTCGGTTCCATGGCTAGAAAAGTCAACCGTTTCTACGATATCATAATGACTCTTGCCAGCAATTATCCGGGAAAAGTCAGATTTATGCAGTACAACACAGGAGGAATGGGAGAGATCATTGAGACTTCTGAGGAGAACGGGAAAACGAAAAAGAGGCTTGTCCGTAAAGTTGCCCGTGTTCCGATCAGCCTCATGTCCCAAATTCAAAGAGGCGATCTGCGCGGAACTAACTCCTATGAAAAAGGAAAACTCGGAACAAAGGAAATCAAGCTTGCCGAAGGAAAGAGCCTTGAGGAATGGAATGTCCATAAATTCTATTCTGAAGAACAAATCCAGACTTATATCAAGGACCTTGTCGAAGGAAGAAAAAAATTTACAGAAGAAATATCAGAGGAAGGACTTCGGAACGAAGTTCTCTATGCTGCAAAACGTTCCTTCCGTATAGATAAAAGCGCAAGAAAAACGAGTATTTCTGTGCCCGAAATGGGTTCTAAAGGGGAGGAAATATTCTCTTACAGGGAATCCAAATCACGACCGCGTCGTGCCGGATTCTGGCGTAGCCGTTAACTCAATTCTTCTTCTATTTTCTGGGCTAAGAGATGAAGCAGAATTAGATGTATTTCCTGAATCCGTGGGGTTTCCTCTGAAAGCACATCAATAAGGAAATCAGGAAGAGAGGCAAGTTTACCTCCTCCCTCTCCCGTAAAAGCAGCGGTTAGCAATCCTCTCTTTTTGGCTGTTTTAATGGCTGCGATCACGTTTGGAGAATTGCCGCTTGTTGAAAGGCCCACAGCAATATCGCCTTTAGTTCCAAGCGCTTCTATTTGGCGGCTGAATACATAATCGAAAGATGAGTCATTGGCAATAGAAGTCAGGGCAGACGTATCTGTTGTCAATGAGATTGCGCAAATAGCAGGCCTGTCTATTAAAAACTTGTTTACAAGTTCTGCACAAAAATGCTGTGCCTGGGCTGCGCTCCCACCGTTTCCAAAAACAAGAATCTTGCGGCCTGCTTTCAAGCTTTCACACATTCTGTCGGCCAGGCTTTGAAAAAGACAGCCCTTATTTTTAGAAAATTCCTCCATTATATATGACAGGTTTTTGATTATGTTTTGACAGTTCACGTTTTCTCCTTTCTTCGATTATAGCATTTTACCATTATCATTTACTATCCAGAATTATTCAGGAATTCCCCAAGTTTTTTTATCTCGTATATTCTGCTGGATCAGGTCAGCTGCTTCTATGAAATAATTTTATTCATTTAGACCTGAAAGGATTGTGCTTTGAATCTTGCTTAGAAGAACTGGGATTGAATCCCGGTCCATTCCTCGAACAGAAACAGGAGGATAGAAAGTGACTCTGATATTTCCTTTTTTTATAAAAAAGCTCCCCTTTGGCATGATTTCGTATGTCCCCTTTATCGTTATAGGGACGATGGGAACCTGGCTGTTTAGAGCAAGGTAGAAGCCTCCTCGTCTTAAACGCTGAAGCCTGCCATCATAACTCCGTGTCCCTTCAGGAAAAATGAGGAATGAATATCCTTTTTCCTTCATAAGCGTTGATGCTTTTTCTATGCTTTCTCTGCCTCCTCTTTTACCTCTGCGGTCCACGCTTACGAAATTTACGTGCCTCATGACTTGACCAATAACAGGGATCCTGAAAACTCCCCTCTTCAGGATGACCCTTACTGGTTGTGGAATAAGCATCACCATAAGGGGCCCGTCCAGAATACTAAGATGGTTGGGCATGAAAATGTAGGATTTTTTCTTGTCTATATTCTCGAGGCCAGAGACTTCAAGACGAATACCCAGTATCTTCTGCCCGAACTTGAGGACTCCCTTGGTTATCCAGAAGACAGGTAGTTTCAATCTCAAAATATAGAGGATAATTAAAACGGGAATTACAAGAATGATTATTACGACATAAACAAAAAGAAGAACAATTGTCCTCATTTTAATGTTCTAGGATTATAGCACATATCCTGAATTATTCATAAAAAAAAAGACTTGACAGGGTATATTATTATGTGCATATTATAGATGTATAGATTAGACATGCGAATTATGCGTGTGGCGGAGGTAACGGTGAGTGATGTAAAAACAGTAAGAAAAAACATTAACTTTCCTATTGAATTAGTGGCAGAAATAAACTATATGACGAAAGAATTAAAAATTGATTTTAGCAAATTTATTCGTGAAGCCTCAGAAGAATATGTTAGTCATATCAAAAAGGCAAAACTCGAGAAGGAACTTGAAGAGGGGTATAGAGCAAAGGCTAAATTGAACCTCAAAATATGCGAAGATTTTAAACATGTAAACGGAGAAAATCTTTAGTGAGTGACGAATTAAAGAGGGGAGAAATAGTTTTAGTCACTTTGGACCCTGCAAAGGGAGCTGAAAAGAAAAAGACAAGACCTTGTTTAGTAATTCAAAATGATACAGGAAATAAATTTTCTCCTCTGACAATCATCGCGGTTATAACAAGTCAAAAGGAAATTGATAAGCAATATCCTACAGATGTTTGGATTGATAAGGGAGAGGGGGGATTAAATTATCCGAGCATCATTCAATGTGATCAAATAAGAACAATCGATAAGAAGAGAATAGTAAAAAGATTTGGCCGTTTGGATATTTCGATGATGAAAAAAGTGGACAAAGCCTTGAAAATTAGTTTGGATTTAAACTAATATCCTGAAAAATAAATCTGTCCCCTTTTTCTTCTTTCTTTTTTGTATACTTTATAGTACACTACTTTAAAGTATACAAATATGAGGTTGCTATGTTTATTAATAGAACTGCTGAACTTAATTATTTAGAAAGCTTAAATAAAATCAAAAGATCTCGTCTATTAATTTTATACGGTAGACGGAGAATCGGGAAAACAGAACTATTAAGACAATTTTCTAAGGATAAAAAACATCTGTTTTTTTCATCTGACCTTTCTTCTGAACAAGAACAATTAAGACAATTTACTGAAAAAATCTATCAACTGACAAGAGACTCATTTCTTCAGAATCAACCTTTCAACTCATGGGAAGCTCTTTTTAGATACGTTTTCGATCATCTTTCCAAAACTATCCCCCTCGTCATAATCGATGAATTTCCCTATCTTTGTATATCCAATAATGCACTCCCTTCAATAATACAAAAAATATGGGATGAGAATGAAAAAACAAGCAGTATCTTTCTTATTTTATGCGGTTCATATATGAGTTTTATGGAAAGAGAGGTTTTGGGAAGTAAAAGCCCTTTATATGGAAGGCGAAGCGGACAAATTATTTTGAAGCCTTTAAATTTTAAAGATATTAATGAATTTTTTCCTGGTTATTCTATGCACGAACTTGTTTACAGCTATGCTGTAGTAGGAGGATCCCCTGCTTATCTTCAGCGATTTAGCAGCAGAAAGACTATAGAGCAAAATATTAAAGAAGAGATTATGAACAAAAATGCATTTCTTTATATTGAACCTCGATTTTTACTTATAGAAGAGCTAAGAGAACCATCTGTCTATTTTTCAATATTAAAGGCAATTGCTTATGGAAAGACACGATTGAATGATATAGTCCAAGAAACAGGTCTTAAAGAACGTTACAAGGTCAACAAATATTTATCAGTACTTCGCGAGCTTCATATAATAAAAAGGGAAGTCCCTATAACTGAAGATAAGCCTCACAAATCCAGGAAAGGCATTTATTTACTCACTGATCCATTTTTCAGGTTCTGGTTCAGGTATATTTTCCCTAATATGAGTTATTTAGAAGAAGGCGATATTGATTTTGTCTGGAAAGAAAAAATAAAACCAGATTTTGATAATTTTGTAGGATTTATTTTTGAAGATATATGTATTCAGAAACTTAAGAGTTTGAATATTGTAAATAAACTTCCTTTCAAAGCAAAAAGTATCGGACGATGGTGGGATAGAAATCATGAAATTGATATTGTTGCTTTTGATGATAAAGGCTCTTTTTTATTTTGTGAATGCAAATGGACAGCAAAAAAAATTGGATTAAACATACTGGATGACCTTAGAAAAAAGGCAGAAAAATTTCCTGATGCAGTAATAAAATATTATGGATTCTTTTCAAAATCTGGATTTACAAAAGAATTAGAAGAGATATCGAGAGAAAGAAGAGATATTTTACTGTTTAATTATTAAGGAAAATAAAAAAGGCTTGATGTCGTATCCTATATTGAGTACAATTGTACTCAAACAGGAGTTAGGTTATGTTAGAAAGCTTATACATTACAAAATCAAGGATAAGACAGGATTTGCTTACTCTCTTTTTCACCAATCCATCTCAGAAATATTACTTAAGGGAACTCCAGCGTATATTAGGCTATTCTGCTGGTAGTATACGCAGAGAGCTTTTAAAATTTCAAAAAGATGACCTATTCAATACTCAAAAAGTAGGAAATCTACTCTACTATTCACTTAATACCAAACACCCCCTATTTAAAGAACTGAAAAGTATTGTTTCTAAAACTGTAGGGGTTGAAGGTAGCTTGAGGAAAGCATTATCGTCTGTCAAGAAAATAAAGATAGCATTTATCTATGGCTCCTTTGCCACAAGACGCGAAAAAGGAACCAGTGACATAGACCTTATGATAATAGGTAACCCGGACACCTCTTTATTAAACGAAAAGGTTGTGGAATTAGAAAAAAGACTGAAGAGAGAAATAAACCCAACTATCTATTACATGGAAGAGTATAAAACCAAGAAAAGAGCTAAAAGTGGCTTCATGCTGGAACTATTAAAAAATCCAAAGATAATGTTGATAGGTAAAGAGAATGATTTATAAAGACTCGAAAGAAAATCTTTTAAGAGAGGGGTTAATTAAGAAGTGTCCCGTGGACTGGAAGGCTGTAAAAAATCTCATAAAACGAGCCTATATTGACCTAAAGACTGCTAAAAGGAACATAGACGATGACGAAGAATGTGCCTACACTTACGCCTATAATGCCATGTTACGCTCAGGACTGGCTTTAATGTTCAGCGGAGGCTTCAGACCCGAAATTAAAAATAAGCATCTAACCGTTGTGAGATTTGCAAGTTCAGTCCTGGGCGATGAATTCAGGAAACTTATTAACGATTATGATTTTATGAGGAAAAAGAGAAACAGGTTTATTTATGAGCCTGAGATTCCATGCTCAATGAAAGAAGCAAAGGATGCCATTAAAACGGCGAAGGAATTTGTCGATAAGATTTCTATATTGATAAGAGAAAAAAGCCCTCAAGGAGAATTCGACTTTAAAAAGGATTAAGGAAAATGAACTGTGCAATTTACACAAGAGTATCAACGGATATGCAAGCCGAAAAGGAGTTTTCCTCTTGTGAGGCTCAAGAGGAAAAGATTAGAGCCTTTATTAAAAGCCAGAATAATTGGAAGGTTTTTAATGTTTATTCCGACGCCGGTTACACAGGGGCCAATCTTAACCGTCCAGCTTTACAAGAACTACTTGAATATATAAAGCAAGGGAAGAGCAATATTATTCTTGTCTATAAAATTGACCGGTGATCAACAGGTACCTATTATTATACAGAGCTTTCCCTTTTTCTTGAGTTGACAATTAAAATCTATTTATTCTTAAAGGATTATTCTATTAGAATAATGCTAAAAGAATAATCTCATCCCCCTGCAAGAAAGTATCTTGAAAGATGCGGATGCTCTATAGGAGGCGCACAAAAAGCAATAAATGCCTTACTTTCTAAAGATTTAATCGAAAAAGATGAAGAAAGTAGATACAGATTAACCGATCCGATTATGGGGAAATGGCTGTGTAGTGAATAATTTTAAAAAATATTAAAAAAAATCTGTCCCCTTTTTCTTTTAATAGAACCGTCCCCTTTATAATAAAAAAAAGGGCGGCAAAAATGCCGCCCCTTAAAAATCCTTTAATAAATGCTACATCAAACACCACCAGCTCTTGTTATAGGACCAACGATCCAAGAGCCGTTCCATGTGACCAGGTCTTCATTGAAATGTGCCATGCTGCTTACTATATAAAACCCACTTGTCGGATCAGCGACGGTGTATACATTTGTGCCGCTAACTAAACCATCACGTCCCCTAGAGGCAACCACAAAGTCATCTGTTCCGGGTGTTGGAGTTCCAGGAATTCCCCAGTGACCTGTTACACGTGTACTGCAATAAACATAAAAGTTTTTTCCCCACTGATCATACACAGGCATCGACTTGATATAGAATGGACATAAGGAATTATAAAAAGAGTCATTAACAGCATAAACACCATTATGAGCGACTGTGGAAGTTGGAGCGACACCGTTGTCGGTGACATAATCCATACATGCTGTGGTGATGGTCATGATGTCCTTCATGGTTCCTTTCTGTTTGGCTTTCTGCAGGGCAGACATTGCATTGGGGATGAGAAGAGCTGCAAGAATTCCAATTATAGCTACGACAATTAGCAGTTCGATAAGTGTAAAACCTTTAGATTTTTTAAACATTTAAAACCTCCAATTTTTTCCCGGCGATTTTCACCGGAAATTTATTTTCATGATTGTTCATGATATCAATATTACAGCAATTTCCGTGCCAGGTATGGCACATTGTAACATGTTGAATATAAGCAAGTTATATATTTTACGCCTGTGGATTCTTTTAGAAAGTGACATTATTTGTCATCCTGCTGACAATTATTCGCATTAATGGAAGAAAACCATAGCCTTGAATTCTCAGCGCTCTTTAATTTCTTTCTCTATGTTGTTATCTTCAGTCGAAGACTTCAGCCCGTATTTGTCAATCATATATCTTAACGAACGGTAATTTATTCCTAATAGAGAAGAGGTTTCCTTGAGATTTCCGCCGGTGTTCTTGAGAGCATGTCTGATGTAGTTGCAGGAGATCTCGTCCAGGGTTTTATTCAGGTTAAACTCAGGCTGGAATAGAAAATCTGTCTCTATATGGCTCTTTGGAGAAAGGAGTTCATCCGGAAGACTTCCTTGAGTAATAGTTCCTCTTTCTTCGATAACAACAGTTCTTTCGATTACATTTTCCAGCTCCCTGATATTCCCCGGCCAGGGGTAAGATTCAAAGACCTTTATCACTTCAGGAGCGACTCGTTTCTTCCTTTTTCCCATCTTATGGCAGTATTTCTGGATAAAATGAGACACAAGATAAGGGATATCTTCCTTTCGCTTCCTTAATGGCGGCATCTCAAGAGAGAGGACATTAAGGCGGTAAAATAGGTCTTCCCGGAATTTTCCTTCTTTTATATTCTTTTTTAAATCCTTATTCGTTGCCGCAATTATACGGACATCCACGGAGATTTCATCCGTTCCTCCCACTCTTCTGATTTTCTTCTCCTGAAGAGCCCTGAGGAGCTTAACTTGTGTCCAGGGAGTCATCTCTCCGATCTCATCTAAAAATAGAGTCCCGTGGTCTGCCACCTCAAACATTCCTTTCTTATTTGCAATCGCGCCTGTGAAAGAGCCTTTTACATGGCCGAACAGCTCGCTTTCGAGCAAGCCCTCGGGTAAAGCCCCGCAGTTTATGGTAACAAAAGGCTTTTCCACTCGCAGACTCTTGGAGTGAATGGCGCGGGCTGCTATTTCTTTTCCTGTCCCGCTTTCTCCTGTGATAAGAACCGTGGAATCGGTCCGTGCTATTCTCTCAATCAGCCCGAATATTTCATTCATTACCCTGCTTTCTCCAATTATATTCTCGAAACCGAATCTTTCTTCGAGCTGTTTTTTTAGAAGGATATTCTCCTGCTTCAGCCTTTTCTTTTCCAGTCCCTGGGCAATGATGATTTTTAGCTCTTCTATATCGAAAGGTTTGACAACATAATCTGCGGCCCCTTCTTTAAGCGCTTCTACGGCCTGTCTGATAGTGCCGAAAGCCGTGATCATGACAACAGGAACATCAGGTCTTTTTTTCCTGACATGCTTTAATATTTCCATTCCGCTTATCTGGGGAAGTTTTATATCAGAAAGAACGATATCAAAGTCTTCTCTATCGATATATTCAAGAGCTTTGCTGGCTGAAAAGAACGTTTCTACCTGATATCCCTCTTTTTTGAATACAACATTTAAAAGGTCAAGGATGCTCTTTTCATCGTCTATAATCAGTATTTTTTCCATTTTTTTACTTACTCCCTTTTCCTGTCACTGCCTCCCGGCAAAGTAATTACAATCTCTGTCCCTTTGTTAGGCGCAGAAGATACACGGATTTTCCCGTTGTAATCATCAACAATACGTCGAACTACTGACATCCCAATTCCTTTTCCTGTATTGAAACCAGAATAAAACGGCTCAAACAATCTTTCCCTTTCTTCTTTTTCCATGCCCTTTCCTGTATCAGCAAATTTCATCTGGATTCCTTTCTTTTTCCTCCTTGTAAAATCCACTGTTAACGTCCCGCCATCAGGCATTGCTTTTAGAGAATTCTTTACAAGATTCCAGAAAATCTGTTTAAATTGAGCTTTATTCCCATAATAATTAACTCCTGCTGTTTTATAATTTCCCTCTATCTGGTAATTTTTATTGATCTTGTTGCTTCTTTTAAGCAGTATTAATATCTCCTTCAAAACAGAGGGAAGGTCAATCGAAGCAAAATCTTGCGTTCCAGGAGAAGCTAAATTTAGGAATTGTTCTATGGATTGAGATATATTCTCCGATTCTCTGACAACAATGTCCATCAAATGTTTTTGTTCTCCTGTCAAATCCATCTCATCTCTGAGCACCTGAACAGAGCCTGATATGGCAGCAAGAGGATTTCTTATTTCATGGGCAAGGTTAGCCGATGTTTCCCCTGCTACGGCAAGATCCTTTTTTATCTCAAGCTCTTTCTGAGCCAGGCGGAGCTCATCTCTTGTTTTTCTCAAATTTCCGGTTAAATGATTTATTAAAAAGGCCACGATGATGAAAACACCCCATGCAGTAAGAATATTGCTTAACACCGCGCTCAAAGAAAGCTCTTGAGACAGTTCAGGATATAAATATGGAATTATTGCATAGTACATCCCGTCGATGAGAAGCCCATAAAATACTGCGGATAGTGCTGCAACAAGATATGTTGTTCGTTTTGAGATAATGATGCTTGCAGCAATGATTTCAAATATATACAACGAATAGAATGAACCCTTTATCCCACCCGATATGTATATAAGAGCAGTAATCAGCAGAAGATCGATGAATATCTGTAGATATGCCTGAAATGTATAATTTTTTGCCGCATAGAAAAAGATAAAATATACAATGGATAATAAATAAGTGCCAAGGACCAGATAATAAAGATAATAAAAAGAATTAAGATTGAAAAGAACCTCTGTACTGTACTGAATGATAGCAGTAGAAACAGCAAGAGAAGTCACAATGATCAAGCGGACAATGATAAACCAAAAAATATCGTTTTTCTTTGTGTTCACAACTTGATTCTCTATTTAAAATATCCAGGTTTCCTTTTACTTGAAATTTACTGCCCGATTTAAATACCACAGGGTAAATTAGTTAACGATTTTTTATAACTTTGAGAGAAGGCTGAAAATGGGGAGGTACATGGAAATAATAATTGTCCCGACCATTCCTCCAACAAAAATGAGAAGAATCGGTTCCATTATTGATAGAAGCGCTGCTGTTGTCGCTTCTACTTCGTCGTCATAAAAATCGGCTAACTTTGACAGCATATCATCAAGAGTTCCCGTGGCCTCTCCAACACCAACCATCTGGATGAACATGAAAGGGAATTGACCGACCTCACGGAGGGCATCCGTAAGGCTCGATCCTTCAGCCACCAGTGTTCGAGACTGCATTACATGATTTTCAACAACAACATTACCTGAAGTCGTAGATGTAATCTTAAGGCTTTCCAGCATGGGAACGCCT
>CAZYMU010000046.1:0-14902 GCA_964648465.1 uncultured Eubacteriales bacterium | reverse complement strand
AAAAGGGGACATTCTTGCTTTGCTGATAGGGGGACATTTTGACTTTGCTTAGACATAAGTAAAACACTCCATAACAAAAAGTGTTGTTAAAGTTAAAACGGGATCAGCCAATTAGAACAGGCTGAAACATTGGACAACAGAAGCCTATTCTTATAAAATAAATTTTTATGATAAAAAAATGACAGAACAAAAAATAAAACTCGTTCTGCTCTTCGGGGGGCGCTCTCCTGAACATGAGGTTTCGCTCACATCCGCAGCTTCAGTCTACAAGAATCTCGATAAAAGGAAATTCGCTGTTAGCTCGATTTACATCAATAAGGAAGGAAAATGGAGGGCTGTCGAATCTCCCCTCCTTTCTTCTTCTGAGCTGAAACATGGCAAGTTTTTCTCTTTTCTCCCATGGGGAAAAAGCTCCTTAACCCAAACTATAGATGGGGATATATACTTTCCCATTCTTCACGGTCCTTACGGTGAAGATGGAACAATCCAGGGTCTTTTCGAACTAGCAGATGTACCCTATGTCGGCGCCACAGTCACGGCCTCTGCAATCGCGATGGACAAAGTAGTTACAAAGAAAATCTTAAAAGCAAAAAATATACCTGTAGTCAAGTATATGATTGTTTTCGAACAGGACTGGCGAAGAAAGCAAAAAGTTGTTTTCAACAAAATCAGAAAAGAGCTTCCCCTCCCTTTTTTTGTAAAGCCGGCCAATTTGGGTTCAAGTATAGGAATTACAAAAGTTAAAGACTATAGTGAAATTGAATCCGCACTGGAAACAGCATTCCGACATGACAAAAAAATATTAATCGAAGAAGGAATTACAGGGCGAGATCTAGAATGCAGCGTATTAGGAAACGACAATCCCAGAGCATCTCTCCCCGGCGAAATAATTCCGTATAGAGAATTTTATGATTATAGAGACAAATATGTCGAAGGAAAAACAAGGTTCGCCATCCCAGCTACCCTCCCATCTTGCATTACTGAAGAAATACAAAAAATCTCCATCCAGGCATATAAGATCATCGGCTGTTCCGGAATGGCCAGAGTAGATTTCTTCTATCAAGAAAAAACAAAAGATCTTTTCCTTAACGAGATCAATACAATTCCCGGCTTTACAAAAATCAGCATGTATCCAAAATTATGGGAAGTAAGCGGGATTCCTTTTCCCAAGCTTCTTGAAAAATTGATCGAATTGGGGTTGGAGAGGCATAATAAAAAAAAGAAAAACATAACCGAGTTTATCAAATGAGAATCCTAGGGATTGACTTCGGAGATAAGAATATAGGCCTGGCTGTGACTGACAAGCTATCTATCACAGCGCAGGGACTGGGTCAATACAAGGTAAAAAATCCAGATGAGGACAAAAAATATTTTAAAAATCTTGCTGCACAATACGAAATAGGCAAAATCGTGATAGGCTTCCCTCTTAAAATGGACGGAACTCAGGGATCCAGGGTCCAAAAGACAAAAAAATTTGCCCGGTGGCTGGAAAAAGCTCTGAATCTTCCTATTGTTTTCTGGGACGAGCGGCTTACAACAAAACAGACTCTAAAAATTCTCAATGAGCAAAAATTCAAACAAAAAAAGAAAAAACAAATCAAAGATCAAATCTCCGCTGTCATTATTCTTTCAAGCTACCTTGAAGCCAGAAGGACAAATTCTTATGATATACAAAATCATTAGAAACGTTCTTTTAATATCAATAATCTTTATTCTTTTCTTCTCGTCCTGGTTTTACTTTGAGATAAATTCTCCTCCAAAAAATACTGCAAAAAAAATATTTTTTTATGTCGAAAAAGGAAAAAGCGCAAGAATCATTGCCCATAATCTCAGGGAAGAAAGGATCATCAAAAAAGAGTGGCCGTTTCTCCTTGCATATGAGCTCTTTTTCTACAATAAAAGTTTAAAGGCTGGAGAATACTCCTTTAGTCTTCCAGTTTCTGTAAAAGATGTCCTGCTCACTCTTACAGACGGAAAGATGGCACTTCACTCCTTCACGGTTCCTGAAGGACTGACGAGAAAGGAAATAGCAGATCTTCTTGAATCACTTTTTCTCTTTAATGCCGAAGATTTCCTCAAAGCATCTGCTTCTACAGAATCAATATTTTCCTTTGATAAAAAAGCACAGAATCTAGAAGGATATTTTTATCCCGAAACTTATTATTTTCCTAGAAATATCACAGCAAAAGAAACCGTTTCCACCTTGACCGAACAATTCAAGAGGGTGTTCTCCGAAGAATGGAAGGCAAGAGCCAGTGAAATTGGAATGACAGTACGGGAAATAGTGATTCTAGCCTCGCTAATAGAAAAAGAGACCTCTCTACCAGAGGAAAAAAGCTCAATCTCGGCTGTTTTCCATAACCGTCTAAAAATTGGCATGAAACTTGACTGTGACCCCACTATCATCTATGTGCTTAAACAGGAAAATAAGTTTAAAGGGAAACTTCGAAAAAAAGACCTCAAGATTGACAATCCTTATAACACATACCTCTTTTCAGGGCTCCCTCCAGGCCCTATCGCTAATCCCGGAAAGGATTCACTCCGTGCCGCTCTTTATCCTGATGATAATAACTACCTTTATTTTGTCTCGAAAAACGACGGCAGCCATTATTTCAGCAGTTCATTTAAAGAACACCAAAGAGCAGTCAATAAATTTCAGAGGAAATAAATCCGCACGGACAGAAATTTATTTGTAGAAAAAATAGTCCAGTTCTGTTATATTACTTTTTTATTTTCTGTAAAATCTCTTTACTCCTTTAGTGAGAAAGAACATATATTTTAAGATAGCAGCTTATATGGCATGTATTTCGCATAATATTAATATGTTATTCGCATTATATTAATTTGAGGAGGAAAAATGAAAATCAAAGCTCTCATAAGTACATTTATTATCTTTGGCTTTACACTTAGTCTGACTTCTCTACCTAGTTTAACAGCTCAGGAAAAGAAAGTACCCCAAAGAGTCTTTATTCCTGATAAAGTCAAAGCTGTTTTCCAGGAAGGAATGAAAACTCGTGAGGCACGGCTGGATATTCCTTTTGCAATCACCAAACACCTTTACCTCCCAGCCAGAGAAAATGTTCACAGCATATTCTTTTTTAAGATAAAAAATGCTGATCTTGGCTTTTCCTCTGCCGCTGCGGCTGTAGAACCCAAAGACAAAAAAGAGAAAGAAGAAAAAATATTCGAGTCTTCTACCGAATTAACCCCGCCCAAACTTCAAACTAAAAATCATGTTTTTCTTCAGTTTAAGCAGCTAGACGGGGATTTTACTAAGGAAATCTATATACCATTTGGGCTTGAAGTAGATAGTAATTCCTATGAACCCGAAAAAGAAGAAATTTACTCAACCGGCTATCCTCTCCCTCCTGGAAATTATCTCCTTTCCATGGCTATAGCTTCCCAAAATTTGGAAAAGATCGGAACACAATACTTTGAACTTACTCTTCCCAGCACTGCTTCTTTCACAGAAGAACTCGAAACCACTCCTATCTTTTTTAACAAGAAGATAAACCAGATGTCCGCACCCGAGTCAACGACAAATATTCATAAAGGATTCTTTACATATTCTATTCTTCAAATCGAACCCAACCTTGATCGTGTCTTTTCCAAAGGAGACAACCTTGATATTTTCTTCTTTATTTACGGAACTCAGCCTAATCCCGATGACCCTCAAAAAGTAAGCATCGAAATCACTTACTCTGTTTTAAAAGGGGAAGAAGCAGTCATCCGCTATGCACCCCAAAAATACGATGCACTCCTGGTTAGTCAACCCCTCCCGTTAAAAAGAACAGTAATTATAAAAACCACAAAAGAAGGAAAAACAGAAGAAAGAAAAGAAACAAAGGACTTAGAGCCAGGGGCTTACATCCTTAACATTGATATTAAAGATACTATTTCTGGAAAAACTCTAAAAAAGACTGTGGATTTCGAATTTAAATAGTATCTCTAATTCGCGAAATATCCAGCCGGTGCAAAACTGAAAATATTTTATTTCTAACTTTCATCTTAATCTTTTTAAATTTTCCTTCTTTTCTGTAATTTTTTGGCATGTAATACAGAAGATAGTATTGTTCTGAAGCTTTAACGGCTTTTTTAAACCCAAATGCAGGATTTGCAGTGTTTTCTGTCAGTCCCCCTGTCGCCTTAGCCATTTCTTTGAAAGCCAGAAAAATATCTTCAGCCCTTTCCTGCATCTGCTTCGTTACAGCCCATTCGTGGTGAAGGACCACAACTTCATGCGCTGTGCCTCGCATCTGCAGCAAGCTTGGCTCGTGAATAATCCAGGTCAATAATTTCATGATAGTTAAACGTCTCATTATTTGTCAACGGCAACGAGATCAAACAGATAATGATTTTCCTTGAAATGCAACCGTATATTCCTTAAACTTAAATCTATTTATTATGAGATATATTGCTGATCTTCATATCCATTCCAAGTTTTCGCGGGCAACTTCCCGCGATATGACTCTCGATACCCTGGCTTACTGGGCAAAAATAAAAGGGATATCACTCCTCGCCACAGGCGATTTCACGCATCCTGAATGGCTTTTCCTAGCTAAAGAAAAACTAGAGCCGAAAGGAAATGGCTTATTCCAGTTGAAAAATATCATTCCTCAAGAAAATGAATACATGAATACTTTCAACGTTTCTTGCAAAGACATCTCATTTATTCTCTCTTCAGAAATAAGTTTTATCTACTCAAAAAATGGTAAAGTCCGGAAAATACATCTTCTCACATTTGCACCTGATTTTGAGTCTGTAGAAAAAATCAACAGTAAACTCTCCGGGATAGGTAATCTTCGTTCGGATGGCCGCCCCATTCTGGGCATGGATGCAAAAGAATTCGTTAAAATGGTAGCCAATGACTGTACAGGTTGTAAAGTTATTCCTGCCCATATCTGGACCCCCTGGTTTTCGCTCTTCGGTGCGAACTCGGGCTTTGACACTATCGAGGAATGTTTCGAAGAAATGACGCCTTTTATCTTTGCACTGGAAACAGGCCTTTCCTCAGATCCACCCATGAACTGGCGTTTATCCAAACTTGACAAATATACCCTTGTTTCAAATTCAGATGCGCATTCACCATCAAAGATCGGGAGAGAAGCCAATGTTTTCAATACAGATTTAAGCTATAAAGGATTATTCGAAGCCATAAAAAGCAAGGACCCTGACAAATTTCTCCATACTATTGAGTTTTTCCCCCAAGAAGGTAAATACCACTACGACGGCCACCGGAAATGTGATGTTCTTTTCTCTCCTCAGGAAACAATCCAGAACAAATATATCTGCCCAAAATGTGGAAGAAGAGTCACAATAGGTGTAATGCATAGAATCGAGGAACTTGCTGACAGGGAACCCGGCAGCTTATTACCTTTAAGACTTCCATATAAAAACCTGATCCCTTTAAATGAAATCATCGCCCAGGCCCTCAAAAAAACAGCTCAGTGCAAGAGTGTTTGGAAAACTTATTTTCACTTTATTCACGAATTTGGTAGTGAACTCCATATACTAACAGAAGTTCCCGCCTCCAATTTAAACCGAGTCTACCCGGAGAGGGTAAGTCTTGGTATTGAGAGGATGCGAAAAGACCAGGTAAATATTCTCCCTGGCTATGATGGCTCATATGGGAAAATAAGTCTCTTCAACGATGAAAGCTCTGAAGAAGAAGCACAAAACCAGCTCAAACTTTTCTAATCATTCTTAAAGAAAAATACTGAAAATGAAACTTAATTTCAAAGACAACGAATTCAATGAGTATATTCGCCTAACGCTTCTTGCCGTTCTCGTCGGCTTTGTGGCAGGTCTTGCATCTATTGTTTTTAAAATCATGATCCATTTCTTCCAGAGCCAATTCTGGAAAGGCACAAGTATCATTTCAACAGTTTCGTCCCATCCCTGGTATATGACAGTCCTTATTCCAGCACTCGGGGCTGTGATTATCAGTCCTTTTATCTACTTTGGAGCAAGAGAAGCAAAAGGCCATGGTGTGCCTGAAATCATGGAAGCACTAGTCTTCCGCGGAGGACGTATATACACAAAAGTTGCAGCCGTAAAGGCGCTGGCATCCTCAATCTGTATTGGCTCAGGAGGGTCTGTCGGACGCGAAGGCCCGATAGTACAAATCAGCTCCACTATTGCATCCTCTCTTGGCCGATTATTCCGTACTAATGAAAGGGGATTGCGCACTCTTGTCGCTGCAGGAGCAGGTGCAGGGATAGGAGCAACTTTTAATGCTCCTATTGCAGGTTCTCTCTTTGCCGTAGAAATCCTGCTTGGAGAATTCGGGATATTTTCCTTCAGCCCAGTTATCATTGCCTCTGTCATTGCAACTTTTACTTCCCGCTCTATCATAGGTGATTTTTCAGCATTCAACGTCCCTGCTTACACACTCATCAGTATATGGGAAATCGGACCTTACATGCTGCTGGGAATAGTGAGTGGATTAATCGCCATTATCTTTATTAAAAGTCTCTATTTCTTTGAGGAAAAATTTGACAGTCTGCGGATTCATCCTCTTATAAAACCGGTTTTGGGTGGCCTCATGGTTGGGCTGCTTGGGCTCGGACTTCCCCAAATACTCGGCCTGGGCTATGATTCAATCGATACTTGTCTCAAAACCCAGACTGGTATTTTGCTTGCCCTGCTTCTTGTATTCGCAAAGATTATAAGCACTTCTTTAACATTGGGATCCGGAGGGTCCGGCGGGATATTCGCACCTTCTCTATTTATAGGTGCCATGAGCGGGAACTTCGTCGGATCTATTTTTCATTCTTTATTCCCAAATTCTATTTCCTCCCCAGGGGCTTTTTCTCTTGTAGGGATGGGAGCTGTGGCTGCTGCTGCAATACATGCTCCCATCACTGCAATTATTATTATCTTTGAACTTACAAATGACTATAAAATCATACTGCCGCTCATGCTTTCCTGTATCATCTCCTCTTTCATGGCAGCAGGTCTCCAGAAAGAATCTATATACACAATGAAACTAAAACGGAGAGGGATACTTTTCAAAGAAGGAAGAGAGATGAATATTCTTAGGGCACTTTCTGTAAAGGATTTTATAAGTCAAGATTATCAAGTTTTTCTCAATACAGAGCATGTAGGGAATATTATTAACGTCGCCATCGGAGGCAAACATCACTCTTTCCAGATAGTCGATCCTGAAAATAACTACGTTGGCTGTTTTCCCCTCAATCAACTGAAGAAACTCATGCTCGAAAAGGACCTTCTCACATCCTTTGTTATTGCCCAGGACCTGGCTGTCCAGGCTATCAATCTTGACTATAAAGACAATCTTGAGCAAGCCATGAAAATCTTTGGCCACGAAGATGTGGCTGAAATTGCTATTTTGAAAGATAAGAAATTAATAGGAGTTGTAAAAAGAAAAGACGTTATAGAAGCCTATAACCATGAGATTCTAATAAGAGAAGCTGCAGAAGGGTTGGTGCAGAAGCTGAAATTTACCCAATCAACCAAATCCTTTGATATAACTGCTGGATATAAAATAATGGAAATCGATGCCCCTTCTACTTTCTGTGGTAAAAGCCTGAAAGAGCTTAATCTTAAGGCTCTTTACCGCATCGACATTCTCTTTATAAAAAGAAAGTACCCTCCCCAAAGTATTCCCATTCCTTCTGCTGATGAAATCATTAAGGAAGGAGATCGCCTTGTAGTGGCAGGCCTTTCAGATAATCTCACAAAGATTATCCATAAAGGTTTATAATAACTAACCTGAATCATAGAACCGCTGTACAGAGGTTTTCTTGACAATACATACATCCGAATATATATTTAGTTTTTGAGGCGGAGGAAATAATGGAAATTGAGATGAGAATAAAAGGCCTCATACTTGACCCTATATCCAAGATGCCCATAGTAGTCCTTGAAGACCTCAATAGCAAACAAATCCTTCCGATATGGATTGGAGTCTTCGAAGCAAATGCAATTTCTCTCAAAGTAGAAAATATTGTGACACCACGCCCGATGACACACGACCTTTTAAAAAACATTCTAAGTAAATTCAACATTCCCATTGAAAAAATCGTTGTTAACGACGTCAGAGACAATACTTTCTATGCTGTAATTTACTGTCGCTATAAGGGTCAACTCATCGGAATAGACTCTCGCCCTTCAGATGCAATTGCTCTTGCGCTTCGTATGAATACCCATATATTTGTAAAAGAAGAAGTTGTTTCAAAAGCCAACAGCCTTAATTTTAATGATAATCTTGAAGATTCAGATAAGCTCAAGAAATGGCTTGATAATTTAGGACCAGAAGATTTCGGAAAATATAAGATGTAACGCTGTCTTATGTTCTCAACGTAAAAAGCAAATAAAGTCCTGCAAGTCCAAATATGAGATTCGGTCCCCAAGCAGCTAGAAAGGCATTCAAATAACTGATATAACCTAGGCTTTTGAAAATTCCTATGCTTCCCCAATAAACAATAGCAATGACTATACTCAGACCTATGCCAAAGAGAGTTCCCCTCTTTCCCATAGAAAAAGCAAACGGGATTCCAATGATAGTCATTATTAAGCCGGCAAATGGAAAAGATATTTTATAATTCAAATCTACCTTAAACCTCACAGTTTCAAAGTCTTTTTCCTCAATTTCATCAATATAGCGTTTAAGCTCTCCATAGTTCATCTGGTCAGGCTCTCTCCATTCCTTCAAGAAATAGTTTCTGTCTTCAATATGTGTAAGCTCCATTTCCTTCTTTTTTTCATATCTTACGGGTCTATCAGCCTTAAATCCTCTATACCAACATTTAGACAACGATAGTCTTCCACGTTCCAGATATGCCCTTTCAGAGAAAAATCTGCTCTTCATGGACCATGAAGAAGCATCAATATCATATATTGTTAGCTGACTAAAACTTGAACCAATGGGATCAAAATACAAATAGTGATAAATTCTATTGTTTTTCTTGTTCATGACCCACCGTCGGTTAATGTAGTTGTAACTTCGAGGTGGTCTATCATTTATTTTATTTAATATTTCCTCCGCTTTTTTATTGGAATAAGGAAGAAGATTCTCCTGCATATAGAAAGATAAGAAGCTAACCAACACAGCTAAAAAGAGAACAGGTAGAACCATACGATAAAGGCTGATGCCACAGGCCTTCATAGCGGTTGCTTCATTACATTTGGTTAAAATGCCAAGGCATAAAAGTGTTGAAGCCAGGGCAGCAACAGGAAGTGTATAATGGACAAACTCTGGAGTCTTAAACCAAATAAACTTAAATAAGAGGGCTATAGCCTTATTATGTTCGTAAATACTATCGATCCGCTCAAAAAAAGTGACTACAAAAAAAATAACCAGAATGCTTATAAAAATAAGTGAAAAAATGACTGCATATCTTTTGATAATATAGCGGTCCAAAATATTTGGAAAGCGAACTGAAAAGCGCCTTCGTTTCCGTTGGAATTGTGTTTTTCTTACTCCGGTAATAGCCTTTTTCTCTCTCTTAAAAAACCTCGAATAAAATGAAAACAATGATGATTCTTTTATTGATCTAATAAAAAAATACAAACCACTTAAACTCAGTAAAATATTAGGACCCCACATTCCAATCAAAGGAGAAATCCTGCCGTCCATCGCCAGTTGTTCTCCTGCCGTGATTAGAATGTAATAAATTATTATAATTACTATACTGATAGTGAATCCGCTGGTTCTTCCCCCCTTTTTTGTGGAAGCTCCTAAGGAAAGGCCTAAAAAAGCAAAAATTAAACATGCAAAAGGGAGGGCAATCTTTTTATGTATCTCAACCCAGTGTGAAATATATTCCCTTTGTTTCTGTAAAAATTCAATTGAAGTTTTCCCGGATTCAGGAATTTTTTCTAATTCTTTTTTAATTATCTTAACATCTCTGTTCAGTTCTCCAATATCCTTTTCCCTTACCCGCTTCCTAGCAGAAATCGAGGAGAAAAAATCTTCCAGAGGTACTTCTTCCTCCAAGCGCTTAAAGGAAGTCACCCTGTACCTCTCCGGGTCAGATAATGGATAAGAATGAATAACACCATCAAACAGTTCTAATGCAGCCCTCTTTTCAGCTGCGTAGAAATTCAGCTTCCCTTTTTTTGCAAAAACAGCCCTGGGTTCTTCAGGAGTGTCGGAAAAATATACAAAAATGTTCTTCCAGCTTTCATCATACATAATATCCTGTATAAAAATAACAGTATTGGGGATAGATTCATTAAATTCTCTGGCCCTAATTTTAAAATGGGCCTTTGCCACTACAGAATTTGAAAAAGTCTTTATCCATTGGAAGTTTGCGCGTGGTGCAAGATATAATGTTAAAAAAGAAGTTAACATCAATCCCACTAAAGAAAAAACAAGAATTGGCCTGAGAAACCTGCTTGAGCTGACTCCTAAAGTTTTGAATGCTGTAACTTCTGCATCTGAAGACATGCGACTCAGTCCGGCCAGTATTCCCATAAGCACCGACATAGGTATAGTAAATGCAAACACAGAAGGAATAAGATAAAGCAACAATAAAAGGACAACTTTTAAAGAAACACCCTTTGTAATAAAGACTTCAGAAAAGAGAAGAATTTGATTCATCAAAATGACAAATGTATAGACCAGTAAACCTACGAAAAATGGAGGAATAATTTCTTTAATTATGTACCGGTCAAATAATCTAAACACTCTGTAATATATACCATAGAAATACGCCAAAAAAAAGGCTCCGGAATAAAACCGGAGCCTTTAGCACTAGAGACTATACGATTTAGTACATACCTTCACCAGGAGGCATTGGCATCTTCGGCCCCTTGTCTTCCTCAGGAATATCAGAAACTAATCCTTCAGTAGTTAACATTAAGCCTCCAATACTTGCAGCATTCTGCAGGGCAGTACGAACAACCTTTGTAGGATCCAGCACTCCGCTCGCAATCAAATCCTCCATTTTTTCTGTAAGAGCATTGAATCCCATGTCCTTTTCCATTTCTTTGACTTTCTCAACAATGATGGATCCTTCACAGCCGGCATTATTTGCAATCTGACGGAGAGGTTCTTCTATAACTCTTTTTATGATGTTTATACCGATTTGAATATCATCATCAAACTTCAAAGAATCAAGAACTTTTCTGGCTCTCAAAAGGGCAACTCCACCGCCTGCTACAATTCCTTCTTCCACAGCAGCTTTGGTAGCATGCATGGCATCTTCTACCCTTGCTTTTTTCTCTTTTAACTCTGATTCTGTTGCAGCTCCTACTTTAATTAAAGCTACTCCTCCAACCATCTTGGCTAATCTTTCTTGAAGTTTTTCCCTATCATAGTCAGAAGTGGTGTCTTCTATCTGTGTTCTAATCTGCTTGATTCTTGCCTGAACATCCTCCTTTTTTCCATTGCCTTCAACTATTGTAGTATTGTCCTTGTCGATAACGACTTTTTTAGTCTCACCCAACCAATCAATGGAAACATTTTCAAGTTTGACTCCAATATCCTCGGTAATAACTTTTCCCCCGGTTAGAACAGCAATATCTTCCAGCATGGCTTTCCGTCTGTCTCCAAATCCAGGCGCTTTAACCGCAGCACAAGTAAATGTTCCCTTTAGTTTATTTACGACCAGCGTAGCCAGAGCTTCGCCCTCAACTTCTTCAGCAATCACTAATAACGGCTTCCCCATCTTGGCTACATTCTCAAGTAACGGCAGAAATTCTCTCAAATTGCTGATTTTCTTTTCATGAAGAAGAATCAGCGAATTTTCCAAGACACACTCCATCCTATCAGGGTCAGTTACAAAATAAGGGGAAAGATATCCTCGGTCAAACTGCATCCCCTCAACAATATCCATAGTTGTCTCTAATCCTTTTGCTTCCTCCACTGTGATAACCCCATCTTTACCAACTTTGTCCATTGCCTCAGCAATAATTTTCCCAACAGATTTATCATTATTAGCAGAAATTGCTCCGACCTGGGCAATCATTTCACCAGTGACTTCCCGGCTGCTTTCTTTGAGTTTTTTTACAATCTCTTTTACAGCCTTATCGATACCCTTTTTGATTAAGTTTGGGTTTGCGCCTGCTGTCACATATTTCAATCCTTCTGAATAAATCATCTGCGCCAGTACAGTTGCTGTCGTTGTCCCATCTCCTGCCACATCAGAAGTCTTTGAGGCAACTTCTTTAACAAGCTGTGCACCCATGTTTTCTAAAGGATCTTTGAGTTCTATTTCTTTAGCTACAGTCACACCGTCTTTAGTGCTTGTCGGAGCACCGAATTTTTTATCCAAGATAATATTCTTACCCCTGGGTCCAAGAGTCTCTTTAACAACATTGCTTAATGCATTGATACCCTTTAAAAGCGCCTGCCTTGCTTCTTCACCTAATATTATTTGTTTTGCCATTTTTTTCTCCTTCTTACAAAATTAAGTAATTTTACCTAAAATTTCTTCTTCACGAACAATAACATATTCCATGTCGTCAATCGTAACTTCTGTCCCACTGAATTTTCCGATGAGAACCCTGTCACCCTTTTTAACTTCGAGAGGACTTATTTTATCTCCTTCAACTCTCCCTTTCCCAACTTCAATTACCTCTGCTTCCAGTGGTTTTTCTTTCGCTGTGTCAGGAATAATTATTCCTCCTTTTTTGACCTCTTTCTCTTCCAACCGTTTCAATAGAACCCGGTCATATAAAGGGATCACTTTCATTTGAACCTCCTTTATAAAATTATTGATTTAATATATTTAAAATGAAAATGCTAATATAGAGCAAAAAGTTCTAATTGTCAAGAAAAATGTTAAAAAATTAGCACTCTTCCATCTAGACTGCTAATTATATGGGGAGGGTTTCTATTTTGTGCGAATAAGATATCCAAGCAGATAAAATTGAAGAGAACATTGGACTCCAGATTTTATTTTATTTCTAAAGCCTTAGTAAGGTTGTGAAGAGTATTTCGGTGAAGACCCAGTGCTCTAGCCATTTTTGTCTTGTTCCCTTTGTATCTTTTTGAGGCAGTTTCTATATAGATCATCTCAAATTCTCTAAGAGTATCTCTTATGGGAAGTTCTTTATCTACCAATTCTTTGATAAGCACTTCCATCTTTTTATGTATAGTAAATTCCTCAAATTCTTTTTTCATTTTTCCCCCTTCTGTTTACTACTTCTCCATAAGCATCGCTGAACTTTTCTTTAAGTTCCTTAGGGATAAGACCTACGGCCAGTCTTGTCATTTTCAGGCAGCATGGGGCAAGCTGTGATTCTTTTAAAGCATTAATATTTACAGGAAATACCAGCATTGCAAAAACCAAAATGCCGCAGATAAGAATACCTTTGACCAAACCAAAACCTCCCCCTAAAACATGGTTTAAAATTTTCAAGGGACCCCTCATCAATTTCGAAAACAGCCTTGAAATAAGCCATCCAACACATAAAACGATTAAAAATATCGTAAAAAACCCTAGAAATTTAGAGAGTGGCTGACTGGAAATGAAGCGTATATAAATCGCAGAAACATAAGGATAATAGACAAGTGCCACTATCAAGCCTAGGATTACTGCTAAAATGCCTACTATCTCTTTTATTAACCCTTTTATAATACCCAACACAAGCGTAATAACAAGGATTACAAGCAAAATTATATCAAGCCAGTTAAAAATCATTTAAGCCCTCCTTTTTTTCAGCTCTTCTACCATCCAGTACCGGCCAT
Organism: uncultured Eubacteriales bacterium; assembly: GCA_964648465.1. Taxonomy (GTDB): domain Bacteria; phylum Acidobacteriota; class Aminicenantia; order Aminicenantales; family Aminicenantaceae; genus Aminicenans. The sequence continues at coordinate 1,242 of CAZYMU010000046.1, read as the reverse complement.
TCTTAACAGAGCCAAATGGAACATTGGGTTTAATTGTTCCGTGAAAATCAGAACCCGACGTCGGAACAAGGTCAAGTTCACCAGCAAGTATTTTATAATATTCTGTCTGATCAGCATCATGGTAGGATGTATAAATTTCTAGGCCTTCGAGCCCCTTTTCTTTTAATAATACAAGATCCTCTCTACTGGTATGTTGAAAATATGCTCCTGGATGAGCAAGGACAGGAACTCCTCCTGTTTGAGGGGCTATTTTCAGAACGTCCAGCAAAGCAATATTTCGGCTGGGAACGAAGGCAGGCTTTCCCTCCATAAAATAGTCTTTATAGAAAAGATAAGGGGCATAAATTCTGTTTTCTGGATCTAAATATCTTCTGAAACCAGGATCCCCTGCCTTTTCAGCTTTATCCAGAAAAATCTGAGCAATGGTTACTCCCAATGGAGGAAAAGAGCCACATTTATTTACAATTTCACTCCAGCATATATCAAGACCTAATTTTTGAAGTTTCATAACCCTCTTACGAGCCTCTTTTTCCCGCCTTTCTGAAATTTCAGCAACAAGATCAGTCACAACTTTTTTATTCCAATCAATAAATGGAAGCAATAAGTGAAACTCACGGTCATCGAAACAGGTTGTAAGCTCCACATTTGGGATAATTTCAACTCCGAATTTTTTACCGATACGTAAAGCTTCCGGATATGCTGCTACAGTATCATGGTCAGAAATAGATATTGCCCTGAATCCTTTCTCTTTTGCCAGAGAAACAATACGGAAAGGCGAAAAATCTCCATCACTGCTTTTGTTCGAATGAATATGTAAGTCAATCTGATCCGACATGAAATCTCATCCTCTCCTAGTAACACACAAAATCCAATGGATCCCTTGCACAAAATTTATTAAGGGTATATGTTGAATTTCCTTTTAATCACGATCGGCATTCTTTACCTTTCAGGCGAGCCGATCTTACCGCATCTGCTTCGTTACAGCTCATTCGTGGTGAAGGACCACAACTTCATGCGCTGTGCCTTGCATCTGCAGCAAGCTTGACTTGCGAATAATCCAGGTTCTCCTGAATTATTCATAAATGATGCCGATACCAATATATATTTTAACATTATATCTGCCAGTTATATTGATTTTCCTTTCAGCATAACATACAACTCTTTTCCAATGCACTTCTTTTCCTCTATATCGGCATTCTTTACCTTTCAGGCGAGCCGATCTTACCGCATCTGCTTCGTTAC
>CAZYMU010000045.1:0-18160 GCA_964648465.1 uncultured Eubacteriales bacterium | reverse complement strand
TGCTGTTGTCAGGGTTGTATTCACAGTATTTGGAGCTTCCAGCATATTGATGTTTTTGGTACTTTTGGGAATTTTGACCTTATTAATAGGCGAAATGTGTGCCTTCAGCCAGAATAATATTAAAAGGATGCTGGCATATTCCAGTATAGGTCAGATCGGTTTAATATTGTTTGCTTTGGCTATAGCTACACCGTATGCAGTTACCGGCGGATTATTCCAGCTGGTAAGTCATACTTTAGCCAAGGCACTATTATTCTTGGCAGTGGGTTATATGGTTTACCGTACCGGTTCTATGGATATTTCCACTTTCGAAGGAATGGGCAGAAGAATGCCGTTTACGTCCTTAGCTTTTACAGTCGGGGCATTCTCGCTTGTGGGGTTACCACCTTTTGCAGGGTTTCCCAGTAAATTTTTAATCATTCGAGCTGTACTAGCAAAACAGGAGGTTTTGTTCACTGTGCTTGTTGGACTTGTCCTGTTAGGTACAGTAATTGAGGCAGCATATTTCTTCCGGGTTGTGCAGACTATATATTTTAGGGAAGGAAAGGGTAATCCAGAAAGCAAAAAAGCTCCCTTTACTGCGTTAATCCCTATCTTCGTATTAGTGACGTTAATTATAATTATAGGAATATATCCCAGGGTTATAACCGATATTTTAAACTCAGCTGCTTCAGAACTTCTAAATAGAGTTGAATATATCAGGAGTGTTTTAGGATGAGCGGGATGAATTTGCAACTTTTACTTATAATTGCATTCAGTGGTGCATTCATTACTTATTTTTTAGGGAAGTTCTCTTCCAGGGTGCGCAATTCTTTTGCTGTATTTATTTCCTGTGCATTAGTAGTTATTATTGCATCTTTCTATGGAAAATCCGTAGGGAATACTTCTTATTTAGGATTTTTTAACTTACATCTCTTCTTAAGATTAAATTCACTTTCCTGGTTTTTTTCTATTATCATAGCCTTCATATCAGCGCTTTCTATCATTTTCTCTTTGAATTATATGAAGGGCAAAGAAAGAACAGACTTCTACTATTTAATGATACTTCTTGTAAATGCCGGTATGTTAGGAATTGTATTAAGTGGTGACTTAGTTTCTTTCTTTATATTCTGGGAGATCATGTCGTGGAGTACTTTTCTTTTAATAAGTTATAACCGTGGACCTGCTTTAGCTGCAGGTATGAAATATATTATTATGTCTATAGTCGGGTCTGTCACTATGCTCGTCGGGATATTGTCAATCTACGCATCCTGCGGGACTTTGATTATCTCAGAACTTGCTACTCACCTATCTTCCGCCCCTTCTGGTTACATTTTGTTCCTTTTGATTGTCTTTTTTATTGCTTTTGGAATAAAGAATGCAATTTGGCCGTTTCACACGTGGTTACCTCCTGCTCATTCAGAAGCTCCATCTCCTTTTAGTGCCGTGCTTTCCGGAATATTGATAAAAATGGGGACTTATGGGTTTATTCTCATTTATGTATTAATTGGATTAAAAACCTTCCTTGCTTTGGGGCAAGGATTGCTAAGTTTTCATTATATCTTATCCATATTAGGAGCAATTACCATCATCATTCCTACATTTATAGCTATACTGCAAGATGATGCTAAAAGACTCCTGGCTTGGTCTACTATAGGCCAGGCAGGGTATATAATACTGGGAATTGCCTTTGGAACAAGTTTAAGTATTACCGGCGGCATATTTCACTTTTTTAGCCATGCTACTTTTAAAGCGCTCCTTTTTATGGTTGTTGGAGTAGTGGAGTATAAAACCAGGGGGGTCAGGGACTTAAACTCTCTAGGCGGATTTGCAAAAAAAATGCCTGTTACTTTTATTGCAGCATTGGCGGGTATTTGCGGATTAATAGGGCTACCTTTGACCAACGGATTTATCTCCAAGTGGTTAATCTATAAAACCCTGATACTTGAAGGCTCTCCTTTTTTGGCCTTCGCTGCCCTGTTCGGAACATGGGGAACTATACTTTACAGTTATAAGCTCGTTCATAATATCTTCTTAGGTCAGCTTCCTGAAAAGTATAAAGACCTGAAAAAAGCACCGTTCGGCATGCAACTTCCAATGATAATTCTTTCATTCGCAATTTTCCTGTTCGGTATTTTTCCCGGTATTCCTCTTAAGGTTATTAATAGTGTTATAACATCCTTTGGTTTTGATTCCTTGAATGTAACCATCTGGGGAATTGCTTCCGAGACCGGTGCATTAAATACTATAAACATTTTTTTTGCTATTTTGGTTGCCGGTATTATTGCCTGGTTGATTTTTAAGGCAGGGCGGAAAGCAGTACAGGTTACTCAAGACGATAGCTACGCTGCCGGAGCAGCTATTCCTAAGGAAAAATATCATTATACGGTTAATTTCTACGATCCATTGTATAGGATGATTGCTCCTTATTTAAGGGATTTTGTAGATGAATTCTACACAAAACTTGCTCGATGTGTCCAAAACTTGTGTGGCGGAGTACGACGTATTTATACCGGAGATGTAGGTAATTATGTAATGTATATAGTGTTGTTTCTGGCATTGTTGATTTTAGCTCAATTGAAATGGAGCATTTGGTAATGACTGTTATTAACGTAATTTTAAGTTTGCTCATCTCGTTTGTAATAGGAATATTTTTTCTTGGGTTGTCAAGAAAAATAATGGCGAGGATTCATTGGCGTTATGGCCCACCGCTTATCCAGCCGGTTATCGATATCATTAAGTTATTCAGTCAAAAAGCTATAAGCCATGGAAGTATGTTTAACTTTGGAATCATCATCTCATTGGCTGGTTCAATAGTTGTAATTTTATTTTTGCCTTTGGGTCCAATATGTCCGTTAAGCAGTTCCGGCGGATTATTAGTTATTCTTTATATGATTCTTTTAGAACCTTTAGGAATAGCTTTAAGTGGTGGTGAAGCAGCTAATCCCAATGTTAGTATTGGTATTTCCCGTAAGCTTATTCTGGCATTAGGTTATGAAGTACCGCTGCTGCTTGTTTTTCTTGCGGTAATGACACATTACGAAACTATATCCATAGTGGAAATAGTATCAAAACAACATAACACAACTTGGTCTTTGACTTCTTTACCTCTATTATTATCCGGGATAGCTTATTTTCTTATTATTCCGGCGATACTGGGATTAAGGCCTTTTGAAGTTATTCAGGCACCGCAGGAAATCTCTTCAGGGCCTATGGTGGAATATGGCGGTAAATTTTTAGCCCTGGCAACTATACAGCATGCTTTCAGTCTTTTTATTGGTATAGCTCTTTTCGTAAACCTGTTTTTAGGCGGTGCAGGTGATGTGTTTACTTTCTTCCTTAAAATGTTGGTAGTATTTATAGCAGGCCTTTTCATCAACGCTGCATACCCACGATTGAGGATTGAGCAAGCAGTTAAATATTTATGGAGATGGCCTACACTGTTTGCTTTCATAGGGTTGGTCATAGTTTTAATAGCGAGGAGATGAGGGATGGATAGAAACCAGCTCATAAAATGGTTAAAAGCTCCGGCAAAGATGGGCCATAAGTATTCACTTCATGTAGTATATTTTTGTACTGGATGCGGAATCATTGAGATCCCTCCAGTTATAACTTCTCGCTGGGATGCAGAGAGATTCGGAGTAATCCCGGTAGCCACTCCAAGGCAGGCAAATCTATTCTTGATCACCGGATATGTTTCATTAAAAACGTTAAAGCCTATCATAAGAACATATGAGCAGATGCCAGATCCAAAGTTCACAGTAGGTTTTGGTTCCTGCCCTATAAACGGAGGGATGTATTGGGATTCATATAATACCATAAAACATCTGGATAAATACATTCCTGTAGACGGTTGGATTGCCGGGTGTATGCCCAGGCCTGAAGCAATTTTTGTTGCCGTGACTCATCTATGGACATTGATTGATAAAGAAATGGCAAACGGTTATAAAAAATACAGAGAAAATTATAAATATTACCGTTTAAACCAGGAACAGCTTTATGGGAGACTCGAATGGCCGCCGTTGTTTCCGTCAGGGATAAAAAATGAAAATACGAATAGCACGAATGAAAGTTAATGATTCTAATGTTAGTATTCATATAATCAGTTTTAATTCGAGTAATTGAAAAAAATGAATAAATTACTAAAAAAAGAACTTGAATCAACTTTTAGTAGTGTTCAGGTAAATATTTCTGAGAAGGGCGGGCTGGTTATAAAAACCGAAAAAGACGGGGTATTGTCCATACTTAGTTTTCTTAAGAATAAAGGATACGACCATTTGGCTCTCATATCCTGTGTGGACTGGATAGATGAAAAAAAGTTTGAGCTGGTTTACGTTCTTTCGGCTTACATGCAGAAAGATAATGAATATATGGAAAAGGAGAAAACGACTATAATTTTACAGACGAGCATCCCTAGAGAAAAGCCAGAATTCCTTACTGTAATCCCTATTTTTAAAAATGCTGAGCCTTATGAACGTGAACTCCACGAACTTTACGGAATAAATTTTGAAGGCCATCCGAGATTAACGCCGCTTCTTCTAGAGAGGGAATATAAGATACCTCCTTTCAGGAAAGATTTCGATACAAGAAAATATGTAGAAGAAGTTTTTGATAAAATTCCTTTTATTGAAGATAAGGTTGAAAAGAAATGAGAGAACTTGAACTTTATTTTGGGCCGCAGCATTTGGGAATGATAGGAAATTTCAGTATAACTCTGAAAGTTGAAGGCGACAAAATTTTAGAAGCTGCCGCTAATCCCGGGTATCTGCACAGGGGATTTGAAAAACTTATGGAATTGAGAAAATGGATACAGAATTTCCCGATGGTTTGCAGGATAAACGTGGTAGAACCTGACTCTATGGAAATGGTGTATTCGATGGCAGTTGAAAAACTTGCGGGAATAGAAGTGCCGGAAAGGGCAAATTATATAAGGAGTATCCATCTCGAGCTTGCTCGAGTGGGATCTCATCTTTTTGGTCTATGGGCTTATGCTAATATGCTTGGTTTTGATACTGTTGCCCAGTGGGCGATGTATCACCGCGACCTCATCCTGGATCTCTTTGAAGAACTTACCGGTGGCAGGGTTTATCACATTTATATATGGCCTGGTGGGGTAAGACGTGATTTTCCGGAAGGGTTTAAAGATAAAATAATAACAACATTACATTCTATAGGCAGCTGTGTACCGGATTATGATGCTACATTTTTTAATAACCGTATATTTTACGAAAGAGCCAAGGGTGTAGGGAAAATAACCCGTGAAGAAGCAAAAGAAATGGGAGGGACAGGTCAGGTTTTAAGGGCAACTGGTATGAAATATGATATCAGAAGAGTCGAACCCTATGCTGCTTATGATCAGGTGCCCTGGGATGTTCCTACAAGAGAAGACGGTGATGCTTTTTCCAGGATATGGGTAATACGGGATGAGATGATTGAAAGTGTTCATATGATATTCAAACTACTTGATAAAATGCCGGACGGAGAAGTGTATAACAAAATACCGAACCCGTTTAAGTGGAATATACCAAAAGGTGAAGCATATGTAAGATGCGAGTCTTCCCGCGGAGAATTGGGATTATATCTGGTAAGTAATGGTGAAGACAAACCTTACCGTGTGCACTTTAGAACACCGTCTTATCCCCATGGGTTAACGGTTTTGGAAAAGGCATTAAAAAATGCAAATATTGCTGATGTTGGTAATATCATGATAAGTCTTTATGTGGTTGCACCAGAAATAGACAGATGAGAATGATGTATTGAAAGGAGAAACAGATTGGCGAAATCAAGCATCTTAAATCCACTTAAAGCTATCAGGTATCTTTTTAAGAAACCCAAAACATTAAGGTATCCTTTTGAGCTTAAAGAGCCTGCATTAAGATACAGAGGTTTTCATCTCAATGATTGGGATAAGTGCACAGGTTGCGGAAATTGCGCTGATATATGTCCTAATGAGGCCATTAAGATGGTGGAGATATCTGGATTAAAATCAAAACCCAAGGAAGGCATAAAGAATGAACGGCCTGAGTTAGATTACGGCAGATGCTGTTTTTGTGGTTTGTGTGTAGATATCTGTCCTCCTGGTTCTCTAAGACTTTCCAGGGATTATTTACATATCCATTTCAAAACAGGTACCTTTACTTTTATTCCAAAGGATGAACATTCTGACAAAGAGTGTTTCCTACCTGCTGAAAAATATTCTGTGCTTCAAGCAAGTCTGGCTCATCGCAAAAAAGATTATGAAGGATTTGCATCTGATCTCAAGTATTCTTTATTTGAACCAGACCGTGTAGTTATGCCTCAGGTTAAACCCGAGGAACGCAAACTATCATTTATTGAACAGGTAATAGGTTATTCTAAGGACGAGGCAAAAAGTGAATCTTCGAGGTGTCTTGAATGCAAATTATGCGAAGAAGCCTGCCCTGCACATTTAAAGATTTCCGACTATATAAAAGCAGTTTATGAAGATAAGACAGATGAATCATTAAGGAAAATATTTGAAGATAATCCGATTCCTGCTATCTGCGGAAGGATATGTATGAAACCTTGCGAAGATGCGTGTTCCTTAAGTATCAGAGGAGAATCTGTTGCAATAAGGTGGGTAAAAAGATTTGTTGCTGATTCTATCAAAGATTATAAAGCTGCTTTAGAAGCTGCACTACCCAAACCTACAGGCAAAAAAGTGGCTGTTGTAGGAGCAGGGCCTGGTGGGTTGTCAGCAGCGTATTTCCTGAGACTTAAGGGACATGAAGTAACGGTGTATGATTCGCTGCCTGCTGGAGGAGGGATGGTGAGAATAGGTCCTCCGCTTTACAGATTACCTATAGAAGCAATTGATAAAGATGTAAATTATATCGCTTCTCTTGGGGTTGATTTCAAATTTAATACAACTGTAGGAAAAGATGTGTTGTTTGATGATATTATGAAAAAATACGATGCGGTTTATCTTGGGATAGGGATTACTGTAAGCCGCTCAACAAGGGTTAAAAATACTGAAAAATGTCTTTTGGCACTTAATTTTTTACAGGAAAATAAAATTGGGAAAAAGGTTAAAGTAAACAAAGAAATTATCGTAATAGGCGGAGGTAATGTAGCTATGGATGTGGCTCGGGAAGCACTGCGTCTTCAGCATATGCAATATCCCGGAGAGGAAGTTATAGTAAAAACTGTATCTTTAGAGGATTGGGATATAATGCCGGCAACAAAAGAAGAGATTGAAGAAGCAAAGGAGGAAGGAGTTCAATTTAATCCTGGATGGGGCCCAAAAGAGATAGTTCTGGATGAGAAGGGAAACGTAAAAGGGCTTTTATGTATGAAGGTAAGGAGTGTATTTGACGAAAAGGGAAGATTTGCTCCCACTTTCCATGAAGAACAGGAGATGCTTTTGGAAGGAAATATGGTAATCGAAGCTATTGGCCAGGCGCCTGATTTTTCGTTTTTACCTAAAAAACATTTTGAAAAACTTGAATTTACCGAAAGAAAAAAAGTGAAAGTTGATGAAAATGGAATGACATCTATTCCTAAAGTATTTGCAGGTGGAGATATAGTCAACTTAAACTTGGACGCAGTAACTGCAATTGCTGATGCAAAAGCTGCTTCAGACGGAATAGATAAATTTTTAAGTTTTCCCACCTAACACTTCATTATTTTACCCATCTATTATTAATACATCTTTTCTCTCCATTTTTTTACTTCCTTTTTGGGTTCCAGCTATTTTCTTTCTATGATAATAAAGAAAATAAGCTGATGTTCACCCTCCTTTACTGTAATATTTTAATATTCTTTCACTATCTTCATTCTTCTTGTCGCCTTTATAGTATATCTCAATAAATTCCACACAATCCTCATCTTCAAAATAGGCGTAAATTACCCTAATACCACTTGCAGAACCTCTTCCTTTTAAAGATCTACATGCAAATTTTCTTGCTTTATAAATTTTCGTGTGTTTAATTCCAAGATTGGCATTTGCGGATTGGCTCTGGCATATAGTTGATATCAGTAAACTAACTTTTTCACAAGCATGAATCGGAGCTTAAATGATAATATTTAGACAGCTTCTCTTTTCTGTAATTTCTCAAGTGCTTCTTTAACTACTTTCTTAACTTCCTTTAGTTCTCGTTTTTTTCCTAGGAGCTTCTCCAGCGGTACAACAGCTCTCTGATCTTTAATCTCTCCTAATAATCTTGCTACCCGAAAACGCGTCGTCATGAATTGGCTGGTCAAAGCTTCAATTAGACAGGGAACAACAGATTTTCCAAAGTTAGCAAGAGCATTCTCTGCACTCTCTCGCACACTCCAATGAACATCAGACGTTGCCTTGAGAAGAGGACAAATCGACCGATCATCCTGAAAATTTCCTAAAAGTCGGGCTGCCTGAGATCTAACATTTTTGGATGGATCTTTTAAAGCTGAAAGGCCTAACTCCAGAACCTGAGGATAACCAACCCCAATCCTACGAAGCATTCTCACAGCTTCATACCTGATGTACGGATCCCGGTCTTTATTAGCTACCTTTACTAATGGATCAATTGCATCAGACCCATCAACACTGGCAAGAGCACGAACCGATTCTAAGCGTGCACTGTCAGAATCATCGCCTAATGAATGAATAAAATGAGGAATCAAAGATTTATCTCCAATTCCATTAAGTACTACAAGAGCCGCACAACGACCCCATGCTGCACAACCAATCTGTATGATGGCTTCTATTGCTACATTCTGTACCTCAGGGGAATTATCCTCCACGAGTTTTTTTAGAAGCTCAACAGCTCGATGATCCTCAAGTCCAACCAGAGCTTTGATAGCTCTGAGTTGAAGTAAAGGATTAGCATTGTCAGAAGCATCTTTCAACAGAGGTTTAATGTTTGATTGATTAAAAGAAAGGGTAGGAACGAGAAGATAAATAATTTGAGGACCAAATTTTACCAGAGCCTCAATTGCAGCCCTGCGAACTACAAAATAGCTGCTCCTGAGATGTTTAATTATTGCAGGAACAGATTTAATATCGCTTATTTCACCCAGCGTAAGAATAATAGCTCTCAGGACAAACTTGTTTTTCTCGTGGGCCAAAGCATTCAAAAGGGGAATCGTACATAACTTGCCAAAACTTACTAACGAGCAAATAGCTTGTTGTTGTACTTTTCCCACATCATCTCTCAGTGATTGAACCAAAGGTTCCACAGCTCTCCTATCACCAATCTCTCCCAGAGCCACGACAGCGTTTCTTCGGACCCGCCACTCGGGGTCACGAAGAAGATCAATAAGTATACTTACTCCTCTGCGAGTTTTCTTCTGGCCAAGAGCTCGTATTGCATTTTCTCTTATCAAAAGCGAAGGACTTTTTATCGCATCTAGAAGCAGATTAAGTCCTTTTTCACCTAATTCTACAAATCCCTCAATGGCTAAGTCTATGATCTCTTCGTTTTCCACAGCAAACAATCGGACAAGAATTCTGGCGTATCGGCTCTCTTTAAACTCAATAATCTCTCGTATCTTTTCTTTCAGCTCTGTTACAGCCTGATTTCGTACAATCCATTCATGATCATCCACTGCTTTAAGTAGATGTTCAATTACTCTGTAATCCCCCAGCTTCCCAATAGCTTTTACTGCTGCCCACCGAATGTTTACAGTCCTAGAGTGAAGTATCTTGGGTTTAATCAATTCCTCAATAGCTCTTGGATCACCGTAACGTCCCAATGAGATTACTGCTGCATGTTGAATACTAACTGCACGGTTACTCAGTTGTTCTAACAGAACAGGGTAAACTGCCCTGTCCCTTTTATAACCCAATTCAATTAAAGCTTCTCGCTTTTCACCAACGTCTTCACTCTCTCGAACTTTTTGAATGAGTGCAGTTACAGTTTTTTTCGTTTTTTTATCCAAGATAAACTATACCCGTTCTATAATACCCTTGCAATCTCCATCAACATTAAAGGCCACAACCTGATAGTCACAGTCAATATTGGCTATGGCTTTTACTGCAGCCCTGAAGCAACCTATTCTGGCACAGGTTAAATCTCTGATAGAAAACCCCTGATTAATGAGGACCTGACAGCTTTTACGATACTGACAATCGTGAACAGCAATCTCTACCCGGAATGGATTAATCTCTACCAACTCAAAATCACTGGCATCCCGGAAAAGGCTACTGATCACACCAACCTGAATATAATTCTCAACTGCGGCAAGAATAGAATCAGCTTTCTCCACCCGAATCCCGTAGTCGTCTGCAAGACGATGAAGATAGTGCTGAACAGAATGTTCGTATGCTCTTTCGCAGAAAACCTTGGGTCTGGTGCCGTGAAAATCTCTGGCTGTTTCCTCCAGAGCACTGAGCCAACTTAGAGCAACATCCCATTCTGTTTTTTCTCTGTTGATTTTTACCATGATTTACTCTGCCTCCCCATTAAATTTTCTTGTCTCAAAAAGTTTTCCTGAGACCTAATATTTCCAATTCCTGTTTTACAGCCTTAGTTTTAATTTTTCTACCTATCTTATTACTAAGTTTCTTCGTCAGTTCAGTTATGCTGGCTTTTGGATTTCTTGCCCAAAGAAGCACAAGATTTGCTTTATCATCTTCGGAGAGCAGTGAAATTTCTTCGTAAGATACTTCCTTCACCGAGGTCTTTTTGACCTCTTTTTCACGAGATTCTAGAATTTGTCGAGTATCTCTGGCAATGGCCAATTCTTCATTTGTAGGGATCACCAGTATTTTAACTCTTCCAGTACTAATTTCTATTTCATTCTTCTTGTTCTTTTCTTTATCAATCTGGATTCCAAGCTTTTTCATGTTCGATAAAGCGGTTCCACGAACATAATGAGAATTTTCACCTACTCCGCCTGTAAAAACAATAGCATCCGCACCTCCCAATTCCGCCAGGTATGCTCCGATGTACTTCTTGACTTTGTGAGAATAGACTTTAAGGGCCAACTTATGCTGTTCACTTCCTCTTAAAGCTTCAGCTTCAATCTCTCGCATATCGTTAGAGGTTTCGCTCAGTCCTAACATACCGCTATTTTTGTTCATGATTGAATCAATTTGCTTAACTGTCAGTTTCTCATGTTCCATAATGTAAGGAACCAAAGCTGGATCAATATCACCACACCTGGTACCCATAACAAGACCTTCCAGAGGTGTAAATCCCATCGTGGTGTCAATGGATTTTCCTCCATCTACAGCCGTAATACTAGCACCATTTCCGAGGTGACAGGTGATGATTTTCAACTTTTCTAGCGGTCGCTTCAATATCTCTGCTGCTTTTTCAGCTACATATCTGTGGGAAGTTCCATGAAATCCGTAGCGTCTTATACCAAGTTTTTTATACAAAGCATAGGGAAGACCATATATATATGCTTTTGGAGGAATTGTTTGATGAAACGCTGTGTCAAAAACAGCTACCTGAGGGATACCCGGAAGGAGATTCTTACAGGCCTCAATACCTCTAAGATTGTGAGGATTATGAAGAGGAGCAAACTGGATACATTTTCTGATGACTGATTTAATCTCTTCAGTGATCAAAACCGAATCAGAAAAATCTTCTCCACCATGAACAACCCTGTGACCTATTCCATCAATTTCGTTCTTATCATGAATTACTCCATGCTGTGGATGAAGAAGCATTGAAAGGACAAGCTCAATAGCCACTTCATGATTGAGCACTTCCCTGATTTCACGGATCTTATTTTTATTTCTCGGCCAATATGTAATGATTGCATCACTGGAACCTATCCTCTCCACCAAACCTCTGGCAAGGACCTGCTCATTAGCCATGTTTATTAATTGAAACTTGACCGAAGAACTACCGCAATTTAAAATTAGTACTTTCATCTAATCTTTTTTGAACTCCTTCATTAACTCTTCTCTTTTTAGGCAACATGATGATGTAATACACCTCCTACTAAATTTAATTTTATGATAGACTACCCGCAGAGTCAATAAAATTAATGGGATTAGACGATAATTTCACAGTTAGCATTTTAATCGGAGTAGCAATGACAGTCTTGAGTCTTTTTTTATGATATCTCTTAAATTCTCTTGCAATCCCTGTTGATTTTGATTTTTTTCTTGACAAAATGAAGATTTTATATGATATTGTAAATATGCATAGATATGCAGATAGGAAAGGAAGAAGATTCGGATTTGGTGAACCAAGAACAACGATTTTTAAGGCACTCTCTTGTGAACATCGTGTAATGATCATTGAAATATTGAAGTATGGTAAACAGTCCGTTTCGGAGATTGCATCCTTTCTTGCTATTCATCCATCCGTTGTTTCCCGACATCTTACCATACTCCAATCTGCAGGACTTGTAATGAGTAGAAAGGAGGGAGTTGAGGTTTACTACAAATTATCCTCAGAGGAAGTACTGAGTCTTCTTAAGAATGCAAAGAGTATTGTAGAATTGAGGATGAAATCAAAAGGTTTTTAACATAGGAGGTTTAAAATGATTATTGCATTTTCATCGGATGACAATAAGGGTCTCAATGGTGTTCTTGCATACCATTTTGGAAGATGTCCATATTTCACCTTTGTGGAAGTGAAAAGCAATAACGTAAAGAATATAACTGTGGAGAATAACCCTTATGTCGATTCCCATGAAGCAGGTGTTATACCACAATACATACATAATAAGGGTGCTGAGATGATTGTGGCAGGAGGAATGGGACCGAGAGCACAGGATTGGTTTGAACAATTGGGTGTAAAACCAGTAGTTGGTGTTTATGGAAAGATAAAAGATTTAATTTCAGCAATTATTAAAGAACCAATGAAAATTTCCACACCATCAACTGCAATAGAGGAACATAGTGCTGGTGAAAGTAACGAAGCGGAGAGGCTTAAAAAAGAGGTTACACACCTAAGAGAGGTTATTGCAGACCTAAACGAAAGGATGAAAAAATTAGAGAACAAATAGATTTCTCTCGGAACAGAAACAAAAATTTCATTACAAAAAAAAGTGCCAAGGAAGCGGGAAAGAAAACATTTCGCCTGTTTCTCGAAATGTTGCCTATCCTTCTTTCTATATTATTGCTCATAAGCCTCTATGTAACAATAATTCCAAAATCCTTTTACAGCAAATTCTTCACAAAAAATCCTATAATTGATAGCGTCCTCGGGGCATCTTTTGGCAGCATCTCAACAGGTCATCCAGTAACAAGTTACATCATTGGAGGAGAATTGGTAAAAGCTGGCATCTCGCTAATTAGCGTAATTGCCTTTATCCTCTCCTGGGTAACGGTTGGGATTATTCAGTTACCTGCAGAGTGCTATTTTTTAGGCAAAAGGTTTGGAATTGTAAGAAATATTCTCTCATTTCTATTTGCTATAGTCATTTCTGTACTTGTAGTTTCAACGCTGAAGATAATATGAGAAAAACCACAGAGGAGACAGAGGAAGAGTGTTTGTATCAGTCAGACTTGAAACAGGGCGTTTCAGAATGACAGAGAGCCGTAATACTTATATGAAGAAAAGAAAAATTGCTGGTTTAATACTTTTTTGTTTTACCTTTTTTATCTACATTATCTTATTCTCGTTTAAAAGAGACTTGATTATTTCCTCTCTTCAATATTTCGTGCATATTTTCGTGAAAGTTTTTTATATAACTCTCATTGTCTTTCTCTTTATATTCCTCACTAACCTTTTCTTAAAGCCCAAATCTATAGCAAAACACCTTGGGAAGAAATCGGGATTAAAAGGATGGATTATCGCAATCATATCAGGCATAATCTCAATGGGCTCGATATACCTCTGGTATCCTCTTCTCACAGAACTCAAGGAAAAAGGAATGAGAAAAGGGCTTATCGCAGCATTCTTATACAACAGGGCTGTCAAAATCCCCCTGTTGCCTTTGATGGTTTATTATTTTGGTTGGCTATTTGCTCTTTCCCTCACATTATATACGATTATATTCTCAGTGTTCATGGGCATTATTATAGAAAGGACATCGTGATCCCACTTCCCACTGAAGTTATTTCGTATTAGTTGTGAAAAAAGATGGTTCACCTGTTTTTTATAGTTTTTTCTCTTTTCACGTTTCATCCTTTTAATTTATATTTACTCATAAGAATGTTTTAACAATAAAACGACTGCCTTCAGAAAATTCCTCACGGACCGATGAAGGTTGCGTTCTTTTGATAGGTTTAGGTCATATTCATAATATTATGCAATAGTATCTGGGAACAACAATTAGCAAAGCTTTTTTAGAGCATTCTTCCTGCAGCCATTTCTCAATATATTCCCTATTATAATTAGGATTTTAAAAACTTTGGGACACTATTGATTATGTCCACAGATTTATGGTATTAAAAAATAAGGAAAATATTGATTAAGGGAGAAAAAACCATGAAAAAATCTTACATTTTTCTTATTATCTTATGTACAGCACTGCTGTTCTATCCATCCGCCTTTCTTTCTGCTAAGTCTTCATCGCTGGAAGGCCATTGGGAAGGGTCTATCGACATTCCCGGGATGACGCTCGCTATCAACATAGATTTCAATCATAAGCCTGACGGATCCTGGGCCGGGGATATTTCCATTCCCGCCCAAAAGGCCAAGGATCTTCCGCTTGCTAATATCAGCATTGACGGAATTGAAGTGAGCTTTGATATATCCAAGGTGCCGGGCAGCCCGACATTCAAAGGGACTTTCAGCGATGACGGGATGAAGATAACCGGGAATTTTACCCAGAGCGGCAAAACAATTCCGTTCACTCTGAACCGTGAAGCCGGTCCTGCGGCAAAAGCCAAGAAAGCTCTCGCCGATTTTGATTCGATAGTCGAAAAGGGATTGAAAAGCCTTAATGTGCCCGGAGTGGCCATAGCCATAGTGGCAGATAATGAAGTCATCTTCGCCAAGGGCTTCGGTTACCGCAATGTGGAAAAGAAAATCCCTATGACTAAAGACACTCTTCTGGCTATTGGCTCAGCCACAAAGGCCTTCACCACCTTCACCATGGGCACCCTTGTGGACGAAGGCAAACTGAATTGGACAACTCCTGTGCATGAGTATATCCACTGGTTCCACCTCTACGACCTTTTCGCAAGCGAACACCTGACACCCCGAGACTTGGTTACCCACCGCGCCGGACTGCCACGTCATGATCTTGTCTGGTACAACAATTATATGGCCAGCCGGGAAGAATTCGTGAAGCGGCTGGCGTATCTCAAACCCACGGCAGACCTGAGGGAAAAATTTCAGTACAATAACCTGATGTTTCTGACGGCCGGCTACCTCGTAGAAGTCATCACAGGACAGAAGTGGGAAGAGGCCGTTCGTACCTGTGTTCTCGATCCTCTGGAAATGAAGCGGACAAATTTTTCTGTGCTTGATTCCCAAAAAGACACGGATTTCGCCTTCCCCTACCGCGAAGAGAAGGGCAAAATCGAGAAGATTCCCTTCCGCAATATCAGCAATATCGGCCCAGCCGGGGCCATCAATTCCAGCGTGAATGAGATGAGTCACTGGCTCATAGTGCATCTCAATCAAGGGAAGTATAATGGTAAGTCGATCATCAATACCCAAACGATTGAGGACATGCATCTGGCGCACATGCCCACAGGAAATACGCCTGCCATCCCGGAAATCACTCCGGCCGATTATGGAATGGCGTGGTTTGTCGACTCCTACCGAGGCCACCAGCGCGTCCATCACGGCGGCAATATCGATGGATTCTCTACAATGGTTTGCCTCATGCCTCAAGACGGGATAGGATTCGTGGCACTGGCCAACAAAAACGGGACTGGCCTGCCCGAGCTTCTCATCCGGCATGCGGCAGACCGCATTCTGGGTCTTGAGCCAAAGGACTGGATTGGAGAGGCCGCGGAGAGAAAAGCCAAAAGTGAGGAAGTGCAAAAGGAGGCCGAGAAGAAAAAACAGACCAGGCGCAGGCCCGGCACTCAGCTGGCGCACAAACTGGAGGAATATGCTGGCGAATACAATCATCCTGGTTACGGAAATTTGAAAGTCTTTCTTCAGAAAGGGCAGCTGGCTTTTACTTACAACGGCATCACCACGCCTCTCGATCACTGGCACTATGAGACTTTTAATGGGAAAAAAGTGGAGGACCCCACATTTGAAGATATGAAGCTGACATTCCGCACCGATGTCAACGGGTTTGTGGCGGCTTTGGAGGCTCCTTTCGAGCCAACACTGGAAGCCATAGTATTCAAAAAGAAACCCAATGCGAGGCTTTCTGACCCCTCCTTCCTCCAAAAGTTTGTAGGGAAATACACTTTGATGGACCAGATCGTCACGGTGAGCCTCAAGGGAAACATCCTTACCATGATGGTGCCCGGACAGCCGGAATACGAACTAGTTCCAGCACTGGGAGATGAATTCATCCTCAAACAGGTCAAAATAATCAGCGTCAAGTTCAAGATGGACGAAAAGGGTCATGTCACAGCCGCCGAGTTTAATCAGCCCGACGGCATATTCGAAGCCAAACGAATCAAATAAAGAAATGTTTCATCGATTTTAAGGGCAAAAAGCTCCATTTAATAAACATCCTTTAGAAGATGTAAATTTGATAAAATTGAGCGGAGATTGTCATGAACAAAAAAACCAAATTCCTATCTCTTCCCCCATAGGGCTGCCCAACTAAATCCAAAAATAGCTGTCTTTCAGGTCTATATCCTTAACAGTTGAGCAGACTACTTTATATTATTCTTCTTAAAAATCGTGGATCTTCATGCTGATGATCTTCTCGGGAGTGAGTTCTTTACCTCTTTCCTTATACAGTTTTATGGCAAATTCAATATACTCCTTGTCCACATCATGAATCTTGAAAGAGATCAGCTGATTCAAAGTGATGTCCTTCAGCCCGGCGGCATGCACACTTTTAGCGAAATCAATCGTGACATCATGAATGTTTAAAGAGACCAGTTCATCTGCCGAAATGGATGTATAGCCGAGTTCTTTCATGTCCTTAATAAAGACCGGCTCCACATCATGAATACTAAAGGATATAAGGGTGGGGATATCAAGATCTTTGACGCCCATTTTTTGAAAACCTTCAATATAATCGATATTGACATCATGAATGTTTAAAGAGATTAATTCTGAAACAGAAACATCTTTAAATCCTACCTCTGCCAGACTGTCAATATAGCCCAGATCTACATCGTGTATCTGGAAAGATATAAGTTCATCCAGAGAAATATCTTTAAAGCCGGCTTTATGCACACCGCGGATAAAATCTGGAGAAACATCATGGATGTTTAGTGACACAACCTGGTCGAGATCCACATCAGTGTATCCCAGATCTTTCAGCACTTCAAACTGTTTCAAATCAACATCATGGATCTTTAAAGCTACCAGCTTGTCCAGAGAAACATTCTTGAATCCCTGTTTGCTGATCTCACGAATAAAAGGGATATCCACATCGTGAATATTCAAGGAAATGAGTTCTGAGGGAGATATATCACTGTATCCCAGTTTCTTTAATTCTTTGATATAGTCAACTTCAACATCGTGAATACGGAAACTGATGAGTTTTGAGATTGATATGTCTTTCAGGCCCTGAGCATGAATCTGACGAATATAATCGATACTGACTTTATGAATAGCCATTGCTACCAGCTCAGAAAGCTCGACATCCTTATAGCCAAGTTTGCGGATATCCTGAATGTATGTCTTGTTGACATCAAAGATACAAAGGTGGAGCAGTTCTTTACTTTTAATCTTGCCGAACCCTTCCTTGCCCAAAAAACCGATAAAGGCATCGTGCGGAACAAATGAGAACGTACCTCTGCCTCTATCATCTTCAAATTTCCCATCAAAACGGATGGTGCCGGCATCTCTTTCCAGAGTGAAGGTGTGCTCCTTGTTCAGCTGCAGACCTTTAAACTCTTTTGTCTCCAAGCCGAAAGAGGTCATCGAGTCATGATCCGAATCATTATCAAACATCATCAGCCGTATTTGAATCCTGTTTTCTCTGATCTTTGCAGACCAGTCACCGGTGAGACTTTTACCTTCTTCCCCTGCGTACAGGGCAGACACGGCCAGTAAAAGCAAAAATATGATTCCTGTCTTAAAAACTGTTCTTTTCATTATTATCCTCCATGTGAAAAGTATTTGGTCATCTATCACACAGTATCACTGTCATTAATGGGAATGGTTGCAATGAATATTTATTAAATTGTAATCTTATCTTCTTATATAAATATTGCCGTTAAGCGTTTTGATCAGTA
>CAZYMU010000044.1:0-18244 GCA_964648465.1 uncultured Eubacteriales bacterium | reverse complement strand
GGCAAGCTGAATTACTCTAATTTACCCACACAAATGGGATAGGAGCCATAAATTTATCTGCTCTTGCAAGGCAGATTAAGCCCCAGATTGAATCTGCTCTTATTAAAGATATCAGTGAGAGTGCTGTATTAATGGCATTAAAAAGGTTTTCAAAGAATCTAAATAGAAGAAAAATAAAAAAAGAGGATTTTTTAAAAAATATAAATGACATAATTGTTCGGTCAAACTTAAACGAGTATACTTTTTTAAATTCTGAATCAATTTTTAAAAACCAGAGATTACTTCTCCATGCAGTTGAAGACGTGAAGGATAAATTTCTGGCCTTCACTCAAGGAGTATTTGAGAGCACAATCATTGCAAGCTCAAAAATCAGCGATGAAATTGAAAAAATATTCAGTGGAGAAAAATTGATACTCAGGTTATCCAATCTTTCTGCAATTACTATGAAACTTTCGCCTGAAATTTTGCATACACCGGGAGTATACTACTCTATCCTAAAACAGCTGGCATGGAATAACATTAACGTGATTGAGGTGGTCTCAACTTCAAATGAGTTTACAATAATTCTGGAAAAAGATAATATTGATACTGCTTTTTCTGTGCTAATGAATTCTCTTGCTAAAAAATAGTTAGAACCATTTTTTTTCTACAACTATCTTATGCTTTTCTTTTTTTGATTGTGTAAAAAATTTATCAGCAATTTTTTTCCATTCTTTGTTAATACAGTCCCGACTTTCGCCAATATGATTTAAGCATCTCTTCACCATAACTGCTATCTAAAGAGGATTTAGTAAATGAGTAAACCGGACATTTTTACGTTGCTAAGAACCGGACATTTTCATTTTGCTTTGACATATTTCTCTTTTTTATTGAATATTTTTTCGTAAACGGTTAAAAAATTTTTGAGCTTCTTCCACATCTTTTCCTTTTATGATGTGCTTTAGAAACTCGAGCTTGCTTGTTACCTTCTCAAGCTGGGACAGAGAGAAGCGATTAAAAAGAATTGATGCCAGAAGATAATCATCTTCAGAGAGCAGCCCCTTTGCGATTTTCCAGTGCTTTTTAAAAGTGCTTCCGGGTACAGCAGAGGTATTCATGCAAGCAGAAAAAACCATTGTCGAAACAAACGGAAGCGTCAATGAATAAGCAATTATCTGATCGTGCTCATCAAATGTGTACTCAAACAGATTTAATTTTAGGCCATTGAAAAAATCCTTGAAAAATTGAGCTCCTTCTTGACAAGACTCTTTTATAATAATAGCGTTTTCCTGATTCAAATGTTTGATGTTGCCAAAAGTAGGCCCGAACATGGGGTGGACTGAGGCAAAACGAAAATCATTTTTCCTGTAATAAGGAGGAATATCTCCTTTGACAGAAGCCACATCTGAAAGGATACAGTTCCTGGGTAGGAAATTAGAGGCTTTTTCGAATGCTTCAACCGTGTTTTGCAAACTCACCGCATTAATTAAAAATTCAGGTTTAAAACGGCGGAGATCAGGGTATCCGGTGAGGATATAAGCCACTTTTATCCTTTCCAAACGAGACTGGTCCAGATCATAAATACAGATTTCATGATCCCGGGAAAGCTCCTTTGTTAACCAGGAACCCATGTGTCCTGCTCCTAAAACTGCGATTCTCATGAGTACACCTCCTCATAACATCCAAGATATTTGAACATTTTTGTCTTCTTTTTAACTTTTTCAAGGATAGCCTTAATGCTTTCCTGACTATTCTCATTCTGAAAATCGAGAAAGAAAACATAATTTCCGGGATAATTCCTGTGCGGAAAGGATTCGATTCTCGTCAGGTTGACGTTGGCTTCAGTAAATATCTTAAGTACTTCATATAGACTGCCGGCTCTATGCGGAGTGGAAAATATGATTGAACACTTATTGGACTGTGTGTGTCTTTCTCTTTTCCCTATCAACAGAAACCGTGTGAAGTTTGTGGGATTATCTTCGATGTTTTCCTTTATGACATTGAGATTGTAAAGCTGAGCCGCAAGCTTGCTGGCAATTACCGCAGTCATCTTAGGTCTTTCTTTAGAAAGCATCCTTGCAGCTCCCGCTGTATCATAAAAAGCTCTGCCTTCCATTTGATGACGGCTTAAAAAATCCCGGCATTGTGATAGAGCTTGAGGGTGCGAATGAACAGTTCTGATCTCCCTATAATTGGATTCAGGGAGTAAAAGTAAGCAGTGGCTAATCTGTAATCTGACGGCCCCGATTACTTTTAATTCTGTTTTAATTAAAAGCTCGTTTGCTTGAGTTATTGTTCCTCCCAGTGAGTTTTCCACAGGAACTATTCCTAAATCAAAATAATCCCTTTCCACTCCATCAAAAACATCTATAAAATTGTTACATGGGATAGTAGTCAGGTTCATATCAAAAACTTTGGCTGCCATCTGTCCGAAAGCGCCGTGCTCTCCTTGAAAGCCTATGAGTTTAGTCTTTTTTTTCTGAAGCTTTCGGCTCTCGGCAATAATTTCCTTAAAAAGCTTCTCCACAAAATCACTTTGAACGAGGTTAAGGATTCCCGAATAGTTTTTTAATTGCTTCATCAACTGATGTTCTCTTTTCTTATCGTAGATTTTTCCTTTGAACTTTTTTGACCTTAGAGCCAATTCAATTCTTTCATTTAAGCTTTTTAAGATTTCATAATCAATCTGATCAATCCTTTCACGAATTTTTTCCAGATTCATTTTTTTACTCCATTACTCTCGGAATTTTTTGTTCGATTGACATAAAATCCGCAAGCACGATGGCTGTTACAGCCTCCACAATAACCGGCGTTCGCAGAGCAATGCAGATATCATGCCTGCCTTTTACAGACAATATAGCTTCTTCGCCTGTTTGAAGATTGATTGTCCGCTGGGGCTTATTGATACTGGAAGGAGGCTTCACTGCTATCCTGAACACCAGCTCATTTCCATTCGTGATTCCACCGTTGATACCCCCGGAATGATTGGTTGCTGTTTTACCTTTAGTGTCTAAGATTGTGTCGTTGCATTCACTTCCCCTCCTCCTGCTGCAGGAAAAGCCCGATCCGAATTCGATCCCCTTTACACCGGGAATAGAAAATACAAGGTGGCTAATTTGCGATTCTACTGAGTCAAAAAACGGTTCTCCAAGCCCAACAGGAAGATGTTTTGCCCTACACTCGATAATCCCTCCTATCGAGTCTTCCTCTCGAATTGCAGCCTGGACAGCTCTTTCAATCTGGGTCGTTCCTCCTGCCTGCAGCAAAGACGCCTCAATCTCGAAAGGAGTCAAAATTTTTTTAGCAACAACTCCAGCGCAAACCAACGCTGCCGTTAACCTCCCTGAGAACTGACCTCCTCCTCTTATATCATTGTATCCTCCATATTTTTTACTGGCGGTAAAGTCTGCATGTCCTGGTCGAGGAATTTCCCTGAATGGTAAGTAATCTTCAAAACGAGTGTCTTTGTTTTTTATGGTGATCAACAAAGGTGCTCCAGTAGTTTTTTGTTTCCAAAGGCCGCTTTGAATCAAAGGTTCATCAGTTTCCCTTCTTTGGGTTGTACCTTTCAATCGAGGGTGGCGGCGCGTGATGTCGAGAATAAAGTCTTTTTTTGAGAGCCTTAGACCAGCCGGACATCCGTCGATCACTACCCCTACACATTCCCCATGTGATTCTCCGAAGAGCATTATTCGAAAGATTCTTCCAAACTGATTCATTGTACTTCACCTCCGATGCTTTTTAGGTCTTCAAAAAAGGCCGGGTAGGATTTTGCCACACATCTCCAGCCGCGTAGTGCAGTTCCTCTGTTTGAAGCTATTCCGGCGACAGCTCCAGCCATTGCTATACGATGATCCCCATGAGCATTGATGATTCCTCCTTCAAGATACGGACCTTCAATCTCCATTCTGTCGCCCTGAACAGATATTCTTGAACCGAGGCGAGTAAATTCAGAAAAAAGAACATTAGCCCGGTTGCTTTCCTTATGTTTCAGTCGATTAACTCCAAATATCAGGCTTCGTCCAGTGCATTTGGATGCAAGTACAACAATCGGAGGAAAAAGGTCAGGACAGTCAGTAGCATCAAATTCAAAAGCTTTAAGATCACCCTGTTCAACATTGATCTTGTCCTCGGTAACATCGATATGGGCTCCAGCCATCTCCAGCACATCGCAAATCCTTTTATCTGCTTGCGACGAATTTCTGAGCAGCCTTTTGACTGTAACACTCCCGCATAAGGCTCCTCCAACAAGAAGAAAGGAGGCTGCAGACCAGTCGCCTTCGACGCAGTATGACTTATTCTTATAAATCTGATTGCCCCTGATGAAAAATTTATTGAAATCTTTGGATGAGGAAATGTCGATTTGAAAATGTTTCAGGAGATTAACTGTCATGGATACATAAGGTTTGCTTTTAAGATTGTGAACCGTAAGTTCTGAATCAGCACCGCAAACAGGCAGGGCCATGAGAAGCCCGGTAAGAAATTGTGAACTTATGGAGCCGTCAATCTCCGTTTTTCCGCCTCTAATAGGGCCTTTGACTATCATGGGTGGAAAGCCACATGTAGAAGAACAGAAAGCACCTAAACTACGAAGTGGCTTCTCCATCATGCCCACAGGCCTGTGTTTCAGAGATCCATCTGCTACTAATGTAATCTCTTCATCGAATAATGCCGCAATAGGCGCAAACATGCGGATACAAAGCCCGGATTCATGACAGTTCAACCTGTTATTTTTTAATCCTCTACATTTTTGTACCGATACAGCCTGCTTAGACCTCTCGACCTGGGCTCCCAGGTTATCAACCACATTGAGAGCTGCAATCGCATCATCACAAAAAGAAGGAAAGAGGATTTGTGTTTTACCTTTACTGAGAAAAGAAGCTCCGACAGCGCGTATCATCATGCTTTTGGATGATGGAGCTGAAACGGTTCCTTTAATTTTTGAAGGCTTGACCCATTTCATTTTTTATTCTCTCCACAATATCTTTAGGTTCTCCTGATTCAGTGCTTATGACAATGTCAGAAAGTTCTGCATAAAACGGAATTCTTTCATTCAGGCTTTTTTCGGCCCTCTTTGTAGGATTCGGATAATTTAATAGAGGTCTGGATTCGGCATGAATGCGTTTGAGGGCTGTTCTGATAGAATTCCATAGCCAAATAATATGGCAGTTATGATTCAGAATTTTCCTATTTTCCGGATCAAGAACAGCTCCTCCACCTATGGAAATAACTTTTCGTCGGTAAGAAGGGATTTCTGCCTTGATTACAGTCCTTTCTATTTCCCTGAAGACTTCTTCCCCTTTTTCTTGAAATATTTGATTGATTTTCCGACCTGAAAGATTCTCGATTAGGGCGTCTGTATCCACGAACTCAAATCCGGTTTTATCTGCCAATAGCCGGCCAACCGCTGTCTTCCCGGAACCCATAAAGCCTACAAGTGCTACATTAGGTTTATCGGATATTTGGCTTTTTTGAAGTCCTAATTTTACTTTTTGCTGAACGCCTTCATTGATTTTCCTGCCAGTAAAGTACTGGAACGCAGGGACTGCTTGATAGAATAACCATTCAAGGCCGCTTATAATTCTGTGCTTCTGTGTTTTTGAATGGCCTGTTTGAAGAGGGTTTTTATAGTTGGCATTTAGAACAACCAGATGGTTAGAGAAACCATCCTGGTCACAGACAAATAAAGGACAGGGAATACAGGAGATTAAAACATCGCTTTTGGGAATAACCTCTTTGAATAATTCGAGAGGAGAATATTCACAGCCCATCAATGAGGCTAAATCTTTTGCTCTTTTTTTAGTCCTGTTAATGATGGTTACTTTTCGAGCGTGAGCTTTAATCATCCCGAGAACTGCAGCTCTGGCAGCACCTCCGGCTCCCAGGACTGCAATATTCTTATTCTCTGGATTAAGGTTGTTCTTTTTAAGAGCTTTCACGGCTCCGATGGAGTCGGTGTTGTACCCAATATATTTGCCTTCCTTAACAACAACAGAATTGACTGCTCCTATGCGCAAAGCGTCATCGTGAAGGTGGTCTAGGAAGGGAATGATATCTTCTTTAAATGGGGAAGTGATGTTTAATGCTTTTATCCTCAGAGCTTTCGTTATGCTTAGAACCTCTTCAGCAGTGGCTGCAGCAAGGCGGATATAATAAGCATCCATGTTATAAAGTCGGAAAAGGCTGTTAAAAATTTGAGGACTCATACTGTGAAAAACTGGTCTTCCTGTAACAGCAAATAGTTTCATTTCAGATTTTTCTCAAAGTTTTGTATATTTTTTTAAGTGTTTCTCTATCCAATTGGCCTTCCGCCGTCTCTTTTCCTCTTTCTAAAGAAGCATAAGTGAAAGGACTGCCCAGAAATAGTGAAACAATCCTGGTAATTTTTCCTAAACCTCCTATAGCTACAACAACCAGGGGTCTTCCGTCTTCTAAGAGGCCTAGAAGCCTGGCATTGTCTTCTCTGGATGAAACACGGCAGGCGATTTTCGCAATATCAGCTCCGGAATTGAAACACCAGCGTACAACATGTTCAAGCTCGACCTTCTTGGGAGTCTTTTTAAAATTGTGATAGGAGATTATGGTTTTGCATCCTGACTGATGAGCTTTTTTGATGAGCGATTCTTTGAAAACATCGCTTGCTTCAAGCTCAAGATCCACAAAGGCAGCGCCTGCTGATATTGCTTCTTCTAACAAGAGTTTTCTCTTTTTGTCTTCAATGACTCCGGGACGGCACGTAGCAATAAGCCTTGGATGTTGTGAAAAGATTTTCCGGACATCATCCACAGTAACGCTCATTTTATCGAGGCGGATTTCAGCAAAATTGAGACCTTTCAATACTTCAAGAGATTTTTTAGTTGATTTTTCCGCAATACTAACACAGATCATTTATGTATTCCTCCAATTTTTTGTAAGGGATTTCTGTTATTTTAGACTTACCGATTTCCTCAAGGAGAACAAAATGAATTGAGTCTCCCTTGCGTTTTTTATCATTTTTAACTACCTCCATTAACTTAGAAACATATTTCGGAATTCGGGTGGGTAAGCCTAAATTATGAAGCAGTGTTTCAATCCGGCTTGCATCGTTTTCAGATAACATACCTCTTGCGACGGATATCCTTGAAGCTAAAACCATTCCGATGCCGACAGATTTTCCATGCGGTATTCGGTAGAGCTTTTCAATAGCATGTCCAAAAGTATGACCGAAATTGAGCTTCCGCCTTTCTCCTCCTTCCTTCTCATCGATCTCAACGATCCGGGATTTAATCCGGATTGAATCAATAATGGTCTTCTTGACTGTTTCTCTTTTCAATAGAAGGAGATCTCGCCAATTTTTTTCAATAAAATCAAACATAGGGAAACTTTCTATTAAGGAATATTTTACAATTTCTGACATTCCGTTAATACGCTCTCTTTTAGGAAGGGTTCTAAGAACTTCTAAATCCATAAACACGAATTCTGGTTGAGTGAAAGTACCTACAATATTCTTGAATCCATGGACGTTAACACCGTTCTTTCCGCCGATGCTAGCATCAGCCTGTGCCAGGAGCGTCGTTGGAATAAAGCCAAAGCGTATTCCGCGCATAAAAGTTGAGGCGGCAAATCCAGTTATATCACAGACTATCCCACCTCCGACTCCTATTACAAAAGACGAACGGTCCAGCTCAAGCTTTAAAAACTCTTGATAAATTTTTTTGGCGGTGTTTAGAGTTTTCTCCCTCTCTCCTGACATAATGGTAATAATCGGGTACCCTGATAAAAAATTTCCGTAAAATCTAAAAACATTTTCATCTGTGATAATGACATTTTTCCCATCACCTAAGTAATTAGCAAGATTTCTTAACGGCTCATCAAGAATAATCTGACATCCTTTGATGAAATAGACTTGTTTTTGAGGCTTCAATTCAGATTCTCCATAAATTTTTGCAGGGCGCGGATTCGTTTTATCATTACTGAAAATTGTTCTATGGTTAATGTCTGCTTTTTATCGCTCAAGGCTTCCTCTGGATTGACATGAACTTCAACAATAATCCCGTCAGCACCAGATGCTACTGCCGCCAGACTCATCTGTGGGATAAGGCTTACCTTTCCTGTCGCATGTGCGGGATCAACGATGATTGGGAGATGCGACAGCTCCTTTACTGCGGGCACTGAACTTAAATCCAGTGTGTTCCTAGTATAAGTCTCAAAAGTCCGGATTCCTCGTTCGCATAGAATTACATTCGGATTTCCTTCGTTTAGAATATATTCCGCACAATTCAACCATTCGGCAATGGTAGAATACATTCCTCTTTTTAGTAAAACCGGCTTATTCGTTTTTCCTACTTCTTTGAGAAGAGAATAATTTTGCATGTTTCGAGTTCCTATCTGCAAAACATCCACGTATTCGCACATCCAGGAAACATCACGTGTATCGAGAACCTCGGATACAACTGGAAGGCCTGTTAGTTCCTTTGCTTTTTCGAGTATTTTCAGGCCTTTTAGACCTAATCCCTGAAAAGAATAGGGAGAGGTTCTGGGTTTGAAGGCTCCTCCACGGAGTAAGTTAGCACCAGCGGCTTTTACTGACTCAGCAGTCTTGAGTGTCTGTTCTTCGCTTTCTACACTACACGGACCTGCAATCACAACAAAATCATATCCGAATTTGACATCTCCAACCTTTATGATGGTTCTTTCTTTATTTTTTATCGATGCTAATTTGATATTATTCATATTTTATTTACCTTTTTTTGAGAATTAGAGACAGATTTAGGGCTTAAAAAAAAGAAATTGGGGGGTTATTGATGTTATTGGGCTTTAAGCCCAAAAATAGAAGTAGGTATAAAATGGGGATTTTTTAAAAGAAATTTTCAACCTATTCATTATGGCACCATACTAAACATTGCACCATATTAAACCAACATTTCATGCTTTGTCAAGTCCTCAAAGGCTCTTTGATAAAAAGCTATCAATTTTTGACTTTGCGATTTTTATCATGATATAAACCACTATTCTGAAGCGGAAAAAAATAATGATCAAAGTATATAAGAAATTGCGGATAAGTAAAAAAGTAAGGCTGCTCATATTGATTTTTGCACTTCTCCTTACAGGAATATTTGCGGCTGCAAAAGAACATCTGCCGCCTCTCATACCGTATAAGACGGATACTCCTCCGGTGATCGATGGAATTTTAAATGACCATGTGTGGCAAAAGGCTTCCCATGAGACAGGTTTTAAGACATATTATCCTGATTATGGTATAGAAATGGTCGAGAACACAGTGGTCTATTATGCTTATGACATGGAGAATCTTTATTTCGCGTACAGATGTTTTGACAGCCAGCCGGACAAGATAAAAGCTTCGGTAACAAACCGGGATAATATAGCCAGCGATGACTGGATTTGCGTCAACTTGGATTCCTTTAACGACCAGCAGTCTCTCTATGTCTTCTACTGCAATCCAATGGGTATTCAGGGGGACTCCAGATTTGAGGGTGGACAGGATATATTACACGGACAGGTATCACCAGGTTCAGGGCAGGACTGTTACGGATGTTTTATCCGAATTCAATGGGGATATTCTCCAGCAAGTGCTTTGACGTTTGAAATTGTTTCCATAAGCGCTTTGTTAGTAACAAAGGGAGAAATGGCTGCAAGCCTTAAGATGGTTTTATTATCCAGTTTTGAAAGGGAGATTGATCGTTTTCCTTCTGACATGATTTTATCGTATATGTACTGCTGCAGATGATCCAGCTTATCTTCCGGAAAGCCCTCAGGAATGACCCGGAAGCAGAGAATTCCGGTATCAGGCTCAAGGCACAACTCTATATCAGGCTCATGTTTCAGGTAGTCAGCCGTTTCTTTAACAGCCTTAAGTGGAGAACGTAGCCTCTGTGTGACATTTGCCATTCCTTGGTATAGCAGGGATGTTACAAGCGGCAGGGCGGACATGGGCCTTGTGGATGGAGGGGACTTGAGTCCAGGATTGGGTTCGGTCGTCCCTTCGAGGTTGAAATAATCACTGTAGAGTGACATCCTGTTAAAATCTTCCCTGCGGTGGACAAAAAGAAGAGAATTTGGGATAGGAACTCCCATTTGTTTATGGGGATCCCATGAAACAGAATCCGCAAGTTCTATACCGCGGAACATATATTTGTATTCGGGGACCAGGCTGTAAGCCAGCCCGTAAGCCCCGTCCACATGCAACCATGCATCCAGTCTGCTGCATATTTTTGCCATCGAAAGGATAGGGTCCACAGAACCGGTCGATGTAGTTCCTGCTGTAGCAACCACACAGAAAATATCAGTGTTATGATGCAGAGCGGCCACAGTTTTTTCCATAAGAGAGATATCAATACGGCGGTTTTTATCCACTGCCAGCGGCACGAGGCTCTCTTCTCCAAGCCCAAGCATTCGCACGGCATGCTTCAGGGAGAAATGGGCGTCGCAGGAAGTTAAAACTTTCAGCCGGGAGGGTTCATCAAAGCCTTTTAACCCTTTTTTTGCAAAATTAAAGCCATGTTTTTGTGCGTGCCTGTGAAGAGCAAGATAAAGGGCTTCCTGGTTGGCATATGTGCCGCAGTACATGAAGGTTGCATCAGAATCAGGCGGGAATCCGAAGAGCCTACATAAGGCCCTGCAGCAGAGTTCTTCCAGCATTGCCCCCCCGGGAGAAACCTGCCAGTTTGTCACTCCCTGGTTGTATTCAAGAGCGATTTTTGCACCGAGTTTGGCTCCCTCTTCAGGGAATGCATTAAACATGGACTGAAATTCTGGCCGGCTGTACTGCATCAGATGAGGAACTAACCGGTTTTTGACAAGTTCTGTTATTTCTTTGATGGAGAGTCCTTGTTCTTTAAAATCGACAAGAGGCTGTAAATCTTCTTCCACTTTTTTTGCAGAAGCACCGGAGTAAATGGCAGCGTTGTTTTCTTTTGCCATAGTTTATCTCCTTTTGGTAAAGCTGGTTCTATTAATTATGAAAATCATATTGATGTAGGTGCAGGTAGGTCGAGTTTACGGTAGAGATAGCGGCCCCTTCCTTTTTCTGCTAAACAGCGGCCCTCATCAATGATAAGGTCCCCCCGTGAAAAGACTTTCACGATTTTTCCTGTTATTTCGATGTCATCATAGGCAGCCCAATTCGGAGCCATATGCAGTGTCTTCTTGTTCATAGTCCATTTTGCCTCAGGATCAAAGATAACAATATCTGCATCTGTTCCTGGAGCAAGACTTCCTTTTTGAGGAGTCAAGCCAAACAGCCTGGCAGGTGTTGTCGAAACAAGCTCAACGAATCTCGCGAGTGAAAGACGTCCTTTGCTTACTCCTTCAGAATAAAGAATATTAAGGCGTGTTTCGATTCCGGGGATTCCGTTAGGGCATTCATCAAAGCGTCCGGCTCCACTGAGCTTGGCTTCCCATGAGTAAGCAGCATCATCTGAAGTCACCATGGATATCCTGCCGTCTCTTAGACCTGCCCAGAGGCTGTCCTGCACAGATTGGCTTCTGAGGGGAGGAGAGCAGATCCATTTTATGCCATCACTGCGTTCAAGCATTCTGTCTGTAAAGACAAGATAATGTGTGCATGTCTCGGCTATGACATCCAGTCCTTCGGCTCGTGCCTTAGATATAAGATTTATTCCTTCATCAGTAGCCATATGGACGATGAAGATGCGACCGCCTGTTTTTCGTGCAAGTTCAATGCAGCGGCGGATGGCTCTGTTCTCGGCTTCTATGGGCCTGCTTTTTGCATGGTATATCGGTTCTCTGAGTCCGGCGGATATCATGCTGGACACATTCCGTTCTATTGTATCATTATCCTCAGCATGGACCATAAGCATCCCTCCTGCCTTTCGGAGACGTTCCAGAATGAGCCTTAAGTCCTTGTCTTCAATCATTAGCCCTTCGCTGCGGTAAGTCATATAGCACTTTACTGTAGGTGCCCCTTCCCTGACTATGAGTGGAATTTCGTTTAATGTTCTTTGTGTTGGCTGTGTAATAACAGGATGGACACCCCAGTCAATCAGGGCCTTGCCTTGAGCTTCCTCTTTTTTGTTTTTTATGGTGCTAACCAGAGAGTCCCCTGGGGCTTGATTTGAAAAATCGATTATGCTTGTTACTCCCCCATAGGCAGCAGCAAGTGTACCGGAATAGTAGTCATGCACACTGACAGTATGCATAAACTTATCATTGAAATGAACATGAGTATCAACTGCGCCGGGAAGTACAAGAAGGCCTTCAGCATTAATTTCGATATCAGGTTTATGATTGCTCAGCCTGCTTACAGCAGCAATTTTTTCACCTCGAATAAGGACATCTTGCCTAGTAACATTTTGACCCAGAACAACCCTCCCGTTCTTGATGAGAGTTGTCTTTGTTTTTTCCATCTTTCCCTTGTTTATTTGCAGGGGAATCTTAACATTACGTAAAAATGAAGTCAAAAATTAACCTGTCAGTTCAGTCTGGATCGTAGAGAGATTAATAGTCAAATTACTGAGGAAATAAACTGGTTTAATTTTAATATTTGAAATTTTCACCTCTCTATTATATTATCCATTTCTCCACAAAGATGAAACAAACCTCAAACTAATTTATATATAACGGAGAGACATATGAAATTCAAGAAAGGTGTTGTTGCCCGCATTATTCTATATGCAATCATCTTTTCCGGCCTTTTTATAGATATCTCCTGTAAAAAACCCACTTCATCTAAACTTCAATTTGAAATTTCTTTTTCTTCAGAAGCCCATTCAGAGCCTATAACAGGCCGTGTGTACGTCATGATTTCAAAAAATGAGAGAAGGGAGCCCAGGTTTCAGGTGGGGCACGGTGTGCCCTTCTTTGGAAAGGATATCAAAGATTTAAAGCCTGAAGAGAGAGTTATAATTGATGAAAATGTCTTCGGATATCCTTTGGAAAGCATAAAAAACATCCCGTCTGGGGAATATTATGTACAGGGTTTTGTAAATATTTACACCGAGTTTAAACGATCGGATGGATATAAAATCTGGATGCATAATGACCAATGGGAAGGGCAGAGGTGGAACATATCACCAGGCAATATTTACAGCGAAGTAAAGAAAATTACAATTGACCCGTTGGCAGGAAAGACCATAAAGATAATCTGTGCGGATGTTATCCCGCCTGTAATAATCCCTCCCGACACAAAATGGGTCAAACGCATAAAATTCCAGAGCAAGATTCTGACCGATTTCTGGGGTCAACCTATCTTTTTCGGGGCTGTTATCCTGCTGCCTGAAGGATATGACAGCAGTCCTGACATGTATTACCCTGTAAATTATGTTCAGGGCCATTTTTCTCTGAGAGCCCCCTATGGTTTAAGTTCTGAAGAGCCGAGCAAGAATAGCCCATGGCTTAAGAGGGGTCATGGTTTTTTCAAATACTGGACATCGGACGCTTGTCCCAGAATGATAGCAATAACCTTTCAACATCCATGTCCGTATTATGATGATTCTTATGCTGTTAATTCGGAGAATGTTGGACCTTACGGGGATGCAATAATAGAAGAGCTTATTCCTTATCTGGAAGAACATTTCCGGATTATCCGGAGGCCGTATGCAAGAGTATTGTCCGGAGGTTCTACGGGCGGATGGGAGTCATTTGCCCTTCAGGTATTTCATCCCGATTTTTTTGGAGGAACGTGGTCTCTTTGCCCGGACCCTCTTGATTTCAGATACTTTCAATGTATTGATATCTATAAGGATAAAAATGCCTTCTTTAAGGAATCAGGCTGGATTAGAGTCCCTACAGCAAGTGACCGCAGTCCCGATGGAATTGTCAGGTTGACTTCTAAACAGAGGAATCACATGGAACTTGTTATGGGAACCAGAAACCGCTCAGGAAAGCAGATCGATATATTTGAAGCTGTTTTTGGCCCTGTCGGTCCGGGTGGATACGTTAAGCAGCTTTTTAATAAAAAAACTGGCGAGATCGATCCTTCTGTTGCTGAATACTGGAAAGAACATTTTGATCTCCGCTATTATCTTGAGAAAAACTGGTCATGGCTCGGGCCTAAGCTTGTAGGGAAACTTCATCTTTATGTGGGGGATATGGATACTTTTTATTTAAATAATGCTGTTAGATTGCTTGAAAATTTTCTCGAAGGAACAAAGAATCCGTATTATGAAGGTGTTGTTGAATATGGAAATGGAAAACCACACTGCTGGGGTCCTAGAGGGCCTGAACTCATAGAATTAATGGCAGAACATATTATTGAAAATTCGCCTGATGGAAGGCTCACTGTTGTAAAGAAAAAACAGCATTAGACATAGAAACTTAGAATTCGGCGTTTTGATACGGGTGTTTTCTTTACAAGCTTTTTTATTTTTGACTTTGGTATTTTCATGTGGTATTAAGCTAAACAATATAGGAGAAGATGATAACCTGTCAGAAAGAAGCCGGTAGCTATGTCAGTTCAAAGACAGGGCTGCCTATTTTAAAAAAAGGAGGAATAAATGAAAGGATTAAAAATTCTTTTATGGTACAAACAATGTGTTTTCTTGTCTGTAGTTGTTTTGCTGCTCTCTTTTATTGGCTCTGGATGTTCGAAAATTAATAAGGAAGAAAAAATAATAAAACCGCCTGCAGCTGAAAAAATCAAGAAGGAATTGACTCTTCACGGAGATGTGCGGATAGACAATTACTACTGGCTGAATGAGCGTGAAAATCCAAAAGTAGTAGAATATCTAAAAGCAGAAAATGAATATAAAGAAGCAGTCATGAAGCATACAGAAACACTTCAGGAAAATCTTTACAATGAGATTGTCGCAAGGATTAAACAGACGGATATGTCCGTTCCCTTTAAGACAGAGGGATATTACTATTACAGCCGTTTCGAAGAAGGAAAAGAATATCCTGTGTACGGCCGGAAGAAAGGGACTCTGGAAACGGAAGAAGAGATCTTATTGAATGTCAATGAGATGGCTGAGGGCTATGGTTTTTACCATGTTGCAGGATTAACAGTGAGCACTAATAACAATCTGATTGCATTTGGTGTGGATACTGTCAGCCGGAGAAAATATACGATTCATTTTAAAAACCTGACCACCGGGGAGATTCTTCCCGATGAAATTCCGAATACTGCGGGTCAAGCTGCATGGGCAAACAATAATAAAACCGTTTTTTACTCAATCAAAGATGACTCACTGCGTTCCTATAAGATTTTCAAGCACATTCTTGGAAGCGAAGTTTCGGCTGATAAAGAAATTTTTCACGAGAAAGACGTGACATTTAGTACTTATGTGTACAAATGCAAGTCAAAAAAATATTTATTTATTGCATCGGACAGTACTTTATCCACTGAGTACCAATATATGGATGCAAACAAGCCTGATGGCAAATTTAAAATCATACAACCTAGGGAAAGAGACCTTGAATATAATGTAGATCACTACAAAGACAAATTCTATATCAGGACAAACCTCAATGCTAAAAATTTCAGGTTGGTAGAGACACCTGTAAATAAAACATCAAAAGTGAACTGGACAGAAGTCATCCCTCACAGGGTGGATGTATTGTTGGAAGGATTTGAAATTTTCAAGGATTTTCTGGTTGTCGGGGAGCGGAAAGACGGCTTGACCCAGCTGCGGGTGATAAAGTGGGATAACAGAGAAGAGCATTATATAGATTTCGGTGAAGAAACATACATGGCTTATATTTCGAACAACCCGGAGTTTGATACAGACCTGCTTCGATTTGGATATACATCTTTGACTACTCCCAGGTCAACTTTTGATTATGATATGAACACGAGGCAAAAGAAGCTTTTAAAACAGCAGGAAGTTGTAGGCGATTTTGACCATGATAATTATCATGCGGAAAGACTATATGCTACAGCTAAAGATGGCGTAAAAATCCCGATTTCACTCGTGTACAGGAAGGAACTTGAAAAAAACGGAGACAATCCGCTTTTGCTCTATGGTTATGGTTCTTACGGGGCAAGCATGAATGCATCTTTCTCTTCTGTCCGGTTAAGCCTGCTTGATCGAGGGTTTGTGTATGCATTGGCTCATATCCGCGGCGGACAGGAAATGGGGAGATACTGGTATGAAGATGGCAAACTGCTGAAAAAGAAAAATACATTTACGGATTTCATTGCCTGTGCTGAGCATCTGATTACAGAAAAATTTACAAGTCCAAGTAAGCTGTTTACATCCGGTGCAAGCGCAGGCGGGCTGCTTATGGGTGCAGTGTTAAATATGCGGCCTGACCTTTTCAAAGGAGTTATTGCAGGAGTTCCCTGGGTGGATGTTGTTACGACCATGCTGGATGACAGTGTACCCCTGACAACGAGCGAATATGATGAATGGGGTAATCCCAATAACAAGGAATACTACGATTACATGCTTTCCTATTCTCCTTATGATAATGTGGAGGCCAAGGATTATCCTGCACTGCTTGTAACGACAGGGCTGCATGATTCTCAGGTCCAGTACTGGGAGCCTGCCAAGTGGGTTGCCAAGCTCAGAGAATTAAAGACAGATGATAATATTCTGCTGCTTCACACTAATATGGAAGCCGGGCACGGTGGAGTTTCAGGCCGTTTCCGCAGGTATAAAGAAACAGCTCTGGAATATGCCTTCATGCTGGACCTTATTGGGATAACGGAGTGACAGGCTTTCATAGATTCATAAAAACTTTCTAGGCCGTTTATTTTAACTTTTGAATGAATCCTTTTTATCACGGGTAGAAATTTGTTTCATAGTCTCGATAGTTTTCATGCATAATCCATAAAAAATTGTAGTAATGTTTGAAAATATAATTGTTGATTTTTTTATAATTTTGTAGATATTGTTTTTTTAATCGGTATGATACATATTATAAAAATGAAATTATAAAAAGTGAGGAATTTAAATGGCAGTTTTAAGAAAATTTAAAGCTTTAAGGCCGAAAAAAGGGCTGGAAAAACAGGTTGCTTCTTTTCCTTATGATGTTCTAAGCAGTAAAGAAGCGAGGGAACTTGTAAGGGGCAATCCGTATTCTTTCTTTCATGTTGTTAAACCCGAAGTGGATCTGCCTGCAGGGACAGACCTATATTCCCAGCCGGTATATGATAAGGCAAAGGAGAATTTTGAAAAATTTATTAGGGAAGGCATATTAATTAAGGAAAAATCTCCTAAATTGTATATTTACAGTCAGACTATGGGAGGCAGAGTCCAGTATGGTATCGTTGGGTGTGTTTCTGTAGAAGATTATAATAACGGTGTAATAAAAAAACATGAGTTTACAAGGAAAGATAAAGAGATAGACAGAACAAAACATGTGGATATTACTAATGCAAACGCTGGTCCGGTCTTTTTTACATATAGAGCCAAAGATTCCATCGACAGGTTGGTTGCAAAAGCAGTCACAAAGGAACCTGTTTATGATTTTACAGCCAGTGACGGAATTGGTCATATAGTCTGGATAATCGAAGATGACAGTATAAGTAACGAACTCATTAAAGAATTTGAAGAGATCGATTATATTTATATTGCTGATGGACATCACAGGACTGCTTCTGCGGCGATGGTTGCTAATAAAAGAAAAATGGCCAATCCTGATCATAAAGGGGATGAAGAGTATAATTATTTCCTTGCCGTATTATTCCCGGACAACCAGCTGCATATAATGGACTATAACAGAGTATTAAAAAATCTAAATGGCCGCACGAGAGAAGAACTATTTATAGAACTGGAAAAGATATTCACGATAGAAAAAATGGGTTCAGCACAATATAAGCCGATAAAAAAAGGCTATATCGGGATGTATTTAGATAAAGAGTGGTTTAGATTAAGCGTCAGAAGCGAACATGTCGATTATCATGATCCTGTAAACAGCCTTGATATTTCCGTGCTTCAAAATAACATTCTCAGACCGTTTTTCGGGATAGAAGACCCCAGGGCAAGTAATGATATTGATTTCATAGGAGGCATAAGGGGTTTAAGCGAACTTGAGAGATTGGTGGACAGCGGGAAGTTTAAAGTTGCATTTGCCATGTATCCAGCATCGATCGAGGAGCTTATGAAAATTGCTGATGCGGGAAAGGTCATGCCTCCAAAGACAACATGGTTTGAACCTAAATTGAGGAGTGGGTTACTAATTCACTCCCTCACGTAGATTATTCATAAAAAAGGACCACAACTTCATGCGCTGTGCCTTGCATCTGTAGCAAGCTTGGCTTGTGAATAACCCACGTTCTCCTGAATTATTCATAAAGAATGCCGATAGAACTAATATAATATCAACTAGCATATGAATTTGAGGGGATGGAGGAAGCGACATTAAA
>CAZYMU010000043.1:0-18607 GCA_964648465.1 uncultured Eubacteriales bacterium | reverse complement strand
AACAACTTCCCTGTATTATGACACAGCCTGAGATGCAGTAAGATCGGCTCGCCTGGAAGGTAAAGAATGCCGATATAGAGAAAAAGGAAGTGCATGGGAAAAGAGTTGAATGTTATGCTGAAGGAAATATCAACCTAAATGGTAAATATAATGAAAAATAAATATTGGTGTCGGCATTCTTTATGAATAATCCAGGAAAGCGAATCTAAATGAACATAAGAAGCATAATAACCGGAACAGGCCATTTCGTCCCACCAAGAGTCGTCACAAATATCGATTTAGAAAAAACCATAAATACTTCTGACGAATGGATACGGCAGAGAACAGGAATTGTCGAAAGACACTATGCAGAACCCGGAATAGGAGCCTCTGACTTAGCGTATGAAGCCGCCTTAAAAGCTATCAAGGATGCAAAAATCGACAAAGCAGAAATAGATTTTATCGTCGCAGCTACACTGTCACCAGACCACTATTTCCCTGGGATTGGCATCCTCGTGCAGAAAAAATTAGGCCTTTCAAGTATTGGAGCTCTGGATGTAAGAAATCAATGCAGCGGCTTTATCTACGCAGTTTCTGTGGCTGACCAGTTCATCAAGACAGGTATGTACAAAAAAATTCTTGTGGTCGCTGCTGAAGTTCAATCATCAAATTTGGACAGTTCTGACGAAGGAAGAGATATGGCCGTGCTCTTTGGAGACGGTGGTGGCGCAGTTATTCTTGAGCCAAATAATAAGGATGACCATAGAGGTATTTTATCAACACATTTATTTTCAGACGGAACTCATTTTTCTAACCTCTGGATGGAAAAGCCTTGTCCAAAAGACAAACCAACCTTTTCTAAAGAAATGATAGAAAGCAAAAGGTTTTTCCCCCGGATGAACGGACGTCATGTCTTTAAAAATGCCATAATAAAAATGCCTGATGCTGTGAGGGCAGGATTGAAATATAATAATCTCACTATTGAAGATGTAGATCATCTTCTTCCCCACCAGGCTAATGACCGGATAAGCCTTATGGTGGCAAGAAATCTAAAAATTCCAGTAGAAAAAGTCATAAGAAATATAGACCGCTATGGAAACACTACTGCTGCATCTATTCCAATCGCCCTCGATGAAGCTGTAAGACAAGGCCGAATAAAGACCGGCGATATTGTAGTACTTACTGCTTTCGGATCAGGGTATACATGGGCTTCGGCCGTTATAAGATGGTAATAGACAGGCAAAATATTGCCTTCTTTAACTATTTTGTGGTAAGATTTTAAGTCTTAAACCGAAATAGCCACACTAGTATAAAAACTGTTACAGAGGAGGATTCAATGAGAAAAATCGGCGTTCTATTATTTATCCTTGGTTTTATTCTGTTGATAACAAATCCAGTACTCTCCCAGCAAAACGCTGAAGATGCAAAGTTTCAGAAATTTCTAGATAATTATTTCGACCAGCTGTGGAAGTTTTTTCCAACTGCCGCAACACTGGCAGGCTACCACAAATACGACAACAAACTTGAAGACATGTCCAAAAAAAACATTGAAAAACACCACGAAACTCTTGACTCTCTTAACCAGGAACTTGTTACCAAAATTGACAGTACGCTATTGAGCCCGGATTTTCAGATCGACCACGTAATAATAGCCAACGGGCTGGACAGTGAATTAATCAAACATGAAAATCTTCTCCCATGGGAATATGATCCAATTTTTTATAACAAAATTTTCATCAACTGTACCAGAAGTCTTACAATCAAAGAATTTGCATCCTTAGATGCCCGGGCAAAAAATGCAACAGACAGATTAAAAGCTCTAGTAAAACTCATCAAACAGGCTAAAGAAAATTTAAAAACTCCTCCCCAACTTTTTACTGAAACCGCTATCAAGCAATTTCCTGCTGTACTAAATTTCTATAAAAACGAACTTCCTGGATGGATTGAACAGGCCCCAGCAGCATGTAAATCCAAACTTCAGTCTAATCTGGCAAATGTTATTCCGGCACTTGAGGATTACCAAAACTTCCTTAAAAAAGAACTTCTTCCACGCTCTACAGGAAACTTCCGGCTGGCAGAAGCTCATCGCAGGATTGTAAGAATAACTTTTCAAAACGATATACCTCTTGATGAACTCATCGCAAGAGCTCAGGCCGATTCCAAAAACATACGCCGCGAAATGTTTCTCGTAGGTATTCCCTTCTACAGAATTATGGACCCAAAAATAAATCTCGATAACCCCCCAACAAACCTGACTGAAGACCAACTAATAAACACTGTTGTTACACATGTGCTGGATAAAATAAAAGGAGATCATGCTTCAAAAGACAATTTTATTGATACAGTCAAAACTATGACTGAAAATATTAAAGCTTTCTTAATAGAAAAGCAGCTTGTTGACCTGCCGGAAGAAAACATCAATATCGAACCAATGCCGTTCGAATCACAGAATTCCTCATGGACACAACTTGTTACGCCAGGAATATACGAAAGCGCAGGAACTTATTCCTGTCTGATATTCCCGTTTACTGATGACCTTTCATGTGAACAAACTGAGTCCATGCTTGAAGAACACAACAATTTCATTCTTCCTTTTTGGACTATCAGGAATGTTTATCCCGGTTCATTCGTGCCCACATGTATTACAAATAGAAATTCCTCACTTGTAAGAAAATTATACCCCAATCTAACTTTAATTAAAGGTTGGCCCGTTCTGCTCGAAGAGAAGCTAATTATGGCTAAATATGGAAACTATGACCTCAGGCTTCGTTTGAACCAGCTTAAATACAAATTGAGGGCAGCAATTGATTTTATCGTCGAATTCAATATTCACGAAGGCTCCTGGACAAAAGAACAGGCAACTGCATATATGACAAGAGTAGGCTTTCTAAATAAAGCAGAAGCAGAAATGCAATGGAATCATGTTATTTTAAATCCTGCTGATATTGCCTACACGTATGTAGGTATGCAGGAATTCCTTGATATGGAAAAGGATTACAAACAATTTAAATGTGACTCTTTCGACCAGAAAGAATTTCTAAGTAAAGTTCTCAAGTATGGTGCCCTGCCGCTTCGGTTCATGAAGATAAAGATCAAGGAATAAATAATATTTGACCAGCCGGACAGTATAAAGAGGATGAGTTTGTCTTTAGTTGACTCTCATGCTCACCTGAGCATGGAGGAGTTTGAAAAAGACCGGTATCAGGTCATCGAAAAGTCATTCCAGCAAGGAATCAGTGCGGTTCTATGTCCTTCAGAAATATCAGATCCAAAAAATCTTGAGGTCACTCTTGATCTTATCAAAAAATACGAAAATATTATCGCCGCAGGCGGAGTTCATCCCCATAAAGCAAAACATTTCAACTCCAATCATGCCAAAAAAATTCAAAATCTTGCTGCGTCAAAAAAAATTCACGCAGTAGGAGAAATTGGCCTTGATTTTCATTACAATTTCTCCTCACCCAAAGATCAAATAAAAACTTTCCGCCTGCAGCTCAATATTGCAGAAGATCTTGGTCTCCCAGTCATTGTGCACAGTCGAAAATCAGGAAACGAAGTTGCACTAGCTGTTGAAGAGGAACATTTTACCTGCGGGGGCGTTTTGCACTGTTTTACTGAAAACTGGGAATTCGCAAAACGCATGATCAATCATAATTTCTTCATATCCTTTTCAGGAATATTAACATTTCCAAATGCCCACCAAATTCGAGAGTCTGCTAAAAAAATCCCCTTAAAGAAAATTTTGGTTGAAACAGATTCCCCCTTTCTTGTTCCGGTTCCATTTCGCGGCAAACAAAAAAGGAATGAGCCTCTTTTTGTAAAACAAATCGCCAAATTTCTCGCTGAATTGAAGAGAATCGATATTGAAAAATTGGCCGATGTTACAACTCAAAATTTCGAATTACTATTTGCGTTTGAAATAAGAAAAATGAGATGTTAATATACATGCCGCACTGAAAACAGGTATATTATTTACACAAGGCAGTTGAATAATGAAACATCCGATCCATAGATATACTCACATCCGCCCAAAAAAGAATCCATCACTTAAAGATTTATACAAAGTTATCCAGAAAGATCTGGATAAAACTGAAGAAAAACTTAAATCATTCACCGATTCTTCAAATGAAATTATATCCGAAATAAATACATATCTATTTCAAAATGCCGGCAAAAGGATTAGACCTGCCCTTCTGATGCTCTGTTCCAAACTTCTAGGCTACAAAGGAGATAAACACATCTTCCTGTCATCCTTAATTGAAACTATTCATACAGCCAGCCTTATTCATGATGATATTATCGACAACTCTGAATTAAGAAGAGGAAGAAAAACAGTTCATACCAAATGGGGCCCTAACATCACGGTTCTCTTGGGTGATTATCTGTATGTCAAAACATTAGGACTGTCTATTAAAAACACACATCGAGAAATAGCCCAAATACTTATTGGCACTTCTGCCAAAATGATCGAGGGAGAGCTCTACGAATATCAAATGAGCGGAAAGCTGGATATAAAAGAAAAGGATTATTTAGAAGTCATTCGAAAAAAAACCGCCTCCCTTTTTGCTGCTTCATGCCAGATAGGCAGCATTCTAGCAGGCGCTTCCGAGAAAGAAAAAAAGTTGTTGGCTAGATTTGGCACAAATCTTGGAATGTCATTTCAAATTATTGACGATCTTCTTGACTACACAGGGGATGAAAAAACTCTGGGAAAACCAATTCTTTCTGACTTAAATGAAAGACGTATTACGCTTCCTTTAATATACACAATGAATAACAGCACTTCAGACCGAACACGCATTACAGAATTGATGTCTCAAAAAAAGCTTGATAAAGAATCAAAAATAGAAATTCTTGACCTTATAAAATCCAATGGAGCCCTGTATTACACACGTAAAAAAGCCGAAGAATTTTCCCTTAAGTCAAAAAAAATAATGAACGGATTCTCAGAATCCAAATACCGAGACACTCTGTTTTCAATCCTTGATTTTATCGTAAATAGAAACAAATGAATCCAAATATCGGTTTAATATTGAAAGATTAAAGCCTGTGGCTTATTCAAACTGAACAAATCCAACGGAGCAATAATGATCGAAATAGAAACAAAAATCAGGATCAATGACATAAAAAAGCTTATCGACAAAATTATATCAGAAGGTGCAATACTGGATAAAGAACGCTACTTCGAAGAAAATACACTATATGATTTTCCTTCTCATGCACTCTTCAAAAAACAGCACGCACTTAGACTTAGGAAAATAAACAAAAAAATCTTTATAACTTTCAAAGGTCCCAAGCAAAAATCCAGAAAATTTAAAATTAGAGAAGAATATGAAACAGAAGTGAAAAATGAGAAACAGATGAAAAAAATCTTGAAATCCTTAGGATTAATTCCTGTCTTCAACTACAAGAAATTCAGAACCGTTTACAGGAAAAAACACCTTAAAATTTGCCTGGATGAAAGCCCTGTCGGAAATTTTATGGAATTAGAAGGCCAGAGAAACGATATTGTCAAATTTTCTAAAGCTTTAGGCCTCTCAAAAAAAGAATTCATCAAGCTGGATTACATCCAGCTCATTAAAAATTCTGGTAAAACAGAAACCCTAAATCCCTTAAAATTGTAATATATAATTTATTTTTTTCCCTTTTTACTCGATGGCGACTTCTTTCTGCTCTTCTTTTTAGGCTTAGTATTCTTATCAGATTTAGTTCCTTTTATATTTTTTTTAGCCTTAATTTTTTTTTCTGCCCCAATCTCTTTTCCAAACAAAACCTCGTTTTCCTCCTCAATAATCTCTTCATTATCTGGCTCTATAATTCTATAATCTACAAACCCCATTTTTACTTCTTCCTGAGCAATCCGAATAAGATTTGTCGACCTTGACTTTATCTTTGGTTTTGCTCCTTCCAATAGTTGTTTTGCCCTTTTTGAAGCCAATATTACATATCTGAATTTACTGTCAATCTTTCCATAATCTTTCAACTAAGTCCATCTCCTTACATCCAACTTCTCACCTGGATTATTCATAAAAATTGCTGATAATTCATAACAATTAGACCTAGATTTGACCATTCTCCATGAAACTCTCAGAACTAGTTTATCCTCTATCATGTCGATAATATAATAAAAATCTATTATATCAGCAATTTTCACCTTCTAGGCGAGCCGATCTTACCGCATCTGCTTCGTTACAGCGCATTCGTGGTGAAGGACCACAACTTCATGCACTTTGCCTCGCATCTGCAGCAAGCTTGACTCGTGAATAACGCAGGTGCTCCTGAATTATCCACGCTAATTAGGTTACCAAAAAAACTATACTAATTCAATATTTTAAATTAAAAGTGTCATTTAAATATTAAAAGTTGCATATCTAATTTATTTAAATTAATCTTATTACTGTGATAGAATGGATGCCAAATTATATAAATTACTCTTGAAAAAATGAAATAGAAATGCAGTCAGAAAGAAAAATCCCTTTGTTACCTCTTCATCAGGATAGCGGCAAAACAATCTGGGCAGTAGGTGGAGGGAAGGGGGGAACAGGGAAAAGCTTTTTTTCAGCGAGTCTAGCTATAGAACTTTCCGTCCTCAAGGAAAAGGTTATTTTGATAGATGCGGACCTAGGAGGTCCAAATTTACATACATTCCTCGGCATGAAAGAATCCAATTTAGACCTGGGACATTTTATAACAAATAAAGTGTCAAATTTGGAAAATACATTAAGTTCAACACCTTTTAAAGGCCTGAGGCTTTTAAAAGGCACTCAGAATGTTCTCTTTATGTCCAACCTAAATTACTATAAAAAACTTAAATTAATACGTCATATAAAGGCTTTTGATACCAAAAGAGTCATTATTGATATCGGGACAGGAACTTCTTACAACTGTATTGATTTCTTCCTTCTCTCCAATCCAGGCATTCTTATAGTCAATCCCGAACCTACTTCTATCGAGAATGCATATTACTTTTTGAAATCCTGTATCATACGAATATTAAAGCTATACATTGAATATTATGAGATTCAGGATCTCATAAAAAAAATCGCAGAGCAGATTCAAGATACATCAAAATCAGTCTTTAGCTTTCTCAGCGAAATTCTCTCTCATGATAAATTCTATGCTGACCTTCTATACAAAGCTCTGCAAAAATTCACTCCTTGCCTTATAATAAACAAAGCGATGGATGAAAGAGATTTTCTCTTGGGACAGTCAATTACAAATGTCGTTCAAAAATACTTGGTTATTGACCTTAACTTCCTTGGGGTTATCCCCTTTGATAAAAA
Source organism: uncultured Eubacteriales bacterium (assembly GCA_964648465.1). Taxonomy (GTDB): domain Bacteria; phylum Acidobacteriota; class Aminicenantia; order Aminicenantales; family Aminicenantaceae; genus Aminicenans. The sequence goes on along the minus strand of CAZYMU010000043.1, from coordinate 11,345 downwards.
AGTCCATATGAGCTTGAGGAACTTATCTCCTTACATGAAAATATTTCCTAACTCAGAGGCTGCAACTTCAATAAAATCCATAACAGATAAATTATTGGGAATTAGCAACATAATAGATCATAATTAAAAACGGAATTTTAATATCATGCTTATAAAAAAAACTGAAAAAATGGACCTTTATGAAATTCTGAACGTAAAAAAGTCTGCTTCCCAACAAGAAATCGAAAGCGCCTATAATTTTGAAAAACTAAGCTACCACCATGATTCTTTAGCACATTATACACTTCTTTCAGAGGAAGAAAGGCAATTACATTTAAGAAGAATAGAAGAGGCATTCAATATTTTAGGAAATCCAAAAAAAAGAAAGATTTATGATTCAAAAATGCTGAACTATAGTAAAACACATCAAGAAACTGCCTATTTCCGTCGATCGATTCAAAAATTGCTCATCGAAGATGCAGAAAAACCTTCATTCCTCTTAAAAATATTTAGAAATTTATTTCCCTTCTCTAAAAAACATTAACAAGGACCACAACTTCATGCGCTGTGTTTTGCACAAACCCAACCAAACCTAGATTAAGCTATCAATAAAAAATAACCAAAGACATAAAATTTAGCTAAAATAATCTATACAAGACAAAGCAAATGAATTTGAGGGGATGGAGGAAGCGACATTTACAAGTGCAGACATGCCCTCAAATTATCCTGAATTATTGGCTACTCGACATAACAATGTCATCCTTTGTATTAAAAATCCCATCATCTCCTGCAGAAGTAAGACGCCAATCTTCATCCGAAAGTTTTTCATACTTTATAACTTTCCCCCATGCATCAAATTGCCCTGCACCCAGAGGCTGAAGACTTTGAAACTTTTTTAAACTCTCGGGCGCTCTTCCTTGTCTCGCAATATATGAAGTAATCATTCTTTGTATAAGAGTCATGTTCGTCTTTGTCAGCTTATGCTTTACAGAATTAAATGCCTCAACTTTCTCTAGCAGCTGTGCTTTTTTCCCTGTCTTTACAATAAAAAGAAAAAATACAATCACTAAAACAAGCAGAAGAATTGCCAAGAAACCTTTTATTCTCATTTTTCCTCCCCGTTTCTCCAGACTTCTATATTATTCCTTTTTTAAAACATAATACTCCTGGATTATTCACGAGTCGAGGTTGCTGCAGATGAGAGGCACAGGGTATGCAGCTGTGGTCGTCCACCGCAAATGCGCTGTAACGAAGCAGATGCACAGTAAGATCGGCTCGCCTGAAAGGTAAAGAATGCCGACATAGAGAAAAAGAATTGCAGGGGAAAAAAGCTGAATGTTATGCTGAAGGATATATAAACGTAACTGGCAGATATAATGGAGAATATATATTGGTGTCGGCATAATTTATGAATAATTCAGGTACATTATATAGAGAAAAGCTGTAAAAAGAAAATGACCCGTGAAGGAATCGAACCTTCAACCTGCTGATTAAGAGTCAACCTATAAAAAAGCTAAACAAGTCAATTAATACGCTTTTTTTACTTCTAATCCCAATGCCTGCAAATCCAGCCTGAGGGAGTTATTATAGGCCAAATATGAGGCTTTTAGACTAGGAGCCAGCTCATCTCTCTCGCATGCTATGACAGACTTCTTTCTTATATGCTTCTATATACAGCGTATAACACCCAATTTTGTGGTGATTCGGTCAATTAGTATATGAGGAAGAATGTTTGATGAGAAATTCTATCATCGAAAGTATTAATAATATCTGTTTATACTGCTTTCTTATCGTGTTTTAATGAAGTTCGGCTAATGGTGCGCAGACCACAGTTGAAGATGCGGAAAGCAAAATCTTCAACCGATAGGAATTTATCTGAAGATGATATTGGGCTGCTATCCATCTATCCCGTAAATATATTTAACTGAGAGAATGGATCACAGTTGAAAGTATAATAGGAACCTGCTTTAAGGTGTGAGTAGCGGAGAAAACTGAATTCGGTTCTTATTTTGAAATTTATTCAACCCTAGTAAGCATCATTGTATACTCACTAGTTTTATCTTCTGGGAAACTGGTGGGATAATTACTATCAGGTGAGGTGCAAATCTCCAATTTATTATCCGGTAAAACTCTTACAATTCCAAAAAGAGTTGTCCACTCAGATCCGGGCCTACCGCACTCACCCAAACAGATGTCTATCGTTACAGGTGAAACATTGCAGTTGAGTTTATATTCACCCTTTTTACCCACTCCTGATCCATCATGGAACTTCTCATTCATATCATATTTACCGTTTTTATCAAACACGATAGTTCCGCTCACTGCGCGTTTGTTTAGTGCTATCTCCCATTTTCCAATAATGAGTTGCGCAATATCTTCTTTAACTGTAGCATCCTGAGCATAAATTGTGCCTGTAATAACGATGAAGATAGCAATAAATAAAAAAACTTTAAAACGATTCATAATATTTCTCCTACCTATGAGCTACTGCATCAACAATAATACACAGCGCAAACATATACTGTCAACAAGAAGTCCGGAAGAAATGGAGAATCATCCACCCTGCCTGTGGAAGGGATTGTGATTCAAAAAACACGCAAGAAGGGTTAGCTGCACAGGTCTGACCCTATTTAAAAGGTTGAAATGTAATGAGAGCGTTCATACTCAAGAGGACAAGCTTTTTATTGGGGCTATGATTTGTCAAAAGTATTGGTTTTTAATCCTGCTTTGACGGCTCTATAGGATAAATCCTAATCTTCAGGAAATTCATTTGCTCCCTTAATCCCCTTGCTGGGCAGTAAGTGCGATATAAATACTTGGAGTTATTGAATCGTCTCGTTTGATTGTAAATGACTCGGGGTAATCCTCAATAAGCGACAAGAGACGTTTATGACCAAATGTTCGGGGATCGAACGCAGGATCCAACTGATGAAGTACAATCCCCATTGCAGCCAGATTTATCCATTCCTCTTCCTTCGCAACCATCTCAAATGCTTTGAGAAGAAGGGGCCTAGGATCAGCTTTATCAGTTTTTTCTTTCTCTTTCGTTTTTTTCTTATTTTTCCTAGGTTCAGTCAAGTTCTCACAATAAATAAATTGGTTGCAAGCATTGGTGAAGGCTTCCGGAGTTTTTTTCTCTCCCACTCCAATGACGAAAAGCCCCTCCTCTCTGATTCTTGTTGCCAATCGCGTATAATCACTGTCACTAGAAACAATGCAAAAGCCATCAACATCGTTGGAATGAAGTAAATCCATAGCATCTATTATCATTGCACTATCTGTTGCATTCTTTCCGACCGTATATCTGAACTGTTGAATTGGTTGAATAGCATACTTGTGGAGTGTTTTTTTCCAGCTATTCATATTTGTCGTGGTCCAATCTCCATATATCCGCTTGATCGTTATTAGGCCGAATTTACTTACTTCAGCCAAGATCTGAGGCAGAAGCGATGCCTGAGCATTGTCTCCATCAATTAGCACCGCGAAGCTCTCTTGATTATTTAAATTATCCATTTCACAAACCTCTACTTATAGATTCTCACTTAGCAGACATTGTTCTGATGAAAAACTTTGCTAAATAAGATATTCATAGCCTTCCGCCTTAAAGTTAAATTTATCTATTCATTCTTCTTTCAACCCAGCCAGCCTCTTCTTGGCGTCTGCAACCTCAGGAATACCAGGATCAGCGTCTTTCCAGAGTGAGAAGAATTTCTCATAATGTTTTATAGCTTTGCCCGGTGCTATTCTAGATTCATTTTTTTCAACATGGTTCTAAACCTCGGGTTAGAACGAAGGCTGTCGAAACTTGGGTCTACATTAAGCCTAACCATAAACGGCTCACGCCGCCCAAGAGACTTTTCCAGCCACTCTAACGTCAGATCTCCTTCGCCCAGGCCTGCATAGACCCTGGCTATGGGGTATGCAGTGTTATCCCCTCGTTTCCATAGTTCCTTCATTTCTTCAAGCATCCCCAGCGATTCGTCTCTCTTACCCGGCAGCGCATAGGCATATATGTTGCGCACGCCCAGCTCACCTCTCCCTTTTTGATACGCCACTATGGCTTCCTCATACATTCCCTTTTCCAGATAAGCCCATCCAAGTAAGTTGTGGGCCAAGGCGAAATTCGGACCCAGTTCCAGCGTTTTCTGGCATTGTTCTATCGCCCTTTCATACTGGCGTGCAAAGAGGAAAATCAATGCCTTCATACAATTTATGATCAGCGAGAGCGGATCAAGCTCAAGCGCTCGTCTAATCTCAGCGATAGCTTCCTCCTGTCGACCCATCGCTGACAAATACTCAGCGTACCAGTGGTGAGCGGTCACGTAGCTGGGCTTTATCTGAACAGCTCGTTTCAATTCTGTCTCAGCAGCTCCCCAGTCCCACTCGTAATACGTTCTAATGAAACCCAGCGCAGCATGGGCCTCGGCGAGCGTTTCATCAATGTCCAGTGCCTTCATCACCGCCACTTTCGCTTTCGAAAAAGCTTCCTGTGGCAGGATGGAAGTGTAGAAAGGAAGTATGCCGTAGGAGTCAGCCAGGGCAGCGTATGCCAGGGCATAGTTGGAGTCCAATTCAATCGCCTGCTCAAAGTAGTCGATGGCTTTTCTTATATCATCTGCTGTCCTCTTGTTCCAGAAGTAGCGGCCCTTCAGAAACAAATTATAAGCTTCAAGATCCTGGGTGTGACGCGTCACAAGTTCTGCCTTTTCTTCGCCCAAAAGCTTAATCTTCAAGTTATCCACAATCGATACAGATATTTCATCTTGCAAAGCAAAAATATCTTCCATCTTACGTTCATATTTCTCGGACCAGATTGGGTAGCCATCGGATACCTTAACAAGCTCTACTGTGATGCGTAGCCTATTTTCTGCCTTCTGCAGGCTTCCTGCTAATACAGAATCTACTTTGAGTTTTTCACCAATCTCTTGAACATCTAACTTCTTGCCTTTAAATGAAAATGAAGAGGCCTGAGCAGGCACATTTAATTTTTCTATTTTGGTCAGTCTATTAATAAGTTCAGCTGCAATGCCATCACAAAAATATTCCTGATCTTTTTGGGGACTCAGATCTTCGAAAGGAAGCACTGCAATAGAGGGCTTATCTGATGGGATAGGAGTAACTTCTTTTTGGGGAAGAAACTGCCAGATAACTACCGCTGCGATTAATAAAGTTGCCATGACTAAAGCAGGGATTAAGAGTTTCTTCAATCTAAATGTCACTGTTATCTCTTTGGAAGTAATGGGCTTTCTCTTCTGAACAATTCTCTCTGTGGAGGGAAAACCTTTATCAATATTCTCTAATTCAGAACGCACTTCTCCTGCACTCTGGTACCTCTTTTCCCTATCCTTTTCCAAACACTTAAGTATTAAAAGGTTGAGATTATCAGGAATCTGAGCATTAAACTCCTTAGGATTTCTGGGAGGTTCGCTCTTGTGCTTTATAGCTATCCCTAACGGTGTCTCTCCTTCAAAAGGAACTCTTCCCGTTACCATCTCATATAGAATCACTCCCAGCGAATAGATATCAGAACGATTATCTACCTCTTTGGCTTCAGCCTGCTCAGGAGACATGTACTCAGGAGTCCCTATCATAACTCCTGCACCTGTTATTCCTTTTGCTTTCAGAGAGCGGGCTATCCCGAAATCCATAATCCGGGCATTTCCCTTTCTGTCTATCATGATGTTTTGGGGCTTTAAATCTCGATGGATAACTCCCAATTCATGAGCCTCTTCCAGTCCTTTACACACCTGTTTAGATATGAAAATAGCCTTTCCCGTAGTCAAAGGTCCCATCCTGATAATGGAACTCTTTAAATCTTCTCCAGGCACATATTCCATAGTGATATAATAGCTGCCTTCCTCTTTATTCAGGTCATACATCCGACAGACATTCCTATGGCTGATCTTCCGGGCAAATCTCAATTCGTTCTGGAAACGTTCTATGGTCTTTTTATCCCCAGCAATCTCAGGCTTTAAGAGCTTGAGGGCAACTTTCTCTTTTATCTCTGTATCGTGAACCTTGTAGACTTTACCCATGCCTCCTTTGCCCAGCTCCTCAATAATCTGGTATCTTCCCGCAAAGGTAGAGCCTGTGTTTAGTTCTTCTTTGGATATTTCGAGGGTTTCGGTGACTTCGACCTTTTCTGGGGAAGGAAACTGAGTGCCGCATTTCCCGCAGAAAAGGGTATCGTCGGGATTCTCAAACTGACATTTAGGACATTTGATTGTCATGGTTAATCCTTTTCCCTTGCTGGCAAAAGAATATCAATTTAGGAGGCAAGAGTCAAATTCAAAGAGGCCCCTTTACAAAATTTTATAGTAAATATTTGCAGGAATCAGCAAACATACACCTAGTTCCTCAGAATCGAAAATTCCCATACCCCCATGCTCTTAAATTAGCCTAAGGACATATGGTAGAGAAATCCCCGTGTAACGAATATGTCACAAAATTTGATTAGACTCGCTTAATTCTGGCTAAACTGTACTCTGAGGAAAACTATTGAATAATAAGGAGTTAAAGAAAATGACCCGTGAAGGAATCGAACCTTCAACCTGCTGATTAAGAGTCAGCTGCTCTGCCAATTGAGCTAACGGGCCATAAAAAGGTCTTTAGTTTAGAAAAGTCCTGCTCTCTTGTCAATTCAAAATCCTTTAAGATTTGTGCTAATTCACAGGTGATTTTTTCTATTTTCTCTTTACTCCGCACTCTTTACTCTTTTATAATGACAAAAAGAGGAATATTCAAAATGAACTTGAACACCTTCTTAATACTATTTTCAGGAGTTCTTATACTCCTTTTAATATTCCTGGTCTGGTTTTTAAAAAACACTGCTTCCAAGATCGAAGAGATGAAAAAAGGCAGGGAAGAAAACAAAGCCCTTGACCTCATGCAGCAACAAATCGGACAGCTCACTCAAAACATCACCCAGCAGCTCCAAAATATGAGCGGCCAGTTCCAGAAGACAACAGGACACATCGGCAGCACACTTGGCGATGTAAAAAGAGACCTGGGCAAGATGGAATCTGTAACGCAGGAGGTTTTAGACAAGGCAAAAAGCATCTCTACACTTGAAGACCTCCTGAGGGCTCCAAAGTTCAGAGGCGGATTGGGAGAACTCTTCCTTGGAGATTTGCTGGCTCAAATTCTCCCACCGGCCCACTACGAACTCCAGTATAAATTTATGAGTGGAGAAAAAGTAGATGCTGTTGTGAGAATCGGAAAAAATCTTATTCCTATAGACTCGAAATTTCCTCTTGAAAACTTCAAAAAACATCTTAGCGAAGAAAACACCAAAGAAAAAGAGAGCTTTAAGAAAAAATTTATTACTGACGTAAAAAAACATATCGATGATATAGCTGAAAAATATATTCTCCCTGACGAAAAAACATATGATTTTGCACTCATGTATATACCCGCAGAAAACATTTATTATGAAACAATTCTCAAGGATGAAAGCTTCGGCCAGGAAAGAAGTATCTTCTCCTATGCTCTTCAGAAAAGGGTGATTCCTGTTTCCCCGAATTCTTTCTTTGCTTACCTGCAGGTTATTGTCCTTGGGCTAAAAGGTCTTCAAATTGAAAAATCCGCCCAATCTATATTTCAATCCCTATCGCGGCTTCAAGGAGACCTTGGCCGTTTCAGAAAAGACTTTCAGATTCTTGGATCTCACCTTGGGAATGCCAAAGTCAAATATGATGAGGCAGATAAACGACTGGGAAAATTTTCGGATAAGCTTGAACTTGTAAGCAGTGATGACTCGAAAGAGCTTTCAGAAAAATCCGGAAGCAAGGAGGATTCTTCTTAATCTCTACCAGCCATTTTCTCTATTTCTTTTACCGTCTCAGGATCCGCAATAAAAATAAGTATATCGTTTTCTTTAATCAAGATTTCCTTTGAAGGATTAAAATCATAAATACTGCTCTGCATACCTTTCAATGCAACTATGAGAGCACCTGTCTTTTCCTTAATTCTGGACTCGCCTATGGTTTTTCCAATCAAAGAGGATCCTTCTCTTACATGAATCTCTTCAAAACGAAGCACTCTTTCCCTCTCACGAAGCATCATGTCAAGAAAAGTTACAACTGCGGGACGTACCATCTCTGAAACCATTCGCATTCCGCCGATAAAAGCAGGAGATATAGCTGCATCCGCTCCCGCCTTCTTTATCTTCTTATGAGATTTAAGGTCAATTCCTTTTGTTACAATTCTTATATCAGGATTAAGGCTTCTGGCAGTGATCGTGACAAAAAGATTTGTTTCATCCTTGGGAAGAGCCAGAAGAATTCCCCTGGCTTTCTCGATGCCGGCCGATATAAGAACATCGTCTTCTTCAGGATCTCCCTCAATATAAATAATATTTCCCAAAGTAGACAGCCTTTCTATGTTTTCCTTTAAGGGCTCAATGACTACAAACTTCTTTTGAGTAAGAAGTAGCTCCTGAATAATGGTCAGCGCTGTTACACCTGTTCCACAGACAATGTAATGATCCTTTAATCTGGCAATTTCTTTTTCCATTTTTCTTCTCCCGAGGATATTTTTCAATTCTCCCTCTACAATAAAACTTGTGATAGAAGAAACAGCAAAGGCAATCGTCCCCAAACACAGAAAAATAAAGAAAATTGAAAATATCTTGGCAGCTGGGTTTGCACTTATATCCATAACCTCTCCGTAGCCCACTGTAGAAAGTGTAATGACTGCCATATAAAGACTATCAAGCAGGGACCATTCTCTCCCCCCGAAAAGTTTAAAACCAGAGACTCCGATTAAAAAAACAATAAGAAAAATTACAAGGGAGAGTAATAACCTTTTTTTTCTATTCATTTATTTAAAATGCTTTCATCTTGATTATAAATAATAATACAAGACGTAGCAATACAGTCAGCACAAAATCAATAATAAAGGAATTTAAACGGCAGGTTCATCTTCATGTCAAAAGTTTTTAATATTTCAATTGCTCAAATGTTATCTCAAATGTTGCACCATTATTTCTATCAACCTTTATACTGCCTTGAAGCTGTTCTGTTAGCATGCTTACCAACTGCAAACCTAATGATTCTGTTTTATTGATATCCAAATCCTCGGGTAAGCCTACCCCGTCATCACTGACAACTAGCTTGAATTTATTATTCTTTTTTGGATGAAGCAAAATGTGAATATTTCCTTTCCTCCCATCTGGAAAAGAATATTTAAGAGAATTCGAAATCAGCTCATTTACAAGCAAACCACATGGAATTGCCGTATTGATATCCAGCAAAACATCACCTACATCTATTTCCAATTTAATGGCGTTAGGATCGGTTCCATACATCTGGAATAACAAGCGGGAAAGGCTTTGAATATATCCTTTAAAATCAACATCTGCGAAACTTTTTGATCTATATAATTTTTCATGGACAAGTGCCATTGATCGTATACGAGAGCGGCTTTCCTGAAACATTTCCAAAGACTCACTATCCTTGATATGTCTTGACTGAAGGTTGAGAAGGCTGGAAATAATCTGCAAATTATTTTTGACCCTGTGGTGAATCTCCTGGAGAAGCACTTCTTTTTCCTTGAGTGATGTCTTAATCTCTTCCTCTATTTCTTTACGTTCTGTAATGTCTAAAATCTGAGCAACTGTCTGCATTTTCCCTGCTGAATTTTTGATTACAGTGGAGCTTATTTCAACACGCCTTTTCTCTCCATCTTTCCGTACAATGTTGAACTCATACCTGGAAGGAATCTTCTCTCCTTTTTGCCTCCGTTTATAACGGTCTGCAACAAGATGTATGCTTTTCTTATCAAGAAACTCCCGGAAATCCTTGCCGATTATCTCTTTGCGGGTATATTTACTTATCTTTGCCATTTCCTCATTGGTATAGATAAAACGGTATCGATCATCCACAATAAAAATCCCGTTATGAGAATTTTCTACGACAGAACGGTACAGTTCCTCACTCTCCCGCAGTGTATCCTCAGCCTGCTTGCGGTCAATAGCCATTGCCACCTGTTCTGAAACGAATATGAGAATATTTTTTTCGTTCTCACTATATCTAAGGCCTTCAGTATAGCTTTGAACAACAAGTACTCCGATAGTCCTTCCTTCAACTTTAAGCGGCACCCCAAGCCAGTCAATCGAAGGTGGCCCTAATAAAACTATCTCGCCTTTATCTTCGAGTTTTTTAACGACTTCAGGGGAAGCAAGCAGCGGTTCCCCTGTTCGAAACACGTATTCGGTCAATCCTTTTCCAAATTTCTGAGGCCCAGGTTTTTTTTCAAATTCATCTACAAAATAGGGGAATCTTACTATTCCAGAATCCTCATCAAAGAGAGCAATATAAAAATTATTCTTTGCAGGCATCAATTCAGTAATAATTTCATGAATCAAGCCATAGAACTCATCAAGATTCCTGGCACAATGTGTAGCATCAGAGATTCTATAGACTGAGGCCTGAATCTTTTCTTCCTTTTTGCGTTTTTTTAGATCACGTACATAGGCATAATTGTATCCTTTCTCTTCGAATTTCATATAATTTACTGTGACTTCTACAGGAAAAACCACCCCATCCTTTGTACGGTGATGGGACTCAAAGCTGAAAAAGCCGCGCTGCTTGATATCTTTCCAGTGATCCGGCCAGACTTCTTCTGGAAAGTCCGGGTCTATATCATGCACAGTCATATTCAGCAGCTCCTCACGAGAATAGCCGAGAGATCGGCATACCTCATCGTTTACATATAAAAAGCGCGCATCCTGTCCCATCCAGAAAATACCAATTCCAGCCTTATCAGAGGAAAACTGTAGCATTTTTAGCTTTCTTTCTGACTCCATAAATTCATATTTTGGCTTTTCAAATTCAGCAATTCGATGGCGTGCTTTCTCCAATTCTTTGACGAGTTTTTCTTCAGTTTTATCATTACTTTTCATGTCTGGATGCTCCTAAAATAAAAAAATATTTTATTCAAAATATTAATAAAACTTAATTATTCATGAACCCAATTTATTATTAGTATATTTAGAAATAAGAAGTTTACGTAATTCTCTGTACATCTCTACAATTTTTTCCATGCTTGAATTCGTATAATCTGTAAGGAATTTCTTCGCCAGGCCTGGCTCTTTCACGTACAGCTCAAGTGCTTTTGCATCGATGGAGGCTTGTTCTTTGAAAAATGCTGCTTCCAGAGGATCCCGGACTGCCCGTAAATCCTTAACTGCTTCCTGCCATCTTAAATACAGCAAATTGTCAACAAAATCGATTGCCCACCTGGCAGAATTCTCACTGAATTTATCCGGGTCATATGTTTTATATAAAGGAGATATTTCTTGAACTCCTGTATAAATTGGGACATACGTACTTACATACTGGTTATCAAGATAAAACCAATAAACT
>CAZYMU010000042.1:0-18674 GCA_964648465.1 uncultured Eubacteriales bacterium | reverse complement strand
TAAAATGCTTATTTTAATGCCAGTTATGACACAGCCTGATCTGCTTCGTTACAGCACATTCGTGGTGAAGGACCACAACTTCATGCGCTGTGCCTTGCATCTGCAGCAAGCTTGACTCGTGAATAATCCAGGTTTCCCAGATTATCCAGTTTAGATAATATAATAAATGATAAAGAAAAAATAAAGAAATATCTTATATATTTTTGATTTGAAGTTTTCGGGCGTTTGAGATATTATCTTTTTGCCCTACGATTTGGCTGAGGAGGCAATATAACTGGCAATCTAGTGGTAGGCTGGATTGGTTGAATAATCCAGAATAAATGGAGTCATAGGAGTTTTTCTTGCGGCGTACCATTTTTGTAATTGTGATGATATTTGCTGTTTCGCTTTCGTTGACTGCGAAAGAGATTGACCTTTTAAAAGTTGAAGTTTCGATAAACCCTAAAAGGCTTTCAAGAGGCGAGGAGGGGAAACTGATACTGAAATTCACTGTTGAAGAGGGAATTAATATAAGCCCTCACCCATTTTTTACTATTGAATTAAATCCTTCTGAGGAGCTTGTTTTTCCAAAGAATTTCTTTTCTGCTTCTGATATGGACATAGAAATTCTGAAAAAAGACGGTGAAGAATACCTGAATATAAATGATCCTATTGAAATTCCTTTTACCGTAAACCTTGAGGCTGAACGAGGGAATCATATTATCGAAGGAAAAGTAAAATATTTTGCTTGCTGTAAGAAGGAAAGTTGGTGTCTAAAAAATATTTCCAAGTTTTCGGCTTCCTTTTACACGCGAAACAGGACGGTAAGAAAGAAGAAATAATTTAAAATTAGACTGAATAATTCAGGTTATTAGGTACAAGATCAGCGAGTCTGATATTATAGAGGGGTATCGATAGAAATGGATCAAAGCCAGCCCTGTTCAATATACCAGTCTACTGTCTCACGGACAGCCTCTTGAAGGGAATATTGGGGTTGAAAAGATAACTTTTCTGTGGCTTTTTTTGTGTCAACAATCCAGCCCTGCTGTTTCATCTCTCTAAATTTGTGCCTGTTTAGGATGCTCGGGTTCCTGCTTATTTTGCCTGATAACTCAGAGCACAAACTAACAGTATAAATAAAGGGAAGAGGGATTTTTATTTTTCTTAGCGTCTTTCCCAGGGCTATGCCTGCTGCCTGTCCGAATTCATCCCATGTGTAAGGTGTTGGATCAGCAATATTGATGATTTCACCACTTTCAAGATTTTTTTGAGTGCAGAGGTCAAGTGCTTTTACGAGGTCTTTAACATAACAAAAGCTCAATAGTCTCGGCTTTAAAGCAACGGATGGCAGTATTCCTTTATTGATTATTTTAAAATAAGAAAGAAAGTCTTTATCCCTGGGACCGAATACAGCCCCGACTCTTATTATGACAATGGAGAATTTGTCCTTGAATTTTAATGCTTCAATTTCCCCCTGAAGTTTACTCTTTCCATATGGTGTGATCGGGTCAGAAGGGCTGCATTCCTTGACGGGTTTACCGTTGCAGCTGGGGCATGAAGCAGCAATGCTGCTGAGGCAGATAATTTTTTTAGGGAAGACCTTTTGCGATAGAAGAGCCTGAAAAAGGCTTGCTGTTCCCTGCTGATTTACTGTATAATAATCACCCGATTTGTTGGTTTTGGTTAAACCTGCGATATGGAAAATAATATCAATATCCGAAGGCAAAGAAGGGATAGAGAGAAGACTTCCTTCTAAAAAATGAATATTGAGTCCCTCTAGCCATTTTAATTTATTGAGGTTTCGGATAAGAGCAAATATTTCGGTGTTTTTTTTATTTATTAAATAGTTGATTAGATGACTGCCGATGAAGCCGGTTCCACCAGTAATAAATGTTTTCACTTTTTGCATTGTATATAAAATACCTGGCTTGGTCAAACTTGATTGAAATAGTGAAAAAAATTATGATTAAGACTTCTAATTGCTTATTATAAGAGGAGGAGATTGTGAGTATATTTGATAAATGTTACAGATTTACTCGAGCTGAAGAAGTTCAAGAATTAGGAATGTATCCTTATTTTACTCCCATCGAGGAGGTAAAGGGAAATAAGGTTAAAATCGACGGTAAAGAAATCATAATGGTTGGATCTAACAATTATTTAGGTCTAATTGATCATCCAAAAGCGATGAAAGCCGCTCAGGAGGCCATAGCTAAGTACGGAGTTTCCACTTGTGGATCTAGGTTTTTGAATGGAACCCTGGATATTCATGTAGAACTGGAAAGACGGCTGGCAAAATTCATGAGAAAAGATGCAGCCCTTGCTTTTAGTACAGGTTTTCAGACAAACCAGGGCATAATATCAACAATTGTAGGAAGAGGTGATGCTGTCATCACTGACAAGATGGATCATGCGAGTATTATTGATGCATGCCGCTTATCTTATGGAAATGTTTGCAAATTCAAGCATAATGATATGGAAGATTTGGAAAGAGTCCTTTCATCCTTGGATGAAAAGATAGGGAAGATCATTATAGTTGATGGAGTCTTTAGTATGGAAGGAGATTTGTCGAATTTGCCGGCTATTGTTAAGTTAGCAAAAAAATATGATTCTCGATTTATGGTTGATGATGCTCATGGGATAGGAGTTATGGGAAAAAATGGAAGAGGTACAGCAGAGCATTTTGGAGTCGAGGATGATGTGGATTTAATCATGGGTACATTCAGTAAATCTTTTGCTTCGTTGGGAGGATTTGTAGCCGGAGATAAAAAAGTTATATCTTACATTAAACATTTTGCTCGGGCCTTGATTTTTAGTGCCAGCATAACTCCAGCTTCCGTGGCAACAGTACTCGCTACACTTGATGTGATTGAAACAGAACCTGAAAGGAGAGAGAGACTGTGGCAAATTACCGAAAAAATGAAGTCAGGATTTCAGGCTATGGGTTATGACACAGGCCCATCAGAGACTCCGGTTATCCCTCTAATGATAGGTAAGGATGAATTAACCTTCATGTTATGGAAACTACTGAGGGAAGATGGTATCTTCACAAATCCTGTGATTTATCCTGCTGTTCCTAAAGATCAAGCTCTGATTAGAACAAGCTATTCAGCTACACATTCTGATGAGGAACTTGATGCTGTTCTTGCAAGCTTTAAAAAATGCGGCAAAATGGTGGGAGTAATAGAGTAAATTGAAACACAATTAGAATTTTGTTGTTTTAATAAATATGAATCGATTGCAAATGAAATATATTATGAGTAGAAAAAACTTTAGACAATTATCACTAGTTTTATTTCTCATGTTTTTGTTTTCTGGCTATCTTGAAGCCGAAGTGTCAATTTTTCCTTTGAGCCAGATTAAAGCAGGAATGAAAGGCAAGGGAAAAACTATTTTTGTTGGAGATAAAATTGAAGAATTTGATGTTGAGGTTCTGGGTGTTTTACGCAATTTTCAGCCAAAAAAAGATCTCATTTTAGTAAAACTCACAGGTGGCATTATAAAAAATGCTGGTGTTATTAAAGGGATGAGCGGGAGTCCGGTTTATATTGACGACAAGCTTGTCGGGGCGGTTGCCTACAGTATTACGACTTTTGCCAAAGAAGCAATAGCCGGGATAACCCCGATTAAAGAAATGCTGGCCATTTCACAAAAAAACAAGACAAGGTCTTCCTTTTCGGCCCGGATTCCAATAAAACAGTATCTTACTCTGGATGAACTTTTTGGGATAAACAAGGATGTCTTTTTTAAGAGCTCTCCAGCCATAATTGATGGGCAAAACTTGACTCCTCTGAATGTTCCTCTTGTTTTTAGCGGATTTTCGTCGGGTGCTTTTAAAAGGGCGAAACCGTATTTTTCCGAACTCGGTTTTAGCCCTGTCAATATAGGACCCTCAAACCAGTCTCTTAAAGAGATGTCTCCTCCTGACCTTATTTTGAGGGAAGGAGATGCTGTCGGTGTCGATCTTGTAATAGGCGATGTAAGTATGTCTGTTATAGGCACTGTGACTTGTGTTGACGGAAACAAAGTCCTGGCATTTGGCCATCCTTTATATAATTTAGGCACAGTCGATTATGTCATGAGTAAGGCAAATGTAATGGCCGTTGTTCCAAGTCTTTCCGCTTCTTTTAAAATTGCATCAAGCGATATGATAGTGGGAAGCTTTACTCAGGATCGCAATTCCGGAGTATTTGGTGAATTGGGGAAAATGCCGCGTCTTATGCCATTGAATATTAAGATGCAAAACGCCAAGGGAGAGATAAAAGATTTCAAAGTAAAAATTGTTAAGGACAAGATTCTTACACCTTTCTTAGTTAATGTTGTTGTTTCAGGCATTATGCCCGTAGAGGAGCGCTCTATCGGAGACCTTACAATTGACTTCAACGGAGAAATTTACCTGGAGAACGGAAAGAGCGTTCATCTGGAAGACCTTTTTTCTGGAAATTTTGATACTTCTATTACAGCCCTTTCTAACCTTCTTACTGCCGTAGTTTTCTTTCTGACTAACAATGAATTCAGGGATTTGGATATTCACAGAATTGATATTACCATGCGTTCTTCTGAAGAAGTTAAATATTCATTCCTGGAAAAGGTCTGGCTTGATAAATATAACGTTTCTCCAGGAGAGCGGATTAATATAAAAATATTTACTAGAAATTTTAGAGGGCAAGTTGAGTTAAAAGAAGGAAGCATCTTGGCCCCCCATCTTCCGTCAGGTTCTGAATTTTATCTTATTTTAGCCGATGCCATGTCAATGCAAAGAGTTGAATTGAACCAATACAAAAGCCAGGGTTTTGTTCCACGTAGTTTGGATCAGTTGATCAGGATTTTGAGCAACCAGAGAAAAAATAATCGCATTTATTGTAAGATAATGGCGCGTAAGCCTGGCCTTTTCCTTAAGGGTGAAGAGATGCCTAACTTGCCTCCGACCATGAAATCAATGTTTTCTTCCCCCCGTGTGGCTATTTCTGCTCCTGCTGAGCTTAATAATTCAACTCTCAGTCAGTTTCAAATCGCAGTGCCGTATGTTTTTAAGGGAACAGCTTTAATTCCTATAAAGATAAAATAAATAGAATTAAATTTTCAGAATTCCAAAAATATATGGAGAAACAGGAGATAAAGGGAATGAAAAAATCTTTAGTTATAGTTTTTGCGATTGTTTTCTTTTTTGTCCAGATACTTCATGCTGTCCATCCAAAAAAATATGAGATACAACGCATTGATGAATTCTTAGAAGGCAAATTTGAAGGAGTTTCTGTTTCCTCTAATGGAATTCTTTCGCTCTCTCCAAAGGAAGAAATAATAGAAGGGCCGGCTGAGGAATTTTACTTATCATTCCTTCTTACTTCAGAAGGGCCGGCATATTTGGGAACAGGGCATGCAGGAAAGATATACAGAATCAGCAAAGACGGAAAAATAGAACCCTATTTTAAAGTGCCTGAAATGGATATCTACTGTCTGGCCCAGGATGGTGAAGGAAATCTTTATGCAGGAACTTCGCCAAATGGAAAGATATATAGAATTACAGGAAAGGACAAAGGGGAAGTTTTTTTTAACCCAATAGAAAAATATATCTGGGATTTGTTGTTCACAGATAAAGGTTCCTTACTGGCTGCTGTAGGTGAAAGCGGAGGAATTTATGAAATATCTAGACAGGGGGAAGGAGTTTTGGTGCTGAAAGCAGAAGAAAATCATATTCTCTGCTTGAAAATGGATAAGAATAATGACCTGATTGCTGGCAGTGGTGGGAAAGGAAGACTTTATCGCATTTCAAAAGAGAAAAAGGCCTTTGTTTTATTTGAATCCCCCTATGAAGAAATAAAAAGCGTTGCTTTTGATAATGATGGAAATATTTATGCGGCGTCCGGGGGGACTATTATCAGCCCCGAAAAAAAGATCACCACTCCGGTATTAACGAAAATGGATACAAATGTTTCCATTACTGTTAGCCCTTCTGTAGTTCGACCTCAGGAAGTTTTGGGTTTGGCGAAAAAACAACCGTCTGCACTATACAAAATTAGTCCACAAGGAATTGCTAAGAAACTGTGGTCTTCTAGTAAAGATTTGATTTATACGCTGTTCTGGAATGAAAGAGAGAAAAAACTTCTTTTTGGTACCGGGAACAGAGGAAGAATTTATTCTATTGACAGCAGTGGCAGGATATCCCTTCTTCTCCAGAAAGATTCCGAGCAGGTTTATCTATTATTTCCACGTAATTCAAGCATATATTCTCTCTGTAATAATCCTTCCAAACTGAGTATTATTTATTCTGAGCAGAGATTCAATGGTGAATATTTAAGCAGGATTTTCGATACAAAAATACTCTCATCCTGGGGTAGGATAGAATGGGATGCTGCGATACCTCCAGAAACAGTGCTTCAGTTTCAAACACGAAGCGGCAACTCCAGCGAGCCCAGTAAGACTTGGAGCAATTGGTCTCCACCGTATCGAAATAATAAGGGAGAGCCAATATTAAGCCCTACGGCACGATATATCCAATTTAAAGCCATTTTTAAGACAGAATCGGGAAATATCTCTCCTGAACTGCGGAAAATTTCATTTTTTTATCTTCAGACTAATGTAGCTCCGATCATAACCAAGTTGGAATGGCTTCCTCCCAATGAAGTTTTTTTAAAACCGCCAGAGCAGAAGGAAATAATCTGGGGAGAGGATGTACGCTTGTCAGAACAGACCAAAAGCGAAGAGAAAACTGTAAATTTTGTACTAGTTAAAAAGGTCCGAAGAAAGGGATTTCAGACTGTTCAATGGGATTCAGTTGATGAGAATGGGGATGACCTTCAATATTCTGTGTTCATAAAAAAACAGACTGAAGATAAATGGAGGATTTTGAAAGAGAAATGGAGGGAGAAAATCTTTGCTTTTGATACATTGTCTTTTCCAGATGGAGTTTATTTTATGAAAATTGAGGCTGTTGATGTTCCTTCTAATCCTTTAGGCATGGACTTGAAGTCGGAAAAAGTCAGCCGTGCTTTTGTGATTGACAATTCTCTTCCAGTAGTAAAAGCATTCCTTGCTGTGAGGAACAATAATAAACTCCAGGTGAGTTTTTTGGCAGAAGATTCTTTTTCTGATATCGAAGAAGTAAAATTTCTTATATTCCCTAATGAATGGAGGTCGGTTTTTTCAACAGACGGTATCTGTGATTCCAGGCAAGAAAGATTCAATATATTAGTGCCGCTTCCATTGAAATTTGACAATCGTATTACAGTAAAAGTCAAAGACAGCCACGGCAATATCGGTGTTTACAGGCAATCATTCTAGCTTGTATTCTTATAGGCTTACTTCTTACTACTTATCCGTTCAAGATATTTGTCTTCCCTGGTGTCAATCTTGACTGAGTCTCCTTCTTTTATAAATTGTGGGACATTGATTGTAATACCAGTCTCTAAAATAGCAGGTTTATTGCTGGCTGATTGGGTTGCTCCTTTAAGATATGGAGCGGTCTTTATGACCTTCAAGTCAATAAACAAAGGAGGGGTTACACCTACTGGCTGCGCTTCAAACATTTCTATAGAGAAAACTATATTCGGAATAAGATAGTAGACAGCGGTTCCAATAATCTCAGAAGCAAGTTTGATTTGCTCATAATTTTCAAGGTTCATGAATATATATTCATCACCTTCCTGATATAGATACTCCATTTCAATTGTTTCGAGATAAGCTTGTTCGACCTTATCTTTTGAACGAAATCTGTAATCATGCAGGCTTTGGTCCTTGAGTTTGCGTAGTTTTGTCTGCATCAATGCCTGACCTTTTCCAGGTGTGATGTGTGTTGTTTCGAGAACTTTGTATAGTTCTCCTTCTATTTTTATAATGATGCCTCTTCTAATCTGAGTTGCATTAATCATTGTTTCTCCATTTGTTTTTATTATTTATCTTTTCGAGCTCCCTCGTCTATATGAACAATATAGACTTTTGTATCGAGTTTCTTAAGAGCTTCCACAACTTCTTCTGATTTTTCAGGGGTGTAAGCAAAAATACATCCGCCTTCTCCAGAGCCGTTTATTTTTGCCCCTAATGCTCCGGCTTCCAAAGAAGCATCTATCATTTTGTCGATTTTGGGCACAGAAACCTGGAGATAATCTCTTAGGACATCCTGCTGTTTAGAGAGAAGGTGGCCGAAACACTTATGTTCAAATTCATCCGCTAAAAATAGTCTTTTTCCTTCGGCCGTAATATCACGAGTCATGAGAGTGCCGCTTATTAATCTCCTTTCTTTGTCCGGCAATTTTTTGATTTCCTCTTTTTCTCTGGGGCCGATTGGACTGTTTAAATTGAAACTCTTTATTTTTTCTTGAATACTGGATAGTCCCTGTAATACGTGGCTTTTAATAAAGCCTAATGTATTTGTGGTTTCTTTTTTGATAAGGGAATCAGCAAGAATAAATGTTTTTAAAGGATTTTTGAATTTCTCTACTTTCATGGGTGCTGCAAAATTTATTGAAATCACATTACCCAGAGAAGAGGCATAGTGGTCCATTTTTCCTCCTGGCTCTTTAAATTCAGCAACTTCTGCGGAGAATGCAAGTTCTGCGATTGCTTCCGCCATTTCAGCTCTTTTATCTCTGGAGGATTCAAGCAGGAATTTTATCCAGGCAACCACAAGAGCAGAAGAACTGGCTGTTCCTGAGTTTATGGGAATTGATCCTTTTACAGTGCAATCCCAGCCCGAAGTTAAAGGGACTCCTGCTCTTTTAAGAATATTAACAGCGCTTTTTAAATAATCTCTTTTTTGATTGTAAGCTTGTTCTTTTTCAGTGGGAAATTCTTCTATCCTTCCTATATCTGGAAGGTTAATATGAAACATTTCGTCCCGTCTTTTTTTACCGCTGATAGAAATTCTAAGGTTTATTGCGGCTGCAATGATGGACAATCCAAAGTAGTCCTGATGTTCGCCAAGAAGACATAACCTTCCAGGTGCGGATACGGATATTTCTTTTTCTTTCATGATTTCTTTTTATATAAATTAAACTTTAAATGCAATAAATTTAGAATAGACTGGTTCATATTGAATGTTTGATTTCAGCAGTCTTATGAAGCAGGATAGTTGATTTATTGGGCAAGATAAATTATAAATTGTTATTAAAAATGGTTGAACTGTGTTTTTTAGGAACGGGTGGTTCCATTGAAACTCCAGAAAGGGATAATACCTCTCTCCTTATTAACTATGATGAAAATTTGATATTGATTGACTGCGCAGGAAGTGTTTTCAAGAAAATAACGAGCTTGGGTTTTAATCCTGGCAAGATAAGTTCTATCATTGTTACTCATATCCACCCTGATCATGTCTATGGGCTTCCAATCTTTGTCCACAGCTTAATGCTTAATGAGGTTCAGATTAATCTCTATGGATCTGAAGAGACGATTTGTTTCTGCAGGAAGTTACTCGATTTATTTAATCTTCAGAAGGATAAGATAAAATGCAGGATCAACTTTGTTGCTTTGAATCCCGGAGAGAAATTTAGTATGGGCCCTTCTTTAAAGGTATCTACATTTAAAGTTCCGCATAATTCTTCTTCTCTGGCTTTTCATTTTTATTTTGAGGCCGAAGATAAAGAGATGATTTATTCAGGAGATACACCGCTCTATCCTCCTCTTTTTCAAGAGACGAGAGACATAGATCTTCTTATCCATGACTGCTGTGCACCAGAACGCATTTTCAATAATTATCCTTATATTCATACAATGCATACTAATTCTCTGGAATTGGGACGTTATTCCCAACAATCCCGTGTGAAATGCCTGATTCCCTGCCATTTTTTCGGGGAATTGGATTATTCAATAGTTGAAGTGGAAAAGGAAATAAGAAAAAATTATAAAGGTAACTTGATTATTCCAGAAGATTTAATGAGGATTTCTTTATGAAAAAGGAAATTGCTGATATTCTCCTTTTTAACGGTGCAGTCTGGACAGTGAACTCAGTTCAGCCCTGGGCCGAGGCAGTGGCGGTTAAAGGGGAAAAAGTTCTGGATGTTGGCTATAGCAAAGAGTTAAAGAAAATGATCGGAAGTAATACGCAATGTATAGATTTAAAAGGTGCTTTGCTTCTTCCGGGGTTTATCGACAGCCACACACATTTTTTGAATGGTGGATTTGCCCTCTCGAGTATTCAATTGAGGGATGTTACAAACCGCGAAGAGTTTATTGCCAGAATTGCGGAAAAAGCAAAAAATCTGGGACAAGGGGAATGGATTTTAAATGGCGATTGGGATCACCAGAAGTTTGACATTCCGGAACTACCTAGAAAGGAATGGATTGACAGCGTTACTCCTTACAATCCTGTTTGTTTGAACCGGCTTGACAGTCATATGGTATTTGTGAACAGCCTTGCTTTGAAAAAAGCGGGGATAACAAAATACACTTCTTGTCCTTCAGGAGGAGAACTACTCAAAGACCCTGTGAGCGGAGAACTTTCAGGTATTTTAAAAGATGCAGCAATTAGCCTAGTTAAACAGCATATTCCTGAGCCAAGTTTTGAAGAGAAGATGAAAGCCGCTGAAACAGCTTTACAACATGCTAAGGAGAAGGGTATAACTTCTGTTCATGATATGGGGTGTGCTGCGAATTTTGAAGTATACCAAGAGCTTTTAAAGGAAAATAAGCTCACAGCGAGGATTTATGTTTATATCCCGATATCTGAGATAGAAATATATTCCAGGTTAAAATTGAAGGCACCTTTTGGAAATAATTTTTTAAAGATAGGCGGGTTAAAAGGATTTGTCGATGGATCTTTAGGTTCATCTACAGCCTTATTTTTTAAACCTTACATTGATAACGCTGAAAACAAAGGCTTACTTGCTTCTGATATGTTTCCAGAAGGAATCATGGAGAAGAGAATTATGGAAGCAGATGAAGCCGGCCTTCAAGTTGCTGTGCATGCTATCGGAGATGAGGCGAATCATATTATCCTTGATATAATGCAGAAAGTCATGACTGGAAATGCATATAAGGATCGGCGCTGGCGAATTGAGCATGCTCAACATCTCATTCCTGAAGACATCGAACGTATTGCAGTGATTAAAATTATCGCCTCTGTCCAGCCTTATCATCTTATTGATGATGGGCTGTGGGCAGAAGGAAAGATCGGCCAGGAAAGAGTCAGATATTCTTATGCTTTCAAATCTCTGAGGGAAAAAGGCGCAGTCCTGGCGTGTGGTTCGGATTGGACAGTGGCTCCTTTGGATCCGATAACAGGGATTTATGCTGCGGTAACGAGGCAGACTCTGGATGGGAAAAACCCAAGGGGCTGGATTCCGGAGCAAAAAATATCGTTAGAGGAGGCTATTAAAGGTTACACTCTTAGCGGTGCTTATGCAGAGTTTTCCGAGAATATTAAGGGTTCTTTGGAAAGAGGGAAACTTGCTGATCTTGTGGTACTCAGCCAGAATCTTTTTAAAATCCCGCCCGAAGAGATTATGGAAACAGAAGTAAAAATGACTGTATTCAATGGAGAAATTATTTATAAAAAGTAGCGCACTAAAATGATTTATATATATTTTATTTCTATGATTGTTTCTTTTACTGTCCTGTTTAAGTCTGCTAGTTTTTTTGTCGAAGGAGCCTCCAGCATAGCTAAAATCTTGAACATCCCTAAAATGATTATAGGGATTGTACTCGTTGGCCTAGCAACTACAGCGCCTGAATTTTGTGTTTCCGTATGGGCAGCCTTTTTAGGCCACCCTGAAATCGCGTTGGGAAATGCTGTTGGCTCTGTTATTTGCGATGATGGGATAGCTCTTGCTTTCGCCGCAGTTCTTGCGCCAACAGCAATTCTTGTAAACTGCCGGATACTCAAAGCAGTCGGGATTTTTCTAGTGTCAATTGATGTTTTAGCTTACTATTTGGCAAGAAATGGAATATTTGGTCGGATTGAGGGCTTTTTACTTATTGTTATACTATGCATTTATTATATTTTCATTCTTAAAAACCGAAATTATAGATTCGATAAGAACTCTCAAAATAATGATGAGGGTTCAGGCGGTAATAAAGATAAATTCCCTCATTTAGTAAGGGCCCAGTTAAAACAGCCTGCATTGCTATTTCTCGCTGGACTTTCAGGTGTCATTGTAACAAGCTACATAATTGTTTGGGCAGCCAAAAATATAGCTCTCTATTTTTCTATTTCCGAAACAGTTATTGGCCTTACAATTATCGCTATTGGCACTTCTCTTCCTGAAATTAGCACATGCATTACCGCAGCCCTTAGAAGAGAAGGGGAAATTGCAGTTGGCAACATTCTCGGAGCGGATATTCTAAATATTTTATGGATTATCGGGGTTGCTTCTATTGTCAGACCCATAAAGGTTGAATTAAATGTAATAAACTTTTCATTCCCTTATATGATTTTAATTGTGGTCATCATGCTTGTAAGTGTGCGGATAGGTTGCCGTCTTGGAAAAATGAAAGGATTCATTTTATTAGGGTTTTATATTATTTATTTGTTCTTAATTATCTGTTTATTCGGTGGCGTCACTTGATTTTATTTCTTTTCTCATGGCAGTGAATTTGAAATGTTTCTAATGTTAATGATTTATAATATTAAATACCAAGACCGTATGTACTGGAGATTACAATGATGCGTCAATCAAATCTGTTTCCTGTTGAAAAAGGGCACATTGGGACGGATGAATCTGGAAAAGGAGATTATTTTGGACCACTCTCAGTGGCGGGGGTTCTTCTCCCTGACAAGCAGCGGAAGGTTCTCAAAGAGCTTGGGGTAAAAGACAGTAAGAGATTATCTGACAATCGTATCAGGGAACTGGCTGATTACATCAGAAAGGGATATAAACATTCATTAGTTGTGATTGGACCTGAAAAATATAATGAATTGTATAAAAAACTCAGAAACCTCAACAAGATGCTTGCCTGGGCACATTCGCGTGTGATTGAAAACATTCTTGAAGAGGCTCCGTGTTCCCTTGCAATAACAGACCAGTTTGGGGATAAATTGTTTGTCCTTAACGCACTTATGAAAAAAGGACGGAATATTGAACTAATTCAAAAGCCAAAGGCAGAGGAAGATATGGCAGTTGCAGCAGCCTCAATACTTGCAAGGTCTGAATTTTTAAGGCGGCTCTATTTTCTTTCTCAAGATATAGGAATGGACCTGCCAAAAGGTTCCTCTTCTATGGCGGAGGAAGTAGGGGGGAAGCTTGTTATGAAGCATGGAAGACAGATTCTGGATAGAGTGGCAAAGAAACATTTTAAACTGACACAGCGTATTCTGGAAGCGGTTGGAGAGAGGCTTACATGAGCGACGAGACCATACGCCTATATTTTGAAGACCAATACCACGTGGAGTTTGAAGCAAAAGTTCTGGATAAACTCATCTATGAAGGAAAGCCAGCTTTAATTCTTGATCAAACCTGTTTTTATCCGGAATCAGGAGGCCAGCCTTTTGATAAAGGAACCATAAACGGAATTCAGGTCATAAATGTAATCGAAGAAAAAGGGAAAATTCTTCATGTTCTTGAGGAGAATGTGGAATTAGAAAATATCGGGGGGAAAGTTTATTGGAATAGACGTTTTGACCATATGCAGCAGCATGCAGGACAGCATATTCTTTCACAG
Source organism: uncultured Eubacteriales bacterium (assembly GCA_964648465.1). GTDB lineage: Bacteria > Acidobacteriota > Aminicenantia > Aminicenantales > Aminicenantaceae > Aminicenans. The sequence goes on along the minus strand of CAZYMU010000042.1, from coordinate 5,108 downwards.
AGTTTTTATAAGCTGTACAGAGCAAAAACACTTTCTTTCCATTTAGGGCAGGATTTTTCCACTCTTGAAATGGATTTGAGGAACACTACAGATGGGGATGTGGAGAAAGTTGAAAAATTGGCAAACGAGATCGTTTTTAAAGATGGGGAAATTAAATCATTTTTCATTCCAGAAGAGAAGATAATGGACGTTCCGTTAAGAAAACCCTCCAAAAAAAAGGGGCTCATTCGGGTTGTTAATATATCAGATTTTGATTATTCAGCCTGTGGGGGGACTCATCCACGTAGGACCGGGGAGATAGGCTTGATTAAAATCTTGAAGTGGGAAAGGTTCAGAAATAATATAAGATTTGAGTTTGTCTGTGGAGAGAGGGCACTACATGATTATATAATTAAGAATAGTCTAATTCGTCAAATAGCTGTCCGGTTAACTGTTGGTGCCTGCGAAGTAGTCCCATCGTTAGAAAGGCTTTTTGCGGATTTAAAAGATCAAAAGAGAAAAAATAAAAAGATGCAGAGGAGAATTTCTCAATTGGAAGCATTGGAAATTGTCAAAAATGCAAAGGAAAGGATAATCAAAAATATATTCACGGAAAGGACGCTTGAAGAAGTAAGATTTTTGGCTTTAAGCATCGTAAAAAAAGGCGACTATGTTGTTCTCTATGGGTTGAGATTAAAAAACAGTGCCCATGTGGTGATGGCATCTTCCGAGGCTCTTGGTGTTGATATGAGGGAACTAATTCCCCTTGTTTCTTCTTTGATAAAAGGGAAAGGAGGAGGACAGCCCTCTATTGTTCAGATCGCAGGAGAAGAAGTGAAAAATCTTGAATTGGCACTAGATAAAGCAGAGAAACATATCAAAAAACTATTAACTTCATAATTATATTAGTTTCTCTATACTGTGAAACTGAAAATGCCTTTGGCCATATCATTCGTATCTTAGGCAAACAATAGGGTCTGTTTTAGCGGCTTTTTGGGCGGGAAGGATTCCGAAGAATAAACCGACAGAAACAGAAACAAAAAAGCCCAGAAATACTGACCAGAGTGTTACTGATGCAGGCAGTGGAGTTACAGCCTTGACGAGAAAAGCGATGCAGAAGCCAATGATTATGCCAATGACACCGCCTGTTCCGGTTAGAAAGATTGCTTCGATTAGAAACTGCCTGAGGATATCTATGGGGCGGGCTCCGATAGCTTTGCGTATCCCAATCTCTCTTGTTCTTTCTTTAACTGAGACAAGCATTATGTTCATGACCCCGATTCCACCTACAAGCAGGCTGATTGAGGAAATAACAATCATAACAAGGTAAGCAGCTCCAGTAAGCTGGTTATAGAGGTCAATTATAGTGTCCTGGGTGTAAACAGCGAAGTCATTTGGTTTTCCGAATCCGACTTTTCTCCGTTTCCGGAGTACATTAATAACCTGTTCAATGGTTTCCTGGATGTAGCCGTGCTTTTTTGGTGTAAGTGTAATCTCGATATTTTCAAGATCATACGGGAAATATTTCATAAGGGTCGTAATGGGAATACCCACAAGATTGTCCTGACTCTGCCCGAACATTGACCCTCTTTTCTCAAGCACTCCAACAACTAAGAATTTTTCCGGACCTATTTTAATTTCTTTTCCAATGGCTTGAGTATGTGGAAATAGAGTCTCTTCCAGTTCAGCCCCGAGAACACATACTCTGGTACGGTGAGTAATATCGGATTCTGTTAAGAATCTCCCTTCTCTAGGAAGATAAACAGATAGGACCAGGGGCCATCTTTCGTTCATGCCTATAATTATGGCATCCTGCACTTTAATATTCTGGTATTTAATGGTTATCTCTTCAAATATATCTACGGAAATGTCCACAGCTACGGCTTTAACCAGAGGGCATTCTTCTTCAATAGCCATCGCATCTTCAAAAGTGAGGTCTTTTCGATGTCTTTCTTCTTCGGAAAGGTTCCCTGTATGAATTCCAGGTTCGTATTTGACCACACCGATAATGTCTGAACCAACAGATTCAAGTTGGCTGAGAAAAGAACGGTTTAGTCCCTGGATAATAGAAACCATCCCAATAACAGTCATAACACCGATAACAATTCCCAGCAGCGTAAGGAAAGACCGGAGTTTATGGGATTTAATGGAATCAATAGCCATACGAAATATTTCTTTGATGATTCCTAGTCTCATTATTATGCTCTGAGGGCCTCAACAGGATCCAGTTTGGCGGCTTTGTTTGCCGGATAAATGCCGAAAAATATGCCAATCGAACCTGACACCAAAATTGCAACAACGACAGAAACAGGATCCAGAGTTGAGGGCATTGAAGATAAAGCGGTAACAATTTTTGCCAGAATAAACCCTAGAAAGATGCCAATTATGCCGCCTGAAGCAGAAAGAATGACTGCTTCGATTAAAAATTGCAATAATATGTCCTTCCTCCGGGCTCCTACTGCCATGCGGATGCCTATTTCTTTAGTCCTTTCTGTGACTGCAACAAGCATGATGTTCATGACAACAATTCCTCCTACTAAAAGAGCAAGAGATGAGATTGCGATCACAGCAAAATAAATTCCTGTCGTTGCTGTTTTGTAAAATTGAATAAATGTATCAGAAGTCTGGAAAGCAAAGTCATCAGACTTATTGAAAGGGAGATGTCGCTTGGAACGGAGGATTGTCCTTACTTCCTCCTGAGCGATTTTCATCTGATCCTGAGAGGAAGTGTGAATATTGATATTGATGCTTCTTCTTGAGCCGAATATTTTATGGAATGTCGTAATGGGAATCCGAACATAGTTGTCTTGAGTCATTCCTAGAATTTTCCCTTTTTTCTTCCCGATTCCAACGATAAGGAAATTACGGTTGCCGATCTTGATCCATTTTCCTAAAGGGTCTAAAAAAGGAAACAGCTTATCCTTAATATCTGTACCAATTGTACATGTTCTACGAGATCGGTCTTCATCTTCTTTCTGAATATGTCGTCCTCTTTCGAGTTCCATAACAGACCCTATCATATGGTCAAGATATGTTAAGCCGTTAATGGACACATTCTTTAAAGACCGATTTCTGAATTTTACTGTTCTGCTGGTTCCAACAGAAGCTCCTATTAAATCACATGATTTGCACTGCCTGAGAAGGAGTTTCCTGTCTTCAAGGGTGATATCTTTCCGTTTCATCTGTTCCCGGAATTCTGCCAGGCTTCTCACGAAGGAAAACTTGGTGACAGAAAAGTCGTTTGCTCCATAAAAAGACATTTTCGTGTAGACATAATTGTTGAGGCCCTGGATTATTGAAACGACAGCTATTATTGCAAGGACACCTATGATGATACCTAATAAAGTCAGGAATGTTCGCAGTTTATTTTCCCAGAAAGAGCTCATGGCCATCCAAAAAGATTCGCCAACATGGATTCTTGCCATTTTTTTACCTATGAGTTTACATTATATATGATACGTAAAAAATAAGGAAAGGTTTTTACTCTCTGCTCACCCAGAGGTGAAAATTGCTGATAATAGATTTGGATAAGATGAATAATCTAGGCCAATATGTTAAACTGAAGAAGCTGCCAGTTGTAACGAGAATTATGGAGAAAAAAATGAAAAGAAAATGGATGCCAATTTTGCTTTTTGGGTTTTTTATAATATTTGCATCAGATGTTTACGGACATGGTGGCTTTTATTTAGGTGTGCAGGCTGGGTATTCTGCTCAGAAACCGAGCCTTAATAATGTTGAATTTAATACTGATACTACTTTTCTTTATGGAGCTCGGGCAGGTATTAAATTTATGATGATAGCTCTTGAAGTTAATTACTTCCAGGCTGCACATAATCTTGAACTCAAAGAATTTGGGACGTTTGACTGGGGAGAGAGACAGATCGATTACAGTTTCATTGGCTTGAATCTGAAATATTTTTTTCCTATTCTTGTTTTTCAACCCTATATTACTGTGGGTTATGGATATTACACGGTTGACATTCATAATATAGATAAAGATAAGGATAAAGGATTCAATTTTGGATTGGGCATGGAATTACACTTGGGGAATAAATTTTCTCTTCTTGCTGAGGGTAAGTACAATCAAGTTAAAGTGAATATTGATGAAAGAGATCTAAAATTAGGAGATTTTACGATTGCAGGGGGATTTAACATCTATTTTTAATTTTTTTATGGCTTAGGCGGTTTTGTGAATAATGCAGGTTAGATTAAATAAATTTCTCTCTCATTGTGGGATTGCCTCAAGAAGGGAGGCAGATAAAATGATTGCTGTAGGGAAAGTCAAAGTCAATGGCGAAGCTATCCAGATATTAGGCTACAAGATAGACACGGAAGAAGACAAAGTAGAGGTTAATGGAAAAATAGTCAAGGAAGATAAGGGTTTTAAATATTTGCTTCTGAATAAGCCGTCTGGTTATCTTGTCACTATGAAGGATCCATTCCAAAGGCCTACAATCATGGACCTGCTTCCATCTCTTGGAAGAAGAGTCTTTCCTGTGGGCCGATTGGATTTTGAAACAGAAGGGCTTTTGCTTTTAACAAACGATGGAGAAATGGCTTATCGTTTAATGCACCCAAAATATAAGATAAAAAAAGTATATATGGTGAAAGTGAAAGGCAAGCCTGACCATTCCGGCCTTTTGAGATTAGAAAAAGGGATTTATCTTGACAGGAAAAGGACGGCTCCAGTAAAAATCACTCAAATCGCAGCTGATTCGAAAAACTCTCAATTCAGAATCGAGATCCATGAGGGCAGAAAGAGGGAAATCAGAAGACTTTTTGAGACTATCGGACACAGGGTCTTGAAGCTGCGGAGGATAAAATTTTCCGATTTGTCTATAGATAAACTGAAGAAAGGGCATTGGCGCTATCTGAATTCGGTAGAAGTTTCAAGGCTCAAAATAAAAGTAGGCTTATAAATTATAATAATTAAAACCAGTTTTTATCGTTCTCCATGAAATCCTTATAACTGCTTTATTCCATAGCCTAGGTTAGGTCACAACTTAACAGCGTAAAGCATATGAATTTGAGGGGATGGAGGAAGTGACATTGAAAGATTTAGCCTTTATGAGTTGATCTTCGAGGGAACCCGACAAAGTCGGGCCTGATGGATGTGTGAGCACTGTATA
>CAZYMU010000041.1:0-19213 GCA_964648465.1 uncultured Eubacteriales bacterium | reverse complement strand
TGACACAGCCTGATCTGCTTCGTTACAGCGCATTCGTGGTGAAGGACCACAACTTCATGCGCTGTGCCTTGCATCTGCGGCAAGCTTGACTCGTGAATAATCCAGGCTAAATAATCTATCAGCAATTTTTATAAATTTGACTTAACCATTGGAATTTTCTATATTTGTTCTAATAATGAATAACGAAACAATCATTAAAGAATTAAGCATAAAAACAGACTCGAAGATAATTCTCCTGGTTATGGATGGATTAGGAGGAATACCGATTGAAGGGAAAACAGCGCTTGAAGCTGCACATACTCCCAATCTCGATATGATTGCAAGAAAAAGTGCCTGCGGACTTACAGACCCAATATCGCGAGGAATTACTCCAGGGAGCGGGCCGGCTCATCTTGCGCTCTTCGGTTACAACCCCACAAAATACATTCTCGGCAGAGGAATTCTGGAAGCACTTGGTGTCGGTGTGGAAGTAGGTGAGGGAGACTTGACCGCAAGAGGAAATTTTGCCACTTTAAAAGATGGTCTCATAGTTGACCGCAGGGCAGGCAGAATTCCTACCGTAGAAAACGAAAAACTGTGTGCAAAGCTCAATTACTCTTTAAATGAAATAGAGGGAATAAAGATTTCATTTTTTCCAGGCAAGGAACACCGGTTTGTAGTCAAATTCACTGGTGAAGGACTTTCGGACGAGCTTTCTGATGCTGACCCTGAAAAGGAAAACAAACCCTGGGTTTACACCAGGGCTCTTTCCGAGGATGCAGTATGGTCTGCACAAATAGCAAATAGTCTCATAGACAAGGCAACGCATATCTTAAAAGGATCGGAAAAAGCCAACACTGTCCTTTTAAGAGGATTCGCCACATATCCTTCAATTCCTACAATGAGAGAACTATATAAATTAAAACCAGCCGCCATAGCAAATTATCCTATGTATAAGGGGTTGGCAAGACTTGTCGGTATGGAGATCTTAAACGCAGGGTCAGAGATTGGAGATCTTTTTGACATTGTGGAAAAACACTATGAAGAATATGACTTTTTCTACATGCATGTTAAAAAGACTGATTCTGCGGGCGAAGATGGTAATTTCGAGCTTAAGAAGGAAATCATCGAAAAAACAGACTCTTTAATTACTCGCATTCTAAACCTCCTACCTGATGTGCTCGTAATTACTTCGGACCACTCCACCCCCTGCTTGTTGAAAGGACATTCCTGGCATCCGAATCCATTTATGCTGTTTTCCCGGTCGGCACAGACAGATTTGGTAGAAATATTTTCAGAAAAAGCATGCAGCCAGGGCTATTTAGGGCGTTTTCAAGCAATCTATGCCATGCCCTTGATGTTAGCTCATGCAGGAAAACTTAAGAAGTTTGGGGCATGAGGTTTAAACCTGCTATCCGTTGAACTGGAGGTTGGTTTTATGGTTGACTATTACTTATAAGAATTTCAAGTGATAACGATTAAGAAAACATATTACTTGCTGTTTTTGTTATTCTCGATAATATTATTCATTTCATCTGGCTATACTGACTCCAGAATTGAAATAAACAGCCTCCGTCACTGGACGCATCCATCATATACGCGAGTTGTTGTTGATGTCGGAAAACTCAGAGAGTACAGTTATAACGAACTTAGTTCTCCAGACAGAATTTACGTCGACATCTACCAGGCAAGATTGAACCCAATCCTGCACGGCAAAAGTATCCAAGTCAAGAATGACTATCTCCTTCAGATAAGGATCGCTCAAAAGAGCAATTCTACCGTAAGATTAGCTCTGGATGTCGAATTCGAGAAAGTCAAGCGCTACCGTATCTGGCACATCTTTGATCCATTCAGGATCGTGATAGACATCTATCCAAAAGAACCTGATAAAAATGTCCCGGTCCAGAAAATCTCCCAACCTGCTGACCCCGTCAAGGGGAGCTACAGCATGGCACGCCAGCTTGGCCTGGGGATCCACAGAATTGTTATCGATCCCGGCCACGGAGGCAGGGATCCTGGGTGTATAGGACAAAAGGCAACCAGGGAAAAAAATATAGTCCTTGATGTTTCCCTGCGCTTAAAAGAGCTTCTGAATGCCCAAAACCAGCTTGAAGTTATTCTGACTAGAGAAACAGATATCTTTGTGCCTCTCGAAAGCAGATGTGTCATCGCAAACCAGAAGCAGGCAGATATTTTTATTTCCATTCATGCAAATTCTAACCCAAGCAGGAAGTATTCCGGCATACAGACATTTTATCTCAATTTCAGCCGAGATCCTTTTGTCAACATGGTAGCTGCGCGAGAAAATGCGACTTCTACAAAAAACATCAGTGAAATGAAAGAAATAATCGAGAAGATAGTGAAAAACAGCAAGATCATCGAATCAAAAGAGTTGGCTGAAAAAACACAAAAAAATCTAACAGAATGCCTTTTGAATAAGTATAAAAATGTCAAAAACCTGGGAGTTAAAGGAGGTCCTTTTTGGGTGCTTATGGGTGGGGAAATGCCTTCGATTCTGGTAGAAATCTCTCACTTAAGCAATCTTAAAGAAGAGACACGTCTAAAAAGTCCCCAGTACCGCCAGCAGATCGCCCAAGGAATCTACGAAGGAATCCTTGATTATATACGTTCATTAGGGAAAGGATAATTCTGCCATGAAAAGAAGAGAATTTTTAAAGGGAATTGCTATTGGAGGGATATCCCTGAACATAAGGCCAGGTGTTTTTGCTCAGGGAAAAGAATATCCTGATTTGGCCTTGATTAAAGGGGATTATCCTGAACAGCTAACCAGAGAAGCGGTCGCTTCACTTGGGGGAATGCATCGATTCATCTCAAAAGGCGATGTGGTAATGGTTAAACCGAATATCGGTTGGGACAGGACACCCAAACAGGCGGCATGCACAAATCCCGATGTGATAAAGGCTCTGGTTCAACTCTGTTTTGAGGCGGGGGCAAAAGAAGTCAAAGTCATGGACAACCCATGTAATCAGGCGAGAAGGACGTATGTCCGGTCCGGCATTGCTGCTGCTGCCAAAAAAGCTGGAGCAAAAGTTTCTTTTCCCAACCCGCACAGGTTGAAAAAAATGGTCCTTAATGGGGAATGGCTTAAGCAGTGGAAGGTCTATACGGATTTTGTCGAGGCAGATAAGTTAATCAATGTCCCTATTGCAAAAACCCACAGCCTTTCGCGCCTGACAATGGGAATGAAAAACTGGCTTGGCGCTCTAGGGGGAAGCCGGAATCAGCTCCATCAAAAACTGGACTATGCAATAGTCGATCTTTCAGCATTTTTTAAACCTTGCTTAACAGTATTGGACGGATACCGGATTCTCATCAGGAACGGCCCCCAGGGAGGGAGAATCTCTGATGTAAAACTCTATAAAACAGTTGTGGCAGGAACTGATTATGTGGCAGTGGATGCAATAGGAACTACTTTTTTTGGAATAAAACCAGAAGAGATGCTTTTCCTAAAGCTTGCTGTTAAAAGAGGACTTGGAAATATTAATCTGGAGAAGCTGAGAATTGAAAAAAGAACGCTCTAAAAAATACAAGTTTATCCTCTACATCCGCATATTAAGCCAGATTGTCTTCTTTGTGCTTTTTTTTCACCTGATATTGTCGACACGCTTCCCGGGAGAAGATTATATAGGGAATGTTGAAATTTTTTTCCATTTTGATCCCCTCCTTGCTCTGGCAACAATCCTCGCTTCACGTATGATATTTCTCTCCTTTGTATATGCAGCGATTACCATTGTAGTGACTTTTTTCATGGGCAGGGTTGTATGCGGCTGGATATGTCCTCTGGGTTCAATTCACCAGTTTTTTTCGTTTCTTTTTAAGAAATCGAAACTCTTAAAACCCAAAAAAATAAAGGAAAACCACACAACATGGAAATACATCCTTTTAATATTTATTCTTGTTGGTTCCCTATTTACATTGAACCTGGTTGGAATATTCGACCCGTTTTCTTTTCTCTACCGCTCTTTTACAACCGGATTTTTGCCCGCCCTGAGCTACAGTATTTCAAGTTTCATCGGTGTGCTTTATAAAATTAACCTCTCTTCTTTAGGGGACTCTCTGGTTCAATTCTTTGAAAGCATCGACCTCAATGTTATTTTTCTCCAAGGGTTTTTTATAGGAATAATATTCATCATCATTGTACTCTTAAACATCTTCCAGGAAAGGTTCTGGTGCAGATATGTCTGTCCTCTCGGGGCTTTTTTGGGCCTAATCTCTAGGGGAAATATATTCAAGCTAAAAATAGATAATGAGAAATGCATAAAATGCGACTTATGCAATATTAACTGCCCTACTCAGGCAAATCCTTTTCCGGACAGCGAATGGAAAAGCTCTGAATGTATTTACTGTTACACGTGCAGTTCAATATGTCCTACAGGAGCCATTGGTTTTCCTGTAAAACTTACTCCTGAGAGCATCGAAACTATAGATCTTTCCCGCAGAAAAGTCATTTTAACCTCTATTTTAGGCCTACTTGCTGCTCCTTTTTTCCGGATCTCACAGGCTAAAAAAAGAGCTTCTGAGAAGCTCATTCGTCCGCCAGGTGCTCTTCCAGAAGAGAAATTTCTGCAGAAATGCGTTAAATGCAGCGAGTGTATGAAAGTCTGTCCCACAAACGCACTTCAGCCTGCATTAAGTGAGGCAGGACCTGAAGGAATCTGGACTCCTGTGCTTGTCCCAAAAATAGGATATTGTGAATATTACTGCTCCCTATGTTCCCAGGTTTGCCCAACCGGAGCTATACAAGAACTTACGGTGGAGCAAAAAATTCAAGTAAAGATTGGTACTGCCTGGATTAACAGAAACCGCTGCATCCCCTGGGTGTCCGGGGACTCGTGTATTGTGTGCGAAGAGCACTGTCCTGTCTCGCCAAAGGCCATCAAGCTGGTAAAAACGGAAGTAAAACTTCCAGATGGGACCATTAAGACACCGCTTGCTCCTTTCATAGACACTTCTGAATGTATAGGTTGTGGAATATGTGAGAATAAATGTCCTGTTGTCGATGAACCAGCTATCTATGTGACAAGTGTTGGAGAAACCCGTTCAGAGAAAAACAGACTGCTGCTGGATATCAGTCAGCCAGTATAGATATAGAATTATTTGAATTTCTGTATTGGGATTTTAAAAAGAATTAGGATATAATAAATATTTATTTTTAAGAGTTCTAGAGAGTATTATGAAAGAATTTATTCTGAGCATTTTAATTTCATGGTTATTTGTTAACATCTTAAAGCCGGTGATCATCTGGATTAGAGACAAAAAAATCAGCTGGGATAAGCTAATTGCTAATGGGGGAATGCCTTCCGGGCATACATCACTAGTTGTTTCTTCAGCTACTGCATTGTTCTTAGAGACAGGATTTTCGCCTCTCTTTATCTTGGGCGTAATCCTGTCACTGGTCGTAATGTATGATGCATTTATGGTAAGGAATGTGATTGAAGAACAATCCAGAATTATAAATATACTCACGAAAGACAATAAAGAATTTAAAAGACTGGAAGAAGATGTGGGACATAGCCTGACAGAAGTTTTGGTCAGCCTCATGTTTGGAATTATAATTCCAATTATTGTTTATACTGTTATTTGAGACTCTTCTCTTATAAAAGAACCTTCTTTAATTCTTTCTTGAGGTAGGGAATAACCTTGAAAAGGTCCCCGACTATTCCAAAATCAGCTACTTTAAAAATGGATGCTTCTGGATCTGTATTTACAGCTACAATGCATTTTGAAGAAGTCATGCCGGCTAAGTGCTGAATAGCACCTGAAATTCCAAATGCCATATAAATATCCGGTGAGACCGTTTTCCCTGTTTGTCCCACCTGGTGTTGATGATCTATCCAATCTGAGTCTACTGCGGATCGTGAAGCACCGATGGCAGAATGCGGCAGTATAGAAGTAAGCTCCCTTAGCAAATTGAAATTTTCCGGGCCTTTCATCCCTCTGCCCCCAGAAACTACTATATCAGCTTCGGTCACGTCGATCTCTGCTCCTTGTTCTGTTATGATTTCTACAGTCTGTCCTTTTACCTGCTCCTCAGGAACTTCTACATCTTTTTTTATAACTTCTCCCTTTTCTTTTACGGGTTCGATAAGAGGAAAGACATTGGGTCTCAAGGATGCTATCTGGGGAGATGATTTAAATTTAAAAGCTGCAAGGGCTTTTCCTGCAAAAATCGGCCTGACAACTTCTAACCTCCCATCTCTGGATGCTGTCTCAGTACAATCAGAAGCCAAGCTTACGCCTAGTTTTGCAGCCAGTCTCGGTGCTAAATCCTTACCCATAGATGTTGCAGAAAAAAGGATAATCTCAGGGTTAATTTCCTTAATCAGGGAAAAAAGGGCATATGAGAATCCTGATGGAGAATATTTACTTAGGAGAGGATTTTCAAGCAAGTAAACTTTAGATGCTCCGTACTGGAAAGCCTCAGGAGCAAGAACATCCAGATCATGACCAACAAAAACTGCACATGCTTCCATATTCAATTCAGTTGCTCTTCTTTTTCCTTCAGAAAGAATTTCCCAGGAAGATTTCTTAACCTTATTTTCTCTGGCTTCTATATAAACTAAAACCATTTTATTTCTCCTTCTGTTATGAATGGTTTGGGCATACATGAATAATTCAGGTTAGATAAGCTTAACTTCTTTGTGTAAAAACTTCACGAGTTTCTTTGCTGCTTCTGCTGGTTCTTCTTTGATGATTTTTCCAGCCTTTCTTTCAGGAGGACTTTGCATTCTGACTATCTCTAACTGAGAAACAAGGTCTTCCTTGGCCAAACCTAAATCCTGTAGAGAAACCACAGGGATATGTTTCCTTTTGGCCATCATGATTCCTTTTAGGGTTTCATAACGAGGATCATTTAATCCTTTTTGTGCACTTATAACTGCAGGAAGCGGGAAATTAACTTTTTCAGTCGCCCCTTCGATTTCACGGTAAGCAACACCTGAATTTTCTTTGATTTCAAGTTTTGTCACAACATTAACTTGAGGCAGATTCAACAACTCTGCTACCATCGCAGGAACCTGAGCATTATCCGCTCCTACGGACTGTTTTCCAAAAAGAAGCAGTGTGTAATCAGGAAATTTTTTCTTTACGGCTTGGGCTATGATCCTGGCTGTTCTCAATCCATCATATCTTTCTGGTTCATCATCCTTTAAAAGTACGGCTTCATCAGCTCCCATAGCAAGGCCTTTCTTCAAGATCGATAAAGCTTCCTCTGTTCCAACAGAAATAACAGTGACTTTACCCCCTTTTTCCTCCCTCAAGCGCAAAGCTTCTTCTAACGCATATTCATCATAAGTGCTTAACACAAAGTTTAAACCTTCTTCGTAAATACTGTTTGTATCAATGTTTATTCTGATCTTGGATTCAGTATCTGGGACCCTTTTGATAAAAACAAAGATGTTTATTATAATCTCACCCCTTAAATCTCTTCAATAGAAGAGACCCATTTGTACCACCAAATCCAAAAGAATTACTCAAAGCATAATTTATTTCTGACGGTCTGGCTTTATTTGGAACATAATCCAAGTCACATTCCGGATCTGGCTTCTCATAATTAATTGTAGGCGGCATTATCTGGTTTTTAAGACATAATGCTGTTATGCCTGTCTCGAGGGCTCCTGCAGCTCCCAGCAAATGACCCGTCATTGACTTTGTCGAATTTACAGCTATTTTATAAGCCTTCTTCCCGAAAACTTTCTTAATAGCTAAAGTCTCAATTTTATCGTTCCAGGGAGTAGAAGTCCCATGCGCATTTATATAGTCTATTTCATTCTGATCGATTCCTGCATCTTCGAGAGCGCCTTTCATTGCATGGCAGGCACCACTTCCATCCGGAGATGGAGCAGAAGCATGATAGGCATCTCCACTCGCGCCGTATCCTACTATTTCTGCATAGATATTTGCTTCCCGTTTTAAAGCCTTGCCTAATTCCTCAAGTACAAGTACTGCAGCTCCCTCGCTTACGACGAAGCCGTCACGATCAGCATCAAAAGGTCGAGAAGCCTTATGAGGTTCATCATTCCTAACGGAAAGGGCTCGCATTGAACAAAAACCAGCAACTCCAAGTGGAGTTACGGGTGCTTCTGCCCCTCCAGCAAGCATAATATCTGCCTCCCCACTTGCAATAATTTTGAAAGAATCGCCCACAGAGTGTGTGCTTGTAGAGCAAGCTGTTGCATTGGCCAAATTCGGGCCTGTTGTTCTGTACTTTATGGAAATCTGGCCTGAGGCCTCGTTAATAATTGTTGCGATTAAGAAAAAAGGGGAAACCCGAGTAGGTCCTTTATCAAGCAATATTTTATGGTTCTTCTCAATAGAACCGATACCTCCTATGCCTGATCCAACATAAACTCCGGTCCTGTCTCCCTCTAATAGAGCTAGCTTGACAGAGGAATCTTCAACTGCCAGATGAGCAGCTGCAACAGCATACTGTATGAATGGGTCCATTTTCCTGGCCTGTTTTCTTTCAATAAAATCAAGCGGATCAAAATCTTTAACTTCTCCTGCGATCTTGCTGGAGAAACCGGAAGTATCAAACTTCGAGATATGTCCGATCCCGTTTTTGCCTGAAAGAAGATGTTTCCAGTTTTTCTCCCTGCCGACTCCCAGTGGAGAAACCAGGCCTATACCTGTAATAACAACTCTTCTCAAAGAGATCCCCTCCAGGAAGAAAAAGATATTACCATGAAATATTGTTGAATCTTATTTTTTGGAAAGATAGGTCGAAACATAATTTAAAGCCTTGCCGACTGTAGTCAATTTCTCAGCTTCTTCGTCAGATATGTCCATATCAAATTCATCCTCTAGTGCCATGACGAGCTCAACCGTGTCTAAAGAATCAGCTCCCAAATCATCGATAAAAGAGGCCTCTTCTGTTACCTGATCTTCGCCAATGCTGAGTTTATCTGCAATGATTGCCTTTATTTTCTGTAGTAATTCTTCTTTCTCCATGTTTTTTCTCCTCTCTTTAAATTAATAAATCATGAAGATGCTACATAAGCATCCCGCCATTTATGCCTATTACTTGGCCTGTTATATAGGCCGACTCGTCAGAAAGAAGAAATTTCACAACATGTGATACTTCTTCCGGAGTTCCAAATCTCCTCATGGGAATTATATCCATGAACATTTTCTTGACCTGCTCGGAAAGATTCTCAGTCATAGAAGTTGCTATATAACCTGGAGCAACAGCATTAACGGTTATTCCCCTTGCAGCAATTTCCCTTGCTAATGACTTTGTAAAACCAATAACCCCTGCTTTGGAAGCAGAATAATTGGTCTGTCCAGCATTCCCCATCTGTCCTACAACTGAAGAGATATTAACAATGCGGCCATACCTGTTACTAGCCATATTCCTAATCACAGATTTTGATAAATTAAAAACACCTTTCAAATTTACTTCCATAACAGAGTCCCAGTCCTCCTCTTTCATCCGCATCAGCAAATTGTCTCTTGTAATTCCTGCATTATTTACTAGATGGTCAATCTTCTTGTGTTTGTGGATAATAAACTCTACAATCTCAGCAACTTCAGCAAGATTGCAGACGTTCACACCGTAGGCTGTGGCTTTCCCCTTGGAAGTCCTTATATTTTTGGTAACTTCTTCCAGCTTTTCCCTTTGAATATCAATAAGAACGACTTCTGCTCCTTCCTTTGAAAGTTCAAATGCAATGGTTTTTCCAATGCCCTGGGAGGCGCCGGTTATTACAGAAACCTTACCTGAAAAAAGCATTTTAAGCCTCCGCTTCTCTAAGGTTGTGAGAAAATCCGGAAATTTCATTTTTAATTTTTTCCTGGACTTTGCCTGCCACATAATCTCTAGCCAACCTCACAGCGTTTTTCACTGCAACAGGATTTGATCGTCCATGGCCGATTATACAGACTCCATTTATACCGAGAAGATGAGCTCCCCCATATTCTGAATAGTCCACTCTCTTATAGACTTTTTTTAGGTGTCTCTTCAGTAGAATATACCCAAGCTTAGCAAAAATATTCTTCATAATTTCTTTGCGTGCCATGTTAGCAAAAGAGTCAATAACTCCCTCGCTTGTTTTTAAAGCAATGTTCCCGGTGAAGCCGTCACTTACTATAATATCTGCCTTCCCAGAATAGATATCCTTGCCTTCGACATTTCCTAAAAAATTCAAGGAAGAAGATGCAAGTCTTTGGTAAACTTCTTTCGTAAGGTCGTTTCCTTTTGTTTTCTCCTCTCCGATACTCATGAGTGCTATTCTGGGATTTTTCAAACCCATCACACTTTCCATGAAGATTCTGCCCATTATGGCAAACTGCTCAAGATGATGAGGACGGCAGTTGACATTAGCTCCTACATCTACAAGGAGTGTCAGTCCATTTAATGTAGGTACGAGGAGTGATAAAGCAGGCCTCTCGACCCCTTCCAAAGCCCCTAATACTTTTTTTGATGTGTACACAACTGCACCTGTGTTTCCAGCACTGACAAAAGCATCTGCCTCTCTTTCTTTCACAAGCTGGAGGCCGATGGAGATTGATGATTTCTTTTTTCTTCTAAAAGAAAAAAGCGCCTCTCCCATACCAATAGATTCCGAGGTTTTTATTAAGGAAACCTTTTTGTTTGAGCAGTCAAGTCTGTCCAATTCTTTTTTAATGAGGCTTTCTGTTCCTACTAGAAGAACTTCTATTTGAAATTCTTGAGAAGCTTTAACAGCACCTTGAACAGTTACTTCAGGGCCGAAATCTCCCCCCATGGCATCAACGGCTACCTTCATGTGAACCCCTTATGTCACTCTTCTGTCCCCTCAATCACCTGCCGTTCTTTGTAATAACCACAATCAGGGCAAGCCCGGTGGGGCAACTTTGGATTTCCACAGTTGGGACAAAGAGACAAAGAAGGGACATTTATAGCATCATGTGCCCTTCTTTTATTTTTTCTTGAGTGTGAATGTCTTCTCTTTGGATTTGCCATTTATATTTTGTTCCTTAAAAATATCTTTAATTTTTCCAGCCGAGGATCAGGTTCATCCCTTTGGCATGAGCACTCCCCACTTTTTATAATTTTTCCACATACAGGGCAGATCCCCTGACAGTCTTCAGAGCATAATGGCCTTATTGGAAAAGTTAAATTTAACTGCTCTAAAATCTCCTCTCTTAGGTCAATACTTCGGCTGTTATAAAATAATCTATTCACATCATCTCTATTCAATTGTTCCTTTACAATACCAACTTCTTCGGGAACATAGACAAAATCAAAACTGGAATCAATAGGAAAATCGAAAGGAAGCAAGCACCGGCTGCAGATAAAACTGAGACAAGTTGTAATTTTTCCCATTATTAGAATATCTTCTCCTGCTTTCTTGATCAAAACATCGGCATGCACCGGTTTTAAAAACACGGCACTTTCATCTATAAGTTCACTAGAAATGAAGTCAAAATCTCTACAGATTTTTAGGCCTTTTTCTGGTAATTTATCAATATCTATAAGCATCTTTTTTTCTCAAAAAAAGTTATCCTATTATACCACCTTGCTTTACTTTGTCAATAAATATAAAGGAACGAGTCTGCCAGGAATTTAAGGCTACTTAATGCTTGATATCTTTATGAGTGGGAGTATAATAATACTCTGATAAGGTAAAAATGCCTGGATACAATACAGATATCCCGCATAAGGGGACGAACTTCCATGTGCAAACGCAAGACAAAGGGTTAAGTGTCCATTATGTTGAATCAATCATATATAAATCCGGAAGGGTTCTTGCATCTCGAAGAACCTTTTATACTTCCTTCCTGAATAATTGGGATATCAAAAAAAAAATAAATCAAATTATTAAAGAACAGCATGAAACAATCCTAAAAGAGATCTCGGCAGGCAAATTTGATCATCTGTAATATCTGATAGTAATTCCTATATACTAACCTGGATAGATCAATGGACAAGAAAAGACTTTTTTTAATTGACGGAAACTCTCTTCTTTACCGCTCTTATTATGCCATTCATAAACTTTCTAATTCGAAAGGATTTCCTACAAATGCCATATATGGCTTCATATCAACGTTGAGAAAGATAATAAAAGAGGAAAAACCATACTACTTAGGGATAGCTTTTGATGTCAAAGGCCCTACA
Source organism: uncultured Eubacteriales bacterium (assembly GCA_964648465.1). Lineage (GTDB taxonomy): Bacteria > Acidobacteriota > Aminicenantia > Aminicenantales > Aminicenantaceae > Aminicenans. The sequence goes on along the minus strand of CAZYMU010000041.1, from coordinate 7,116 downwards.
ATACGCCACAAAATGTTCAAGGATTATAAAGCCAACCGTAAACCTATGCCAGAAGATCTAGTTCTCCAGATTCCGGTACTGAAAAAAGTCATAAATGCCCTTAATATTCCGTTCTTTGAATACGAGAGTTATGAAGCGGACGATGTCCTTGGAAGTCTGGCATGCATAAGCCACAGCTACGGCTTAGATACTGTAATTGTCTCAACAGATAAAGACCTCCTACAGACTGTGAACAAGTCAACAACAGTATATAATGTTGCTAAAGGCATCTATCTTGATGAAATAAAGGTGAAAGAGACATTTGGGATAGCCCCTTCCCAGATTGTTGATGTGATGGCTTTATGGGGCGATTCTTGTGATAACATTCCAGGAGTACCGGGGATTGGAGAAAAAACTTCGAAGGCACTCATCAACCAATTTGGTTCACTAGATAACTTGCTTAAGAATCTTGATAAAATCAAAAAAACTTTGAAAGAAAAGATAGAAAACAATCTGAATCAACTTAATCTGAGCCAAAAACTTGTAACGATCGAACAGGGACTTAGCCTGAATTTTGACGTTGAATCACTATCTGTTTCGAAACCAAATACTGAAAAGCTAATTCCGCTTCTTCAAGAATTAGAGTTTTCTTCGCTTCTGTCTGAGTATATGAAGGCCAATAATAAGGGACATAAAATATATGAAATTATTATGGATGAGTCCCGGCTGAAGGAACTCGTGTCTCAGATAAAAAAAATAGGTTTTGTCTCCCTTGATACTGAGACAGACAACCCTATGCCAACACGGGCCCGTCTGGTTGGGATGTCCTTTTCAGTTGAACCTGGCCATGCTTTCTATCTCCCCCTTTGTCATGACTACTCAAATGCTCCGGAACAGATCTCGAAGGATAAAGCTTTTAAACTCCTTGAAGAAATCCTGACTGACCCTGCCATAAAAAAGATCGGGCAAAATATCAAATATGACTATATTGTTCTAAAAAAAGAAGGGATAATTCTTCAAGGGATAGATCTAGATACAATGGTTCTTTCCTATCTATTAGAACCTAACTGGGGAAAACACAATCTGGGCAAGTTAGCTCTTACATATCTTCAAGTACCAACCACTTCATATTACGAGATTGTCGGAAAGGGAAAAAATGAAAAGACTATGAATACAGTCGATATAGACAAAGTAGCTCCCTATGCTTGTCAGGACGCAGATATAACTCTACATCTCGGGTATTTGCTTTGGCCAAAAGTTCAGGAAAGAAAAGCGGCTGCACTCTACAGAAATATTGAGCTTCCTTTAATCGAGGTTCTTGCAGATATGGAGATGTGGGGAATAATGATAGATTCAGGAGCCATGAAAAATTTATCAGATGAGCTGCAGGAGGAACTTGAGCATTTGGAAGGAAAAATTTACGATGAGAGTGGCGAAAAATTCAATATAAACTCACCTCAGCAGCTTGCACATATTCTTTTCGAAAAAAAGGGCATCAAGCCCTCAAAAAAAACAAAAAAGACCAGAAGTTTTTCCACTAACGTCACTGTCCTTCGGGAATTAGCAAGAGATCATACCATAGCAAGATATATCCTGGAGTACAGGAAGCTTGCCAAACTTAAATCGACTTACGCTGACTCTCTCCCTCTCCTTATAAACCCAGAGACAGGGAGGATTCATACTTCGTACAACCAGACTGTTGTAGCGACAGGTAGATTATCAAGCAGTGATCCCAACCTTCAAAATATACCTGTAAGAGGAGAATTAGGCAAGAGAATACGTCAGGCGTTTGTTCCTGCACAAGGAACCCTTTTTATTTCTGCTGATTACTCCCAAATCGAGCTCAGAGTTTTGGCGCATCTTTCCGAGGACTCTTCTCTAATCGAGACTTTTCTGCATGACCGGGATATCCATCAGGAGACTGCGGATCAAGTGTTTAGAAATGCAAGCATACTCTTTGAGGAAGAACAACGTAGAAGAGCAAAAATCATCAATTTCAGCATAATCTATGGCACTTCAGCTTTTTCTTTAGCCAAGGAACTTAATACTTCCGTTGCGGAAGCCCAGAGGTTTATAAATCTCTACTTTGAAAAACACCCTATAGTGCAAGCGTTTCTAGAAAAAAGTGTAAGGGATGCTATGGAAAAGGGTTTTTCAAAAACTCTTTTTGGGAGGATTCGGCAAGTCCCGGAACTCAAACATAAAAATAAAATAATTCAACAGGCCGGCCGCCGTATTGCCCTTAACACTCCTATTCAGGGTACAGCTGCTGATCTTATAAAAAAAGCAATGATTGATATTTGGAATGAGATAAAAAAAAGAAAGCTCAAGACTAAAATGATTTTGCAGGTCCACGACGAACTGGTTTTTGAAACGCCACGAGAGGAATGCGACAAATTAGAGGAACTCGTTAAAAATAAGATGGAAAATGTATTTCCTATGAAAGTCCCACTGAAAGTTCATATGGACAGAGGGATCAACTGGGCAGAAGCAAAATAGCCTTCTTGCCTGATTTTAAAGCTTAAACCGGCGCTTAATTTTGAGCGTTATTGTGGTTGGTTCTCCGGTTGTGATTTCCAGCGGTTATGAAACCAGAGCCAAAAATCAGGATTTTTTCTTATTTGGGCTTCTATGATTTTAGTGCACTGTTGCGTGATTTTCTTGATATCCTGATAAGTGTTTCCTGTTATAGTAGTGTGTAATGGTTCTTGTATTTTAATATGGTACTTGCCTGGAGAGGAAGGATAGCAGAAGGCAGGGATGATGGGAGAACCTGTCCTTAAATGAAAAGTGGCCAAGCTTGGAGTTGTTCCAGCCTGATTACCAAAAAAATCAACAAATACAGCTTGATCTTGAAGAACATTTTGGTCTACGAGGATGGCTACTATTTCGTTTGCCCGGAGCGAACGAAAAACTTCGCGGATAGCTTGATGTTTGTATATGACTTTTGCGCCGTAGATTGTTCTGATTTTTTTTATGTAAATTTCCAGAAGCTTGTTGTCTGAAATCCTGGCAATAACATTTAGCTTTGCCTTTTTAGAAAGAAAAGTGGAAGCAATTTCCCAGTTCCCGTAATGAGCAGAAAAGAGCAGGACCCCGTTACCTTTTTTGAGTGCTGTTTGTAAGTTTTCTTCTCCTTCGCAAGTCACTAATCTGCTTATTTTCTTGTAATTAAAATGAGAAATCTTTATGAGGTCCCATAAAACTTCTCCGAAGTGTTTAAAAGAATTCTTGGCGATTCTTTTTAATTCGGGAAGGGAAGTTTTACTGCCAAAAACTAACTTCAAGTTGGATAAAGCTATAGAACGATGTCTTTTATCAAGGTGAAAAAAAATCAGACCGGCGGTACGTCCCAGGAACAAACAGAATTTACGTGGAAGGAAAAAGAACAGAACCTTGGTTTTGAGAAAAAGCAAAACAACCAATAGATCTCCAACTTTTACCATTAGAACTGATTTATCCTTTTTGTAATCGTGCCATTTGGAAATGTTAAAATGATAGTTTTGATTATAAAAAACTACCAGAACTTTATATTATAGGTATATACGAGTTGTCAAATCTCATGTTTATATGATGTTCCGCGATTTTTTCTCCGTTTTGAGGGAAGAGAAAACACTGGTGAAAAAAGCTTTTTCTGTTTTGAGGTCTATTTTTAGGACATAAATTGGTATTTTGAGAAAATCATCTAAGTTAACAATTTTCACTGCGTCCTTTTCTGAAGTGATGATTGCTTCAGCATCGATTTTTTTAGACAGGGTTATGATTTTATCTAATGATGAAGACGGATAAGAATGATGGTCTGGGAATTTGAGGAAAACGTCCGGCTTTATTCCTTCTGTGTTAAGCAAGGAGAAAAATCTCTCGGGGCTGGCGATTCCACAGAAAACAAGAGTTTTTTTTCCTCGCAAAACAGACGAAGATTCACCTTTATTCTGCCCCAATCTGAAAAATCCTTTGACCTTCACAGAATATTCATAAAGCGAAGTCCCTGGGAAATGTTCATTTATTCTTTTTTTTGTACGAGCATCGATCCTTTTTTCTACAAGAATTATGTTTGCCCGTTTCAGGCAAGAGAAAGGTTCACGCAGGAAAATTATTTCTGCAGGATCGTAAAGCACGATATTGATATCCTTGGAAAGACCCCTGTATTGAAATCCATCGTCTAAAACAGCTGCAGTAAAGCCTAAATTATCGGCTTTACTGCAGGAAGAGGAACGATCTTTCCCAATGAAGATACCGGCCTGAGGGATTCTGAGGGCGACCATGAAAGGTTCATCGCCAGAATCTTCCCATTTTCCCAGGATGCTTTTGCCGTTAGAAAGCACTCCTCCTTTTTTCTCCCAGTTTCCTTTATAGCCTCTGGAAATCAACGCAGGTTTTAATCCTTCATTCAGAAGAGCTGACAGCAAGCTCATAGCGAGTGGGGTTTTTCCTGATCCCCCGAATGAAATATTTCCAATACTAATGACATGTAAAGGAGCCTTTTTTGATTTGAATATATTAAAGTTATAGAGAAAATTGCGAGCCATGCAGCCTAGCCTGTAAACTAAGAGGAGTGGGTAAAGAAAATATTTCATCTTTCCAGAAATATATACTATTAGTTTTCTTGTTTCAAGACTAACCTGGGCTATTCATAAAAATTGCTGATACTATTATTTAACATTGATGAAATATGCTTGTCAGAACGAATGAATTTGAGGGGATGGAATAAGCGACATTGAAAGATTTAGCCTTTCTGAGTCGATCTTCGAGGGAACTCGAGGAAGTCGGGCCTGATGGATGTGTGAGCACTGTATAATCAAAGGGGCGGTGTTAATGATGGCTCGCGGACATTGTAGCGTTGCTTAGAATAAGCATGCGGAGTTCCAGCAGAGCCGAGAAGATCGGGAGGAAATGGCGTTAAAAATCTTAGTGGAGCGCAAACATGCACTCAAATTCATCTATTATCGGCATTCTTTACCTTTCAGGCGAGCCGATCTTACTGCATCTGCTTCGTTACAGCGCATTCGTGGTGAAGGACCACAACTTCATGCGCTGTGCCTCGCATCTGCAGCAAGCTTGACTCGTGAATAACCCACGCTAGATAACATGTCTTTTTTAGCGTGCCCTTCCAGTCTATTATAAATGACTTTACATGTATAGCTTGATTGTTTTATAATTTTAAACAGTTTTTTGATACAAGGAGGATGGAAATGTTGAAAAAATCAGCTGTTTTGCTTGTTTTGATAATGTCCTTAATTGCCTTTAGTTGTATGAAAAAAGCGCAGATTAAAGGAATTGACCTTGATGTTACTTTTTCCGATGAAAAACTTTCAGATTACTTGATGACAGATATGCAGTTTAAATGGAGCACTAATAGCCAATTTGTAAAAACCGGTGAAGATTTTAATATTTTTGTACATTTTTGGCACAACAGAAATCTTCTGTTCAAAGACGATCATATTCCTGAAGTTCTTACATCCGAATGGGAGCCAGAGAAAGAATACATATATTCACGAAGGATTTTTATTCCTACTTTTATAGATGAATTTGATCCTGATTTTAAGGGAGAAGAGACTTTGAAGCTGTCTGTTGGGTTCTATTCACCTTATGACATAAGCGGAAAATCAAAGCAGGAGATTTTAGTCAAAAAAATAAAGATTTTCCCTCCTCCCATTGATACTCCTGATATTATTTATGAAGATGGATGGTTTAATGAGGAAGTTAACCCTGAGTCATTTCTTAAACAGTGGAGATGGACTTCAAAAGAAGCGAAATGTTTTATTGATAATCCTCATCGGGATGCTTTGTTAGTTATAAGAGGGGGAGTTTATCAAGAAGCGTTAAAGGGCCAAAAGATTATTTTTAAAGTCAATGATTCAGTTATAGATGAGTTTATCTCGAAAGAAAGGTATTTTGATAAATCTTATGATATTAAAAAGGAAATGCTTGGTGACGAGGAAGAATTTTACCTGGTGATTTCAACTGATAAAAGCTTTATTCCGGCTAAGACATTACCTAATTCTACTGATGAAAGAGAATTAGGAATTCAGATATCCTTCATTTATTTCAGATAATCGGGTTTAATCGGAAAGGATTGAGTTTGTTACTTTTTTATTGAGTCAAGTTCCTTTTTTGCTTTATCTGCATCCTGTTGGGCTTTTTGAAGTTTAAGATAAGTTTCGCTAATTTCTCTTTGGATTTTATCTCTCGGGGTCATGTCATCCAGACTGTAAAATTCCTGCCAAAGTGCATTCATTTTTAGTGTTAAGAGAGCCACATATTCTTTCGCCTTTGACCATTTATCTTCAAGGTTTGTGAGAGTTGTAGGCCTTGCAGAGTCGATATTTTTATACGTTGATGGGGGTCTTATCCTTACAGGGATCTGTTTGGAAGTTTCTTTTCTTATTGTCTGTTTATTTTTAACAGGTTTGACCTGAGGATTTGATACAGCAGGTGTTTTTCGTATTTTTTTCAGGTCAGCATTAGTTATGACTATACTCTTTTTCCCTTTAAGATTTGCCCTTCTTTCTTTTTCTTTATTGGCCAGTTCAACAAGACTCTGCGAAGAGAGAAATGATGTAAACAGAATAGTGAGAAAGAAAACTGTAATGAATCTATTAATGCCCATTTTCTTATATATATAATATAAAGACTGCAGACTCTTAAGTCAAATTGATGTCGTTTTCACTGAAGGGTAAAAATTGCTGATAATAGATTTAAATAAGATAAATTTGAAGGCATGTTTGCGCTCCACTAAGATTTTTAACGCCATTTCCTCCCCTATCTTCTCGGCTCTGATGGAACTCCGCATGTTTATCTTATGCAACGCCACAATGTCCACGAGCCACCATTAACACCGCCCCTTTGATTATACAGTGCTCACACATCCATCAGGCCCTATTTCATCGGGTTCCCTCGTAGATCGACTCAGAAAGGCTAAATCTTTTAATGTCGCTTTCTCCATCCCCTCAAATTCATTCATGCTGATAAGCAGATTCCATCAAGTTTAAATAAAGGCATCGGCATTCTTTATGAATAATTCAGGTAAACATGGGTTATTCACGAGTCGAGCTTGCTGCAGATGCAAGGCACAGCGCATAAAGTTGTGGTCCTTCACCACGAATGCGCTGTAACGAAGCAGATCAGGCTGTGTCA
>CAZYMU010000040.1:0-22262 GCA_964648465.1 uncultured Eubacteriales bacterium | reverse complement strand
TACATTCTATCTTAAGAGAGATTTTCGCTTTTTGTGTGAAGTTGCGGAATCGCTGTTTTTTTGAATTAACACTTGACAAACTGGGTAGGAACTATTATATTATTTAAAGCTAACGGAGGAACAAATGTTTAAAGACGTAAAAATGAAAGGGGTACTTATCACTTTATTTTTGATAATTTTCTGCTCTGCAGGTTTCTTGATGAGTGAATCTGCTGGAAGAGGAAATATCATAGGATTTATTTATAGTGAAGACGGGACCACGCCTTTAGAAGGTGCAGTAATTCAAGTCAAGAATATGTCCACGGGCATTATTTATGATAGTAGTGTTTCAGATGAATATGGAATTTTTAAAGTACAAGGTGTTGAAAGTGGAATATATATGTACGGAGTAAAAACTCCTAAGGGAAATTTTAACTCTGACGGTCTGGTGGGAGTGAAAGTAAGTGAAGATGAAACTGCAAAGATGTCGGTATCTTTAACTCCTTACGAGAAAAAAGTATATTCCGCCATGAAAGATATTTATTCTGAACAAAAAATTGCAGGGGAGTCTTTTGTAGGAAGAATTGTCGATTTTACCGATCCGCCCAGAAGAGCTGATGTTTACATTGTAAAGGGAATGCTCCAGTTGAAAGATAGGATCCATACAAAAGGGGATAACACTGATTTTTATCAGAATTTAGAGGGTTTACAACTTGATGGTTCTCCTGCGAAGAGATTGTTTCCAGGGCAGACAGCTACTTTGCAATTGACAAAAGATGCTGAAATCGGAGATTCGGTATATCTGGTGTGTAAGAAAAAAATGCTTCCTCTTTTTCTTACTCCTGTAGGTATTGCCGCAGTTGTCGCAGGAAGCGGTGCTATTATATACAAATTTGTTGACATTAAGGATGGTAATACAGTTTCTCCATCCAAGAATAAAAAATAATAATTTTTTACTTCTCCTGATTTTTTCTCATATTTTTTCATATGTTTCTAAATTTTTACATTCTTGATTAGGTCAACTGATCCCTCCAATCCGCTTATGATTCAGCTTCTTCTCTTTTTTTATGCGGGGGAATGAAGTAAAATGAAGAAGACTGCAGTTTGAGAGGTTATGGTAAAAATATTAGAAGTTCTCAGGATGAAGCACAAAGCATATATTGTCATTCTCCTCCCACTCTTCTTTTTTATATATGTATATGGGAATCCAGATTACTCTCTCGAGGAAGCACAGAAGGTTTTAAGGCTGATTGAAAGAGTCCAGAAAGAGCAGTTAAAGCCGAATGTGAGGAAATTAAGAAAAGTTGTCCTGACCGAGAGCGAACTCAATTCTTATATTGCATTTCGCATTGAGATAGAAAAAGAAGAAGTCATGAAAGAACTCCGCTTGAAATTGTTTAAAGATAACAGTATAGAAGGGAAAATATTTGTTGATTTAAGAGGACAGAAGCTTACAAAGTTACTGCGACCTGAAATGAACCTTTATTTTGGGGGAAAAATCGAAGTTAAAGATGGCAGAGTAAGGCTTGCGATAAAAGATCTGTTTCTTGAAGACCAACCTGTTCAGCCTATGGTTCTGGACTTGATAATATTCATTGCCTCTAGAATCGATAAGACAGAAGCATCGAGCATCAATGACTGGTATGAACTTCCTTATGGGATAAAAGATGTAAAAACAGACATTGGGGAAGCCGCATTTTACTATTGATGTAGATTTTAACCTGAATAATATGATTAGAGTAATCAGCGGAAAATATAAAGGAAAGCGGCTGAAACGTGTGCCGAATATGTGTGTGCGCCCTATGCCGGATAAACTTAAAGAATGTTTGTTCAATATTATTCAATCTGATGTAAAAGGAATTATTTTCTTGGATGGGTTTGCAGGAACGGGTTCTGTTGGAATAGAAGCATTAAGCCGCGGGGCTGATTTTGTGGTTTTCATCGACGAATATTACCCTTCAGTAAAGACTATCAAGGCAAACATTGCGAAATGCGAAGCCGGCCGTGAAACTCGCATAATTCGGAAGGAATTTAATAGGGCGGTTATTCAAATAGCAAAAGAGGAGATGAAATTCGGCATGATTTTTGTAGACCCGCCTTATAAGCTCTTGGAAGAAAGAGATCCACTAAAGGTTATAAAAAAGAGAGAGATCCTTGAGAAAGGAGGGAAAATCATCCTCCGCCATTATTTTAAGACAAGATTTAAGACGAAATATTTTGATGTAAAGCGCAAATTAACCATCGGGGATGACACACTTGTTTTTTTTGAATAAAAAGCTTGCCTGAGCTAATTTTTTTCATTAATATAACTCCTAGCTTGACTTTGATTATTGGGAACTTGGATAGATATGAAGTTAATAAGGTCTAAAGAAAAGCTGCGTGCAAAAGAATCGCTTCTCATTGAAGAGAATGAGATGTTTTCGGTTCTGACTGAGAAGCAGGGATCTTCCCTTTTCCTGGGAAAATATTCTTTAAACCAGGTTGTGGCGGTCTTAAGAAAGAAGAACTTGTTTAAGGAAGCTCAAAAAAGAAAACTATGGCCTTTGGATTTTGAAATGGATTCTTCGCAGTTCCCACCTCTGCAGAGATTTCAAATTTTCTATAAAACGAAGAAGCCTGAAAACCTTATTGTGGATTTAAAAATAAGGGAGGGATCGTTCCGACCAAAGGATGAGATTGCTCTGTCTTTTCCGATACCAGAATTCAGGTTTTTGATGCTGGAGTGGCTGACTCTTCAGAATCCTCTTTTAAGATTTTCCCATGGGAAAACTCCTCTTCCAGGCCAAGTGTATCCAGGCCTGAATCTAGGAAAGAAAACAATGGATATTTTTACTTACTTGGCCAGGCTAAATAATGATGACGGAATACTGGCTTTTCCCGCCTATTTCCATAATGCTTTGTTGTTTTCTCGAAATTTCCGTTTTTTCAATCCTGAAAAAAAGGGTGAAATCTTAGCCGTTAGAAGATCTTTCCCTGATGTTTCATTTAAGAAATTAGCATGGATTGTCTATCTCAATTGTATGAGAATGGAAGATGGGAGTACTTATGAATGGAAGGCGGAAGAACAAGTTTATCCGATGAATAAAATCTTAAAGAATTATCTTGACTCAAAGGAATATAAAGAAAAAGTCGGTGAAGCAGAGAGAAAACAAAGTTATTTCATAGATTGGGAATGCTATCGTAAGAAGGCAAGAGAGGCAGGAGTCGAAAGCTGAAAAAAATTCAAGTTATTAAGGGCAAACCGTTTTTCTTTGCATATTTATGGGGAGGGATTATCTTTGTCGGCTGTATAGTTCCTTCAATAGGAATAGAAAGAGTTCAGAGAATTAATAAGTTTTTTACTTTGGTTTTGTCCGATTATTCCATGCATTTCTTTAGTTTTGGAATTTTTGCCTGGCTTTTATTCTATGGATTTTATAAAGCAGGGAAAATCCCAGACCCATTTTTTAGAATTGTGTTATATCCGGCAGCTTACGGTCTGTTTATTGAGCTTTTTCAAATTCTGCTTCCTTACAGGTTCTTTGGAATTAACGATTTAGTTTCTGATTTTTTGGGGGCGGTTGCAGCACTGGTTTTGTTTAAATTAATTGTGATTAACAGACGTGTGAGCAAAGTAGGACAATCGGGTTAGGCTAAGTCGATGCAAAGCACATCACATTGGGTTGTGAACCTACACTACGAAAACACTGTAGGATGGCGTGTTGACAGTGAATTTTTTCTATGCTATATATTTTAAAAATGGTAGGGTTGAAAGAAAGTAAGATAGATTTCTATTATTGAACATGATTATACTTATTTCTTGTCCATATGTAATAGCAATGCTTAAAGTTGGGAAATTGCATATAAAGGGGTGAATAATAAGCAATAATAAACCCTTAGTAAGTATAGGTTTACCTGTTTTCAATGGTGAGAAATACCTCGCAGAAACACTGAATTCCATTTTATGCCAAAAGTATTCAAATTTTGAACTAATTATCTCTGATAATGCTTCTACTGACAATACTCAGGATATATGTTTAAAATATGCGGCCAGAGATTCACGCATCCGTTACTTTCGTAATAAGCTTAACCTCGGAGCAAGCAAAAATTTCAACCGCGTCTTTGCATTGTCATCAGGAGAGTACTTTAAATGGGCTGCCCATGATGATCTGTGCGATTCTGAATTTTTAGGGAGATGTGTTGAAGTGCTGGATCAGAATGCCTCTATAATCTTATGCTATTCTAGAACTAAAGAAATTAATGAATACGGAAAAATTACGAGAGAATACAGATCTATGGCAAATCTTGGTTCCGAAAAGCCCCAAAAGCGTTTTTATGAATGCATATGCGTTGCTCACCCACAAATTCAAGTATTTGGGCTAATACGTTCTTGTATTCTTAAAAAGACCAAACTTATCGGGAATTATTCGTCTTCAGACAGAGTTTTATTGGGAAAACTTGCGTTGCTTGGTCGATTTTTTGAAATTCCGGAATTTCTTTTTTTAAGGAGGAATCATCCTCAACAACACTGGAAAATATATCCTAATCGACATTCAAGGCAAGTCTGGTATGATCCAGCTACTAAGGGGAAAATTACATTCCCTCATTGGAAGCTTTTTTTGGAACATTTCATATCTATAAGACATGCTTCATTAAGCTTTAATAAGCAAATAAAGTGCTATATAATTCTTGTATGGTGGATGCGGCTTAATTGGAAACATCTCATAGCAAACTTGATTTTAAAAGAGCCGGTTAAAAAGTCACATAAATCTTTTAACAAAACCTGAAATTACAAAAAAGGAGAAGGCAGATGAAAGTTGGAATTCTCGCTGGTGGATTTGGATCACGGCTTGCAGAGGAAACTGAGGTTAAGCCAAAGCCAATGGTTGAAATCGGGGGGAGACCGATTCTTTGGCATGTTATGATGCATTATTATTATTATGGTTTTAAAAACTTCGTGATCGCTCTTGGATATAAAGGAGAAATGATAAAGAAATATATAGTCGATTATTGTGCGCTGGAAAGTAACCTTACTGTTAATTTAAAAAAAGGCAAAGTAAACGTTCATAATAGCCCAAAACAAGATTGGACAATAGATTTAATCGATACTGGAATCCGAACACAAACAGGAGGCCGTATTAAACAACTGGAGACATATTTAGGAAATAAAACATTTATGCTTACATGGGGCGATGGAGTTTCTGATGTAAATTTACATAAATTATTAGCCTTCCATAGATCCCATGGCAAGTTAGCTACTGTCACTGCTGTCCGGCCGCCAGCACGGTATGGATACATGAAATTCAAAGGAGATAAAGTAAAAGAGTTTACTGAAAAACCTCAGATTGGTGAAGGATGGATAAATGGTGCTTTTTTTGTCCTTGAATCTGGTGTGTTTGATTACATTGAAGGCGATGAAACAGTATGGGAGAGAGAACCTTTAGAAAAGCTCGCCGAGGACGGACAGCTCATGGCTTATCGCCACACATCTTTCTGGCAATGCATGGATACTTTGCGAGAAAAATATTTGTTGGAATCACTCTGGAAGAGCGGCAAAGCACCTTGGAAAATTTGGGGTGATTAATAATATGAGAATTCTAGTAACCGGACACAATGGTTATATCGGAACTGTTCTGGTGCCAATGTTAATAGAAAATAGACATGATGTGGAAGGATTAGATAGTGATCTCTATAAAGAATGCACATTTGGAAATGGGAAAAGAATGATGAATATCAAAGAGCTAAAAAAGGATATTCGTGATGTTGAAGCTTCAGATCTTGAAGGATTTGAGGCCATTATTCATCTTGCTGGTTTTTCAAACGATCCCCTTGGCGACTTGAATCCAAAATTGACCTATGAGATAAATCATGCAGCTTCAGTACGCCTTGCGTATCTGGCAAAAAAGGTAGGAGTTGAGCGATTTATTTTCTCTTCTTCGTGTAGCAATTATGGTGCGGCAGGTCAGGATTGGGTGAGTGAAGAATCTAAATTAAACCCGGTTACTCCTTATGGCATATCAAAAGTCCGCGTGGAAAAGGATATTTTAAATCTATCAGATTATAAGTTCAGCCCTACTTTTCCACGCAGCGGGACTGCTTATGGAGTATCACCCAGATTACGTTTTGATCTGGTTCTAAATAATCTTGTTGCTTGGGCTTTTACTGCTGGGAAAGTATATCTAAAGAGTGATGGTATGGCTTGGCGTCCTATAGTTCACATAGAAGATATTTCCCGAGCATTTATAGCTATACTGCATGCACCGCGTGACTTAATTCATAATCAAACTTTCAATGTGGGGCAAACACAAGAGAACTACAGAATTCGCCAGTTAGCTGAAATTGTGGCAGAAACAGTACCAAACTCCCATATTGAATATGCCAAAGGTGCTGGAAAAGATAAACGCTGTTATCGAGTTGATTGCAGTAAATTAGAGCAAACATTGCCTGAATTCAAGCCAAAATGGAATGCAAGACAAGGAGCTAAACAGCTATATATTGCCTTCCAGAAAATCGGTTTGACTCTGGAAGAATTTGAAGGCCCTAAGTACAAGCGACTTGCTCATCTTAAACATTTATTAGCTAGCGGGCGTTTGGATAAGACAATGCGGTGGAAAAACCAAGAACATGCATGACTTTCACGATTTGAGGTTTTCGCAAATGCTAGACTCAGTGCATGAACTTAAATAATGTAGCAGTTCTTATGAATAATCCAGGTTAAAAAAGTCTAGATTAAAAGCAATAAAATGGAAAGATTAAAACCAAAGTGTCATTCCTGTTTAAATTCTGAGCTTAAGCCAATATTGTCTTTAGGCAAGACGCCAATTGCAGATGCGCTTCTTACAGAAGAACAATTAAGCTCACCAGAATCGATTGTTCCCCTCGATGTTGTATTTTGTCCCAATTGCAGACTTGTTCAAATTACAGAATCCGTTTCTCCAGAAATACTTTTTTGCAGAAATTATCCTTATTATTCTTCTGTCTCAAAGACACTTCTTGAGCATTTCAAAGCAAGTGCCACAGAGCTTATTGAATCAAGGAAGCTGGATTCAAATAGCTTAGTTATTGAAGCGGCCAGTAATGATGGTTACATGCTCAGAAATTTTATGGAAAAAGGCATTCCAGTTTTGGGGATTGATCCGGCTGAAGGCCCAGTTCAAGCTGCCAAGGAAGCAGGCATACAAACTATTTGTACATTCTTTGGGAAAGATTTGGCATTACAGCTGCGAGATGAGAAAGGATCAATGGCGGATCTATTCCTTGCTAACAATGTCTTGGCACATGTACATGATCTCAACGGTTTTGTAGATGGCATTAATATTATTTTGAAAGACTCCGGAGTGGCAGTTCTAGAGGTCCATTATGTAGCCGATTTGGTTGACAACCGGGAATTTGACACTTTCTATCATCAACATCTCTGTTATTTCTCAGTTACAGCACTAAACAACTTGTTTAAAAGGCATTCTCTTTTTCTCAACGATATCAGGCGTATTCCCTCATATGGAGGATCATTACGATTGTTTGTGGGACATCATGAGCTCGTTGGAGAATCTGTGCGCTTATTATTAGAAGAGGAGGTAAAGAAGGGAGTAGATCGGATTGATTACTATCTTGATTTTGCTGGACACGTTCAAGAAATTAGACGTTCACTGATGGATCTGCTGTGGAAACTAAAGCGAAAAGGAAAGAAAATTGTTGCCTATGGAGCCGCAGCAAAAGCAGCAACTTTACTGAGCTACTGTGGGATTGATAAAAGACTTGTAGACTATGTTGTCGATTTGAACAAATTCAAACATGGTTTGCATATGGGAGTTAATCACTTACGTATTTATCCACCAGGAAAGCTATTGGAAGACATGCCTGATTACGTTTTGTTGCTTGCCTGGAATTTTGCCGAAGAAATTCTGCAACAGCAAGAAACATATCGCCAGAAGGGAGGTAAATTCATCATCCCAATTCCCAAACTTAAGATAATTTAGCCCGGATTATGACTATTATAATGATGGTCAATTGTGTTAACGTTTTGTAATAAAAAATTATGTTTATAAGTCGATCATGCCCTAACTGTGGTCATCGAGGAATGTCAGTCTTTTATAAGCTTGATAACGTTCCGGTACACAGTGTGCTTCTCTTAAAAACACGAGAGGAAGCCTTGAAATATCATAAAGGAGATATTTCTTTAGGGTTTTGTCCAAACTGTGGGTTTATATCTAACCTCGCTTTTGATCCAAACGTACACGAATATTCATCGCGATATGAAGGCACGCAAGCCTTTTCTTCCACATTTAATACTTTCCATAAAAACTTGGCCAAGCACTTAATTGAACGATATGATTTGCATGAGAAGAATATTATTGAAATAGGATGTGGGCAGGGAGAGTTTTTGACAATACTCTGCCGCTTGGGAAGAAATCATGGAGTTGGCTTTGACCCTGCTTATATAAGAAGGCATAACAACAGCTTTGAAACCGATGACATCATTTTTATAAATGATTTTTACTCAGAAAAATATGCTGACTACCGAGCTGATTTTATTTGTTGTAAGATGACACTTGAACATATCCAGCAGACTGCTGATTTTGTAAATGCTATCCGCCGATCAATAGGGAATAATAGTCAAACAATTGTTTTTTTTCAGGTCCCTAATGTAGGACGCATACTTCGTGGACTTGCTTTTTGGGACATCTATTATGAGCACTGTTCGTACTTTAGCCTTGGATCGCTTGCCAGACTCTTTCGGAACTGTGGATTCGATGTCATAGATCTTTGGAAGGATTATTATGACCAATACTTGATGATAGTGGCAAGCCCTGGCTCTGGCAAGGAGCATTCTATATTGTCACAGGAAAACGATATGGAAACTTTATCCCAAGATATTTCTTGGTTTACTGAAAACTTGCCCCGTAAATTTGAAGAATGGCAGAAGCGATTAAATAGCATCAAAGAAAATAAGAAGAGAGCCGTTATTTGGGGTGCTGGCTCAAAGGGAGTAGCCTTCTTGACTACATTAAAAATTCAAGACGAAATTAGATATGCTGTAGATATCAATCCACATAAACATGAAACGTATATGGCAGGGACTGGGCACCAGATTGTAGGGCCAGATTTTTTACAAGAATTTCAACCAGATATTGTGATTATCATGAATCCAATTTACTCCGCCGAAATTCAGCAAGGACTTAGACGGTTGAATCTTTCAGCCGAACTTATATCTGTTTGAAAACAATGAATAAATAAATATAATTTTTATGATTTGCACAGGCAGAAAAAATGATAAGCGGAAAAGATAATATTAAACAAGGTCTTTGCCCTATATGCAGAAATAAAGAGATTGATCCTATTCTTGAAATAGATCAGGTCCCAATTCATTCTAACTTGCTCTATGCCAGCCGGAATAAAGCTTTACAGGCCCCAAAAGGAGACATCCAACTGGGATTTTGTCGATATTGTGGTCATGTTTTCAATATGGCCTTCAAGACAGAGTTGATGGATTACAATCAGTATTATGAAAACTCACTATATTTCTCGCCTCTTTTTCAAAACTATACGGAATCATTAGCCACTGATTTGGTAGAACGCTATGATCTTCATGGAAAGGATATCGTGGAAATTGGATCAGGCAAGGGCGATTTCTTAAAGTTGATTTGCAAGCTAGGTGATAACCGCGGAATTGGATTTGATCCAACTTATGTTCCTAAACAAAATGATAACGGGAAAGAGAAGGGACAGATTAAATTCATACAGCAATTTTATTCTGAATCTTCTGCTTTATATAAAGCAGATTTTATATGTTGTCGGCATGTCTTAGAACATATTCAATATCCTTTTGATTTTTTAAATACTGTACGTCTCTCCATTGGAAAGAGATTGAACATGGTAGTATTCTTTGAAGTGCCAAATGTGATGTTCACAATACGAGATTTGGGAATTTGGGACTTGATTTATGAACATTGTTCTTATTTCAGTAAAAGTTCACTCTACTTTCTATTCAAATCATGTGGTTTTAAGATATATGACATAAAAGAAACTTATAAGGGTCAATATCTCTGTATTGAAGCTTCACCTGCCAAGAACCTGCAAATTTCAAAGCACTATTTTAATGGTGAGCTTAAAGATTTATCTTCACACATAAAAATATTCGCTGACAAATATAAAGAAAAAATAAAAGTTTGGAGGAATAACCTTAAACAGATTATACAAAGAAAACAAAAGGTTGTCGTCTGGGGAGCTGGATCAAAGGGCGTTACTTTCTTAAATATTCTCAATACTCAAAAGAAAATCGAGTATGTAGTAGACATCAATCCGCGCAAACAAGTAAAATATGTAGCGGGAACCGGACAACAAATTGTACGGCCTGAATTCCTGCGAAATTACAGACCGGATATGATAATAGTAATGAATCCAATATATCAAGATGAAATCCGGCAAATTACAGAGAAGTTGGGATTAAGTGGTCTACATTTCGTATGTGTATAAAAATAGTACGTGAAACAAATAACAGTATAATATTACATGAGAACAATAAAAAGGGGTAAAGATGACAGCTAAAAAGTTGTCAAGAAGGAAATTCTTGGAACTGATCAGTATGGAAATGCCTATTGGACTATTTGGGAAAAGCTTCGCTAAATCAGGGAGAAAAATATTTTTCAAAACTGAAGATTATGACCTTGCTGTAGCGAAAGGAGGGAAGTTTTCTTCATCCTTTGAAGCTTCATATAATCGTATAAAAGTAGCAGTAGATGTTTTTGGAGGAATGCATTCTTTCGTTAAAGGTAAAAAAGCCCTCATTAAAGTTAATGCTATAGACAACAGCAATCAATTAGGCAACACATCCAGCGAAGCATTATATGCAGTTATTAAGCTATGTAAAGAAGCAGGGGCGGAATCTGTCATTGTGCTGAGTCACGATAAGGGATGGACAACGTTAAGCAAAAAACATCCAAGTTTGAAAGAGACCATTATTAATCAAGGTGCTGAATTGTTCATACTTACTAATGATAAACAGCATTATATTAAGCAATCTCTCGATAAGGGAGGATGGCACAAATTATATGTCGCTAAAATTCTTTATGATCCGGATACAGTACTAATAAATGTCCCCAGAGCAAAAACACATCCCTGGACGTGCTACACTATGTGTATTAAAAATCTTATGGGTTTAGTGAGAGACATGAATCACTTCCATAGTGGGGGTGGTGCAGTTTGGCCTGATTTTCCCTTTAGAATGGCCGCAGCCTACAAGTATATTTTCAGGAAAAAAGTCTCACTTAACATTCTGGATTGCATGCTCCTTGTGTACGGATGGCACAGTCCTGCACCTGAGAGGATGGGAACTTTTAATGAAGATGCTGTAATTGTAGGGCCAGATGCTCTTGCTATTGATGCATATGGAATTGAAATGTTCCACCGACATAACCCAAAAAAGTTTATGGCAGCTCTTGGGGACTGGAATACAAGGGGCAATTTTTACGCCAATCACAATTTGAGCAAGGGAAATTATATTAAAGAATGCTATGCAATTAAGGCCGGAAAGGCTGACATATCCAAACTAAAGATAAATGTGATTGATTTAAATACTTGATTATACTCTGCGGATTACGTCCAGAATCCGGGTCGCCCATTATAAGGGGATGTTGGTTGATGCCACCGTATTTTCTGATGCGATCCAACCTGCCACACGAATGCACTGTAAGATGGTGTTTACTCTTGGTGGAAATATCTGTTATAATCATTTGCTTGACAAGGAGTAATTGATATGAAGAAAGGAATTCATCCGGATTATGTGGAATGTACAGTGACATGTGCATGCGGAAATACATTCAAGACGCGGTCTACCAAAAAAGAAATCAGGGTGGAAATTTGTTCCAAGTGCCATCCGTTTTTTACAGGTAAACAGAAATTCGTGGACAGTGCTGGACGAGTAGAAAAGTTCAGGAAAAAATATAGTAATGTCAATAAATAGAAAGGATGCTTCAAGAACTGAAAAATATAAAGGAAAAATACCGCAGCCTTACACTGTCTCTGTCTAACCTCGCTTTAGTTTCAGACCCTCAAAAGCTTAAGAAAATATCAAAAGAACGGGCTAAATTGGAGCCTATCGTTAAGAAATATGAATACTTTGAGAAGATTCAGAAAGATATTAGAGACTCTAAAGAGATATTAGACGATGCGGATGTGGACCCGGATTTAAGAAAGCTGGCGGAAGAGGATTTAAAGGAACAGCATCAAAAAGAGGAAGAGCTTGAAAAAGAGCTTAAGATATTGCTGCTTCCTAAAGACCCTAATGATGAAAAGGATGTATTTCTTGAGATTCGAGCCGGGGCAGGTGGAGATGAGGCTTCCCTTTTTGCTCAGGATCTATTCCGCATGTATTTCCACCTTGCAGAAAAGAAGGGATGGAAATCGGAAGTTATGAGCACAAGCCCGTCTCCTGTCGGTGGTTTTAAAGAAATTATTGTCAATATCCGTGGGGATAGTGTTTATTCGCATCTGAAGTTTGAAAGCGGTGTTCACCGGGTTCAGCGCGTTCCAAAAACTGAGGCCAGTGGTCGAATCCATACATCCACAGTGACGGTTGCTGTACTTCCGGAAGCTGATGAGGTTGATGTTCTACTGGACCATAAGGATTTAAGGATAGAAGCTTTCGGGGCTTCGGGTCCTGGAGGGCAGAATGTTAACCGCAACTATACTGCCATTCGTGTCACTCATAAGCCCAGTGGGATTACAGCTTCATGTCAAGATGAGAAATCCCAGCACCGGAATAAAGAAAAAGCTCTGCGGATTTTGCGGTCGAGATTGATGGACAAAGCCATTACTGAACAGCAGAAACAGATTTCTCAAGACAGGAAATCTCAGGTAGGAGCAGGGGACAGAAGCGAGAAGATAAGAACATATAATTTCCCCCAGTCAAGGGTTACAGATCACCGATTGAATTTAACTCTCCACAAATTAGAAAACATACTTGATGGAAATATAGATGAGGTCATTGATGCATTAACGGTTCATCTTCAGGCTCAGATTATGGGGGATAAGGCCAAATCCTCGTCATAAATAGAATTTCAATTGAGCAAAATTCAGCAATTGTATGTCAATGGGAAGTCTCTTCTAAAAGACATTGACCAGCCTGCTCTTGAAGCTAAGATTTTGCTTTTAAAGGCCGCATCGATTTCAGAAGAAGAATTTTATGCTGGTTCAGATAGAAGACTATCCGCAGCACAGAAGAAGTTATACTATCGATTAATTTCCTCCCGCCTTGATGGATCTCCCCTGGCATATTTAATAGGGGAAAAGGAATTCTGGTCTATCCCGTTTAGGGTTTTCCCTGGGGTTTTGATCCCAAGACCAGAAACAGAATTGGTGGTGGATAGTGTTATTAAGGTTTCATCGGGGAGAGAAGAAATTATAGTGGATATAGGCACGGGATGCGGAAATATTGCGGTATCTTTGGCAAAAGAGCTTCCTCTGGCGCGGATAATTGCAAGCGATATTTCACGTAAGGCCCTGAAAAATGCGCGGTTGAATGCAGCCGTTCAAGAAATCTCAAAAATAACCTTTGTCTACGGAAATTTGTTTACTCCTTTAAAAAAATTAAATTTGGAAGGTAAATGCGGCTTTATCATTTCAAATCCTCCTTATGTTTCTGACACAGAATGGAGAACTCTCCAGGAAGAGATTATAAAGCATGAACCCAGGAAGGCCCTTGTGGCCGGAAAAACCGGACTGGAAGTTATAAGAAAATTGGTAAAGGAGTCTCCAGTGTATTTAAAATCTGGTGGATATCTTATTTTTGAAATTGGTCATGGGCAGAAGGATAAAACAATGGAAATGTTTGGGTCCGGCTGGAGAGATGTGAAATGTTTTAAAGATCTTCATGGGATTCCACGAGTCATCTCTGCCACTATTGCATAGTATGGAGCATGTTTTCGAAGGAGGGCATGAGCCTTGTTGTATCAAAACGGATTTTTTTCCATTTATCTAAACTTAAAGAGCAAAAGGCTTCAACCACTTGAGGATCAAATTGTGTATTTGCGTTTTCCTGGATTTCTTTTTTTGCAGTCTCGAAATTTCTCTCTTTGCTGTATGGACGATGAGAAGTGATGGCATCAAGAGCGTCAGCCAGGGCAAATATCCTGGCTTCTATAGGTATTTTGTCTTTCTTCAATTGTTTTGGATAACCTGTGCCGTCATATCTTTCGTGATGATACAGTATGATATTTCCGACTTCTTTTAAGAGTTTTATCTCTTTGATCAATCCGAAGCCTAAGGACGGATGAAGCCTTATTTTTTCCCATTCTTTGGCTGAAAGAGAACCCGGTTTTTTGAGGATAGAGTCAGGGATTGCGATTTTTCCCACATCATGAAGAAGTGCTCCTTTTCTTATATTGTCGAGGACATCCTTGTCTTTGATCCCCAGGATCTGGGAAAGGACCTGGCTGTATTTTGCTACGGCCTGGGAGTGGCCAAATGTTTCCACATCCCTCAAGTCCAGAGCTGTCATCAAATTTTCAATAGTCGTGTCATAGATATCTTCAAGCTCCAGGGCTTTTCTTATATTTTTTTGCTGCTGCAACCTTAAGTTGCCTAGTTTTTGCAAGTATAATTTATTTTTTTTAATTAATTCTCTTTTTTCAAGCCCGTTTTTCACAGCAGAAAAGATTCCTGCCGCATTATGGGGAAGGGCAATATGGTCGATAATACCTTTTTGCAGGAGGGATATTGCCATATCCTGTTCCTCGATTTTAGAAAGAAAAACTATAGATAATTCTGGGTTGATAGATTTTATGCGGCGGAGGGAGTTTAAAGCATTAGCGTAAGAATGACTGAGGGAAATCATTGCCATGGAGATATTAGTCGAATTGGAAAGTTGATTTGAGGCTTCAGAGAGAGATGACACCTCTTTAATGGATACATCCAGACTGTTCAAGATCTGTGAGAGGAAAGCTCTGTTTTTTCTTTTTTCATCTATGATCAAGATTTCTTCTTGATTGTTCATTGTTCCACTCCTTTACTCGGCAACCTGTCGGGTGAAATTAAATTATAAAAAATTCGACTAGTTTGGTTCATTCGCTATTCTTTATACATTAATGAGTTATTTTTATCAATCTTAATTTAAGGTGATAAAGCATCACCTTTATAGATGAGAGAATAAAGATGAAATTACCCTGATAATTCGTCTCTAAAGGCTATTGAATTAGAACTGTTTCTCTGCCAGTATAGATAGCATAAAATTGCTTTTTTAAGAGGAAGTATCATCTTGACAGAATTTTTTGTGAGTAATAACATATGTCCAAAGGCTTAAGGAGATCAAAATGAAAAAAGATAAAGATTTTGTAAAACAATCTGCGTCTATTATTGAAGAGATCGAGAATCAATTAAAGGCAGTTCTTTCCCAGAAAAAGGAGAAAGTAGAAAAAGAACTTGAGGAAAAAATCAGGCTGGAAAAAGAGGAAGCTGAAAAGAGAATAACTCAGATCGAAGAGGACATAGAAGAAGAAAAAGAATCTTTAACAAGTTACAAATCGATTCTTAGTGAGTTTGAAAGTGAAAAAGAGGATATAAAAAGACAGATAAAAGAACATCTTGATAGGGCGATTCAGTTTCAAACTGAGATTGAGGTTATTACAGGGAAATCTCTCGAAGAATTGAGGAATGTAAGTGAGTTGAACAAGAAGCTTGAGGAAATCAATCAAGAAGTTACCGGAAAAGTAACTTCACTGAAAGTTCAGCTCGAAGAGAAATACGGGATTGTAGCCGATATTCCTGAAAATGATGGCGGCAAAGAAGTAAGTTTTAACTTAAAAAATGAACTCTCAAAGCTTAATAAAATAAAAGAACTTCTTACGGCAGCCGAGCCTTTAGAAGAAGAAATCAAAGAGGTTGAGCATGAAAAGGAACCGGAAGTAAAGCCAGAAGTTGGTCCGGATATCGAAGCAGAAGGAGAAGAACCGGAACAAGGCTTAGAACAGGAGGCGGAAGTAGAAACAGTAACCGAAACTGAAGAAACTATAGAAACAAAGATGGAAGAAGAGAAAGAAGAAAAGAAATATCTTCCGGGAGAGCCGCGTCCAGTTGAAGATACCGAAGAAGAAGACATTTCCCATGAGACAGAGGAAGTTAAGCCTGAGGAAACATTTCAAGATACTTATGAAGTCTTAGAGAAATACCGTAAGGTTGAAGATATAGAGAATGATGGTGAAATTAACTATTTTGAGAATAATAATAAGATAATCCTGGACACAGAGGTTCTTATTTCTGTCATGACTGATAGTATAGATAAGGCTAAAAAACTCTATATAGAACTTTCTGAGACTGAATCTCCCAAAGATCAATTTTTTGTAAAACAGGAGATCATACGGCATCAAGATGAGCTCCGAAAGTTTATGTTGGGCAATATAAGAATGTGTGAGAAAGATAACTGTTCACTGCCGAGGTATACAGTGGGTGTTTTAAATGAAAATGTTATTAAAGATATCCTTGAGAAAGTAAGCATGGAAAACTGGAGTAATGAAGAGGATTTTATTTCTTTTGATAATAAGATAAAAGAATTGAAAGATAACTATTATGAGTGTATAACCCCTCCTGCCCAATATTTGGAATCAATAATTGAAGAATTGGAAATTAAATAGAAAAAGAAAGCCTATTGCGAGAGAGATGATCCTTTTGTGTTGATAGAATTAAAATAGTCCTCAAATATTATCCTGTCCTTTAGAGGCAATTCCCTGAATTTTAAACCTGAATGGTAATAAGGAAGGCTTGTATTTAATTTTTCAGAATAGACTACATTTCCTTTGCACTGGCAGGCTTTATTTCCAAGGATGATGATTATCTCATATGTTTTATCCTTGGGAAGCTTTAATTCACTGCTGATTTTTGCCCCATTAAGGCTCAAATTTATTGTCTTTGTTACTGATTGAGATCTGTCATTTTTGTAAATAAGAACAGTTGAAGTGTAGTACCTTTTGAACGTTCTTCTTTCCTGAGCATAAATTTCTTTGTATGGCATGACAATATCTTGTCTTCCTAGTTCGTCAATTTTTTCTTTACAATATACAGAGATTCTGTTTTTGTCATTTGGAATTTTTTTCTTATCTTTGATGCCTAATTGCAATGCTCTTTTACCTTTTGCTTCTGCAAGAGCCATGTCTGCTTCGTTAACTATCTTTTTCAGGCTATTTTTTGTGATTGAATCCAAAGATGTGAACTTATCTTTTGAGAAGTTAGTAATGCCAAAGCTCATTGTCATATTGTTCCTTGGCTGGAATTCCTGATGTTCAAAATAATGTTCTTCTACGTTTTTTCTAATTCTTTCGGTAAAGATAAAAGCTTCTTCTTTGCTTTTTATGGAGGAGAGAAAAAACACGAATTCTTCTCCGCCATAGCGGCACAGAAAATCTTCTTCTCTTATAGAGGATTTTAGGATGGAAGCCAATTCTCTGAGGAGCTTATTGCCGGCTTCATGGCCGTTTCTGTCGTTATAGTTTTTAAACCAGTCTACATCACCCATAACAAGGGAGTAAAATGATTGTTCCTGATATCTTTTTTTCTCCAATTTTAACTTATGAATTATTTTATTAAAAAAGGGATCAGGGCGGAGCAGGCCGGTCAGGGCATCATACTGAATCAGGTTAAGTTTTGTGATAGCTATGGAAATATGTTCAGAAAGCCTTCGCATTACTTGCTGCTCTTCTTTTGAGAATCCTCTTTTTTTTGAATTTTTGTTTTTACTTTTGTTATATACTTCCAAAACACCTATTATTTTTCTGTCATGCATAATTGGGACAGAAAGAATGTTTTCAAGGGGGAATTTTAATTGTTCGATATATCTTCTGGATAGCCTGTTATCGAAGACAGGATTAGAAGAATTGATTTCAAGGCCGTCATTAGCAACGGATGCAGCAAAATCCTGAGAGTCAATAAGAACGATATGTTTTGAAAAGTCTGGATGAGATAAAATGGAATCATCCCATACCAGAGGCTTTATGTATTTTCCGAGTGTTTCATTTTCGTCAATGATGTAGATAGAAATACCTTGGGCCTGGACGATTTCTTTTATGTCGTCCACGATATCCAATAAACTTGTCACATCGTTAGCTCTGTAGAGCTTTTTGAGGATATGCTCAATTTTCAGTTTTTCCTTTTTGAAAGAAAAATATTTAGCCTCAACCTCAATGCGTTTTTCCAGTTCTTTGACGATTGAATCCTGGATAACATTTTTGATTTCTTTTATCTCTAGAAAAGCTTCTTTCATATCTATGTCATTTTGCATAACACAATTCCGCAAGTTTTCAACTTGCATTTTCAATTTGGAATGTTCAACTGCACTTTCGAGTGTTCGCAGAAGGCCGTTGTTATCTTTTTCCTCAGATGGAAAAACATGAGTATCTAGGTGGTAAGCTTGAGGCCATTCACTGCTGATTTCATTTAGATTTTTTTCCTCTTTTCCTATGATAAGGATGCTTGTTGTTTTTTTTAGTAATCCTTTGAGTGAGGAATAATGTGCCATCGAATCTTTAACAATGATGACATTGATATTGTTTGATTCAAGAAAGGAAATGGTTTTTTCCAATGTGGAGGCTGAATAAGCATGACCAACTTTACTGAACAGATTATATAGATACTTTCTTTCTTCTTGATTATTGTTCAGTATCAGTAAGTTTTTGGTGTAATTAATTCTATCCATTCCTCTGTTATTTAATAAAGACAAGTACGCTTTATTCTTCAATGACCTTAAACCTTGGCTATATAATTAATTTTTCTTCTATAGAAAAATGAATTTTGTTCCTTTCACACTCCCATTAATTTTATATGTTTTTTCTAATGGTAGTCAACCCTTTTTTATAAATATGTATAGACCATTTTATCGAGAATATTTAGCCTGGATTATTCTTGAAGTAAGCATTAACGCGGCGGATTGTTTTTTCTCTGCCCAAAAGCTCTACTACATCAAAAAGACCTGGGCTGACTGGCATTCCTAGAATAAGCATTCTTAAAGCATGTATAAAAAAAGCCGCTTTTAGTCCTTCTTTTTCTGCTCTTTTACGCAAAGCATGTTCTATGTTTTCTGCGGTAAAAGTTTGCATTTCTTCAAAATCGCTCATTAATTTTTGCAGGAGTTCTTCCATACTTTTATCGTTTAAGTATTTTTCAACACCGGAAGGGTCATATTCAAAGTCATCTGAAAGAAAAGGCCTTCCTCTTACTGCAAATTCTTTGATTTTTCTACTTCTCTCCTTTAGCAGGTTCAGGAGCCTGAAAAACCATTCTTTTTGCTCTTTTGCATATTTATCCTGCCAGAGATTTGCATTTTTCAATTCAGTTTTTACATAAGGAAAGAGCTCATCGGCTGTCATTGCGGAGATTAACTGGCCGTTAAGCCAGTCGAGTTTAGACAGGTCGAATACAGGATTGCCTTTGGCACGTTTTTCAAGAGAAAATCTGTTTACCATTTCATCTAAAGAATAAATCCTTTCTTCACCAGGTGACCAGCTCATCTGGGCTAAAAAATTCAAAATGGCAAGGGACAGATAACCATCCTCTTTGAATTGAAGGACAGAACTCACGCCGTGCCTTTTACTCAGTTTCTTTTTGTCCTTGCCGAGAATAAGAGATTGATGGGC
Organism: uncultured Eubacteriales bacterium; assembly: GCA_964648465.1. Taxonomy (GTDB): domain Bacteria; phylum Acidobacteriota; class Aminicenantia; order Aminicenantales; family Aminicenantaceae; genus Aminicenans. The sequence continues at coordinate 2,691 of CAZYMU010000040.1, read as the reverse complement.
AAATTCAGGCGGTTCAACACCAAATGCCTGATAAAGCAAGATCTGTTTAGGCGTGTTAGAAATATGGTCATCACCCCGGATGATATGCGTTATTTTTTGCTCTATATCATCTACAACAACAGAGAGATGGTAGGTAGGGAGGCCATCGCTTCGTAACAAGACGAAATCCTCGATGTTTTCGTTCTGTACACAGATGTGTCCGTGAATTAAATCGTTATAATTTATTTCACCCTCAGGGACCAGAAATCTGATAGCCCTAGGCTTTTTGTGCAGTTCAAAACGCCTTTTCTCCTCGGGTGAAATCCTTAAACAACGGCGGTCCTGAATCCAGTTTTTTCCTGAATCCAGGGCTTCTTTTTTTCTTTTCTGAATTTCCTCGGGCAGGCAGTAGCAGTAATAAGCCTTTCCCTTCCGGACAAGCTCTTCTGCTTTATTCCTGTAAATCTCTATTCTTTTTGACTGAAAGATTGGTCCTTCATCCCAGTCAAGCCCCAGCCATGTCAGTGCCTGGATTATTCCCATGCTCATCTTGTCTGAGGATCTGGCTGTATCCGTATCTTCAATACGGAGTATAAACTTTCCTTTATGATGACGTGCAAACAGCCAGTTAATAAGGCATGTGCGTGCTGCACCTATGTGCAGGTATCCAGTTGGGCTTGGAGCAAATCTGGCATGTACCATTTTCATCCTAAATATATCATATGCAGATGGCAATATCCATTCTCCTGGATTATTCATAAAGAATGCCGATACCAATATTTATTTTTTTATATCTGCCAGTTACATTGATTTTCGCTTCAGCATAAAATTTAGCTCTCTTCCAATAATGCAATTCTTTTTTCTAAATATCGGCATTCTTTACCTTACAGGCGAGCCGATCTTACTGCATCTGCTTCGTTACAGCACATTCGTGGTGAAGGACCACAACTTCATGCGCTGTGCCTTGCATCTGCAGCAAGCTTGACTCGTGAATAACCCAGGACTCCGTGGATAATGCTGCATGTCACAAAGTGTGACATGTAAATATGGGGAGACGGCATAAAGTGTGCCATTTTTTTCTTATTTTGATTGTTTTTCTATATAGATTGTATTTTATATCTTCATTATATTCAACATCTTAGACGAATATCATTATAAATTATTTCTGGCATAAATATTGCTATATATCTTAACTGAAAGGAGGTTAAACAATGAGAAAAATTAATAGAAACAAAATTATTGTTGGAGTTTTGCTTTTGTTAGCTTTGCTCCAGGTCACGGCTCCGTTCATGCAGGCTAAAAATGTTTGTATGGATGCAGTGGTTAAATGTGGAGCTGATGCTTTGATTGCTGGTGCATTTGGGGGACTTGAAGTCTTTGGTATGTATGCTGCCGGATGTATAGTGGGGTATAGCTGGTGTATTAAGTATTATTATTAAGTATTATATTGAGACCTAAATTTAAAAGGAGGGAAAAATGAGAAAAAAATGCAAAAATCTAAATAAGCTGCTAATTTTGGTGGTATTATTTGCCGTGATTTTTAGTTTAAATGTTTCGTTTGTTGAAGCAGCGGATTGTGAGGATGCTTTTATAAGATGTGTTGATGATCCTCTTTCACATATTTATATGGGTGGGGAGATTATCTGTATAGTTGGTTATGTTTTTTGTAAGAAGTATATTGAAAGATGATGAATTCTGTGAAATGAGAAAGTAAAAGTTTCTCTGTCGTCTTATAGATTACGGGTGGATAAAAATGAGAAAAGGAAAGATTTGTATGGGAATTTTGTTTTTAGGTGTGCTGTTTTGTTCCAGGCTTCAGTTCATACAAGCAGAAGAAGTGCGGCAGGTATCGTTTGAAGAAGTCCTTTCTATCGGAAATCTTGATGACAATATTTTATTCCAGTGGGCTGGTGTTGCAGTGGATTCGCAGAATTATATTTATGTGACCGATGCAATGGATTACTGCCTTAAAAAATTTGATTGTCAGGGGAACTTACAGAAAAAAATCGGACGGAAAGGTCAGGGGCCTGGGGAGTTTTTAGCCCCCAGGCTTCTTGACTGTTCCAGGGCGTATATTTATGTGACTGACCAGTATATTCCCGGGTTTCAAGTATTTAATAAGGATCTGAAATTTCAGCACCGCATTCCTCTAAGGATGTTAATAAATGATTTTAAAGTAATCTCTGATAGTGAGATTGCTGTGGCTGCAGTAACTTCAGATCAGGGATGCAGGATCGTATTGATAAACACAAAGGGAGAGGTCATCCGGAAATTTCGTTATTCAGAAAAGAATTCTTCACTTATGATGAATTGGATAGATTTTGATTTTGATTCTATGAAGAATCTATATATTGCTTATAATTTCCAGGATAAGATAGTTAAATTTGACTCACAAGGGAAAGAACTGTGGTCCCACAGTCTCATGAAGATGAAACATGTAAAAAAGAAAAAAATCGGTTCATTTGTTATTCCCTGTGAGATTATATACAAAGACATTGCTGTTGATAGTACCGGGAAAGTGTATGTCCTTAGCGGGGAGTTTTCGAAAAACCCCAGCAGGGATGTATATATTCTCGATCCTGAAGGAAAACAGAAAGCAGTATTAACCCTTCCCGAAGGGAGCCACTGTATTTATATTGATGGTAGTGATTTCCTTTATTCCAGGGCCGGTGATGGAATCACATTGAAGAAGTACAGGATTGTAGACAGTGA
>CAZYMU010000039.1:0-23108 GCA_964648465.1 uncultured Eubacteriales bacterium | reverse complement strand
AAATCTTGGTAATAAGTGGCACGCCCGGAGGGATTTGAACCCCCGACCTTTGGATCCGAAGTCCAGTTCCCTATGGTTTTAAGTTTTAGAGAAATAACCGATTTTCCCCTAACAAATGGGTGGTCAGAAAAAGATATGCGTAAACTAAAACTCATTAAGTAAACGAAAATAACGCATAAAAAATTCCTGAATGCCAAATCTTATCCAGGAAATGAAAATATTCATTTCTATAACAATTATCTTATATTTTTACGCTGATTCTCCTTTCTTACAAACGCTAGATAGTTTTTGAGATAAGGGTCTTTTCCCGATAAAGCCTGAGCAGAGTGAATAGCCCTAAGAATCTCTTTATCCAGAGGATCCAGAATGGCGGCATCCAATCCTTTGGATATGGCTAAAGTAAGAAAAGTCCTATTCAATAGGCTTCTTCTGGGAAGACCGAAAGATACATTGCTAATTCCCGCAACAGTTTTTATTCCGGGCAAGTTCTTGTTTATCTTCTCCAAAGATTCTAGAAAAAGATTGGCTGCGTTTTGATCAGCCCCTATAGTCTGGACGAGAGGATCAACAAATACATCATCTAGCTCGACACCTTCTTTTTCCAAGAGCTTGACCATCTTCTGAGCGATTGAAAGCTCTTTATCAGACGTCTCAGGCAGACCGCTATCATCAAGACAAAGCACGATGACGCACGGCTTATATTCTTTTATTAGAGGAAGAAAAGTCTTGATTCTCTCCGATTCTCCGCTTAGAGAGTTCAGAAGCGCTTGGCCCTTATGAAGGATTAATCCTTCCTTCATAGCTTCAGGGTTGGGGGTATCGATAGAGAGGGGAACGTTCAGTTCTTTCTGGAGAAGGGGGATGGTCCACTCCAGTATTTCAATTTCCTTATCTAAAAGGGCGGCCGTATTTAAATCTATGTAGCTCGCTCCAGCCTCTTCCTGCTTTTTGGCTTGGTCAACAATATATTTTTCATCCCTCTGATCGAAAGCTTTACAGACAGTCTTTCTGCTGGAGTTTAGTCTTTCTCCTACAATAATCATTTTTTTAATCCATCCATGACAGGACTCATACTAAAAAAGGGCATAATCATCACCACTGAAAAAAGATGTTTCTTATAACACCTCTAGAACTTCGAGCGCTAACTCATACTTTCCTAAAGGTGGGCTTATTTGAATGCCTTGCACCACTCCTTTTAGCTTTGAAACCACTTCCTGGGCGATTATGACGCCTTCCCGTCTTGCCTTCTCTGGCCCCATCTCCTGGGCTTTCCTCATCCTCTCCATTATTTCCTGCGGAACACAGGCTCCGGGGACTTCATTATGCATGAACTCGGCGTTCCTCAAACTGAACAGGGGCCATATCCCTGCTAATATAGGAATGCGACAATGTTCTATCCTCTTCAAGAAACTCTCCAGGATGCCAATATCATAAATAGGCTGGGTAATGGCAAACTCGGCTCCTGCATCAACCTTCCACTCAAATCGTGATATCTCATAATCCAGGTTGATTGCTCCCGGGTTGGCACCCACTCCTATGTGGAATCCTGTGGCTTCAGCTAATTTTCTTCCTCCAACATCAACGCCTTCGTTTAAATAATTGACTACATTAGTGAGCCCGATAGAATCGACATCGAACACAGCCGTAGCATCAGGATAATCGCCAAGCTTCGGGGGGTCACCTGTTATTATGAGAATATTCCTGATTCCCTGGGCGTAAATCCCCAGAAGATCAGACTGCATCCCCAGGAGATTCCGATCACGGCAGGTATAATGAAGGATGGGTTCTATCTTGGTCTTTGCCAGCAGGATAAAAGCTAGGGCCATGGGACTCATACGGGCACTGGCTCGGGGTCCATCGGGAATATTGACACAATCGATTCCTTCCCGCTCAAGCATAGAAGCCACTTCTATGACTTTGGAGGGATTGTGTCCCCTTGGTGGTACGATTTCAACGCTGACGATAAATCCCCCATCCATGATATTCCGGGCCATCCTGGATTTGTCCCTTATCGGGATTACGGCTCTTTTTCTCTTTTCTTCGTGTGTTAAAGAAATGCGCGTCATTCTTCTTGTGGGAGGCTGTAAAGCTCTGATGGCTGCTCTCATGGACTTAGTATGTGCGGGAGTTGTTCCGCAACATCCACCCACAACCTTCACCCCTCTTAGAATGAAGCGCTTGGCATATTCAGCCATATAATCAGGAGAACAGAGATAAATGTTCCTTCCTTCAACTTCCCTTGGGATTCCTGCATTGGGCATCGCCGAAAGGGGAAGTTTTGTAACCTCTGCCATTTTTTTTATGCACTCATACATATGGGCTGAACCCACACTGCAGTTGACGCCGACCACATGAGCTTTCCACTCTTCCAGTTTTTTGGTGAAGACTTCAGGTGTGGTGCCGTAAAGGCTGTTCCCGTCCTCCTGAATGGTCATTTCAGCGACAATGACGGCTGATTTCTCTAATTTTTGAATGGCTTTGATGGCTTGATGAATTTCGTTGATATCGGAGAAAGTCTCAAGGATGAAAAGATCCACCCCTCCTTCGAGGAGGGCCTCTGCCTGCTCACAGAAAGCCTGCTCTGCTTCTTCAACGGATGTAGGCCCCCAAGGTTCAATCTTCAATCCAAGAGGGCCGACGGAGCCGGCAACGAAAATGTCTTTACCTGCTGTTTCTCTAGCTGTACGGGCACCGGCCCTGTTGATATCAGCCACTTTATCTTCAAGTCCAAAACCCTTCAGTTTGTAGCGATTGGCACCAAATGTATTTGTCTCAATGATATCCGCACCGCTCTGGATATATTCTGTGTGTATATCTTTGACAAGATCAGGGTTGACTAGATTGAGTTCATCAAAACAAGAATTGAGATAGACTCCTTTGCTGTAAAGCATAGTTCCCATAGCGCCATCACAAAGGAGAACCTGCTCTTGGAGTAAATCCAGGAAACTCTTTTTTATTTTATCCCTCCTGAAAATTTTTGAAATCGACTTTCCCCCGATTATAGCCACTGATATTAGAAAAAGTCAAACATATGAAATCATTCGAGGAGGCTGGTGCACCTGACAGGACTCGAAAATGCGACACAGGGATTAGGATGCACAATTTAAGACATACTTTCCCCTCAAGGCACACAACTTCCCTATTTACAAATACTTAGATATGGCACGCCCGGAGGGATTTGAACCCCCGACCTTTGGATTCGAAGTCCACCGCTCTATCCACTGAGCTACGGGCGCACCAATAATTCGAATCTCTATTATAACAAACCGCTCTATTTTATAAACACGAAATATAATCCCTTGAATTTAGAAATCATATTTGCCTTCGTTTATCACTTAATTTACCAAATTTCCTTCATTCTTCTTCTGGCAGGCTCAAACATGGGATCAATTTGCAAGGCTTTTTCAAAATAAGGTTTACTCTGGCGCAGATAAATTTCTCCCATGCTGCTGTAAAATCTGGCCTCATTTGGGTACAATTTTAGAGCGACATTGAGTAAATCCATGGCAGAAGCGAAATTGTTGAAATATATGAGTTCGGTCGCATATTGATTTAAACTTCTCGCAATGATGACTTGATCTTCCTTATTTATTTCCTTGGCTTTTTTGTAACATTGTAAAGCCTTTTCCATTTTTCCAGTACAAATATAAACATTCCCGAGAATAACGTTCGGAACAGCTATCTCGGGATAAAGCACGACGGACAACCCTGCGACTTCCAATGCTTTTTCAAAATTTTCTTTAAGATAAAAATATCTCGTAATTTCAGCCAGCTTTGTGCTAAAATCCGGATATATTTTACACCCGGCAAATGTTCTCTTTATCAATTTTCCAACTTTCTCCAAATCCGAAACTGGCGTAAGCGATACTTGGCGTGTAAAATTTGTATTCGTTTTTACCCAATCCTGATTCCATTTTTTAATTATATCTTCCAAAGAGCTATTCAAGCTGGTTTCTGTTGTTAATGTTGGCTGCGAGTTCATTATTTTCAAATAATCATTAAAAAATCCAATTGTACCCATTTTGTGATATTTTTCCATTTGGTCAGCTCCATATTCATGCTTCAGTTTGGCTGCCATGAACGAACCGATTTTTACAAATGCTTGATTGGCAATCGGATGCTGTCCATCTCGAATTTTCTTATTAAATTTGTGATAATCCTTTTCGAGCGAATCGGGATTGATGCATTTATTTAAATATTTAAAAGCATCGGCTAACTCCTGGCGATCTTTTGTAAATGATTTTTCATACCGATCAAAATAAGCCAGCCCATAATTGAAAACATACCAGAGCCCCCTGAAAATTGCATCATCAATTTTGCTGCCCGTATAAACGTCCAAATCCCACGGTTCATCAAAAATGAGATGGAACAAGCGATGCGAGTATGCATGCAAATTTCCACCTTCAAGATTATATGCTAATGCAATGGCAAAATTTTCTCTCGGAAATCGGACTAATAATGTTCTTGTCTCTGGTTGTCCGCCGGTGTGATAGACATGAAAGCGACCATTCACCGGATCAACTCTCCAGCCCATCCCGTAATCTGTAAAATAACCGTGCGTTGTTGCCATGGAAGTGTACATCAAATCAATGGATTTCTGCGTCAGGACTTTTTCAGTACTCAATCCTCTGGCATATTTCAATAAATCTAAAACAGTTGAACGAGTGCCGCCGGCGGCAAACCGGCTGCTAATATCCACAAATTCGGAATTTTTAATTTCGCCTTCTATCAAGCGGTAACCTCTGACTCTATTTGGAAACAGATTGAAAGGATTGTCCATGTAGGTTTCATTCATATCAAGTGGTCCCCACAAACTTTTCCGCAGGTACTCTCCGAATGACTGTTTTGCTGCGCCTTCGATCACAGCACCGAGCAAATTATATCCATAACTTGAATAATGGTATTCAGAACCCGGTTCTGAGATCAAATCCCAGTCTGCAAAAATTTCCAATGATTCTTTGGTATCTTTGTGTTCTTTAATTCTGCCTTCCAGTTCATAATTCTTATAATGACTGATCCCACCAAGATGTCCCAGCAGTTGGCGCACTGTAACAGGCCATTTTTTTCGGGGAAAATAGGGCACATATTTTTGCACCTCAGCATCCAAATCAATTTTACCTTTTTCAACCAGTTGGAGAATTGCTGCGGCGACCATGGATTTTGTGTTTGAAGCAAGCCGGTAGGCTGATTTATCAGTCGCTGGAATTTTATTTTCCAGATCAGCATAACCGAATCCTTTTGCCCATACAAAATCATCTTTGTAAAATCCGATGGATAAACCGGGAATTTTGTCGATTTCCATTTGTGTTTTTACAAACTTTTCAAACGTTTTTATTTTTTGAGCATAATTTTCGTTCGAAGTTGCATTTACAGAAAAAACAAATATTAACGAAATAGATACAAGCAATAAAAGCGTTATTTTTTTTCTTACTTTCATTGATACCTCCTTTTATTCTATTTTCATGTTACGATTTCTGATAGACTACCCGCAAGGTCAAAAATTAAATTATGAGGGCACAAAAATGAATTATATGGGAATTGACCATCACAAGCAATAATCTATACTCGTTCAGATACATTAGTGACACATTGAAGTAGCTGTCATGCAGGCCTCATCGGGTAAGAAAGTCTCAGCTATCTTCCCATGTTGTAGAGAGGATTAGAGAGTTAAGAGAGCAATATCCGCGTTGGGGAAGAGATAAGCTGGCAGTACTTCTTCACAGAGAAGACCTAGAGATCTTTTCATCGACTGTAGGGAGAGTAATCAATCGGATGAAGTCGAGAGGAGTTCTTAGAGAGCCTATTAATACTAGATTACAGGAGTTTCCTCAATTTCTATTTGACTACTTTTCCTTTTACATTTGATATGTTGACGCTGCCATTTCCATCTCTTTTAATAATAACGTCTTTCTCAACACCGTTGACTCTTATAGAACCTGATCCGTCAATTATGGTTACATCACCAAGGACATCTCTTATGTCTATCGATCCGGAATTATCATCTATCGAAATTGAACCGCGAATATCTTCGAAGTCAACATCCCCCGAACCGTCATCAACGACCATATTTCCTGCTACATTAGAAACAATGATTTCACCTGAGCCGTCGTCAATGTTCATATTGCCTTCCACATTAGAGACATTGATTTCACCGGAACCATCGTCAATATCCAGATTGCCTGTTATATTTTCGATGTGCATCTCGCCCGATCCATCATCAACAACCACCGCTCCATTTATGTTGTCAACAGTTATGAAGCCGGAACCGTCATCGATATCCAAATCCATTACTTCCGGCATCTTTACAGTGATATTGATGAGCTTTTCCCTAAAAGAGAAAATAGAAGAAAAGGAGTTATCAAATTTACTGATTAAAACAGCTTTATTTCCCACTTTCTTTAGAGAAAGTTTAACATTTCGCTTTATAAAATCTTCTGCCTTGTTCTGACTCATTCCTCTTAGTACAATTTCAGCCTCGACTTCGATATTTCCAATTCCTTCTTTAATCCCATTTACCTTTAAAAATCCGGCTCCACAGTCTATCTCCAACTTGTCAATTCCACTGACAGGCAGGGTCAGATTTTTTACATCCTGATGAGAATACGAAAACGTTAAACACAGAAAAAACAAGATTGTGAACAAGATTTTAGTCTTCATGAATTCCTCCAAATCTTAAAAAATACACACACATTTTTATTTCATATCTATATACGTTTTGGCAAAATAAAAAGTTCCCTGGAAGTTCTCAGGCAGTTCTGGAGTGAAGGTTAGATATGGCCTATAGAATTTCTCAAGCAGTGCATACCCTGCAGGATCAAGCTCTTTAAGCCTTGAGCAGCTGTTTGCAAAATAGCGACCAAAATGAGACTTTCCTTCAGGGATCTCCCCAGGCAACTGTCATCACATTTGGCTTACCTTGCCTGTCATAGGTCCCAACAACAAAAGCAGGAGCAGGATAAACGATTGCCTTCGCACCTAAAGATTTTTTCATGGAGATTCTCCTGTATTTCAAACTGAGTCTCTGTACAAAATCTATCCAGGCAAAACAAATACATTCAATGCAGATGGTAGAACAGAAACTTTAAACTTCCTGATCCCCTCAATGATTTTGCCGTCATACTGAAGATCGATTTTCTCCTCAGGCATGACTTCGAAATTAGTGTCAGTAATAAGTTGAACTTCGCTCCTGTGTAGATGTCTACCCCTCTTTATTTGAATCCCAATAGCCAAAGAACGAAGCATGGACATTGAATTTATAATACAACACTCCAACTTTCCGCTAAATGGCGAAGCATTAGGCGTCACTTTCAAACCACTGGCATAAGAAGGAACGTTTGCAAATACAATCAATGCAAAATCTACACACTTCTGAAACGTGCTTGTCTTGATCCACACCTTGCAAGGGACATCTTTTTTGGTAAACGATTTTCTTATCGAAAAAATACCAGTAATTGCTTGACTCGTTAAGCCGTACTTACTCCACATTGGATAACGATTGAATGTTTCTTCAACATAACGATTAACTGTCACCCCAAGCCCCAAGCTTACAGATCCGAGGAATGTTATTGGACTGGACAATCCATCGATTTCTATCTGGCCAACATCCATTTTCTTAACCCTCCCAGTTTTAACCGCCCGGCCTTGAGCTTCCATATCATAACATCCAATCCCCTTGATTATATCATTAGCAGAGCCAGTAGCTATCATTCCAAGGATAGAATCAGATTTTAAATCCAGTATTTCTGTAGCAATTAGAGTCATGGTTGTATCACCACCGACTCCAACGATAATCCGGTTTTCATTTGCAAGATCCCGGGCTAGCTGCCTAAGATGTTCTTCACTCTGTGTAGTAAAAATCTTGTAATATATTCTGTATTTCTTGAGGTTATTCTCAATCCTGCCAAGACGTTTAGATGATTTCCCCCTTCCGGATGAAGGATTAAACAATACTGCAACAGGTTCCATTTTTTTTGTCATATCAAAGAAATCACAACATCCAAAAGGCACATTGTAATATTTATTATATCTCGCCAGGCTCTGCAGCCCCATAGAAGATTGAGTTAAAAAGATACCTGAACGAACCGTGCGACTGGCCTCTATACTGGGCTGGAAATCCAATGATTATTATGTTTCCTTTCTCAAAAGGAACATCAACAATCGCACTATTGCCTCTCAAATATTCTTCGCCATTCATCCAGCCGCTGAGAAGGCTATTAGCAAGGTATCGTACGACACTAGTTCCTTCATTAGCTTTAAAAACAGGGCTTCTCCGGAAGAAGATCGCAGCATCCCTTTTATAGCCAAAAGTGATGGGATGTGTTGGGTCATTCAAAACCTTAAGCAGGGAGCCAGGCACAAAAAACTCTTTTCTGCTGACTTTTTCCACATTGTTTGCAACACCCAAATTAAAGCGCTTGATGCAAAACCCGGAAGCAGAATTTAGTGCAATCAATGCCCCGCCTTGTTCAATAAATTCCCTGATATTTTTCACTCCAATTTCTCCGATTCCACCAGAATATTCCACAGGAATAGATTTTTCAGATATCCCATTTATAATAGTATCTTCCATGATATCAGGCAACAGGATGACATCGAAATCCTTTCCAAGATTTCCATCTCTTATATCCTTGTTAAAAACACTTTTATATGCAAATTCATACTGTTCCAGAACCCATCTGGTCCAGCCTTCATCCATTGATGCTGACCAACTCTTATAAAGGCCGAGCCTGGGCAGTTTCAACATGTAAGCTTTTGCCGAAGGCTTTTCCTTTAATCCTATAAAATGAACATACAAATCTTTAGCAATGGCCTTTAGATACTTTTCAAGTCCAGGTTTCTGCATGACAATCATTGTCCCGGGAGCATAAGATTCACCGCCTGCCTCAAATTCCCCTGCACTCCAGAAAACCCTGTAGTCTCTTTTCAACAGTCTGTTCAAAACCACAATATCGTCATTCGTAGCATGCCCCCATATATAACAAACAGCTTTATTATTTATCTTAACTTTCCCTACCGGCTTATCGATTTTCTTAAGCAGAACAGTCTTTACTTCACAAGGTTTCTCAATCTGAATCACATCGACTCCCATAAGAAGAGGCAGTGTGTGTCCCACTACATCATAAGGGGTCTTGAGCGGGCCTCCTGCATATTCCCTTATTTCAGGATAAACCTGTCTTTCAAGCAAAGTCTTTGCAAAACCTCCAAAAGGCTGAGCCATATAAACAATATAAGTTCCTGCAGGATAGGTATAGCCGTCAGCTACAAAAGATCCTTTGGCCTGGTGTATTTCAACGCCGCCCAACTTTAAGACATTCATCATTTTTACTGCTGTTGACAGGTCTCTTTGTTGTGCGGGAATAACAAAGGCATAAGGAATCTTATTCGCAGTAACTGCTTTCTTTTGGACTCTATAAAAATTCCTTATCCAATTTTCTCTTAATCTGGCTGCATTAGTCAGTGCAGCCATTACTGCTGAATAATCATAATCCAAGATATCTCTCAGAGTCCATTTTCCACCTTTCCACGGCATAGGCATTTTCACCGAAGGTTCTCTTGCTGACAGAGACAGATTTTCAAACTCAACAGTAATAGGAGTAGCCATCTTCACGCTTGCCGCTTCTGTCAGGATACGGATTCCTCCATGATAATGGTGGTAAGCCCTTGCCGGCGTCCAGGCATCAAATCCACTGCTGTGCATTACACCACCCTTTCCCTGCGCAGTTAATTCCGAAGCAATAAATGTTCCCATCACCGCCACCTGCTGCCTGATTATCGGGTCAATATTCGGTTCATATGGATCCACATAAGGAGGAACAAATAACCTTGCGCCACGGTTCCCCATCTGGTGCATATCCACAATGATAAATGGATGCCATGCATTATGGACATTCAGCGTGAGGCGAGACTCTACCTGGGTGAACATATACCAATCTCTGTTATTGTCATGCCCCACATATTTATGATAAAGCCAGGGCATTCGGCCCCCTTCATACTTTGTCCCTAAGTTCTTCCTGTACCAATCCACGACCATCTGGATTCCGTCAGGATTGTGCATAGGAAGTAATAAGAGTATGACATTATCAAGAATATTTTTTGTCTTCACGTCGTTTTTTGCAGCAAGGTCATAGGCCAGCTCCATAGACATCTGAGAGGCTCCTATTTCAGATGCATGGATGGAACAATTGACCATCACTATAGCTTTACCTTCAGAGATTATTTTCTGAGCATCTTCATCCGTAATTTTGCGGGGATCCGCAAGCCTCTGCTGAAATTCACGGTATTTTCCCAGATTTTCATGGTTTTTCTCAGAAGTTATAATTGCCACTAAAAAGGGATTGCCCATTGTTGTCTTTCCCACTTCCCTGACCACAACCCTGCTGCTGGCCTTATCCAGTTTCATGAAATAGTCAATGATCTGATGCATATCTGCAAGTTTTTTATCACTTCCAACCTTGAAACCTAACATGTCTTCTGAATTTGGAACTTGTGACGAGACAATATGGACTAAAAAAAACATTGATAAGACAAAACATGAGATTTTTTTTCTCTTCATAACGCCTCCTTAAAAAAGATATAAGAAATGATTAATTTACCGCTATTGCGACTTATTATTTATCTATTTCCCTCTATAAGGAACTCCCTTTTTTATCCAATCAGGAGCAAGTTTGCCCTTCAGATAATGGTCAAAATATTCTTTCATCCTGATTGAATAATCCAGTTTGTTGGGATATTTCTGTAGGTGGTGAGGCTCCCCACGGTACTGAAGGAATATGCAGTCCTTTCCCAACCGCCGCATCGCCAGGTAAAGTTCAATCCCCTGGTACCAGGGAACAGCACCGTCATTATCGCCAAACATGATGAGCAGAGGAGTCTGAATGCGATCTGCAAAAAATACAGGGGAATTTTCAATATAGAGTTCAGGAAATTCCCAGAGGCTGCCTCCAATACGGCTCTGACTTTTTTCATACTGAAACTGCCGCGCTAACCCAGAGCCCCAACGAATCCCGCTGTAAGCACTGGTCATATTTGAAACAGGAGCACCAGCAATAGCTGCTGCAAATATATTGGTCTGCGTGACCACAAACGCAGTCTGATAACCGCTCCATGAGTGACCGTGAAGCCCTATGGCTTTAGGATCCGCTATTCCCATATCAATCAGTTTCTGTACTCCCGGCACAAGGCATTTTGTGGCTGAAAAACCAGGATGGCCAACTTCGAAACGGATATCAGGTAAAAATACAGCATAACCATTGCTTACATAAAATGGAAAACATGGGCGGTGATTTACCACGATCTGATTAAATTCATAAAGCCTTTGTGTAAAAAACCTGTAAAAGTAGACAAATACAGGGTAACTTTTCCCAGGGTTATAATTCCCAGGTTTAATAAGAACTCCCTGCAAAGGGATTCCGTCGGCACTGCTCCATCCTACAAGTTCAGCGCTGCCCCAAGCAAATTCACTGATTTGAGGGTTGACATCAGTCAGCTTTTTCGGGGAACTGAATTTTAGATCACTTATCCATATATCAGGAAATTCCTCATAACTTTCCCTTGTATAAATCAAAACATCTGCCTTCTTCGCTTTGGCAAGAAATCTGAATTTCTTTTTTTCTTCTAAAAGTTTTTTTATTCCAGGTTTTCGGGCATTGCAGGAATAAAACCCAAAATTCTTTTCCATGTTGCGATAAGCAGAAAGCAGAAATTTCTCATTTTCTGCATAAAACAGTTTTTCCGGATCCATACGGACAACACGAAAAGTTATCTGATTCCTGCGGCCTTCTCCAGCGGTAATATTCAAAGCCGCACAGGTTTCCGTCGAGAACTTCCATACGTCATATTTATCATAAATCAGGACTGCTCTGTCTTTCTTTATCCAGCCTGCCACTCCGTATCCAGGGACATTGCTGGGATAATCATGGTCCTCATTGAAAAATGGCATCTTAAGCTTATCGGTAAGGTTTTTAACAATCCCCGTGTTCCCATCAAATAGATGCCACTGCTTATCCTTATAATAGACAACATAACGGCCCTCAGGAGAAATAGAACATCTGTTTTCAAGGCGGGATACAACCTTCTTGCGGGAGCCATCTTTCAGACTAATCCGGTAAACATCCTTCAACTCCCCATACCAGGTAATTTCCTTGCTGTATGGAACATCAGAAAGACCAAGTGCATAATTGGGATTCTCGGTTAAACGAACATCAGGCACTTCACGATCTGCAAGTTGAGTGAATGATTTTAATTCAACATGGTAGACCGCTAAATACGTTTGATCCTTGATGCGAGGCCACATTTTTTTCTGATGAGGAATAATAAAAGGATCGTTCCAGTGCCAGACATCTACTTCCTTTTTCGCAAGAATTCTATCAAAACTAAATAGGTCAATTTCTTCCTCTTCCGCTTTTTTATTTTCTTCTGTATCATGAAACTCCTCAGGTTTTAAGCCAAAAAATAAGCGCTTATCGTCCCGGCTCCATGAAATCTTGTTTTTTTCAGGAATAAACCATCCTTCTGGCACATCCCTGGCTTCAACCGCCGCTGCTGACTCTGCTTTTATACCATTCCAGATAAAAAGCGAAGCGATGCCCTTTGTTTCCCCCTCTCCTACACTCTCCAAAAAAGCTAATTTACTAGCCTCCCTGCTCCAGGTTAAGTTAACATAATCTCCTTTCTCTTTTTTTGCTATGGGATTCTGCTGCAGATCTTCCTTGTTCAGTTCTATATAATATAGTCCATTGTCCTTTCCTTCCGGCCCAGCAACAGCATAAGCAAAGTATTTGGAGGATTTGTCAAAAGAAAAAGATATCACATAAAAAATTTGAATCTCTTCTTTTGATTCCAGATTGAGGAGAATCATAGTACTGCCGATTTTTTCCTTTTTCTTTTCTTTTGCCGATTCAGATTTTTCCCCAGCTTCTTTTTCCGATTTTTCTTTATCCAATTTTTCTTCTTTGAAATGGCAAAAAGCCAGCCATTTCGAATCGTCGGATAAAGCAAATCGTTCTATCTTCTTGAACTGCTTGATCCTTCCGCTCTTAGTTTCAAGAATTGCCATTCCCTGTTTGGATTTTTTTAACCCCACGGACTTTTCAAGTTCTACGGCTTCAGGTTTAACATTCATTACTACCCAACAGGAATCTTTCGATATAACAGGCTTGCTTCCTCTCTTGACTGTAAAAACTTTCCCTGTTTTTATGCATTGTATCTTTACTTCTCCATCACCCCTGTCCGGCTGAGCACTATATGCCAGCCATGCTCCATCTTCAGAAATTACCGGGCTGTGGATTTCTTTAAACTTCATGACATCCTGGAATGTCATTGCTTTTTTCTGTTCACTTTCAGCGGTAAGACCAATGTGTAAAATTACCAAACATAAGAAAACAGCAAGTATTAATCGAAGGCTTACTTTTTTATGCATTTAAATTCCTCCTCATAACATGTTTATAGCTTTCTATTGAGATGTTCTGTGAGGTTTTAAAGAAAGATGCTTTTTTAATTCCAATATATTCCTCTAAAAGAAAGCTTATAACACAGCAATAATTTGAAATCAATTACATGAAGGCCAAGAGCTCCCAAATCCTAGATGTGTTTGTATATTGAATTTTTTTCTTATAATATACGCATGCACTGAAAAAGACAGGCAGTACAGAATAAAACATGACAGAAAGACAAAAATTCAGCCGAGACTTTTATGAAATCCAGCGCAGACAATGGAAAGGACCGTTTTCTATCGAAGAATTAGTGTTTCTTAAGTTTTTCACTCCATTAATGAGGATAAAGAACACACAGGAAGACATTCAAGCCCAAGCCCGGGAGTTCCCTCAAATCCGCAACGCCCTCCGCAATATATTAAAGAAAAAACCCATAAATCCTGCTAAATACAACCGCTGTCCCCGCTGCCGCATACAAATGAGAGACAGTTTTTATGAAGGTGTGGCTATAAAAATCTGCCCTCGATGCGAAGGGAAACTCATAGATTCTGTTCTAATGGATCGTGTTATCGCCAGAAGAGAAATCGCGTTTTCCGATTATCTGATAAAAAAAGCACAAGAATTCAAAGACAGGTTCATGCTCAATCCTGTCAGCACAACAAAAACAGACCAGGGGAAAACCATGAATATTTTCTGCCCTAACTGCGGGACAAAAATGATTCCCAGGCCGTATAATTACTATTATATAGTTCCCGTAGACAAGTGCCTATCATGCCACAAAATATGGTTTGACTCAGACGAACTGGAAATATTACAGATACTTATAGAACAGCATTAACTGTCATGTCTTCACATTCAACATCTATATTTCCCGATTTTCTTAGGAAATGCGGATTCACCTACTGCCTTATTTCCTGAAATCAAGAGAATCCTGAACAGACATATGTACAACAGCCATAAAGATAAGCTGAGCCGTATCTTCTAAAATTTCCGGTGTTATAGTGTCAATGTTGTCCGAAGGAAGATGATAGGGAGATGGCGCCCCATAGGCCCCGAAGGATATCGTTGGCACCCCCTTCCACATGAATCTGGCTGCATCGAGTCTCGGCCTGGCAATATTGGAAAAATACCTGGGGTTAATTATCCGGTGGATATATTTCTCATTGGCTTTATTTAAGAATGCCCAGAATTCAGGATAATTCTCTGCAGCCGTAGCACTCAATTTATCTCCGCAGCCCACTCCATCCATATTTACGAATGCTGTTGTTTTTTCCAGCGGGAAAATCGGATGTTCCACGTAATATTTCGAGCCAGCAACCCCCTGTTCCTCAGCGCCAAAACAAATGAACATTACTGAACGCCGCGGCTTAACAGGGCTCTTGGATAGAGCTTTCGCTATTCCCATTATAACAGAGACAGCCGAAGCATTATCATTGGCCCCTGGCATTATTTCATAGCATCGGCCCAGATGGTCAAGATGGCCTCCTATGATAATCAATTCATCTTTTAGGGCTGGATCTGAGCCTTCTAGCAGTCCAATAACATTATAGGCAATTCCTTCCGGATGATACTCTGTCGTGTTTTTAATAGTGAAGACTTTACCTGTTGCAAAAGACTGGGGTCTTAAAGTCTTTCCAATCGCTTCAACAACATCTTTGTGATTGCGGCCTGTCCCAGAAAAAACATCTTCAACCGCCACATTCCCTACATGAGAATATATAAACCCTTCACTGTAAGAATTATTTGGATTTCCAATGGGACCGTAGTTATAAAGCATTCCCTTAGCACCATGTGCTACAGCATTCTCCAGTTTATATTGATGAAAGGAATAGGGCCTCCATTTTTTAAACAGCTCTTGGTCTTTATTTGGTGAGACCGGGACTTCTCTTTCCATTAAAACAATCTTTCCTTTAACATCCACACCTTTATACTCATCATAACCCAGTTCTGAAGCCGTGACCCCATAGCCAACATATACTACTTCAGAAGTCACTTCTCCTGAACCTGAAGTAGAACCAGGGATAAATTCATTGGGATAGGTATAGTACTTCTTTATTGTTGACTTTTTGTATGGAATTTGAAGGCAGACTTTACATTCTTTAAAAACCAGAGTGTAGGGATTTGGAAATGCCTGGAGGTAAGTACCGTTATCCCCAGAAGGGGCTATACCCCACTCTTTAAAATGAGAAGCCACCCATTCTGCACTTTCATTAAACCCTTCTGTTCCTGTAAGCCGGCCTGCATATTTATCAGACGCAAGTTCCCTCACATAATCAAACAATGTCTGGCTGGAAATCGAGTGCATAACCTGAAGCAGTTTTTGCTCGTCTGAAAATTTTGCAGGAGATCTTTGGACTGCAGGAACAGATGAAATAAATAGAAAAGAAAAAATAAATAAAATTAAAAACAGTTTTTTATTTTTCATCTTTTTCTCCTTATGGCAGGCTTTTTTCCACCTGCCGTTTATTAAAATTAGGCAATCATGCAGTTTTGATGTAAAGAAATTTGGCAGAATTTCTTCGATTATCCGGGTTTTGTGTCAGCAGCCAAGATTATTGTTGTGTATTAAAGCCGTATTGCAATGCCTCCACGGAGAAGAAATCCATCCCAAATTCCAGCATCAACCATTAAATGGATATTTTCTGATATCTTAGCTTTAATTCCCAGATTCAACTGAATAAAAGGAATGAATCCAGGGAGAAAAAATTCATCGCCTTCCTCTTCGATTTCATCTTTAAGTTCCTGGAGTGTTTTTGTCGCCTGGTCTTCATAATGTTCAATGGCCTCACCAGGATGACTCAAATCTCCTGTATAATGGTAACTGAATTCTGCCTCTTCAAGAGCTGTCCCTGTAGCTGCTCCTACACCAAAAGTAAAGTAAGGGTGGACAGGCCAGGAAGGAACTATATCCCAGCGAAAACTCAAATGAAAAGACAAAGGATTTATTACAAATTCTCCACCGGCACTCGCCTGAAAGTTTGCTGACTCGCTTGTCGTCTGGTCTGTCAAAGCAAGCGCAGCTGATAATTCGGGAATTGAAATTGTCATACTGGTCTTTTCTACAGATAGACCTAAACTGAAAGATCCGTCATTTCCTCCCGGATACCACCTGACCTCAAAACCATAATTGCTGCCGTTTGAGTCGAAGCTTACATCCTGATTGTAACTGTCTTCCATGAGGCCTGGATAATCTTCCTGAATTTCTTCCAGGAAATTATCTTTCAAATTAGTTTCAAGCGCATCTCCCAAACCTTCTTCTATCAACCCCCTTAAAATATCAATACTCCAGCTTGAATAATGGATTCCGAATTCAAAGTGCCCCTGAGCAGCAAGATTAGTGCTAAAAAGCATAAAAAGCAGTAGAAAAACAGGAAAAACCTTCATAATCTTTTGGGCTTTCATTTTTCCCTCCAAGTTAAGTTATTTTTCCATACATCTTCAATATATTTATCAAAAACCATTTACAATTACAATACCCTATAAAGATGAAATTGGGGTGATTTAAAAAATTGATTTGACTTGCATATTTTGATATCTTGACTATACCATATTTATCAATACTTTTTTTGGAGGAATAGATGTTCGATAAAATTTTATCTGCAATTGTAATTCTCAGCATTCTTATCCTGTTTCCCAGCATTACAGTCTTTGCAAATGATACAAACCAAAAGGTCATCATGAAAACGACCAAAGGAGACATGACCATTGAACTGTATGCAGATAAAGCTCCTATTACTGTTGCTAATTTTCTCTCTTATGTCGATGATAAATTCTATGACGCCACAATTTTTCATCGTGTGATAGCTGGATTCATGATTCAGGGTGGTGGATACACCGTTGATTTCCATAAAAAGGCAACAAAGCCCCCAATAAAAAATGAGGCAGCAAACGGATTGAGTAATAAAAAATACACAATCGCCATGGCCAGACTTCCAGAACCCCACAGTGCCAGTGCCCAGTTTTTCATCAACCATAAAGATAATCCCGGGTTGGACCACAAGAGCAATAATCCTGATGAATTCGGTTATTGTGTTTTCGGCAAAGTGATAGAAGGCACCGAAATTGTCGAGGCTATTGCCAATGTAAAGACAATGACCAGGCAGGGGCAGAGAGACGTACCGCGTGAAACTATTGAAATCATCTCAGTACGCCGTATAGAGTAAAAACAGTATTACAAAAACTACAATCTTAACCGTTTTGTGATGTTTGACTGGATATTCGCTTTTATACACCTTATTCTACTTATCGGGCTGATCGTTTATGCAGTTTTTTCCCTCTTTAAAGGAAATACATTCAGGTTTGCTCTCATAATAATCGGCCTCACAGGATATTACTTTCTTGTACTTCATAAAGGTGTTAAAAAAGAGATCGAACGCAAACGGAAAAAACGCAATGATGAGCTCCATTGAAAATGGATATTTTTGAGAGGACCATCCGGCTTCTTGGTTCTATAGTATGGGGCCCTCAAATGGCTATTCTCCTTCTTGGAGCAGGATTATATTTGACAATCCGACTGCGCTTTATACAGGTGCGGCGTTTCGGCCTTTCCTTCCGCCTGCTTCTAGGCAGTAAAGATTTCGGAGAAACGCAGACAAAACGCAAAGGCGACATATCCCCCTTTCAGGCATTAGCTACATCCCTGGCTGCTACTATCGGCAACGGAAACATCGCAGGAGTATGTACAGCCATTGCCATGGGAGGTCCGGGGGCAGTATTCTGGATGTGGCTCTCAGCATTTTTCGGGATGGCCACAAAAATTGTTGAAGCTGTTTTGGGCCAGAAATTTAAAAAAATCATGCCAGATATGAGCACTGCCGGAGGACCCATGTACTATATAAAGGATGGTCTTGGACTTCCATGGCTTGCCGGTATATTTGCTTTCTTCATGGGGTGCAAACCTCTTTTCTCAACAACAACTATTCAATCCAACTCGATAGCTCTCGCTTTAAAAACACAGTTTGGACTAGAACCATGGATTTCAGGATTAGGTCTGGCTGTCCTAACATGGCTGGTTATTATTGGTGGGATCAGATCCATAGCTAAAGTTGCAGGATTTATGAGCCCTTTTATGGTTTTTCTATACATTTTTGGGTCTTTTACTGTGATCATAATTTTTGCTTCCCACATCCCGGATGCATTTTCACTTATGTTCAGTGGCGCCTTCAAGCCATCATCCATAACAGGAGGAGTTGCAGGTATGACCATAGCAAGCGCCATCCGTTATGGCTTCTCAAGAGGAGCTTACTCCAACGAAGCAGGAACAGGAACAGCCGCAGTTTTCCATGCATCAGCAAAAACAAGCGAACCTGCACGGCAGGGCCTAATAGCCTCTTTGGATGTGTTCGTTGATACACTCATAATCTGCACACTTACAGCTCTTGCGGTTCTTGTCACAGGCATTTGGACAGAAGGGACCAGTACTCAAATGACAGCAGCAGCCTTTAATTCGGCCATGCCCCAAATCGGGGGGATTATTGTTGCCGCAAGCTCTTTACTCTTTGGATACTCCAGCTTGATTGCTGTCCCTTATTACGGAGAAATTTCATTCAGTTACCTGTTTGGGAACTGGGTCAAGCTTCCTTTCCGTTGGATTTTCTGCATCTTTATTTATATCGGTGCTGTGCTGAAAGTAGAAGTTGCCTGGTCTATTGGAGATGTTTTTAACGGGATGATGGCCTTTACAAACCTCATCGGGGTACTCGGACTTGCAGGGATAGCAGTAGCTTCTGTAAAAAGCTATCTAAATCTCATCGACAGGCAAAAAAATCCATTACATTACCAGATCAGATAAGTTCTTAGAATTCAAATTTTTTCCGTGAAATAAGTATCTTAAGCTCAAAAAATGAAAAAAGGTGAGAAAAATCGGGGGAATCACTGGAGTTTATTTATTATTGAATTTTTCATTTTTCTATTATAGTATCTTCAATATTTACTTGTGAGTATGACGTGAAAATTAACATAAAAATTCATAGTAAAAAAAATGCTCCGAGCAGGCTTTCTCTGCTTATTATTATTATCTCTGTTTTGTCAATATTTATAACCTTAACCTTCCTCCCCAAAGAAAAACCTCAGGTCAAAGAAAAGGAAGAATCATCTCCTCCTCAAGCTAAAGTTGAGTCCCCGCCTCTTATAGAAAACAAAGAAATAATTCAAAAAGGAAAAACCCTATCTGATATTCTCTCTTCACACGGCTTCTCACCTGCTGAAATACATAAATTGATACTGGACATAAAGCCCATATATGACCTGGCAAAGATTAAAGCCGGAAAAGAGCTGAGGATATATTCCTCCGTGCATGGAGACATCAACTCGATTGAATATGATATTGACGGGGAAAGGTTCCTTTCCATTCAAATAACAGAAGAGGCCTACAAAGCTGAGATAAAAAAATTCCCTTTTGAAATAAAGATAAGAATGGTCTGTGGTGTCATCGAAAACAACCTGATGTCTGCAGTAACAGGAAAAAACGAGAAGGATTTACTGGCAATCTCTCTGGCAAATATGTTCGGGTGGGACATCGATTTTTATGCGGACCTCCGCCATGGAGATTCATTCAAAATTATGTTTGAGAAAAAATACCTTTACGGAAGGTTCGTTGCTTATGGAAAGATCCTTGCTGCAGAATTTGTTAATCATGGGAAAATCTTTCAGGCTTTCCGCTACACATATCCAGACACAAAAGAATGGGATTATTTCGATTTTAAAGGCAACTCTTTAAGAAAGCAGTTCCTGAAATCTCCTCTTCAATCAGCACGGATTACTTCACGCTTCAGCCTCAGAAGACTGCATCCTATCCTTAAAGTGTACAGGCCTCATTACGGCGTGGATTATGCGGCTCCAATTGGGACTCAGGTTCAAGCAACTGCTGACGGCACAGTGACTTTTACAGGCTGGAATGGAGGGGCAGGCCGCATGATTAAAATCAGACATAAAAATGCCTATGAAACTTTGTATCTCCATCTCAGAAACTTCGCAAAAGGGATAAAAAAAGGTGCTAAGGTCAAAGAGAGCCAGTTTATCGCCCGAGTGGGTTCATCTGGAGAGTCTACCGGCCCACATCTTGACTACAGGATCAAACACCAGGGAAAATATATCAACCCCCTTACTTTTAATCCAAAACCTATCAAACCCCTTAGAACAGAATATCTCAAAGATTTCCAGAAAAAAGCTAAATCTTATCTTTTTCTATTCAACCTGCCCTCAATACCTGTCTGTGTATTTCCATAATTCAATCACTATGTTGCCCTTTCATAAAAGGCAGCAAGTCAGGCCGGTAGAGCAGGCTTATTGATCACTTTTTTTTACCGGAACCGCCTGATCCTCCACTGCTTGAAGAACGTGCTGAACTTCTTGAGACCGAAGATCTTGTTCCAGTGGAGCCGCTGCCAGAAGAAGAACTTGAAATTGAACCCGACGAAGAGAAAACACCCGAGGAACCAATTCTCACTCTTGAACTACTGCCCGTCATTTTAGAAAAAACACCCCTTGAGGAAATTCGAAGTTCAGGGCAGAAAACTTCATTTGTTCTGCTGGAATATCTTATAGATACTCCGGCTCTCTGAGCCGCTTTTACATCAGGATTCCAATCCCTGAACCGTACTTTTGAACGATTTTGGCCTAAAATCCCTGCATTTTTTTTGCCTGAAGAATCTGTTCTCCTCCCGGATATTGCGGTTTTCTGCCCGGTTACAGCTTTTTTTGGCCCAAGTGCTGTCTTATCGGTGAATATATGTTTTTTTATGACGGTAGTAATTCTCTCTGTATTCTCAGGCTTTGAGCTAATCAAGTTTTTTTTCACATAATCAAAAAGATTATTTCTTCTGAATGTGTCGACAGCATGGAGATTTGTATCTTTATGGAATTTTGAAGTTAAAAATTCCTTTTGAATATCAGGAGAAAACTGGCTGAACTTGATAGCCTTATTCTGTATCCTTGAAGTATTCAAATCTTCTTTCTTTATTATAACCATCTGTTCAGGAATCTTCCTCAAAGAATCGAAAACTCTCTCATCCCCTCTTTTTAATGCTGAAACAACATTCGCATATACCTTCTTCATTTTTTTTGGAAGCTGATATGAAGAGATTCCTTTTTGTTCGAGTTGATCCTTATGAATTTTTCTAAGTATTGGCTTCCTGTTATCAGCCAAATATCCTTTGTTTCCTCCATAAAACTGTGGATAATAATATCCTGAATAATAACTATTTCCGTAAAAACCGCCATAAAAACTGTCCAATAAAAACCAATCCCACAAACATAATGGCCTCCAGCTATAATACCCCATATAAAAATTCCAAGCTGCCCAAGCTGGTGCAAAAGCATCTCCAGGAATCCAGATCCAGCCGATTTTCTTGTTCCATGTCCAAAGGCCAAGATGATAGGGAACCCAACCCCAGGATTCCTGAGGAACCCAGAAAAGCTGGTTATCCAATTTTCTCCACTGCCCATTAATGTACGGGGACCAATTCCCCCATGGATACTTATCGTTGTAGAAAGGCCTCCATACATAACCATAAAGGCTATTCCATATCCACTCTCCATGGAGATTGGAATACTTTTGAGCGAAATACATGACTGCCTTGGGATATTTCTCTATGGGTTTTGGAATAAAATTTTTACCTTCATGGAGAGCCTCGAAATTTTCATTTATATGCTCATTCCACAGCTCAAAATCAACATCCGGCCGGTATTTACCGTAAAGAACAAAATGATCTTTTAAAACCGTCAATTTCTGTGATTTCTTTAATTTCTTTTTTTCTGTATTCTCTTCATCAGGCCCACAAAGGACATAGGCTTTCCCCTTTTTTATCTGAACTTCTGTGCTGTCATCTTCTCCAGCTCTTATTAGTGCAACCGTGCTGTGGTTCATTTTAACAGCAGAGTTTGGGGTTATAACCTGGAAAACTTCGGGGCGGTTATAGCGTTTATACATGATATAGATCTGTCCTTTTGTAAGAACCAGGTTTGTTAACTTCTTGCTTGAACTGAGACTATGCGCAAGAATAGTCTCGATTTTTAATTCTGTATCCAGGTCAAGTCTTATAATTGTTCCTGTATCAAACTGGATTTCACATCTTCTGCTTCCCGTTGTCTTGATCGTATCTCCAGGGAGCAGAGGAAAATTCAAAACAGCTATTTCAGGCGAAGGATTTTCCGCCCTTAGGACAACAGGATCTTTGCCGTCATTCTGCACTTCAACATAGCTTATGTGGCCGAAATATATTTCTGTGTTTGGAGAATTCACATATTTATAATGGGAATCAGAATGAACAAAAGAAGAGCAAAAAATAATAAATATAAAAACAAATAAAGAGAATAAAATCCTTTTTCTCATGGTTTCCCTCCTTCTATAGAGGTTTCTCTTTTTTATCATTATATAAAATAAGCATAATTCATGCCAAATAATACAAGAGATATGCACGAATCTACAGCTTCAGAACTGTCCACTATTCTGAACAAGTGTAGCCATTCTTAGTCTCTGACAATGAAAAATCACTGGCTGATTAAACAAAGTGAAACGCTCTTCCCGTCATCTCTGCCAATTCCTTTTTAGTTAACGTGGATTATTCACGAGTCAAGCTTGCTGCAGATGCAAGGCACAGTGCATGAAGTTGTGGTCCTTCACCACGAATGCGCTGTAACGAAGCAGATGCGGTAAGATCGGCTCGCCTGTAAGGTAAA
>CAZYMU010000038.1:0-23523 GCA_964648465.1 uncultured Eubacteriales bacterium | reverse complement strand
CTCATAAAGGCTAAATCTTTTAATGTCGCTTCCTCCATCCCCTCAAATTCATATGATTTTTGGTATTATAATAATTCTATCAGCAATTTTTATGAATAACCCACGTCCACCTGAATTATTCATGAAAATTGCTGATAGATTATTTAAATTTGCTCTTTAAGGAAAGAATAGTATTATAGTATAATAATTCTCCTGAATTATTCATAAATACTAAGAAGGAGGTGTTATGAAAAAGAATGTTTCCTTATTTTTAAGCGTGTTCCTTCTTTTATCTGTTTTTGCTTTTTCGGAAAAAGATAAAGAGGATCCATTCATAATTAATATTAAGCCAGCGAAACTGACATCCTTGAAGAAGGAAGCTTTCTCCTGGCTTGATGCTCATATGACTGAGCTTTGTGAGATTAACGATAAAATATGGCATTTTGCAGAGGTAGCTATGGAAGAATACCAATCTTCCGAACTCCTGGCTTCTTACCTGGGAAAAATGGGATTCAAAGTTACGAGAAACGTTGCCGGAATGCCGACAGCGTTTGTAGCTGTCTATGGATCAGGCGAACCTGTGATAGGTATTCTTGCTGAGTATGATGCTCTTCCCGGTCTTTCACAGCAAGCTGTCCCTTATGAAAAACCTTTCAAAGCCGGGGCGTCTGGCCATGGGTGCGGCCACAATATCTTCGGTACATCGAGCACTGCGGCGGCGGTTGCCATCAAGCAGGTGATGGAGAAAAAAGGGATTGAGGGAACAGTTAAACTTTTTGGGTGTCCCGCAGAAGAAACGGTTGTAGGCAAGGTATTTATGGCACGGGATGGTATTTTTGATGGACTTTCCTGCTGTATTCAATGGCATCCAAGTTCTGTAAATCAGGTTTCTCTCGGTTCGAGCAATGCCTTGAATCAATTTGAAGTAGAATTTTTTGGAAAGTCGGCTCATTCAGCGGGAGATCCGTGGGATGGACGGAGTGCTTTGGATGCAGTTGAATTGACTGATATTGGATTGAATTACCTTCGGGAACATCTAAAGCCGACAGCAAGAATTCACTATATTATCCAGGATGGAGGAGCTGCTCCTAATGTTGTTCCTGCTTATGCCAGGGCATGGTACTATGTCAGGGATATCGACCGTGCAAGCGTAAAGGAAGACTATGAACGAGTTTTAAAGGTCATAGAAGGTGCTGCAAAAATGACCGAGACGACTTATAAGGTCCATTTTATCAGCGGAGTGTATGGAATGTTACCAAACCGGACAGGAAATGAGCTGGTTTACAGTAATTTATTGCTTGTGGGGGCGCCGAAATTTACTGATGAGGAACAGGAATATGCAAAGGAAATTCAGAGAAATTTGGGACTTAAAGAGCAGGGGCTAAGTACAAAAATTGAACTTTTCAGGCTTCCCCAAAGAAGTTGGGGAGGGGGATCTACAGATGTTGCTGAAGTGAGCTGGCTTACTCCCACAACAGCATTGGGGGTAGCCACAAAACCTCTTGGTACACCCGGTCATCATTGGTCGATTGTCGCCTGTGGAGGAATGTCTATTGGCCATAGAGGCATGATTACTGCTGCTAAAGTTATGGCTGCTTCAGGAATTGAATTGTTCTCTCATCCTGAAATTATTTCAAAGATGAGAAAGGAATGGATGGAAAAAAAGAAAGGCAGGGAATATAAATCTCCTTTGCCTCCGGCCCTCAAGCCGCCAGTGAAGCCAAAGAAATAAATATGCATATAATGTATTTTATGAGTTTGGAGGAGTCATGGGAAAAAATGGAAGCCTAAATATATGCAGGCGGGCCTTTATGGCTTCTGCTTCAGGTCTGTTATTAGGAACAACAGCATTTAGTATGCCTTCCTTTTTAACACATCCTGTTCAAGAAAGTCCAAAGCTCAGTGAGGAATTAACCCCGGAAGAATTGAAAATGGTTAACCAATCTGTGATGGCGAAAGATATAGAAAATTATTTCGGAAGAGGCTATAGCTGTGCAGAGTCCCTGTTAATGGTGTCACTAAGATATCTTAAGCAGCCCGAAAAAATGGTTTGGGCAGCATGTGGTTATGGTCCTTCACCACGAATGTGCTGTAACGAAGCAGATGCGGTAAGATCGGCTCGCCTGTAAGGTAAAAATTGCTGATAATAGATTTAAATTATATTATCGATATGATAGATAATAAACTAGTTCTGAGGGTTTCATGAAGAACGATCAAAACTAGTTGATATTATATTAATTCTATCAGCAATTTTTATGAATAATTCAGGAGGACGTGGATTATTCACGAGCCAAGCTTGCTGCAGATGCAAGGCACAGCGCATGAAGTTGTGGTCCTTCACCACGAATGCGCTGTAACGAAGCAGATGCAGTAAGATCGGCTCGCCTGTAAGGTAAAAATTGCTGATAATAGATGAATTTGAGGGCATGTCTGCGCTCCACTAAGATTTTTAACGCCATTTCCTCCCCGATCTTCTCGGCTCTGCTGGAACTCCGCATGTTTATATTAAGCAGCGCCATGATGTCCCCAAGCCATCATTAACACCGCCCCTTTGATTATACAGTGCTCACACATCCATCAGGCCCGACTTTGTCGGGTTCCCTCGAAGACCGACTCAGAAAGGCTAAATATTTCAATGTTACTTCCTCCATCCCCTCAAATTCATATGCGTTTTGATATTATATTAATTATATCAGCAATTTTTATGAATAATTCAGGTTAGTTAATACTTAACAATGAATAATTAAAGAAATTAAATAAGGAGAGATAAATGACGCTTATTATAAAAGGATCTGGGTTAACTATTGAAGATGTTGTAAGGGTTGCAAGAGATGGCGAACGAGTCAGCCTTCATCCCGATGCACTCGAAAGGATCAAGATATGCCGGGCTATGCTTGAGAAAAAAATAAAAGCTCATGAAATCATGTATGGAGTAAATACGGGCATCGGAGAGTTTTCAGAGATAGTCCTCAGTGATGCACAAATAGAGGATTTTCAAAAATATTTGATTTATAATCATGCGGCGGGAATAGGTGATCCTATACCGATTGACCATGTTAGAGGTGCGATGTTAAGCAGGATTAATGTTCATGCTCACGGTAATTCAGGATGCCGGCCGGAGATTACACTGACTTTAATTGAAATGTTAAATAAAGGGGTCACTCCTTTTGTCTGCCAGAAGGGATCTGTAGGGGCTTGCGGTGATTTGGCTCCAATGTCGCAAATTGCTTTATTGTTGTTAGGAGAAGGCCAGGCCTATTATAATGGTGAATTGCTTAAAGGGAAAGATGCATTTGAAAAGGCTGGCATCCAGGTTCCTGGATTAAAAGCAAGGGATGGACTGGCAGTGATCAATGGCTCAAATTTGTTAACTGCGATGAGTGCATTGATGCTGTATGATACTGGCAACTGGCTGAAACAGGCTGAAATTGCCGCAGCCATGTCACTCGAGGCTCTAAAGGCAAACATGAAGCCCTATACTCCAAAGCTTCATGAGGCCAGAGGGTTTCCTGGAGCTATCAGAAGCGCAAATTCCATACAAAAGATCATTAAGGATGGTGATTTAGTTGAGGGAAAGATTAAGGTTAAAGTTCAGGATGCATATTCTATGCGTTCAACTCCTCAGGTGATTGGCTCGGCTCATGATGTGGTTGCCTGGGCCAGGGAACAAGTTGAAATTGAACTGAATGGAGTAGGGGATAATCCTGTTTTTTTCCCTGAAGAAAATCTTCAATTGACAGGGGCTAACTTCCAGGGCACTCCTGTCTCTCTGCCAATGGATATGGTTGGAGCTGCTGTAACAATGATAAGCGTTATGTCAGAGCGGAGGATGAACCGACTGAATAACCCTGCTTTGAGTATCGGCCTGCCTCCGTTTCTGACGAAAGGGGCTGGGATGTTCTCGGGCTTAATGTTGAGCCAATACACGGCGGGTATGCAGATTGTTGAACAGAGAATTCTTTCTATGCCGGCATCTATTCAATCAATTCCAGCAGCTGCTGACCAGGAAGATTTTGTCTCCATGGGGATGAATACGGCTATTAAAAATTTTCAAATACTCGATAATGCATATGGTATTCTAGGGATTGAATTCATGGCAGCAGCACAGGGTTTGGATTTACGCGAGCAGTTGGAAGAAAAACCCTATAAATTTGGTAATGGCGTATCAAAGGCAAAGGAAGTTATTCGTAGGCATGTCGAATTTTTAGATGTGGACCGGCCATTATATTCTGATCATAATAAGATGAAGAAATTGGTAAAATCTTGCGAGATACTTAATGAAGTAGAAAAAACAGTCGGCAGCTTGGGATAAGATAAACCCGCATCTGCAGTTTTAATCTGACATGATTTTTCTATCTTTAACAACAATCTTGCCGTTTTTGATTACATGTTTTATGGGATTGATTCCGAGGTGGTAAATTAGATGGTGGTAATTGGGAACATCGCAGAGGATGAGGTCCATTTTTTTCCCTATTTCCAGGCTTCCTACTTTTTTGTGTCTTGCTAGTGCATATGCGGCGTTTGCTGTTGCGGCATTGATAGACTCTTCGATACTCATTTTCATGGTAAAAACGGCAAGCTGGGCTACGAAAAGCATGGATTCTGTCATGGAACTTCCGGGGTTAAAATCTGTAGCAATGGCAATAATAGCCCCCTCTTCGATGAGTTTGCGGGCAGGCGCTTTTGCCTCTGACATGAGAAAGAAAGGTACTGCAGGTAGAAGGGTTGCAGCAGTATTGCTTTTTGAAAGTTTTTTAATTCCTTCTTCTGAAACAGAATGAAGATGGTCTGCGGAGTTGGCCTCTTCTTCTACTGCAAGCTGAGCCCCACCCATGGAAGTGAATTCATCGGCATGAATTTTGATTTTAAACTCAGCTTCTTTTGCAATCCGTATTAATTTTCTTGTCTCGTCGATCGAATATACATCCTTTTCACAGAAGACATCAAAAAACTCAGCCAGGTTATTTTTTTTGACTTCGGGGAGGATTTTATGAGTGAGATAATCAATATAGTCATTTTTCCTGGCCTTGTATTCTTTAGGGACTTCGTGAGCTCCCATAAAAGTCGGTATGATATCGATTGGATGGAGTTTATTTGCTTCTTTTAAGGCTCTGAGCTGTTTGATTTCATCCTTAAGATTTAGGCCGTATCCGCTTTTTGCTTCGAGTGTTGTCGTTCCATGTAGAAGCATACTGTCGAGTCGGGAAAGGCAAAGAGAAATGAGTTGCTTCTTGGATGCAGCACGCGTTGCGTCAACAGTGGTTTGTATCCCTAATCCTTTTTCTGCAAGTTCCTGGTATGTATAGCCTTTAACGCGGAGGGCAAACTCTTCTTCTCTAGTTCCGGCAAAAGGAAGATGTGTATGTGAGTCAACAAAACCTGGAAGTCCTATAAGCCTGCTGCCGTCAATGCATATGCTGTTTTTATCTAATCGAAAATTTTCTTTAAGTGTTTTTTCATCGCCAACAAAGACGATTCTTCCTTTGTTAGATGCAATACATCCCCCTTCCATCAACCCAAGATCCTGCAGAGCCTCTTTTCTTTTTGGAATTGGCCCCTTACACGTTATGAGTTGACTGCAATTAGTTACAACAAGGTCAGCCAAGTTCACGGGAAGATTTCCTCAGAGATGAATGTTTGTTTCTGATGAAGGAAGGTGTTTCGTAAGGTTCCCACTGTTTTTCCCATGCAGGCCTTTCCCAGAGCACATTGCTTCCTTTTGGCTCGAACAAGTATGTAGGTGTTTCTTGAGGTGCTGGGAATGGAGGAGGTGTTTTTATTGGTAATGGTGTATATTTATCTGAAGAAACTACTTCTCTTTCTGGCTGCTGATCAAAGCCTGTAGCAATAACTGTTACTTTGACCATTTCTTTCAAATTTTCATCTATAACTGTGCCGAATATGATGTTTGCTTCTGGATGTGCCATTCCGTATATGAGTTCAGAAGCTTTAGAGACTTCGTGGAGAGTGACATCTTTTCCGCCCGTGATGTTTATAAGAACACCATGAGCTCCGTCTATGGAAGTGTCAACAAGAAGAGGGCTCGAGATAGCTTTATGAGCTGCGTCGACAGCCCTGCTTTCTCCGGATGCTATTCCTGTACCCATGAAGGCCATCCCCATGCCTTTCATGATGGATTTGACGTCGGCAAAATCCAGATTGATCAGGCCTGGCCGGGTTATTAAGTCAGAAATGCCCTGGACTGCCTGGCGTAAGATATCATCGGCCATTCTAAATGCATCCTGGATGGAAGTATCCAAGTTGACTGTTTGAAGCAGTCTTTCATTTGGGATGGAAATAACCGTGTCGACACAAGACTTGAGCTCAGTAAGACCTTCTACTGCTTGTTTAGCACGGACTTTTCCTTCAAAATCAAATGGGAGCGTGACAATTGCTATGGCTAAAATATCCATTTCAGAGGCGAGATTGGCAAGCACTGGAGTCGCTCCTGTTCCTGTGCCGCCTCCCAATCCTGTTGTTAGAAAAACCATATCTGCCCCTTGGAGAAGTTCAATCAATTTTTCTGTATCTTCCATGGCTGCATCCTTCCCGATGTCGGGTCTCCCTCCCGAACCCAATCCTTTTGTCAGTTGACTGCCGATCTGTAGTTTTATTCCGGATTTGTTATTGTTCAGGGCCTGGAGGTCGGTATTTACGACAATAAATTCAACGCCTTCTATTTTAGCCTGTATCATTCTGTTCACAGCATTACTACCGCCGCCGCCTATACCGATTACTTTTATGTTGGCCCCATGACGTTCTTCGACTAAATGAAATTTTAGGTTGTTTTTAAATTGATCACTCATTTTTTCCTCCTAAGCTTCTTTGAGCCAATCTTTAAATTTGGCAAGGAAGCCTTTTTTTCTATCTTTGGATGTTCCTTTTTCTTTCCACTGGCTAAATCCATAGAGGATAAGGCCTACAGAAGTAGCATAATCAGGAGTGCTTACTCTGTCGGCAAGACCCCCTATTCCGGTCGGATCACCACGCCTGACCGGAAGGTCAAAAACTCCCTCTGCTACTTCTTCCAGACCCTCCAGTAAAGCGGTTCCTCCTGTTAATACTATTCCCGAATTGAGAGATTTTTCGTATCCCATTTTTTTAATATCGTTATCAACCAGAGTGAATATTTCTTCTGCCCTGGGTTGAATGATATCTGCTAATAAATGCCTGGAGAGAATGCGCGGTTTTTTCCCATGCCCTACTGAAGGCACTTCTATGGTTTCGTGTTCATCTGTAAGAGGGCTGGATACGCATCCGAATTTTTTCTTTATTTTTTCTGCCTCTGGTATCGGTGTCCTAAGCCCTACAGCTATGTCATTTGTAAAATTGTCTCCACCTATTGGTATGATGGAGGTATACCACAGGCTTCCCCGTTCGAAAATGGCAATCTCAGTAGTTCCACCTCCGATGTCAATAAGTCCCACCCCAAGTTCCATTTCATCAAGAGTAAGGACAGAAGTGCTTGTTGTTATCTGGTTAAGAATAATTTGCTCGATTTCAATTCCAGCCCTCGTAACGCAGGTCTTCAAGTTTTGGATAGATGTAATGGCCCCAGTAATAATATGGACATTTACTTCGAGTTTAATGCCGCTCATGCCAAGGGGATCTTTTATTCCATCTTGTTCGTCGACGACAAATTCCTGAGGAATGACATGGATAATTTCCCTGTCCGGCGGGATGGATACAGCTTTAGACTGGTCTATGACACGTTTAATATCTTCTCGGCCGATTTCTTTGTTTTTTCCTGAAACAGCAATAACACCCCTGCTGTTAAAGCTCTTTATGTGAGCACCGGAAATGCCAATAAATGCAGAATCGATTTCTACTCCTGCCATTAGCTCTGCCTCTTCCTGAGCCTTTTTAATAGCCTCTACTGTGGTGTCTAAATTGACTACTACACCTTTTCTAAGGCCTCTGGAATCAGCTGTTCCTATTCCGATAATCTCGATTTTTCTATCTTCAGTTATTTCACCAATAATTGCCGCAATTTTTTTTGTTCCTATGTCAAATCCGACAATATAGCCATTTTTTGGCATCAGTTTGCCTCCTTTCCAGAGTTTTGGATAACATTTTTTCTTAATTCTCTCCGCAGTTTGAAAATAAAACGATCTTGAAAACGCAGGTCAATATATTCCATGGCTCCGTATTTTTCCAGACTGGCACTGTGCAGCTTGAAAGATTGAAGTTTTTCAGAGAATTGACTGTTGCCCAGAATGATCCATGTTGGCGAATTTTTAAGTTTGACAGTTACGTTTTCGTAATCTGAAAGGTCAAGAATCTGGATCTGCTTTCTTGAAGTGGGAGATAGACTTTCTAAACAATTCCATGCTAATTGCAGTTTTTCTGTGTAGTCGTGCCTGAAGAGATTTGAATCCACAAAAAGTGGAAGGTTCGTGTTTTCGCCTTGATTAATTTGTTTAAGTAAGACGCCTTCTCTATCGACCAGAAATAGTGCTTCTTTATTTAATACAGCAGATGGTATTCTTTCATTAATTTCAATCTTTAATGAGGAAGGAAAGATTTTTCTTATGCGGACAGTTTTAATCCAGTTGTGCTCCGTCAGTGTTTCCTGGAGCCGCTCTATGTTAAGCAAAAGAATATTTCCAAGTTGACTTCCATAAAAATACTCTTCTATATCTTCTTTAATTTCGGGCTTATTACATAGGACTTTTATTTCTGTTATATTCAGTTTATCCCACGAGATCAGGGAAAGATACAATTGTTGGAAGGAGAAAAATAGCCCGTTAACTAGAAGGAAGAAAAATATAATATGCATGAATTTTAGCCTTATTTTCCTATGGATTTTTTTTGTCTTTGGTTTTTTCTCTTTCCGTCTGAAATGCAGAGAGTAAGAAAAGAAAGGATATGACCTGTATTTATAAGCTGCATTAACATTGAGAGCCATCGTTATGAATTTCCTTCAAGTTTTTTAATGATGTCAGGAATGACTTTATAGATGCTTCCTGCTCCCATAATAATGATCATATCTCCTGGAAGAGCAAGCTTTTCTGTAAGTCCCGGTATATTTTTGAGTTCTGGTTCGAAATAAATATTTTTATGTCCTAGTAGTTGGATTTTTTTGTATAGGACTCTTCCTGAGACTCCAATAATTGCTTTTTCCCCTGCTTCATAGATCTCGGTAACGATTAAAACGTCTGCTTTATTGAATGATGTAGCAAAATTTTTCATGAGCCAAGAAAGCCTGGAATACCGGTGAGGTTGAAAAACAACTACAATTCTGCGGTGCCAGCCGTTCTTGGCAGCATCAAGTGTAGCATTGATCTCAGTGGGGTGATGCGCATAGTCTTCTATTACCATTATATTGTTTACGGTTTTCTTTAGTTCAAAGCGGCGGCCGATTCCTTCGTAACTTTCCAGTGCTATTAAAATAGTCAGGATAGGAATATCTAAATCTATTCCAACTGCAACCGCAGCCATGGCATTACAAATGTTGTGTACTCCAGGCACATTGAGTTTTAGTTTCCCTATTTCTTTGCCGTGGTAGAGTAGAGTTGATGTGCTCGAAAAATTTTGAAATTGCATGTTTCTAGCAGAAATATCTGCCTGTACTGAAAGCCCGTAAGTTATTATTCTCCGATCGAGCATTGGAATAAGGCTTTGGAGATTAAAGTCATCGATACAAAGGACGATCGGGCAGTAAAACGGTACTTTATTGGAAAAATTAACAAATGTTTTTTTGATTTCATCCACAGTTTTATACTGATCCAGATGTTCTTCATCCAGATTCGTAAGAACTGCGATAAATGGAGAAAGGTAGAGGAAAGATCTATCGCTTTCATCAGCTTCTGCTACGATAAATTCTCCTCCGCCCAGTTTTGCATGTGCACCGACAGTGTTCAGGCGTCCTCCCACAATAATAGTCGGGTCAAATCCTCCCAGCTCAAGAACTTTAGCCACCATGGAGGTTGTGGAGGTTTTGCCATGAGAACCTGCTATGGCAATGCCGTTTTTCATGCGCATTAACTCAGCCAGCATTTCGGCTCTAGGTATGACTGGAATTTTTTGGCGTCTGGCTTCTTCCACTTCTATGTTGTCTTCTTTAATGGCAGAAGAAATTACTGCAACGTTTGCTCCTAATACATTTTCTGTTTTGTGTCCGATGGAGACTTTAGCCCCAAGATGGCTGAGACGATGTGTGGCTTGGTTTTCGTTTATATCTGAACCTGAAATATTATAGCCCAAGTTTAGTAAAACCTCAGCGATACCGCTCATTCCTGTACCGCCTATGCCTATCATATGGATGTTTCTATAGTGATGTTTCACTAGGTCATTTCCTCCCTGTGTTTTGTTTCAAGCAGTTCTAAGCAAAGTTGAAGAATCCTTTCTGGTACGTTTTCAGTTTTCAGACATTCCAGGTTTTTTGCCATCCGGATTATCTTTTCTTTATTATTTACAAAGTTCAGTATTTTATTTGCAAAGTATTTTGGTGTAAACTCTTTCTCCAGGATGACCTCAGCGCTATTTATTTTTTCCAATTCCCTTGCGTTTAGAACCTGATGATTGTCTGTTGCCTTAGAAAAGGGTATAAGCAGGGAAGCTTTTTGAGCCGCAGTGAGCTCTGCTATGGTTGTTGCCCCAGCTCTGCTTATGATAAGATCTGATTTTTGAAAGTAATCAGCAATATTATAAAAGTAAGACGAAACAACAACATCCCTGAATTCATTTTGGGTGTAACAATTTTTAACCCATTCGTAATCCTCTTTTCCTGTCTGATGAAATATTCTTAAGTTGTCCTTATCTTTTTTTAAAAATTGAAGGGAATCTACGACTCCTTTGTTTAAAAAGTGAGATCCTTGACTTCCTCCAAAGATAAGAATAGAAAGCTTGTGGTTTGTCATTTTGGGCGGCAAATTATAGAATTCTTCTCTTACGGGGTTCCCAATGAATACTCCTTTTCCCTTAAAATGAGGTAGAGAGTTTTCAAAAGCAACAACAGCTTTTTTCACCCATGGAACTAGCATCCTGTTTGTGAATCCTGGATAGACATTCTGTTCCATGATCAAAGTTGGGATCTTTATCCAGCTGGATAGAATTACTATTGGTCCTGAGCTGTAGCCTCCAACTCCAATCACGAGTGCGGGTTTTATCCGGATCAAGATTGCAAGGGATTTTGTGAAAGAATAAGGGAGGACAAGAAGAGATTTTACAATTTTTAAGCCCTTTCCTTTTATTCCTTCAATTTTAAGTGAAATAAAATCTGCTTTATAGTGTTCCATTATTGTTTTTTCTAGCTTCCTGCTGCTTCCTACAAAAGTGATTTGGATTTCGGGTGCTTTCTCTTTCAGTTTTTGAGCGATAACAAGTGCGGGGTATAGATGACCCGCTGTTCCACCTCCGCTTATAATCAACCTTTTACCTTTCATGTTTTTCTTCTCGTGCTTTCCTTTCTTTGCGAAATATGGAGAAGGATGCCTATGCTGAAAAGAGTACAGATAAGGGAAGATCTTCCGAAACTGATCAGCGGGAGAGGAACTCCTGTAGGAGGTCCTAACCCAAGAACTATGCTTATATTCAACAAAGCTTGAGAGAATATTGCTAATGTGAGGCCCACGGCAATAAGCTGGCTGAAAGTGTTTGGAGCTTTTCTTGAGATGACTAATCCTCTCCAAAGGAAAATACTAAAGAGAATCAGTACAGCCAAAGTGCCGATTAAGCCAAGCTCTTCACCTATGATGGCGTAAATGTAATCTGTATGGGCACAGGGCAGAAAGAAAAGTTTTTGAGTACTTTCCCCTATGCTGACTCCAAGAAGCCCCCCCGAGCCAACCGCAAGCTTTGACTGAATAACCTGAAATCCATTTCCTAATGGGTCTTTTGTTGGGAAAATGAAAGCTAATACTCTGTTGATTCTGTAACTGGCCTGGAAGAGGTAAAAACCGAAAACCATAATAGAAATAATTCCTAAATATAAGAAATATCTGAGTTTCACTCCCCCGATAAAAAGCATAACAGATGCAATAACAAATATAAGCAGTGCTGTGCCGTAATCTGGCTCTTTTATTATGAGAAGGATAAAAAGAAATAGAATTACGAAAGGAATAATAACAGACTGAAATTCGCTCAGTCTGTCTTTTCTCCGTTCAAGATAGAATGCAAAAAAGAGTATAAGGCTAATTTTTACCAGTTCTGATGGCTGGAAGTGCATTCCAAAAAAATCGATCCACCGGTTAGTTTTTCCTACGGAAGGCATGATAAAACATATGGTTAAAAGTGAAAATGAAATAAAAAGCAGTCCTAGAATAAAATATATATTTTGATAGAACGACCTCTTTATTGAAACCATCAATATAATAAAGATAAGTCCTAATCCGGCCCCAATAATTTGATTGACAAAAAAATGAAAAGGATGTTGATATTTTTCGCTTGCAAGAATGACTGAAGAACTGAAAACCATAACAAGCCCTAAAGAGGTAAGGATTAGAGTTGTAAAAAATAGTGTTTTATCAAATCCATAAGGCTTGAATATTTCCATTATTCCGTACTCTGTCCTTTTAATTTTGTGAGTGTATAAACTTCTTTCTTGAAAATTTCACCTCTTTCCTCGAAATTTTGAAACATATCAAAACTTGTGCATGCTGGTGCAAGTAGCACTATTTCTCCAGGTTCCGCAGAAGAATAACCGACTCTAACTGCTTCTTTTAAAGATGAAACTGTATCGATAGGGGCAGTGTTAATTAGAGCCTTCTCTATTTTTTTTCTGGATTCACCAATTAAAATGATTCTCTTTACCTGATTTTCGACCGTTTTCCTTAATCTTCTGAAATCTTCTCCTTTGTCTCTGCCTCCCAGGATAAGGATAATTTTTTTCTTGAAACTCTGAATTGATTTTAGGGTGGCATCCACATTTGTGGCTTTAGAGTCGTTATAAAAATCAACACCTTGTTTTGTTAAGACTTTTTCAAGCCGGTGTTCGAGACCTTTAAAATTCTTAATGGAGTTTTTAATTTTTAAAAGCGGAATACCGAATATATATCCAACTAATGCCGCAGCCATGATATTTTCCTGATTGTGTGTTCCTAAGAGTGAGATTTCCGAGAGCTTCATAAATTTTTCTTCCTTTTTATTAGAGAGCACTATCCAATTTTTTTGAATAAAACATCCTGGGGTGATTTTATTTTTTCGACTGAATCCGTATACACTTTGTTTTTTCAATCCCCATATAAGGGGATCATCTTTATTTAGGATTGCAATCTGTTCTTTCTCCTGAGAAATTATAATTTTTTTCTTTGCTTCAAAATAATCTTTAAAAGTTTTATGCCAGTCCAGATGGTCAGGTGAGATGTTCAGGAGGACTGAAACCGAAACTTTAAATTGTTCTGTATGCTTTAACTGGAAACTTGAAAGCTCTGTCACAAAAATGTGATTTTTTTTGCTGTTTTCAACCAGGCTTATTAATGGTATCCCTATATTTCCGGCTAAATAGGCTTCCAGCCCTCCATTTTTTAGGATTTTATGAATTAAGGTTGCTGTCGTGGATTTTCCGTTGGATCCTGTCACGCCAACAATCTTGCCTTTCAAAAACCGGTATGCGAGTTCGATCTCAGAAATGATTTTTATCCCGTGGGCTTTAGCTTTGTAAAGTTCGGGAATTGTAGGAACCCCGGGGCTTAAAACAATCAGGTCAGATTCAAGAAATGATTTCAGTTCATGGCCTCCGGTTTCCATCGAAACTCCATTTTTTGCCCAGAAATGAACTTTTTGTCCGAGCTCCTCACGTTTTTTCTTTTCTGAAACTTTTACACGGGCCCCTCGATTTAGAAGAAATCGGCAGAGTTCCTCTCCTGTTTTTCCTAACCCTACAACAAGTACTTTTTTCCCTTTAAGATACATTATTACCTCAGTTTTAATGTAGCCAGACTGAAGAGGGCAAATACTATTCCTGCAATCCAGAATCGGACAACAATTTTTTGCTCAGACCACCCAATAAGTTCAAAGTGATGGTGGAGTGGAGCCATTCTGAAAATTCTTTTTCCTCCAGTCAGTTTGAAGTAGGAAACTTGAATCAGGACAGATAAAGCCTCCAGGATAAAAACTCCTGCGACTAAAAAGAGCAGGAATTCTTGTTTTATCATTATAGCCACTGCGCCCAATGTTCCCCCGAGAGATAGGGCTCCCACATCTCCCATAAATATTTCTGCCGGATGACAGTTATACCATAGGAAACCCAGGCAGGCTCCCGCCATGGCTCCTAGGAATATAGTTAGTTCAGCTGCAAGAGGGACACGGGAAATATTCAAGTACTCAGACCAGAGAGCATGTCCGGCTATATAAGAAAGAGCAGTGAAGGCACTGGCACTGATGAGCGTAAGACCTATGGCTAATCCATCCAGTCCGTCAGCCAGGTTAACCGCATTTGATGAGCCAACTAGAATGAACATTATCCACGGCAGGTAAAACAAACCCAAGTAAGGTGCCCATTTCTTTATGAAAGGCAAACTCAGGTGGAGGTTGAAATTTCCTTTAGACCCCAGATATATTAAGACGATTCCAATGATTCCTGATATGATAATTTGAAATAGAATTTTGTGGCGTACTATTAAGCCTGAAGGTTTTTTCAATTTGATTTGAAGGAAATCATCCCAGAAACCAAGGATTCCGAAGGAAAACATGGTGAATACTGCTAGCCAGATATAAATATTGCCGAGATCTGCCCAGAGAAGTGTGGGAATAATAGTTGAACCGATGATGAGGATTCCTCCCATCGAAGGAGTTCCTTTTTTTTCTGAATGAGATTCAGGACCGTAAGGAGCTATTTTTTCTCCGATCTGGTGTTTTTTTAGCAGTTTGATTAACAAGGAACCAAAGATCATAGATATAAGAAGAGCGGTTATCCCGGACAGTGCAGTCCTGACTGTGATGTAGCGGAACACATTGAAGAAAATAAAATATTTTTTTAGTGGAACCAGTAGCCAATAAAACACGTTAATATCCTTTAAGTTTTAATTTGTTAACTATTTTTTCGGTTTTCATTCCCCTTGAACCTTTGACGAGAACTAGATCACCTTCATGAAGAAGATTTTCTATCTCTTCTGCGGTTTCTTCGGAATTATCAAAAGAATGAATTTTATTATGGTTCATTCCGGAAGAAAGAGCACCTTCAGCCATATGCCGACTAAGAGGTCCTACTGTGATTAAAAGGTCAAATTCATATTTAAAGACCTGTCTTCCGGCCTGAATGTGATATTCAATCTTGTCTGGACCAAGCTCCAGCATATCACCCAGAACAGCTATTTTTCTTTTTGCAGGAATGATTGCCAGACTTTTTAAGACAGATTCCAGTGCAGCAGGATTTGAATTATAAGAGTCATCGATAAGATTTATGCTTGTTTTTAGCCGGAAAAGTACGCCTCGCATTGAAAGTTGATTTAGTATTTTTGTCTGCGTGAGGATAGTTTCGATAGGAACTGAAAATGTGTAGGCAACTGCGGCTGCTGCAAGAAAATTATATAAGGCACTTTCATAAAAAAAGGGAAGAGTTATTTCTGAATTCTTTTTCCCATAAATAAGTTCAAAAGACATTCCGTTTAACCCGTTTTTTTTGATATTTCTTGCGCGGATATCGCAGTTTTTTGAAAGCCCGAAAAAGATTTTTCCCCCTTTCCAGTTCAATGCTATTTTTTTGCCTAAGATATCATCCCCATTGAGGACGGCTGTTCCGTTTGTTTTCATTCCATCAAGAATTTCCTTTTTAGCTAGAGCGATCTTCTCAATACTTTTAAAAAATTCAAGATGGACAGGTTGAATATTAGTTACAACGGCTACATCTGGAGGTGCAATCCTGGTTAAGTCGGCTATTTCTCCTGGAGAACTCATTCCCATCTCGAGGATAGCGATATTATGTTCTTCTGATAGTTTTAGAATAGAAAGTGGAAGGCCTATATGGTTATTATAATTTCCTGAGGATTTGAGAACTTTTTGGCTGAGAGAAAGGAGTGAAAAAGCAAATTCTTTGGTGCTTGTTTTTCCAATACTTCCTGTAATGCCAACCACTTTGACCTTATGTTCAGAGAGAACTTTCTTGGCTAGTTTTTGAAGCGCTTTTAGAGTGTTCCTTACCCGTATTAATGCGAAGTCTTT
This sequence comes from uncultured Eubacteriales bacterium, assembly GCA_964648465.1. GTDB lineage: Bacteria > Acidobacteriota > Aminicenantia > Aminicenantales > Aminicenantaceae > Aminicenans. Next base: position 7,443 of record CAZYMU010000038.1, on the reverse strand, counting down.
TCGTGGGGGATGAATTTCTTGGGAAACAACGGCTCCTGCTGCTCCTTTTTCCGCTGCACATGAAACAAAATCGTGTCCGTTTCTGTTTCCGATTAATGCAAAAAAAAGTTCTCCCTGTTCTGTTAATCGGGAGTCAATGTTATATCTGTGAAAAGAAAGAGATGGAGAACCATGTAGGATTTTTCCTTCCATTTTTTCGCAAAGCTGGTTCAAACTGAGTTCAACCAATTTCAGCTTTCCTCCATCTCTTTCAGTATTTTTTTGACAACCGTCACATCATCGAAAGGGAATATTTTGTCTTTGATTATCTGATAGTTTTCATGCCCCTTCCCGGCAACGAGGATAGTATCTCCTCTTTTGCCGTAGGAAATAGCCTGCTTGATAGCTTTTTCCCTGTCAGCCTGGATTTCGTATTTATTAGAACCGGTTTTTTTTACGCCTTCCTCAATATTTGAAATAATCACTTGGGGATCCTCTGAACGGGGATTATCAGAAGTAAGAATTGTCCAGTCAGCAAGAGTTCCGGCAATTTTTCCCATCCTTGCTCTTTTTGTTTTATCTCGATCCCCTCCGGCCCCGAAGACGAGAATTATCTTTCTAGGATTTAATTCTCTGGCAGTTTCAAGGAGGTTTTTTAAAGCATCGTCTGTATGGGCATAATCCACAAAAATATTAAGTCCGAGTTGGTTTTTTATTTTTTCGAACCTTCCCGGAACTCCTTGAAGCGAGGTTAGGCCTTCTTCTATTGCTGGAACAGGAATATTCATTGTTAAAGCTGAAGAAATCGATGCCAGGATATTATACAAATTTGGTTTACCTAGAAGCGGAGATGTAACGGAGATATTTCCTTCTGGATGTTTGATGGAAGCTTTTATGCCCTTTTCGTTGAAATCATATTTTTCAACTCGGATAAGAGCTGGGTATTCAAAACCGTATGTTAATACATGGTCATTGAGCTGAGAAATCAATTTTTTCCCCCACGGATCATCATTATTGATGATAGCCGTTCCTTTTCCTCGATTAAGAAAGAAAAGTCTTTTTTTTGCCTGGAAATATTTTTCCATAGAATGATGATAATCCAGATGCTCTCCGCTTAGATTTGAGAAAACAACAACATCAAAATTTATTCCATCTACCCGTTTGAGTTCTAAAGAATGAGAAGAGACTTCCATTACACAGTGAGAAGTGCCATGGTCAAGCATTTTCCTCAACATTTTATGTAAGTCAGGAGCTTCGGGGGTGGTTCTTACAGCCGGAATTTTCATGCTTGGCCATCGATAGGATATTGTGCCTATGATCCCTGGATGAAAACCAGCTTTTTTGATTATTTCTTCGAGCAAATAAGTGATCGTTGTTTTTCCTTTTGTCCCGGTGACTCCAATAATTTTAATTTTTTTTGACGGATGTGAGTAAAAATTAGCAGAGCAAAGAGCCAGAGTTTTCCTTGCATCTGATGCTTGTATCCAGGTTTTCTTAAAATCTGCTGGCATGGGCCTATCTGAAAGAACCGCTGCTGCACCGTTTGTAAGTGCCTCTACTGTAAAATTAAACCCATCAGATTTTTCTCCTTTTAAAGCTGCAAATAAATAACTGGGCCGGACTGTTTTTGAGGAATAGGATATACCCTGGATCTCTTCATCTTTATTTCCGATGAATTGCAAGACTGAAATTCCTTCGAGTAAATCCTTTAGTCTCATTTCTTGTCCTGTCTCCAATATTTTGCCGTAATTATATGTTCAGATAAGATTTTTTGTGGAGGAATATGTAAGTATCTAAGAACTTGAACAGCTATCTCTCGGAAGACAGGGGCTGCAACTTGTCCGCCGTAATATTGTCCCTGGGGTTCATCTATGACTATAATCATGGAAATAACAGGTTTATCAGCAGGTACAAACCCAGCAAAAGAAGCAGTGTGGGCCCGGGAAGAATAGTGTCCTGTTGAAGGATCTAATTTTTGAGCTGTCCCTGTTTTTCCTGCAACATCGTAGCCTTTAACTTGGGCTTCTTTTCCTGTTCCTGTTTTTGTAACTTCTCGAAAAATTGAGGTTAGCCGCGTAGCAGTTTCTTCGGAGATTACTCTTTTGAATTGAAGTGGGATCTTTTTTGCCCCTATTGAAGGATCTAAGATTTTCTTAACTATTTTGGGTCGTGTGATGACACCTTTATTGGCAATGACGTTTACTGCCTGCAGCATTTGGATCGCGGTTACTGAGATTTCGTACCCGATGGAAAGAGAAGCAGCAGATATTTTAGTCCAGTCTTTTATGGATCTGAAAATACCTTTCTCCTCGGCTGGAAGGTCAATTTCGGTCTTTTGTCCGAAGCCAAAGCCTGTTATTGTTTTGTAAAGATTCTCTTCTCCAACCTGCTGGCCTACTTGAATTGTCCCTACATTGGAGGAATGAATGATAACTTCAGGAAACGAAAGTGTCCCATATTTTTTATGATCTCTGATTTTCTGTCCAGCGATAGAAATAAATCCCATACTGCAGTCATATTGATCTTTAAAATTTACTCTTCCTGATTCGATAGCTGCGGAAGCAGTGATGATCTTAAAAGTCGAGCCGGGGGCATAAGTGTGATGGATTGCCCCGTTTCTATCGAGCCGGGGAGAATCATGACTGAATATGGGGTAATTTGCCATTGCAAGAATTTCTCCACTGAATGGCTGTGAAATAACAACTGTGCCCCAACTTGCTTTAGTTCTGTGAATAGCTTTTTGCAGTTCTTCTTCAGCAATGTACTGGATTGTTTCATCAATCGTCAGGACTAAATCAATTCCAGGCTGCGGTTCTTTTAATGTTTGAAACATGTATCCTCTTCTCTTTGCATCTCTTAAAACGATACCTTGTCCTTTTTTTCCCTGTAATGTGGAGTTATATTTGTATTCAATCCCACTTTGTCCTTCATCATCTATGTTTACCCTTCCTATGATATGGGCTGCCAGTTTTTGTTGTGGATAGAACCTCTTGTTCTCTTCTATGAATTGAACTCCATTCAAATGTAAATTTTTCGCCTTTTCTGCTGTTGCCAGGTCGATTTTTCGTTTTATCCATATAAAGTGATCATTTTTTTCTATCCTTTTTTTAATGGTCTGTGCATGTTTGTTAGATAAGTGCAGAATTTGCCTTAATTTATTAATTTTCTCCAGCTGGATATCCATCGGTTCATCGTCCAAAGGGGAACAAAAAACAGACTGTACTGGGAGACTTTGTGCTAGGATAGTGCCGGAGCGGTCATATATTGTACCCCGTTTGGGATTGATTATTTTCTTGTTTTGATTCTGTTCAATTACTTCCTTTCTAAAACGTGGATAGTTTATGACCTGAAGCTGGATGAGACGAGAGATAAGCACACAGAGCCAGAGTGCTAGGAAAAAGGTCAGGATAATAGTTCTTTTTTTTATTTTTTTCTGATACAAATTTTTCATTGAGCCTTGCTCTTAAGACTATTGATCAAAGTCATCACGGATAATCTGTTCCTTTTCCGGGGATTTGAGTTTCAGTTCTTCCCTGGCAATTTTTTCTACCCTTTCGAGGGAAAGAAGGGACGATTTTTTTACTTCCAGTTTTTCGATTTCTTTTTTTAGAGAGAGAATTTCTTCTTCCAGTTTTCTTGTTTCATACCCAAGTCTGATAGATTTTGCCTGATGCCAAATATAGAATATTAGAAAAAATGTTAAAATTATTGTGCAGAAAATGCTTATGATAATCTGTGCTTTGCTGAATTTTTTTCTAACCATCTAGATTCTTTCACTGGCTCTTAATTTGGCCGACCTTGATCTGAAGTTAAGGGAAATTTCTTTTTCGGAGGGAACAACAGGTTTTTTAGTCAAGATTTTGAGCAGGGGGTTGGCATTCATGGGTGAAGCCAGATTGGCAAATGTATGTTTTATAATCCTATCCTCCAGAGAATGAAAAGAAATAATGATTATACGGGATTTTGGAGGGATTTTTTGTGCAATTCTTTCTAGAAAGTTTGAGAGATTTTTTAACTCTTGGTTAACTTCGATTCGGATGGCTTGAAAAACTTTTGCCGCAGGGTGAGTCTTTCCTCTCTGGGGTCTCCACCGGAAGAGTTTTTCAACAATTTGGAAGAGCTGAGTCGTAGTTTCGATTTTTTTGACTTTCCTTTTCGAGGAAATTTCTCTTGCTAACCTTTTTGCAGGTCTTACTTCTCCATATTCGCGAAATATTTTGGCAAGTCTATGTTCTGAGTATTTGTTTATCACTTTTGATGCCGTGATTTTGTTCCGGAAGTCCATCCTCATATCAAGAGGGCCTTCATTATTATAACTGAATCCTCTTTCTGGAGAATCGAGTTGGAAGGATGAAATGCCCAAATCTAGAAGCACACCGCGGATGGTGGAAAAATCAATTTTTAGGTCAGGAAAATATATGAAATCTGAGTGATAAAGTTCGACTCTCTCTGCATAGGGCTTAAGATTTTCTTTTGCCTCTAACAGAGATTTTTCATCAATGTCGAATCCGATAAGAGAAGCTTCCTTGTTTCTTTTCAGTATTTCGAGTGAGTGACCTCCTAAACCAATTGTGCAGTCTATATAAGTGCCTTTTCTTGTCACATCGAGATAATGGAGCACTTCTTCTGAAAGAACAGGAACATGGCCTTTCCCGTTCATTCTCTTTTTCCCTTTGTTGTAAGTTCTGATATGCGTTCGAAGTCTTCATCCGTCAGAGGATTTTGGTCGAGCATTTTGTTGATGACATTTTTGCTCCAGATTTCTAAATGATTGTTAAGGCCTATTACTTCTACTTCGTCTTCGAGTTTTGCTTTTTCTTTCATTGCTTGACTGATTAAAACACGTCCTTTAGAATCTATTTCATATTGAGTGCCTTTCAGGTTGACTCGGAGCATAAACATTCTGACATCAGGCTTAAGATGGATAAGGCCCTCTTCGGTAATACCTGCAAGTTTTTTCCACACTGAAAGTGGATAGATCTGGACAGCTTCATCTGTCAAGGAAGTAATGAATACTTCTTTTCCATACTCTTCTTCGATAGCTGCGCGGAATTTTTCTGGTATCTTTATTCTTCCGCCTTTATCAAAGCGTGCTTTGTAGCTTCCGATTAAATAATTTCCCATTTTGTCCCGTTTCATCCCATTTTTATTAAAATATATGTAAGATTGTTTGTAATGTCAAGGAAAAAATAGGGAAATATGTCAGTATTTTATGGGATTTCTATATAATGTACCTAACTGAAAATATATACTATATAGGGTAGGCTGTATGACTGGGTCGGCTTGTGAATAATTGTTTATGACAAAACTGATATTATGATATTTGCCTAGCCTAGAATAAATCAGGCTAAGAAGGGAATGTGTGTTCCTGAGAAATAGGATGTTTGGGCTTGTGGTATTTCTATTTCGTAAATAATTTTTCCTCTAGCAGTTTTATTGCAAGGTCATAGTCTTTTTCTTTAACGAATATTTTTATCTCGCCAAGGCCGTCCATAGAGAAAGCATGGACAGATTGGACAACTAGTCCCCTAAAAAAGCAGGAGATACCATGGCTTTTAAGGTAACTTTTTACTACTTCCGCTTCCACGGGTCCCCAGACCGAATGAACCTGTTTAAATCGGGAATCTTTATCGATTTTTTGTTTTCTGTTATTCATTATAACTTCGTTTTTTTCTTGTTAAAATAATCTGTTAGGATCTTTTGATGGTCGAATGCAAGAGGAAAATTGATTTCTTCCTTTGTGAATATCCTAACTTCTTTTGCATCATCCTGTGCAGTGGGTTTTCCGCAGGCAGTGGCGATGAAAACGGTTGTAATAGTATGTTTGCGCTGATCACGTTTAGGGTCTGAGTATGTATGCATCTGTCTTTTAATCTGAATGTCAAGGCATGTTTCTTCTTTGGCCTCTCGTACTGCAGCCTGCTCTAAAGATTCGCCGTAATTAACAAAGCCACCTGGAATTGCCCATCCATAAGGAGGATATTTTCGGTTGATAAGAACAATTCCCTGTTTTCCGTCCTCTCTTTCTATCTCGATAATAATATCTGCCGTGGGAGAAGGATTCTTATATTTCTTCATAGGAATCTAGCTCTGAATATGGAAATTTTAATTTTGTATAAATCTTTAAATTGAATCTTTAAACTTGAATTTCTTTTCAAGTTTTTCTAACTTGTCGACAATACCACCATATTCTAACTCGCTGTAAGAAAGCATGGCAGCCCCGGAGAATCCTTGCTGCCTGATTGCTGTAGCTTTCTCAGAGACTTTTGTTCTTACATAATCCCAGTAAGGATGGTCAAAAACATCGGTTGATTCGGTTAGTTTGCCATCTTTTACACAGAAAGCGGCTCCAGTTACTACCGGAGGCCCGTCGAAATATGAAATTGTGCAGTTAAGCTTGCACGGCATCAGCGGGCCTGTGTGGCTGCCTCTCATAAATCCAGCGACTAAATGCCCGATTTGAAACGGAGCCAGTACTTCTCCGGTTGCCGGAAACTCTCCCTGAACCCGGCACAATGCTACTGGGTCGTCTTTTCCCGTGTATTTCCCTGCTATATTATGGAGACGGGTGGTGGAGATAGAAAGTGCCTGGTTTCCTGTGTTTCTGGAATAAATGCTTTCTATGACATATCGTTCATTATCCCTCAGCAGGGCAGCTATGTCATAGATATCTTCTGGACTATTGAGGTCAACAATCTTGTCTTTTTCAGTGTACCCAACATCAATGATGCGAAAAGTGAAACCCTTGTTCATCTTGGGGCTTAATATGAGTCCAGCACAGTACATTGGATCAGCAAAAGCGAGATAAAACGGCAGATTATATGCTCCCGGATCTGTTTTATCAGCAGCGAAAAAGACAAATGGTTCGTTTGGCCGTTCTTCAAATTCCATTTCAGCAACTGCAGGCCCCAGTCCCTTTATGTTGCCGCTGAATGCATCTTTCAAGAGGTCCTGGCCAGCTCCGTAAAGGCCCTGTTTTTTAGCTACGCTTGTTCCTGCCAGAAAAGCATCCCAGGCCAGCTTATGAATTTTTTCATCAGATATGCCTCTTTCGTGAGAACATAAAATAGCAATATCATCACCCGTATGACTGAAATAAGAGTCAATTATTAAGTTCTTACCGTTTGACTGAACAAAATTTTTAACTTCATTTATTATTGCTTTGCTGGGTATAATATGGCCTCCAATGCTGCCTATGTCTGCTTTTAAGACACTGAGAGTAATTTCCATTTATGCCTCCTAAAATATATATTTTTCACTGACAGAGTAATTCTAATTTGTTTAGACAATGAAAGTCAACCTTTTGATATATTAAAACTCTAAAATGTGTTTAGCCTTATCAGTTAGCCTGAATTATTCATAAAGAATGCCGATACCATTATTTAACCTTGATGAAATCTGCTTATAAAAGCATATGAATTTGAGGGGATGGAGGAAGCGACATTGAAAGATTTAGCCTTTATG
>CAZYMU010000037.1:0-24357 GCA_964648465.1 uncultured Eubacteriales bacterium | reverse complement strand
GCATAGGCTGTTCCTGCATCAAAATGAGAAGCTTCTATTCTTGAACACCATGTGTCAGCAGGCAGTTTTTTAATGTTTTTTACGACATTTTCCCATGTTTCCCCATTGTCTTTGGTAACCTGAACATTCCCATCATCGGTTCCGCACCATATGACTCCTTTCTTTACCGGTGATTCTGCGATAGTGATAATCGTACAATGGATTTCGGCTCCTGTGTTATCAAGAGTAACAGGGCCTCCGGAATCTTTAAGTTTCTCAGGATCATTGGTGGATAAATCAGGACTCATTATTTTCCATGACTGGCCTGCATCTGTTGTCTTGAATAAATAATTTCCGCCTGTATATATGGTTTTCGGGTCATGAGGAGAAATATAAATAGGTGAATTCCAGTTGAACCGATAAGGTGGATCATTCAGCGAAGCCTCAGGCCTTATTGATTTGCTACGCCCTATTCTCATGTCATACATATAGAGCCCATTCATTTGAGAGTTGGCATAAATAATATTATGATCTGATGGGTCCACTTGAGCATAAAATCCATCGCCTCCTCCTACTGTAAACCAGTCGTCATTTGTAATACCTGCAGTGTCAAAAGTTGCACTTGGCCCGCCCCAAACCCCGTTGTCCTGCAGGCCGCAGTAAACATAATAAGGCTTTCTCATATCAAAACCTATCTGATAAACTTCAGCAAGAGCCATATGCCTTATGCCATGCCAGGTTTTGCCTCCGTCGTATGTGATATCTATGCCGCCATCATTTCCATCAATCAGGTGAAGAGGATTGGAAGGATCTATCCACAGTGCATGGTGATCAGGATGGGTTGTTCCTGAAATGGCTTTAAATTTCTTTCCCATATCTTTAGAAACATAGGATCCTCCAGAGAAAACATATATAACTTTATCGTCACTAGGATCGACGCGGATTTGACTGTAATAAAAGGGCCGAAAATTTACCTGATCAAAAGTCTTCTTATCACATGTTCTTTTCCAAGTTTTGCCTTTATCTTCTGAGCGCCAGATACCTCCATCTTTGTTTTCAATGAGCGCATAGACAATTTTTGGATTACTCCTTGAAACATCGATTCCTATCCTTCCCATTGTCCCTTCCGGCAGGTCTTTTACAAGACGATTCCAGGTTTTTCCTCCGTCTTCGGTCTTATACAGAGCGCTTCCAGGGCCGCCACTATAGAAAAAGTAGGGAAATCTGCAATAATCATAAGCTGCAGCATATAGAATCAGACTGTCTGAAGGGTCAATGGCTAAATCAGCAAATCCAGTACTCTCATTGATGAAAAGAATATTTTCCCATGTCTTTCCGCCATCTAAAGTTTTGTATATTCCCCTTTCCTTGTTCTGCCCCCACAGGTGTCCCATTGCTGCGACATAGACAATGTTCGGATCTCCAGGATTAATGATTATCCGGCTGATATGACGAGTCTGCTTTAATCCCATATTTTTCCAAGTTTTTCCTGCATCAATAGATTTATAAATCCCATCTCCTATTGTTACGCTATTTCTGCAAGTCGCCTCTCCGGTACCTACCCAGATTATGTTTGGATGTGATTGGGCAATAGCAATATCCCCCACAGAAACAGTATTTTCCTTATAGAAAACCGGCTTCCATGAAATACCGTTATTTTCTGATTTCCATACACCACTCGGCCCTATGGCTGCATATATTATCCATGGTTGCTTTTCTACAACATCAATATCAACTGTACGACCGCCCATACTTGCCGGCCCTATGCTTCTCCATTTGAGTTTTTCAAATAACTTGCCTATCTTCTCAGCACTCTGTGATTCAGCAGTTTGGGGAAAACAAAAGAAAGACAAAAAAACAGCTAAAAATGCAAGTGATAAATATTTTTTCATAATTTCTCCTTCCATGGTTTATTCATGAGTCGTGTTATCGGAAATTTTTGTGAATAATTCAGGTGTACGTGGATAATTCAGATTCCACCAATCTGCATAATTTTTATACGAAATGTGGGTGCAGTGAAGCTTCTATTCAAATCCAGATCGCTTCCAACCATATCTATTCCATTCAGCATCTCATCTGCTCTGCCTGCTATTGTCAGTCCTTTTACCGGAAAAGCGGTTTTTCCGTTCTCGATCCAGAAACCAGAAGCTCCTCCGCTGAAATTTCCGTTTACAGGATTTATTCCATACCCTGTCACACCTTTTAATAACAATCCCTTTTTTGTCGCACGTATGATCTCCTCAGGAGAATTCTTGCCAGCTGCCATATAAAAATTATGTGCGCCTATTCCGGGAATGTTTGTATAACTTCTACGGGAAGCATTACCAGTACTTTTAATCCCAGCTCTTTTTGCAACAATAGTATTGTACATAAAACCTTTCAGTACTCCTTTATCTATGATTATCCTCTTCTGTGTTGGAACTCCCTCTCCGTCAAAAGGCCGGCTTCCCATCCCTTTTGGCATAGTTCCATCATCAATAATTGTTACCAATTCTGAAGCTATTTTCTGGTCCATTTTTTGCCTAAGAAAGCTTGCTCCTTGAAGAACGCGTTCACCGTTAACCGCAGCTAAGATTCCGCCTAAAATCGCCCTTGCTACATCGGTGTCAAAGATGACTTCAGTTTTTTGTGTTTTGACCATCTGTGGGTCAAGCATTTCATAGGCCTTTCGTGCTGCTTTTTCAGCAATTTCTTCAGGAGATTTTAGATCTTTAAAATTCCGCCTCGAACAGTATTCACCTCCTGAGGATTTCTGATCTCCTTTTTCAGCTACAACATAGACACCGAATGAGCAAGCAGATATTTTAGTATTTTTTAAAAGTCCTCTTGAATTAGCAAGGAAGACTTCTCCTTCTCCCTCTGAATATCCGGCTCCAGCACTCTTAGTTATGCGAATGTCTTTCATTGCAAGTTTTTCGACTTTTTTTGCCATCTCAATTTTCTTGTCCATTGAGATCTGGGCTATATTTGGGTCATAAAGATTTTCCACCGGTGTAATACCCAAATCCTCAGGAAGAACATTATTTTCATCCTGAGTCATATTCCTGGCAAACCTGATAGCGCTTTCAATGGTATTTTCTAAAGCTGAATCCGAGAAATCATTACAACTGGAAAATGCCATCTTTCCTTTGACAAAAACTCTAAAACCGACGCCGTGTGAGGCAGCTTCCTGGATGGTCTCCACTTCCCCATTCCGTACTTCGATGCTGAGATTGCGGCCTGATTCAATGTAAACCTCAGCTTCATCAGCGCCTTTCTTTAAAGATTTATTAACAAGCTGTTCTGATAATTTTTTATATTCCATGATTAACTCCTTTTTTATATCTTACCTTCTTGCTCTGCTTCCGCCTACATTGATCCCCCGGATTCTGACTGTAGGCTGGCCTGCCGAAACCTCTGCTTCCTGTCCTTTTCCGCAGATTCCTGGACCAAAAGCCAGGTCATCACCGACTGCATCAATGTTTGAAATAATATCCAGGCAGTTCCCGATCAATGTTGCACCTTTGACTGGAGTCGTTTTCTTTCCGTTTTCAATAAGGTAAACTTCACGACATGTGAAATTAAATACTCCTGTTGTGGGATTAACGCTTCCTCCGCTAAGGCTCTGTACATAAATGCCGCTCTTTGTTGAAGCAATTATATCTTCAGGCTTATCTTTTCCTCTCTCAATGAAAGTGTTTGTCATTCGTGGGATAGGTATATAACGGAAACTTTCCCTGCGGCCGTTTCCGGTTCTTTCCATTTTTAATTGTTTGGCTGATAGTATGTCTGTCATGTATTTTTCAAGAACTCCATCTTTTATAAGAACATTTCTCTTCATCTGAGTGCCTTCATCATCAAAATTGGTTGTTCCTCTGAAATTAGGCAAGCTTCCATCATCAACCATAGTAAATACATCGCTTGCAACTTTCTGTCCAAGTTTTCCGGTAAACACGCCGATCTGCTTGGCAATATTGTCAGCTTCTAAAGGATGCCCGACAGCCTCATGTACAAGAACACCACCCCATCCATTCTGCATAACAATATCCATTTTGCCAGCAGGGCATTCCTTTGCATCAAGCATAGCAATAGACTCTCGTGCGCATGTCCGTGCGACCTCTTCTGGAGTGACTTTTTCAAACATCTCAAATCCTGAATGTTTACTCAGCCTTTCTCGCCCCATATGTCTTGTGTTATTTCCTACACCCAGTGTCTGAACAATAAAAAACAACAAAGGCAGTTCATCACTAAGCAAAAGGCCTTCGCTGTTGGCAATCGTTCGTTCCCGTACTTCATCATAATAACTTATGGAAGCCATCTTTATCCGTGAGTCATAATCTAAGGCAGCCTGGTTAGCTCTCTTCATTAATTCAATACGTTTTTCATCTGCAACTTCTCCAAGAGGAATCTTAACCGTAATAAAGGAGTCTTTTTCTCCTTCATGGATATCGACCGGGCCAACGACTTCTGATCCTCTTGCCACATATGATGCCACTTCTGCGGCTCTTAAAAGTTTTTCTTCTGTGATATCATCCGAATATGCAAATCCAGTTTTGTCTCCAGATATAACTCTTACTCCTGCTCCATGGCTTATCCCAAAAACAGCACTTTTAAATTTGGACTCTTCCATCAGTATTCTTCGCGAGATCCTGTTCTCAATATACACATCAGCAAACTCACCTCCTTTTTCTAAGGCTTTTTGAATTATCCTGTTTAAAACCTGATTATCCAGCTTTAAATTTGCACCAACTGGAAGTTGACTTTTACATGAAATAAGTTGACTCAGAATAGAAGGAGCGGTTGCAACAACTATCCCTCCTTTCAGACTCAACTGGAGAAATTTGCGACGAGGTATATCCCCGACAAAGTAAGTTTTAAATTTCATGATTTACCCCTTATAAACATTTTTTTTAAATTATAAGCCACCTGAAACTATATATCAAAGAAAATTTATTGAAATCAGGAATAAAAACAAGTCTAAATTACAGCAAGTACAAAAACTTAAATCATATTAAAAAATCAGTATGTAATAAACAGTCCACTGAGGCTGAACGAAATTTTTCTTTTATGTGAATAAATCAGGCTAGTATGTTTTTCTTGTAATATCTGAAAGTTTAATATTATTATTTTTCAAACTAATTCCTAACGACTTGTCCAATGCTGCCATTGAAAGGTTGTAATCAACAACAGCCTTAAGTTCATTCCCTTTGGCATCTGCCAGATCTCTCTGGTACTGAAGAACCATATAGTTTGTTGTTAAGCCAACCTTTAATTTTTTCTCTTCAGCTTCCAACTTTTTCTCTGCCAGCTCTCTAGCTGCCTTATAAGCATAAACCCTCTTATAATTCGATTGTACACCCCGGACAGCATTTCTTATTTCGAGAAAAGCCTGCTGCTCCTGATTCTTAAGATTCAACAACGACTTCTCCAGGTTAACTCTTGCTTGTGCATATGCTGCTCTTGAAAATATTGAATTAAATGGGATAGAAAGTGTAACGCCAACATACCAATTTTTATATTTAAATCCAAAAGCATCTTTTAATGCGTTTGAAGCCCCTCCTGGAACCAAGCCGATTATTTCTCCAGAAAAAGGATCGTTATTTTTATATAAAATCTGGCTCCCTGATATCCCTGGGCTCCAGTAAGAAGCATTCAAGCTTAAATCGGGAAGAAGTTGATTTTTTGCATAGTTTAAGTCAATATTTTTATTCTTTAAATCGAGTCTTATCTGCTGCAAATCAGGCCTATTTTCCATGCCCGTTACTAGCGATTCTTTAAGTCCGACTTCTCTTTCTTCATAAGCTGGTTTCTCTGCAGGGATAATTTTTACTCCATCTTCTTCAGCCATGAGATTGATTAATGTTCTTAAGCTGTCCTCGTTATTCCTTACAAGAGTTTCAGCCTGAAGAATATCAGCTTCCCTCGTTGCTACTTCTGCTTGAGCACTCAGGATTTCTATAGGGGCTAGTGTTCCTACTTCAACTTCTCTTTTATTTTTTACCAGTAAATCCTGTGCCAGCTTTAAAGAATTTTTCTTGACCTTCAGGTTTTCAATGCTGTAAACAAGGTCCCAGTATGCTTTTTCCACATTGTATATCGTATCCATAAGAACACTTTTAAATTTGATCTCTGAAATATCCATGTTGTTTTTAGCTATTATGATTTCTTTCCGGCTGGCCTTGAATCCAAAATTTTTAAGAAGAGGCTGAGAAAAATTGAAAGTAAGACTGCTTCCATAACGTGGATTGATCATCTGAAATTTCGTATTAGTATCGCTTTTATATGAGTAGAAAGAGACCGAAAAGCTTCCTCCTGTAGGAATGGCTTGAGTAAATTCGGCGGAATAATCGTTATAATCTGAAGTCACTTTATCTGTAGCTTCAATCCACGAAAAAGATGCAGAATTAGTGTTTTGCCTTCCTAAGCCAATAGAAAACTGTGGCAGGAATTTTTCCTGTGCAAGTGAAACTGAAATATTAGTAAGTTCCGGGTTTAGAATCTCAACAGCAACACCAAGATTATTCTCCAAGGCACTTAATATGCAGTCCTCAAGAGAAAGCTGTTTTTCTATTTCTTGAGCCCATAGCCCGGAGATAAAAAAAATTCCAGTTAATATCAGAAATATTTTTTTAATCTTAGGCATTTCAAACCTCCTGTTTAGTCAACAATCCATCCATCCAGCAGATTAATAATTCTTTGACCATAAGATGCATTCTTTTCAGAATGAGTAACCTGAAGAATCGTTGTCCCACTCTTATTCAATTCCTTAAACAGCTCCATAATTTCTTTACCTTCTTTTGTGTTCAAATTACCTGTTGGCTCATCCGCCAGAATTAGTTTTGGTTCAGTGATAACTGCCCTCGCAACTGCTACTTTCTGCTGCTGCCCCCCAGACAATTGATTAGGAAACAGATTTTTCTTGGCAACTATATGAAACCTGTCAAGCATGTCGCAAACTCTGCCTTTGCGTTCAGAACCCTTTATTTTTTTATACAAGAGCGGAGTTTCAAGATTTTCGTAGACAGTAAGGTCATCGATTAGATGATAACTCTGGAAAACGAATCCAATGAAGTTTTTGTGAAGTTCTGAAAGTCTTTTTTCGTTTAAGCGGTGAACTTTTTGTTCTAAGAAATAATATTCACCGCTGGAAGGTATGTCCAGCATCCCGAGGATATAAAGCAGTGTGGACTTTCCTGCTCCGGATGGCCCCATTATGGTTAGAAACTCGCCTTCCTCAACATCCAGGTTTATATTTCTCAGAACAAAAGTTTTTACAAAACCAGTCGAATAATATTTTGTAATATTTTTTAAACTGATCATATTCGTCACCTCAAAAATCGCACAGAGCAATGCGTTTTTCTTATTTCATATTAGGGTCCTGCGCTATGCTTTTTGCGCTTTGTATTTATATCTTAAATTCTTTCTGGATATTTTCAGAAACAATATTTCCATCAAAGAGATGAATTATGCGGTGGCTGTATTCAGCATATGCCGGAGAATGAGTAACCATTACAATGGTAGTCCCTGATTCATGCAAATCTCCCAATATTTTCATTACTTCTTCACCATGAGCAGAATCAAGATTTCCTGTCGGTTCATCCGCTAGAATCAATTTTGGATGTCCAACAACTGCTCTTGCTACTGCTACACGCTGCTGCTGCCCACCAGAAAGCTGTTGAGGAAAGTGATTTTTGCGTGGTACCATCACCATCTGTTCAAGAGCCTCCATGACTCTTTTTTTTCGTTCCGAAGACGAATAACCAAGGTATAAAAGAGGAAGTTCAACGTTTTCATAAACAGTCAATTCATCAATAAGATTAAAGCTCTGGAAAACAAACCCGATGTTATTTTTACGAATACCTGCACGCTGTCTCTCAGAATATTTTGATATTTCTTCTCCCAAAAAATTATACTCACCGCTAGTAGGTTGATCGATCATTCCCAGAACATTTAACAAAGTTGATTTACCGCAACCAGAAGGTCCCATAATAGCAACATATTCTCCTTCTTTTACTTCAAGATTGATACTATTCAAGGCGGTTGTTTCTACTTCTTCAGTTGTGTAAATTTTTTTCAGATGTTTTGTTTTTATCATTATTTTTCTCCTTTATCCTTTATAAGATAAATAAATTAATGCAATCATTTAAATATTAACATTTCAGCATTTCCAAAACTTTCATATGAGGAAGTTATGATACGGTCTCCGGGCTCTAATCCTTCAAGCACCTGGTAGACATAAGTATTATACATTCCAAGTTTAATAGGTTTTTTAGTTGCAAATTTTCCTGATTTGTCTACAATAAAAATCCAATTTCCTCCTGTCGTTTGATAAAAACCTCCACGTGGTAGGATTATTTCTTCAGAAATCCCTCCTAATTGCAGGCTAATATGAAAGGTTTGGCCTCGCCTAATACCCTTAGGTTCTTCACCTTTAAATTCCATATCTACCTCGAATCTCCCTTCCTTAACTTCAAGATAGACTTGTTTAACTATAAGATGATAGGTGTCCCCAGCAAATTCAAACTCACCTGTCTTTCCTTTCTCTACTCTAGCAATATAATGCTCATCTATTCCAGCCCTGACTTTAAAATGATCTAAAACATCTATTTGTCCAAGACGCTGCCCCGCGGATTTGGATTGTCCGATTTCAGCATCAAGAGAAGTAATGTGCCCAGATATTGGTGCAGTAATAATAAGATTATCCTGTTTCTTTTTTACAACATTAAGATTATTTTGCATACGTTTTAAGGACGTTTCTAGGGCATCAATTTGAGCCTGTCTGAATGCTAATTCATTTTTCTGACTTTCGATTGTCAATTCCTTACTCTTAACTAAATATTCATATTGATCCTTGGCCAGTTCAAACTCATGCTTTGAAATCAAATTGTCTTTCCTCAGTTCTTTATACCGTTCATAGACACGCCTTTGTTGTCGAAGACTGTTCTCAACACTAGTAAGATCTTGGTTTAGTTTAAGACGATATTGCTCCATTTGAAGGCGTGTATTGCGAAGATTATTGCTCTGCTGGAACAATTCGGCTTCTTTCCACATTATGTCAAGCAGAAGATTTGTATTTGCGAGTTTTAGGATTTTATCTCCTTTCTTTACTATAGAACCGGCTTCTAAATAGATTTCTTCTATTCTCCCTCCGTCTACAGCATCAAGAAAATAGGTATTTATTGGACGTACTGTTCCCAAGATTGGAATAAACTCTTGGAATGGTCCTTTCTCTACGGTGGATATAGTAATCCGATCAGTCTTAACGTTTAGAGAATTTTTGTTCATCTTAAAAAGAAACATATAAATTACTAAAATTATAAATATTCCCGAAACAGCATATATTGCAATTCTTTTTGGGGGCCATTTCTTTTTCTTAATTTTCCGGTCCATTCCCATTTTTTCTCCTCCAGTTCCTTTTGTTCCTTTATTTTTCTAGTATATTATTATACGAATCTATTCTATAATTGGTTTAAAAATATATACTAAATTATTCTTATGTGCAATAAACATGCCAGTTCATTTATACATAAAACCTCTGGATAAACAGATTATATTTCTAAAATGGTGTTCGTTTTCAAAACATATAGTGTGCGATATCGAACAAATAATTCAACAATTGGATAATTAATCCAATTTTTAACTGCTTTACTTATCAGACTTGAGATTCCCATGATAAGAACTTCTAAGGATTCTAGTATAAAATTTGCTTATAAAAAAGCCAAAAGATTTTTTTTCAGCCTTTTGCTATAATTAAAAAAAAGAGCTATTTCATGAAAAAAAAGAAGGGAAAAGTACTTATCATCGATGATGATGAAGATATTCTTCAGGCGGCGCACTTGTTTCTCAAGCAACATGCTGCAGAAATACATGCTAGTAAAAACCCAAAATCAATTCCAAACCTCCTGAAAAATAATACATATGATGTCATCTTTCTAGACATGAATTTTGCCAAAGGAGCAACAAGCGGCAAGGAAGGATTTTGCTGGCTTGATAAAATCCTTGAAATTGACCCTTCAGCAGTTATTGTTATGATTACGGCCTTTGGCGACGTGGAAATGGCTGTTACGGCAATAAAAGAGGGGGCTTCTGATTTCATTCTAAAACCCTGGCAGAATGAACGATTTCTTGCAACATTTTCTGCGGCAATGAATCTTCATCAATCAAGAATAGAAGCAAAAAACCTTCGTTTGCGCCAAAAGCAATTAAGTGCTGACCTTGATCTCCCATACCATGATTTCTTAGGTCAAAGCCAAGTGATGCAAGCCGTCTTTACAAGCATACAAAAAGTTGCAAAAACAGATGCAAATATTCTTATTCTTGGTGAGAACGGAACAGGAAAAGAACTTGCAGCACGTTCACTTCACCGCCAGTCTACAAGAGCAAACGAGGTTTTTATCTCTGTTGATATGGGAGCTTTGAGTGAAAGTCTGTTCGAAAGTGAGTTATTTGGGCATGTGAAAGGGGCATTTACTGATGCAAGAACAGACAGGGCAGGTCGTTTTGAAGTTGCATCAGGAGGGACACTTTTCCTTGACGAAATAGGAAACATCCCATTTACTCTCCAGGCTAAACTACTGGGTGTTATTGCGACACGAACAGTGACCCGTATTGGCTCGAACAAGCCTGTCTCAGTAAATGTACACCTTATATGTGCGACTAACATGCCAATTTATAACATGGTAGCCCAAAATAAATTCCGCCAGGATTTGCTTTATCGAATTAACACTGTTGAAATCAATCTGCCTCCATTACGTGAACGACATGAGGACATTCCTCTTCTTACAGATCATTTCTTAAAAATTTATTGTAAAAAATATAATAAAACTCTAAAAAAAATTAATGATGAAACCTTAAAAAAATTCGAAAGATATCATTGGCCTGGGAATGTAAGAGAATTGCAGCATGCCCTGGAACGGGCAGTCATAATGTCTGATTATCCGGTGCTGCAGCCTTCAGATTTTTTGTTTCCTGCTCAAGATGAAGAAGCTCTTATCTTTGAAGATTACAATCTAGAACAACTAGAGAAAGCAACTATCCTGAAGGTCATCAGTAAACATGAAGGGAATATCAGCCATGCTGCCAAGGAACTTGGCCTCTCCAGAACTTCCCTCTACCGCAGATTGCAAAAATATGGTTTATAAACATTTTAGAGTCAATTTAATACTCCGTGTGCTATTATCATTCTGTACAATATTTCTTTTCTTCTTATTACTCTTCAAGACCAGATTATACGGAGCCTTTATCATCACTGGATTTCTAATAATCTATCAAGTTTATACTTTGATTTATTATGTCGAAAAGACAAACAGAGATCTTTCCCATTTCTTTGAGTCCATCAAATATAAAGATTTTTCCCAATCTTTCAAAGATAATGTCCAAGGCTCTTCTTTTTCAGAGCTGAAATCTGCATTTAATGAAGTGAGTAATGCCTTTAAAAAAACGCGATTCGAAAAAGAAGAGCATTATCATTATCTTCAAACCATTGTCCAGCATGTCGGAATCGGATTAATAGCATTTCAACCAAACGGAGATGTAGAACTCATAAATACAGCTGCCAAGCGGCTTTTAAAAGTCCAGAGACTTAAAAATATAAATTCTCTTGAATTTCTAGGCAAACATCTCGTTGATACGATGTTCAGACTTAAGACAAAAGAAAAAGCTCTCGTCAAGATTGTAAATAATAATGAGTTATTGAATCTGATCTTATTCGCTACAGAATTTAAACTGAGAGGACAAGATTTTTCACTCATTTCAATTCAAAACATCCGCACTGAACTTGAAGAGAAAGAAATTGAAGCCTGGCAAAAACTCATACGCGTTCTAACACATGAAATCATGAATTCTGTAACTCCAATAGCGTCCCTTGCATCAACAATAAATGAGTTGATTCAGGAAAGCATCGTCACTTTTGAGCAGGGACAAAAAGCAGATACCGAAATACTTGATGATATCAACCAGGGACTTCAGACAATCTTTAAAAGGAGTAAAGGTTTACTACATTTTGTCGATGCTTACAGAAATCTAACTTTAATTCCCAAACCCAAATTTCGCATATTCTATTTGAAAGAACTCTTTTTGCGGGTTGAGAAGCTTATGCAGGCTAATATTAATGAAAAAAAAGTTCATTTTAAAATGTTCATAGAACCTCAAAACCTTCAATTATCAGCTGACCAGGAGCTTATAGAACAAGTTTTAATAAATCTTCTCTTAAATTCTATCCAGGCAGTTGATACTCAGAAAGAAGCAAGCATAGAATTAAATGCTTATCTAGACAGTTACGGTAAAACTCTTATCCAAATTAAAGATAATGGCACTGGGATAACTGAGGAAAACCTTG
Source organism: uncultured Eubacteriales bacterium (assembly GCA_964648465.1). Taxonomy (GTDB): domain Bacteria; phylum Acidobacteriota; class Aminicenantia; order Aminicenantales; family Aminicenantaceae; genus Aminicenans. The sequence goes on along the minus strand of CAZYMU010000037.1, from coordinate 12,062 downwards.
AAAAAATATTTATTCCATTCTATTCAACAAAAGAAGGAGGTTCTGGCATTGGACTCAGTCTGTCAAGACAGATGATGCGCTTACACAAGGGGACAATCAGTGTTTATTCTGAACATTCTGTTGAAACAATATTCACATTGAGATTCTGACATATTCATTTCTATTAAAATTCCCATTCCTCCAGATATTTGGGCATATTGACATTCCATCCTTTCTTTTCACGAATATTTCTAGTCAGACTTAATGCTGCTTTCCTTTCGCCATGGGTAATAAAAATCTGCTTAGGATCAGAATTTAAATAGCTTAACCACTTAAAAAGACCTTGTCTGTCAGCATGTGCAGAAAAGCCTTGAATCTGTTCCAGCCTAGCACGTACTGGATAATGCCTGCCATGAATCCTTACCTGTTCTGCACCGTTTATGATCGCCCTTCCCAAAGTACCTTTTGCCTGGTATCCAATAAATAGAATAGTAGATTCTGGCCTGGAAATGTTCTGGATAAGATGGTGTTTTATGCGCCCACCAGTGCACATCCCAGAACCTGCGATGACCATACAGGATCCTTTGATTAAATTGATTGCTTTCGACTCTTCAACAGATCGAACTAATCTTAATCCAGGGAAATGAAAAGGAGAATTCCCGTTCTGAAATAGTTTCAAGGTCTCTTTATCAAAGCATTCTTTATGCTGTCGGAAAATATCCGTTATATTGACGGCCATTGGGCTGTCAAGAAAAATCATGAGAAAAGGAATTCGGGTTTGTCTTACTAACCGGCTTAAATAATACATCAATTCCTGCGCACGCTCGATTGCAAATGAAGGAACAATTATATTTCCGCCAGCAGCTACAGTATCATTGATTATCTTACACAGATAACTTTCGATGCTTTCAGGGTCTTCATGATTGCGATCTCCATAAGTAGATTCCATAACCACATAGTTCATTTGTTCGAAGACTGACGGGTCACGGACAATAGGTTTATTCCACTGTCCAATATCTCCAGAAAAAACAAAGTTCTGTTTCCTACCTTTCTCATTTATATTTATTTCAAGCATTGCAGACCCAAGAATATGCCCTGCATCATGGAAAATGACATTCACCTTGTTATTAAGCAAAAACGATTTTTCATAAGGGATTTTTTTTACAAATGGAAATGAATTTTTAACATCCTGGACAGTATAAAGAGGGATTTCAGGATATGGTCCTTTTCTTCCTTCTCGTTCATGACGCTTCTTTTTAAACGAGGCATCTTCTTCCTGAATTCGCGCAGAATCTAACAGTACGATTGGAAGCATATCGAAAGAAGCATGTGTTGTTAGTATCTCTCCTGAGAAACCCTCTCTTACAAGTTTAGGGATAAGTCCTGAATGGTCCAAATGAACATGAGTGAGAAGAAGAAAATCTATTTGATCCGCAGCAAAGGGCAGTGGGTTCCAGTTTCTTTTAAAATATTCACGTTCTTGAAATAGCCCGCAGTCGATAAGTAATCTAAGCCCCCCTGCTTCTAATAAGTAACAAGAACCTGTAACTTGTTGAGTTGCTCCAAGGAATTTTATTCTCAATATGTCCCTCAAAAATGCGAGTGCAAGTTTATCAATTTGTTATACTTTTTTCTGCATAATGATATTCTGTCGAAAAAAACAGAATCTTTGTCCATATCTTCGATAAAATGTAGAGCTGCTGCCATATAAAAACTACAATAAAGAATAAGCCTGCTTTGGGTAGAATCTGATTAATCCCGATGAAAACTGCACCAAAAATTACAACCACAACACCAACAAGGAGATAAAGCAGCCATACCTTGAAAAAGTAATTCCCAAAAAAAGAAAAGTTTGTAAGTGTTGCCTTGATTGTTTTATTGCTGTCTTCGATTACAATTCTGACCCTCACGTAATCAAAAAACATCCTTACTATTGAAAAAAGAAGAACTGTTATTAACAACTTCAGGTTTGAAGAAAATATTTGCGGCCATCCTGTAGATGCGTTTTTTGTCCACAACGTGAACAAGGCAGAAATAAGCTTCATTACGACTCCAAAAAGCAGGAAATACCCAATAAGTGAAATCAAGAAAACCCTAAAAAATCTGAAAAAATATTTTCCGCAATCTGAAAAGAAATTTGAGAGATTTACTTTCACTTCTTGAGAAGTAATTCTTCCAATAATCCCTCCGTTGAGATAAATATACAGCAGGAAAAAAAGAACGGCTGGAATGATAAATACGCCAATCAATGATGGATAAAAATCTCTGTATTTAAAAATAATATCTCCGAACCATATTAGGTTCATGCCCTCTCCAATTTGATCTCCAAGCAGTGACTTAGAAAAATCCTTTTGAAGCAAAAAATAAACCGGAGAAATAACAATCAATGAAAACAGAATATTTGTAAGCCATAAATAAATCAGCATTCTTGCTTTTTTATTTGCAGTCTGAACACCCAATTTAAACAATTTGAAAATTCCCATATCTTGCCTCCTCGCCTTAACTTAAACCAGAAATAATCTGAAAACAGTTCTGTGTCCAGAATAATAATTTAGATGTAAATTTCCATATACCAATTCTGGAAGCCTCCATCTTAATGCTGTTATTTACTATATTTGAGTCGATAAGCCATATGTTATCAGGATCTATTTGTGCATGTTTTGCTTTTACAGGTTTCTCAAAAGTAAATCCTTTCCATCTTCCCTGCCCGTTCCAGTAACAAATTTCTTCTGAATCATCATCAAAAACAATTTTCAATTTCACGTCAACATCTCCACTTACTTTAGCTTCTCCGAATCTCCTTACCTTGACTTTTGTAATATAGACATTTTTCTGTTCTGGGGTTTTATTTCGCTCTTCAAGTTCATTGATCCTGTGTTTTGTATATTCTTCTTTGTTTCCGTTAGTTTCAAAAACTCCCCGGACATATTTCTTCATTTTCTTAGAAGTTAAGGAAGAAACCCCATAATCGAAATCCAAAGTATCAAAAAACAATTCCTTAAAAAACCACGTTAAGTCTCTTTCTGTAACTTCATTTACCACATCTGTAAAATCCTTCGTGTGAGGATGTTTATAACGAAAACGCATTTGGAATGTCCTTAATATCCGAAACATCACATCCTGGCCAACTAATCTCTCAAGAGTGTTTAAACATGTTGAAGCGCGCATATATACATTTCCTCCATAACTCGCTCCATTGATAAAATGCCACGAATAAGTTGTTATTGGGTCGAGCTCTACGACGTTTATTGCTGCAGCACGATCTAATTCATAATCATAATAAATAGGAAGTTTTAAAAACCATGATAATGGGATGCCGTTAAAAGCCATGGGCAATGTTCCTGGGCCATAAGCCCAAGCAACGGTTTTTCCTGTAGAATAAGTATTAATCCCTTCATCAAGCCACGCTTCCTCAAATTCATTATTTGCACACATTCCATACCAGTATCCATGCCCGAATTCGTGGATAATTACTCCTTCAGGAGAAAGCACATCCTTACTCGTTAAAATACTTGTCCCGGCTGTAAAAAGAGTTGGATATTCCATACCTCCACTTCTTGTTCGGAAGGGAGGATCCACCATTGTAACAGTTTCATAGGGATAAGGGCCGTACCATATCCCGTAATATTTTATGGCAGCCTTCAAGGCATTAAAATGCCGGTCAATCTGTCCCTTATGCTGAGGCTCTATCAAAAGAATCATCTTTACATCATTGAGTTTCACATCTTCAAAAGGAAGCTGCAGTATACCGGCAACTTCTTCATATTCTTTCTGGCTAACTTCTTTATCTGCAATGAAATCACGCTCGACTTTAATGAAATAAGGATCAGCTGTCCAGGCAAAATCATGGATATTATTCTCTTGATATGTATAAGTCACGGTTTTTTCTGCCTCATTAGGAGCAGCATTAATTTGTTTTCCTGATGCACCTATAACAAAATCTTCAGGGACAGTAATATCAACCCTAAAATCTGCAAAATCAGCATAAAATTCAGAAGAATAATGGTATTCATGGCAGTTCCAGCCTTTGCCTTCCTCATAAACTCCGGGTTTAGGAAACCACTGCGCAATAAAATATGAATCCTGATAATAACCTGACCTGGCTATAGTCCTGGGAATTTTTGATTGAAATTCAAGTTGAATATGAACCTCTTCACCCGGCTTTATTGCCTCTGGAAAACATACTCTCATAACAGTTTCATCACCTGGATGTTCAGGTTTATCTCTGCTAATAAACTCCATTGTGGGTTTTAAGTCTCTTCCATCAGCCAACTTTATCTTTAGAATATCGATCCATCCCCATTTTCCCTCTTTTACTCTTATGCCACGCATGATATCACTTTTAGATTCCTCAATCATGGTGCTTTTTTCATTCTTGAATGCGTTGTAATAGAGATGAAACCACATGTCTTGGACTTCGTCATTTGTCCTGTTGTACCATGTTATATTTTCTTTTCCATAGAGCATTTTATTTTTATCATCCAGCTTTACTTTTATCTTATAGGAAATATTACTTATTTTTTCTTGTGCTGTAAGCTCTCTTGATCCACTCAAAACCAAGGTTGATATCACAGCCATAAACAAAAATATTAATCTTACATTTTTCATTAAGTCCTCCTTAATGGTATTCTTTATCATGTATCCGAACATAATTCAAAAAAATCTTCAATTTTAAGGAAAACCGGTACGCAAGGAGCGCTAAATTTCTAAAAACAACCGAAGTAACAGAAATTATGCGAACCCAGAATCGCTGGGTTGCAAAAAGGACTGTTTTTAAAAATGTCCTTAAAAAAGGAAACGGTACAAAATTTGTCCTCGAGCCCGTTGAGTTTAATACACATATCCAGGAATATATTTTTTTAAAGGCTTAGCTCCGGAAGTAATCAGTTTGTATAAACGCCTGACAGAATCGCTTTAGGCTTTAAAGTTCTTTTACCTTGATGTTTCGAAACCAAACATCGTTTCCATGATCTTGCAGTCCAATATGGCCTTCCTGGTATTCGCCAAAATCCGGATATACGGAAAACTTGCTTTCTTTTACCATTTTTTCCCAATCAATAGTCCAGAGGTGACATTCAAGTACTATTTCACCATTTTGCCAGTGTTCGACAAGTCCCTCATTTACATATATTTTGATTTTGTTCCACTCCCCTGCGGGTTTTGCATTTTGAGGTTTTGCCGGGATTAAATCATACAATGCTCCAGCCTGCCTGTTTCCATCTTTCCCTTTTTTTGCATCAGGATGCCTTTCATTGTCAAGAATTTGCATCTCAGGAGCAGTTTGCCATATAGGTTGTTCCTTTTTTTCTTTCCCCATATAAAAAATACCGCTGTTTCCTCCTTCTGATATCTTCCATTCCAATTCCAGTTCAAAGTTCTTATATGCCTTTTCTGTTACTATATCTCCTCCATGCCCTGCTTCTCCACGTCCAGATCCAATACAATGAATCGTACCATTAACTATTTCCCATCCAACTGCGGGAAAATTTTCTTTATTATAACCTCTCCACCCATTGCTTGTTTCTCCATCAAACAAAAGCATCCATCCATCGTCGATTTCTTGTTGATTAAGCTTATTGATCTGTTCTTTCTGTACGCCTTTCTCTGAAACACAGGAAGCTGTTACAAAACAAGCAAACATTAAAACTAACAATATTATTTTGAAGTTTTTCATTAAAACCTCTCTCTTTAAAATTTTCCGATGATCATCAATATTTATATTTAAACGTTCCAATTTCTTTTAAACTACCTGCATCTTTTCAGGATCCCATTTGATTATTTTCTTTCCAAAATAGCTCAGATTACTCGCAAGCGCAGGACCCGCAGCCCTTAATCCATATGTTGAATTTTCTATAATCGGATTTCCTGTTCTTACTGAATCAAAGAAATTTACAAAGTGATCATAACGGTCATTGTAATCCTTGGGCGTTTTGTAAAGAATTTCTTTCGGGGGTCGCATAAAGGGTCTTTCTTCAGGGTACCTTTCATAATATTCTTCAAGGAATTTCTTTTGAGTAGCTTCAGCAAAAGTGTCAATCATGTAACCAGGCGCCTTTTTCATCTTGCTTTTTCTGAGTATCACTCCTTCTCCGCTTACTTTAATTTCTCCCTCAGATCCAACTAATCGAATATTCGAACCGCCACCTGACCCGTCAGCAAAATTAACCCTTAACACAAGATTAAATGCCGTGTGAGTCGAAGTTTTTGCATAATCATACACACCAACAAACATATCAGGTACATCCCTTCCATCCTTCCAGTACCTCAAGCCTCCAGTCGAAAATATTCTTCGAGGTCCAATCGAACTAATTATTAGATGTAGACCTGAAAAGAGGTGTACGAACAAATCTCCTGCTACGCCTGTCCCATAATCCTGATAATTTCTCCACCTAAAAAACCTTATAGGATCAAACGGCCTCTTTGTTGTCGGTGCTATATATCTGTCCCAGTCAATCGTCTTTTCGGAAGCATCAGGCGGGATGGAGTACTGCCATGCACCAAGTGCAGATAACCTGTCCCAGTAACCTTCAACAAAATTAAGATCCCCGATTTTCCCTGCTTCATATAACTCCTTTGCTTTTTCGTAAATAATCGAGCTTACACGCTGGCTGCCTACTATAATAGTTTTTTTTGTGCTTTTTTCAGCTTTAATTATTTCGTGGCCCTGTTCAATCTTCTGAACCATCGGTTTTTCCAGATAAACCGCTTTGCCCTTTTTGAGTGCCTCTACAGCAATGATTGAATGATAATGGTCAGGTGTAGCAATCACGACAGCGTCAATATCCTTTCTGTCCAGGATTTCTTTGTAATCTCGTGTTGTGAAAGTATCTTTTCCAAAGATTTCTTTTGATCTTGTCAACCTCCCATCATACAAATCACAAGCTGCTGCCATTTCAACACCCTCAACCAATAAAGCTGTATGTATATCTTCCATTCCCATCCAGCCGGCTCCAATCAAGGCAATGCGAATCTTATCATTTGCAGAGATTTTCTTTTTTATTCTAATCCCATGAACTTCTCTGGAAATTCTTTTCCTGTTTGAACTAAGCAGAACTGTAGGTGCTCCTGCTGCTACTGCAGTTGTCAATGTTAATTTCTTTAAAAACGAACGCCTGGAATTTTTGACTGGAAGTTCACTGTACTGTTTTTTTTCTTCTTTTTTCATCCCCTCTCCTTATTAAATTTATTAGCTATATCACACAATAATAATTTTTATCACCGAAAAAAACATATGTCAATCACATAACCTGTACTATTTACAATTCGAGATTACCGTAGGGGCAGTTTGAGTCAGGCTAAGAATGAGATTTTTAGAAATGAGGGTTAATCTTTTTTATCCCAATTACTTATTAGGTAAGGTTTTAATCTTTCAAATTCCAGACATAGCTGCTCTATTTCCTGTTCGGCTTCCTTATTATTCATTTCCTTTGTCTTTAAAACAAAAGAGGCAACAAATCCAAAATAAAGAGGAATCATTGATTCAAGAACTAGGGGAAGACTCATCCCCATAAAAATGTTTTTAAACCTGTGGTAAAAAAGGATGTAATCATAAAGGATTTTTATCCAGAGATGATTTGAAAAATCAAAATTCTTTTTTTGAAGCAGTATTATCTTTTCTAGTTCCTCGTGATTTTCTTTTTTCAATATTTCCTGCCATATACAGTTAAATTTCTTATGACCTTTATGAAAAATATGGAAAATCTCGTTAAAATCCTGAGAGACCTGCTCAGGAACAACACTGGCTTTGAAACCAAAAGTTGTCAGGTCAACACTTTTCTTTATTTTCTTCCATACTTCACAATTTTCTTCAACAAGAGAGAAAATAGTTCCTATCACTTGCTTAAACATTGGGGCAAGTGTTGCTATGTCTTTTGGATTATGGATTTTTGCTCCAAGAAAAGATTGGCAGACCTTAAAACCATTTGCCAAGGCAATTGTTGTCATCCAAATGTCAATACCATAATAAGCTACATCGGTATCCCAAATATCTTTGAATATGTAATGTTTAAGAATATCTGAAGAAAAACCGAATTCCCCACCGATTGGCTGGCGGATCCTTTTCCCATAAAGAGCTCTGGTTATTGGATAAATTATAGAATTAGTAATTGTACCATCATATTTATGACGTGAATAAAGGGGAGCAACATAATCAAAATCCTTAAAAATAATAGGTCCGGCTAAAAGTTGGATCCACTCAGGAGTTATTGAACGCAAGTCAGAATCAACAACAACAACAGCTTTAACCTTTAACTCATGAGCAATTTCAAATATTCTCCTGAAGGCTTTCCCTTTACCAGGTGCTCCTCTGAAACTTATAACCACTTCTGAAATAGGCATTTGAAGGCTCCTGGTGAAAGGATGCATTTCGTGGGAGATAAGGATCGTATCAAGTTCATCATAATCATTAATGTGGTTGCGAATTACTTTTCTGGTGTTATCTGAAGAGCCGCAGTCAGAGTTAACAATGACACTTTTATATTTTGGAAAATATTTCGTAAGCCCGAGGCGAACTGCTTTTATAACATGCCCTATTGTATTTTCATTGTTATAACTTGGAATTCCAACTAAAATATCAGCTTTTTTTATTTTTCCAATACGCTCTATTGTTTTTGGTGTGAGTGAAAGTTTGTTGTTCATTATAATTTGTTTATTATAATATTTATTGTTGGTAAATAAGAAGTTTTATTTTAAAGGATATATTCATTCGCAGTCAATCATCTTTTTAGACGGTTTGTGGGGTGATTTTTTCTTATTTTCTATAGTCTTAAAGGATGAAGGAGCTTATCCATTTAAACAATCCGTCTTCAAAATCCAGGATTTTACAACCATAAAATTGACACTAACAATTTTTTATTCTATTTTACTATCAAAAGGATTTTTTTTATTTTGAATATAATCTAACTAAAATGTATATTTTTTAGGGGGATGAAATGTCGGATTTTTTCCAAAATGGAATTATCACCACTTTTCATAAATTAGGAGAATTAAGCCTTAAAAAACTAGAAGATGCTTTAAGAGAATTTTCAAGAATAAGACCCATAGCACTTATTTTGCCTTCTCTTTATAGGGAATTTTCAAGCGGTTCTCTTCAAAATATCATGAATACATTGAGAAAGATAAATTATCTCAATGAAATCGTCATATGTTTGGACAAGGCAAACTCACAACAATTTAAAAAGGTTAAAAAAACTTTCTCTTCGGTAAAAAAACTTACTATTATCTGGAATGACAGTCCCCGGATGAAAAAACTCTATTACCTTCTGGATAATAATAACTTATCTCCGGGAAAAGAAGGAAAAGGAAGGGCTGTCTGGATTTCCCTGGGTTATATTCTGGCAAGAAGAAAAAGCCGTGTCATAGTAATACACGATTGTGATATTGTTAACTACAGTAGGAACCTTCTAGCTCGCCTCTGTTATCCTGTTACAACAACACATTCTGAATATGAGTTCTGCAAGGGATATTACAGCCGAATAAATGGCAAAATGTACGGCCGTGCAACCAGGTTATTTTTCACTCCATTCATTCGGGCTCTTGAAAAAATCTTAGGCTATTTACCATTTCTAGTCTTCATGGACAGCTTTCGTTATGCATTATCTGGCGAGATTTCCATGAGAAGGGATCTTGCGATGGCTATGCGGATACCAAGTGATTGGGGCCTGGAAGTAGGCACCCTCGCCGAAGTTTACAGAAATATGTCATTGAACAGAGTCTGCCAGGTTGATATTGCAGATACATATGAACATAAACATCAGCCTCTAGTGCCAAACGATACTGAAAAGGGAGTTTTAAAAATGACTGTGGATATAGCTAAGTCCATCTTTAGAAATCTAGCTCTTGAAGGAGTGCAGTTCTCCGAAGGGTTTTTTAAAACATTGAGCAATATTTATCTGAAAATTGCACAAGAGACTGTTATTCGTTACGAAAATGACGCAGCCATAAATGGATTAGATTTTGATCGTCACAGCGAATCGTTATGTGTGGAGGCTTTTGCAGAAGCTATAAAAAAGGCAGGAGAAGATTTCTGGCAAAATCCATCTTCCTCTCCCCTAATTCCAAACTGGCATAGAATAACGGCAGCTCTCCCTAATATTTTTGACCTTTTGACTGAAACAGTAAAAAACGATTCCGAGTAAAAGACAAAAACCGAAAATAGTTCCTCCATCGGCATGGAAGAAACCGTCCCTTTTTCCTAGTTTATTATATGAATCGCTTTCCCTTGAGCATTTAAGGCTGCTTCCATTATGGATTCAGATAAAGTTGGATGAATATGAATGGATGAAGAGACATCTTGGAGAGTCATTCCCTTTTCTATAGCTAATGTCATCTCAGCAATAAGCCCACTGGCATTATTGGCTAGAATATGTGCTCCGACAATTTTTTCTTTTTCATCAGCTATAATTTTTACGGCCCCTTCAATACTACCCATAGTCAAAGCTCTCCCGTTTGCCTGTAGTGGGAATAACCCTGTTTTTACTATAATCCCTCTTTCCTTTGCCCCATCCTCTGTAAGGCCAACAGATGAAAATTCAGGCTCTGAAAATACAGCCATCGGGAGTGCATCATAGCTCATAGTATTTATTAATCCAGAGGCATTTTCAGATGCAGCTATTCCTTCATGTGAAGCTTTATGTGCCAGGAGCTTGCCTCCAATAAGATCTCCAATAGCATAAATTCCCGGGACGTTCGTCTCAAGCCTAGAATTTACTTTGATAAATCCTTTTTCATCCAGGTCGAGTTTTGGAAGAGCTTCTTTTAAATCTTCAGAATTTGGCCTGCGGCCAGTTGCCAAAAGAACTTTATCTGCATTAAAGTTAAATGCTTTCTGATCTTTCAAACAGGTACCTTTGAGATATATATTCCCATCTTTAATGAAACATTCTTCTATTCTCATCTGAGTAAATATTTTCAATCCCTGGATTTTTAGAACTCTTTCCATTCGGAATGTGATGTCTCTCTCACTCCCTGGTAGAATAGTCGGCATAATCTCTAGAATTGAGACATCAGTCCCAAGTCTCTGAAAAATAGTACCCATTTCAATACCAATAGAACCAGCTCCTACAATTATCAATTTTCGGGGAATATTTTCTAATTCCAGAGCTTCCCTGCTTGTAATAATATTCTTCCTATCAATTTTCATGAAAGGTAGTTCTGCTGGCCTGCTTCCTGTTGCAAGAATAATTTTATCTGTTTTGAATATTTTTTTCCCTTCTTCACAAGAAATTTCTATATTATTCTTACTTCTTAATAACGCTTTTCCTTTCACAACATTAACGCTGTTCTTTTTCAATAAAAATTCAACTCCTTTTACAAGTTTCTTAACAGTTTTTCGCTTTTCTTCCTGTATTCTTTTCCAATTACATTTAAATGCTTCAAATTTACCTTCAATATTTTTATTCTCTTTTAAGTTTCTAAAAATATTTGTTTGATTCAAAAGGTATTTTGTTGGGATGCATCCATAATTCATACAGATCCCTCCAACTTCATCCCTTTCAAACAATACTACTCTTCTTTTAAGCTGGGCCCCTCTGATAGCAGCCACATAGCCACCTGGTCCGCCTCCTATAATTCCTATGTCATATTTATCATCCATTCTTTCCTCACTTTTTTAACCTGGATTATTCATAAAAATTGCTGATAAGTCATAACAATTAAGCCTAGCTTTGATCGTTCTCCATGAAACTCTCAGAACTAGTTTGTCCTATATCATATTGATGATATAATTTAAATCTATTATATCGGCAATTTTCACCTTCCAGGCGAGCCTATCTTACTGCATCTACTTTGTTACAGCACATTCGTGGTGAAGAACCACAACTTCATGCGCTGTGCCTTGCATCTGCAGCAAGCTTGACTCGTGAATAATCCACGTCCACCTGAATTATTCATAAAGAATGCCGACATTAATATATATTTACCGTTATATCTGCCAGTTACGTTGATATTTCCTTCAGCATAACATTTAATTATTAATCAAGAAAGGGTAAAGCATATGAATTTGAGGGGATGGAGGAAGCGACATTGAAAGATTTAGCCTTTCTGAGTCGGTCTTCGAGGGAACCCGACAAAGTCGGGCCTGATGG
>CAZYMU010000036.1:0-24621 GCA_964648465.1 uncultured Eubacteriales bacterium | reverse complement strand
CCGACCCGCTGATTACAAATCAGCTGCTCTACCAACTGAGCTACGCTGGCAAAATTTACTACCTAGAATCTTCTAACTACCTTATCTTTATTTTTTGGGAATAAATAAGAAAAAATTTATAAAGAGTACTTCTCTATACTCACCTCTTTTAAATCCGAATAAAACATAAAAAAATACTTGAAGAATTTTAAATGACTTCATCTCCTTTGTCAAGAACTATTTTCGCTGGAGTTTCCCTAATTTTTCAGATCTTTTTTACATTGAATTCGGTTATTTCATTGCTGACAAAAAAACCAATTTTTCCATTTATAATTAACCTGGATTATTCACGAGTCAAGGTTGCTGCAGATGCAAGGCACAGCGCATGAAGTTGTGGTCCTTCACCACGAATGCGCTGTAACGAAGCAGATGCAGTAAGATCGGCTCGCCCATAGGGTAAAGAATTCCGATAAATTATTTAGATAAGATTAATACTGCTCCTAGTTTTTGATCTGGCGTCCCTGCTTCTGCAACCTTGCTTTCTCTAATGTCTGCCTTAATCCTCTATAAAAATCCTGTGCAAATACTAAATACTTCGCTTGCTGGATTAATGTAAGATTATCTCTAAGGAATATTTCAAATTCCTCTTCCCTGCTTTTTAGACGAAGCTTTAATTGCTTAATATTATTGATTTTATTTGTAATTTCCTGTTCATCAGGATTTTCCTGCTTCAAAATCAACCTGAGTTCTCTTATCTGTTTGCCCAGTTGAGTATTTGTCTCTATTTTTTCCTTTTCGATTTCATTCACCTTGGGGAAAATTTTTGATGTCTGGCTTTCTGTTAGATCCAATGCCTGCGTCATTCTTAATAACATCAAAGTGCTGATGTTATTCCTAATTAATTTTTTTCCCTGCTCTTTTCTTAACCAAAAACGTTTAATAAAAATGTCCCTATCCTTATCTGAAATTAGCTGCATGAAAACCTCTTTTTCGCGGAAAGTCATAACATCTCGTGCCTGCTCTAAAAACCTTACATATTTCTGTGAAAGCGCCTTATCCTTCATTTGTTGAACCAGAGTTCCATCCGTGCTTCCAGCATAAACTAACGAACATATAAGAAACAAAGTAAATCCGACAGCTACAATATTTTTTGTTTTCATCGAATACCTCCTAAGATTTAATGTCTTTTTTTATTTCAGACTCAATGAATTTTAACTCCTTTTCTGTCAAAGTTCCCCAGAAAAAAGGATCATTGAAAAAGATATGCTTCCCTTCCAAATCTGATTCCTCTAATTTTTGTTCTATCGAAACCAAAATCATCGAACTAAACACAGCTTCCAAGTCTGAATCCCCACTGATTTCTTGAAATATTTGTCCGACGCCTTCTCCAATTGAAAAAACATACATCCCCCAGTCCTGAGGCGGCTTATTCTGATGGAATGTCAAGAATATTATGATAAAAATAACACATGCTGTACTGGCTGCGGCATAAATCCATTTTCGCGCCAAAGAATGAATAACCATATGCTTCTTCTCTTGTCCCAAAGAGGAAAGGTTTGCTTTCAGTCTTTCAGAAAATTTGTTCAAGTAATCCAAAGAGACTTCGGTCTTTTGCTTTTTTGCTACTTCGGAATGAATTCTTTCTATCTGATTTTTATATGCCCTGCACAAAGCACAGCTTTCCAGATGATTTTCAAGAACTTTCCTTTTTCTTTCCGAGAACTCTTTATCTATTGAGTCAGATATCCACTTTTCAATCCTTTTACATTTCATAGTATCCCCCTCTCTAAATATGGTTTCAGCTTTTCCTGGAGCATTTTCCTTGCACGGTACATCCTCCAAGATACAGTATTCTCGGAACACTTGAGAACATAAGCTGCCTGCCTGTGAGTCATTCCCTGGAATTCAACGAGGAGGAAAGAAACTTTATAAGGTAAAGGCAAAGAATTTATTGTTATGTCCAGTTTTTTCCGGAATTCCATTTCCAAGGAATTCTTAACAGGATGTGGAATTGAATCTTTAAAACTTCCATCATTAGAATAATTTTCATTCCAGACATCTCTCCTGTTCCTTTCCTTATTTCTTTTTTTTAAATAATTCAAAGTCAAATTTACCGCAATCCTGTAAATCCATGTATAAAAACTTGACTTCTGCTTAAAACCTTTCAGGGACTTAAAAGCATGCATGAATGTCTCCTGGGCTAAATCATCCGCATCAGGATGATTCTTTGTCAAACTTAGAATTATTTGATAGATTTTTTCATGGTAACGCCGTGCCAAATCTTCAAAAGCATCTACGTTCCCTTGTTTAGCTTGTTGAACCAGCCAATCATCAGAGAATTTTCCCATACTTTTTATCCTCTTATTTGACAAATATTATACAAAATTTCTTTGCAAAATAATTTACAAATAATATTCAACCTCCAAAATTGACATATCTCAGAGTTGTTGTTATGATTTGGCCGCAGTCTTTTTAAAGGAATTTTTAATGATCGAGCGTTACACACGCCCAGAAATGGGCACAATTTGGTCTGACCAAAACAAGTACCAAAAATGGCTTGAAGTTGAGCTTGCTGTTTGTGAAGCATGGAACCAACTAGGAGAAATTCCTTCAGAAACACTGACCCGAATTAAAGAAAAAGCTGCTTTCTCTGTAAAACGGATCGATGAGATTGAAAAGATTGTTAAACATGACATAATAGCTTTTCTCTCGTCGGTGGCAGAAAATATCGGAGAAGAATCCCGCTTCATACATATGGGCATTACTTCATATGATATTGTCGATACTGCCCTTTCTCTTCTTATCACAGAATCCATAGAAATCATCAAGAAAGAACTTATAAAATTAAAAAAAGTTTTAAAAAAAGAAGCAATTCGTCATAAAAAAACTGTGATGGTAGGACGTACCCATGGAGTTCATGCAGAGCCAATCTCCTTCGGCATAAAACTCCTTGTCTGGTATGAAGAAATCAAACGAAATCTTAGAAGAATTTCAAATGCTCAAAAGGTGATAAGCACAGGAAGAATCTCTGGTGCAGTAGGCACTTACATGCATATAGACCCGAAGGTCGAACTCTATGCCCTGAAAAAATTAGGCCTAGAGCCTGCAAAAGTTTCAACACAAGTTCTTCAACGCGATAGACATGCTGAAGTCCTATCAACTCTGGCTATCCTTAATTCATCTTTAGATAAATTCGCCACTGAGATCCGTCATCTTCAAAAAACCGAAGTTCTCGAGCTCGAAGAACCTTTTACCAAAGGCCAAAAGGGTTCTTCTGCAATGCCCCATAAAAAAAATCCTGTTCGCGCAGAGAGAATATCTGGCCTAGCACGCATAACAAGAGCAAACTTCCAGGCTGCTCTGGAAAATATTCCACTCTGGCACGAAAGAGATATTTCACATTCATCAGTAGAAAGAATAATTTTCCCTGATACCTTTATTCTCACGGACTTTCTCCTGGCAGAAATGACGGATATTATAAGCAACTGGACTGTTTTCCCGGAAAAAATGGAAGAAAATATTTATCTAACGCAAGGCCTTATCTTTTCACAAAAAATTCTTCTTACCCTCATCAAAAAGAACCTGACTCGTGACAATGCCTACCATCTAGTTCAAAGAAACAGCCTCAAGGCCTGGAAAGAACATCTCGATTTTAAAGCCCTCATTCAATCTGACAAGGAAATTTCCAAGGTTTTAACCCATAAAGAAATTGATGATTTTTTCTCACTTGAACCTTATATGAAAAGCTTAGACTATATTTATGACAGGGTTTTTGCCGAAGAATAATAAGCATTGAGAAAAGAATTTTTCAGAAGCCAGGAAAAAAAAGGAAGAATTGCAGTACTTATTTCCGGCCGGGGATCAAATTTCAAAGCTATTCATGATACCATCCTTGCAAAAAAAATAAATGCTGAAATCAGCCTCGTTTTCAGTAATAAGAAAGATGCCCCTGGTCTTAAGATCGCTCAAAAACGAAACCTAGACACCTTTTTTCTTGACCCAAAAGACTTCGGCTCCAACGAAGAATATGACAGGGAAATTATCAAAGAGATAAATAAAAAGGGAGTGGATCTTATCTGCCTGGCAGGCTACATGAAAATTTTAACTCCTCTTATCTGCAGGGAATATAATAACAGGATCATGAATATTCACCCGGCTTTGCTTCCTGCTTTTCCAGGCCTTCATGTACAAAGAAAGGCAATTGACTGGGGAGTAAGATATTCAGGGGTTACTGTTCACTTTGTAACTCCAAACATAGATATGGGACCTATTATTCTTCAAGCTGTAGTTCCCGTTCTTCAGGATGACTCAGAGGAAACTCTGAGTGAAAGGATATTGAAAGAGGAGCACAAAATCTATCCCGAAGCAGTAAGGCTCTTTTTTGAAGGTAGACTGAAATTAAGAGGAAGGCGAGTATATATCAAGAAATAAAGCTGGGCATTTAAGATTTATACAAAAATTCTATATTTCCGGTGGTTTTAATTTGGGGGGCTTGCCAAAAATGTCTTTATATCTTGCCGGATAAATGTCTTTTCCTCCTGCAAGAAGAAAGGTCAGGGGCATAACTTCCTTAGCCAGTTTACTCATTTCTGTGGCAGTATTCCGGATATCCCATTGAGCAGTAGCATCCTCTCTCAGTCTTGAAATATGGTATAATTCTCTTGCATTGACCTTAAGAAGGACACGCCTCCTGTGAGCATTTGTTAAAATATACTCAGCTCCTACATCTAAGCTTTCTTTCAATACAGAATACGCTGCATTTGTTTTCTCGATGATATCCATAAACTCTCTTCCGGCTCCAATTTCCTCAACAGAGAAAGGAATAGTTACTCCCAAGTCTGGATTGTAGCTCTGGGTTGTCAGTGTCGCCATTCTGTGGCGCTTTAGTTGGGCAAAACAGGCAGAGGAAACAATCAAATTATAAGTCAGGTCAACATATTCGAATTCCCTGAGGACAGCATCATAAAATTCCATATGTTTCAGTGCTTTTTTCAAATATTCCATATTTTTTTCAGGTGTAAACGTCCTGGCTTTTTCCATACACTCTCTAAATGGCAGAAATGAGGAAGTATGCAAAAGAGCAGCGATTAACTTAGTATCCGCATCAGGAGTAAAATCCACAAGACAAACAGGTTCATCCTTTTTCTCAATTAACGGATCCATGAGAGATAAGGATTTGGCTTTCAATTCCTCATAAGTATTGGTATCAAAATCATTCCCTTCGGTAAAAAGGATAATAGAAGGAGCAACTTCTTTTGCAAGTTCATAAATCTTATGATTCAATTCTCCAATCTCAGCCAGTTTATTTGAGGCAAAACGGCGAATTAAAAACTCCAGATTCCTGGCATTAGCAGTCATCCCTAACTGACTTTGAGTTGCCAGGCTTACTGAGTAACGAGCGTCCTCTTTTGCCCACCCCTCTAGAATAGAATGTTTCTTTGGATCGTGCGCAAGCTTTATGTTTTTTTCAAAAAAATAAGGCTTCAGCCTTTTATAAAGCTTCTGGTAAAGAGAATTCTGTGCTCTGATTGTATCTATAAAAAGTTCCTGTTTTCCTGCTTTCTTCACTTCCTCGGGAAGGACAAAATCATCTTTAAGCTTGATATAACGCTGAGATTTTTCTGTAAACGCACAGAGCCTGAATTTCTCAATTTCTTCTATAGCCAATCGGCTCACACCGATTATATCAAAGTTAAAGACAGCATGTTCTGCCACAGAATGGTGTCCCATCTTAAAAATGATGGTCCGATTTGACCTTCTTGCCCTTTGGACCTCTGCTCTAGCAACAGCCCGCAACTCATCAACAGAACGTGGATCCCGGGAAATACGTGCATAAGAAGCAGAAAGTGTTTCAGGAGTTATATCATCACGAGGCGGGCTGGTTTTTTTCAGTTCTTCAATAACAGTACTATCAACATTATAGCCGGATAATATAACCTTCATTGCTGTAATAAAATAAAAAGAGAAAAGGGGAAAGTCAACTTTTCCATAACATGAGTTTTATCCTTTAATCACCCCAACAGGGGCAACCCGCACGACTAACTTCCCTATCCCAGCTTGATGTGAAACTCTGACTACTTCATTTACATCCTTATAAGCCTGAGAGGCTTCTTCTGCTACTCCTTTCCAACTTGAGGATTTAAGTAAAATTCCTTTTCCCTCCAAATCATTTTTAATTTTCTCTCCCCTAAAACGACGTAATGCTTCCCGCCTGGAAATAACCCTGCCTGCACCATGAGCTGTGGAAGCAAAACTCATTTTTTCAGCTTCTGAAGTGCCGGCAAGAATATATGACGAAGTTCCCATGCTTCCTGGAATAAATACTGGCTGCCCTACAATACGGTAAACCTCAGGAATTTCTTCACGGCCTGGGCCAAAACTTCTTGTTGCTCCTTTCCTATGAATACATACTTCTTTCTCCTCACCGTTAATTACATGTTTCTCAAATTTAGCCACATTATGGCAAACATCATAGACCTGATCCATCCCCTTAGAACTTCCCATGACTCCTGCAAAAACTTCTCTGACCAAATGAGCAATCATCTGTCTGTTCGCAAAAGCAAAATTAACTGCAGCACTCATTGTTTTATAGTACTGCTGTCCTAACTCTGAACGTATAGGCGCATTTATCAATTGCCTATCCGGCAAATTCTTCGTCCCATACCTATTTTCCATAAGCCTGATATAATCCGAAGCCACCTGATGTCCTAATCCGCGGCTTCCGCAGTGAATCATGACTAAAATCTGACCTTCTGAATGTATCCCGAAAACCTTTGCAGTCTGAGACTCATAAATCTCAGTTACTTTCTGTATCTCTAAAAAATGATTTCCAGCCCCTAAAGTACCCAGTTGAGGAATGCCTCTTTCTACAGCTCTTGAAGAAAGATAGCTTGGATCTGCACTTAATATCCTCCCGTTTTCTTCTGTCCTCTGTAAATCTCCCTTCATCCCATAGCCTTTTGCTACAGCCCATTCGGCCCCTTTGGCACAGATCTCATGTAGAACTTTTCGACTCAGCCAGGTGATCCCTCCTTTACCCACGCCAGCCGGCACTTTTCTGAACATTTCATCTAAAAGTGCTTGTATCCTATTCCTGACATCCTTTTCAAAATACTCCGTCTTTAATAACCTAACCCCGCAGTTAATGTCATAACCCACACCCCCCGGGGAAATAATACCTTCTTCCAGATCAAAAGCAGCTACACCTCCTATGGGAAAACCGTAACCTTGATGCGCATCAGGCATCACATAGGCAGCCTTCTGGATGCCTCTTAAACATGCCATATTCTTTGCCTGTTCAAGTGTCAGATCACCTTTAATGCTCTCTAAAAGCTTTGCGGAGGCATAAACAATTGAGGGGACGTTCATATCACCATGTTTTGGAATTTCCCATGTGTAATCGTTTATTTTTTTTAACTCTATCATGATACCTCAAACATCAACCACAACCTGAACCATGAAATGACTATTGCATTCTACTCTCATCTCATTGTATGTTATGGCTTTAACCCCTCCAAAAATTTCATATTTATCTGAATATTTATCTCCAGAGAAAAACGCTTCCAACAAATATTGATTTTCCTTTTTCTCGATTCGAACTTTCTGTGCCGAATGTAAAAGGAACATCTGCGAATCCATCAAAAATAATATTTCTTCTAAAAAAACAACAAGAAGCTGTTTCAAGTCTCTTCCTTGCTTTTCTAGTCGATACTTTATTCTCTTTTCAATCTTTTTATTATCCCACATAAGAGAAATTGTAGCCAGTGCCGCATTGGAAAAGGCCTCTTCAAGAGTCCTTCCAAAAGCCTGAAATTTCACATCACCTGTATGGGAAAGAAATTTGTATTTTTGCACTTTAAAAAACACCAGGAACAGACCTTCCGCAGTGTGGACACTTAGAATTTTCTATCTTATTTTGAGAAATCGAATATCCATGCCTCAAAATAAGAATATTATGGCAGTTGGGACATAAAGTGTCTTCAGATTCTCCGAGTACATTTCCGATGTAGATGTAACGAAGGCCTTCTCTCTTCCCGATAGAGAGAGCTTTTCTTAATGTTTCAAGAGGAGTGGCATTACTTTCGGTATAATTATAATCAGGATGGAAACGGCTTATATGCCATGGAATATCCGGATCAACTTCGGCTATAAACTTGGCAATTTGAGTTAATTCCTTATCTGAATCATTTAGGTCAGGAACTATAAGAGTAGTAACTTCAACCCAAATCCCCAATTTTTTCATCAATCGAATCGAATCAAGAACAGGTTTCAGATGTGCTTTACATATGTCTTTGTAAAACTTTTCACTGAATGATTTTAAGTCAACGTTACATGCATCAAGATAAGGATTTATAGCTTCCAGAGCTTCATGAGTCATATAGCCATTTGTAACGAAAATATTCGCCAGCCCTTCTTTTTTAGCAAGCACTGCTGTATCATAAGCATACTCATAAAATATTGTTGGTTCGGTGTAAGTGTAAGCAATACTCTTGCATTTATGGCTTTTCGCTGCATAAACGATTTCTTCAGGAGTTAATTTTTGTCCAGTTAAATCACTACCATTTCTTTTAGAAGTCTGAGATATCTGCCAGTTTTGACAGAAAGGGCATCGAAAATTGCATCCAATTGTCGCCATTGAAAATGATAATGTCCCCGGTAAAAAATGATAAAGGGGTTTTTTTTCGATAGGATCTACATGAGCGGCAATAACCTCTCCATAAACATGGGTATAGAGCTTCCCTTTTCTATTTTGCCTTACCCCACAAATTCCAAATTCTAAAGGCACAATCCGACAGCGGTGGCTGCAAAGAAAGCAATAGACATTTCCATTCTCAATAGAGCGATAAAGTTTAGCTTCCTTGATCATTTTTTGTTCCAACCTTTAAGAAATTTCAACATGGTTTCCTTCTAGGTCTTTCACAAAATGATTAAAGAATAGGATCATCATTTTCTTCCCAATAAATGTTTTTATTATACCCTCTCCATTTAAACATATATACTCATAATATAATAGTAAAACGAAAATTCAGATTATAAAGTGTAAAAAGGGCACAGGTGTTTAATCTCACATCTATCACAGAATGGATTCCTGGCCTTACAGATTTTTCTCCCGTGGTTAACCAGAATATAATTAAAATCCAGCCATTCATTTTTAGGCACAATAGTTAAAAGATCCTGCTCAATTTTATCAGCATTTTTTTCTCTGCTTAGTCCCAATCTTCTAGACAGCCGTTTGACATGAGTATCAACAGCAATACCTTCAGCTTTTCTGTACGCGCTGGAAAGCACAATATTCGCTGTTTTCCTGGCAACACCAGGCAGAGACAAAAGATTATTCATATTATTTGGCACTTCACCCTTGAAATCTTCAACGATTTTTTTACAGCTATTGATTATATTTCTCGACTTGTTTCTGAAAAAGCCTGTGGAGCGAATTCCCTCCTCCAATTCTTCCTGATTCGCATGTGCAAAATCCGATACAGTATTATACTTATTAAAAAGAGAAGGCGTGATTTTGTTTACTCTTTCATCTGTACACTGAGCAGACAAAATCGTTGCTACTAGAATCTGAAGTGGAGTCTCAAAATTAAGGGCTGTGCGACTTACAGGATATGACTTTTTCAGAATGCTTATGATTTCTTCAATTTCAGATTTCCTGCTTTCCATCTCTATCGTAAATTCCAAATCTATTATGCCTTCATCATCTTTTCTATCGCTATACTTGCTTTTCTGCTAATTTCATGAGGGACCTCTATTCTATATTTTTTTTCTTCCAAAGATTTGAGAACTTTATCCAGGTTTATTTTTTTCATATCTGAACATACAATCGAATCTTTAGCAGGATAAAAATTCTTATCAGGATTCTCTTTTTTCAACCTATAGATGATGCCTGATTCAGTTCCGATGATAATATCTCTGCTCTCTGTCCTAGAAGCCTCTTTAACCATCTGCCCTGTAGAAAGAGCTTTATCCGCTAAGCCAATAACTTCGGGCCGGCATTCAGGATGTACCCAGACTTCTGCTTCAGGATAAAGGTTTTTTTTCTCTCTTATATGCTCCGCTAAAATATTGTTATGCACATAGCAGTAGCCATCCCAAGGAATGACCTTTTTATCTGTCTGGCTGTCAATATAAGCCCCAAGATTTTTATCCGGAACAAAAAGAACTTCACTATCATCAATCGATTCAACAATCTTTACAGCATTAGCTGAAGTACAACAAATATCACATTCTGCCTTAACTTCTGCAGATGTATTGACATAGCAGACAACCTTCCTACCAGGATAATTCTGTTTCCATTCTCTAAGTGCTTGAGGCGTTATCATATCAGCCATTGGACAGCCCGCGTTTACATCAGGCATTAGTACAGTTTTATCCTTTGATAATATTGCAGCAGTCTCTGCCATAAAACGAACACCGCAGAAAAGGATTACTTCTTCCCTGACCTGTGTCGCTTTAATACTCAGATCGAGAGAATCCCCTAAGAAATCGGCTGTTTCCTGGACTTCTCCAATCTGATAGTTATGTACTAATATCGCAGCATTTATTTCTTTCTTTAACTTCATTATCCTTTCGATTTTTTCTTCTTCTTTCAATACTACTCTCATTTTTTGTCTGGTTGATATAATTTTAATTATTTCATCACTCTTTTGCTATAAAGCACTTTCTTTATTCCTTAATACCTTTTCTAACTTTTTCTATATTGACAATATCTTTTAATTCCTTATCAATCAAGATTGTATCTTCTCTGGCCATGCCCGTGGAAATGATAGAAATTTTGACTTGGATAAGTTCTTCGATAATCTTAACATAATCAAGAAAAGCTTCAGGAAGTAAACTAAAATCCGTTGCTCCCTTGACAGGTTGCTTCCATCCATGCAATGTTTTGTATTGAGGCTTTACTTTCTCCAAAACCCAGCTTTCTGTAGGAAAAGTCTCCAGCATTTCCCCCTTATATTTATAACCCACACAAACCAACACTTCTTCAAACCCATCCAAAATATCAGGCTTAGTAAGAGCAATTTTTTTTATTCCGCTCAACCTGCAAGAATAGGCAAGAATCACAGCATCAAACCAGCCACAACGCCTGGGGCGGCCAGTAGTAGCGCCAAATTCATTTCCTCTTTCAAGAAGCAATTTACCCTTCTCGTTAAAGATTTCTGTTGGAAACGGCCCCATACCAACACGCGTTGTATAGGCTTTAGTCACTCCTAAAACCCCATCTATTTTATCAGGGCTAACACCTAAACCTGTACATGCTCCTCCTGCTGTCGAATTAGACGAGGTCACAAAAGGATATGTTCCATGGTCAATATCGAGCAGAGTGCCTTGGGCTCCCTCAAAAAGAACAGAATTTCCTTCTTTTATTTTCTTATCCAAAAGAGAAGAAACATCTTTTATGTATTTTCCAAGTTTAGAAGCATATTTCAGATATTCATCCAGGACTTTTTTGGGGTCAAGTAATGGAATTCCGTAATAAGCAAGATAGATGTTTTTTTCTTCGATATTTTGTTCAATTCTCTCTTTAAGTACATTAAAATTTAAAAGTTCTCCGGCTCTTATCCCCTGCCGAGCCGCTTTATCCATATAAGCAGGCCCAATACCTCTATGGGTAGTCCCTATTTTTTTGACTCCTTTTCTATTCTCGTTAATCTTCTCGATCAAAGAATGATAAGAAAGGATAATATGAGCATTTTTACTTATGACAATATTATCATCAATCTCAACCCCATATTTTCTTAACTGTGAAATCTCATCCAGAAATACTCCAGGGCTTAAAACAACTCCATTTCCTATTACACAAAGTTTATTATTATGCAAAATCCCAGAAGGGATAATGTGAAGTATTATTTTCTTCCCTTTCACATAGACCGTATGTCCAGCATTGTGGCCTCCTTGATAGCGGGCCACTATATCAAATGAGGGGCTCAGAAGGTCAACAATTTTACCTTTACCCTCATCGCCCCACTGAGTACCAAGGACTACCAAATTTGCCATGAAAATCCCTCGAATCGCACCATGATTAATAAGACAAGATTATATAATTATTGATAATAAATTGTATCAGAAGTTACTTCTAGAAACAAGGTAGAAATGAATAATTCAGGTGTACGTGGGTTATTCACGAGTCAATCTTGCTGCAGATGCAAGGCACAGCACATGAAGTTGTGGTCCTTCACCACGAATGCGCTGTAACGAAGCAGATGCAGTAAGATCGGCTCGCCTGTAAGGTAAAAATTGCTGATAATATAATTAAAAATTTATTATATAGAACGTATAAGTCAAGGCAATTATGACTATTCCTTAAAGAACGATCAAAACAAGTTTTAATTACTATAATCTATCAGCAATTTTTATGAATAACCTACGTCAAAAGCTTAAGGCAACTTGGCATAAGAAAGTATTATCATTCTTCTCGAATTCTTTCTCACGGTTAAAGTCATATTCAAGTTTCAAACGTAAATTATCAAGCATTAAATAAGCCATCCCAACCGCCCAGCGGCTTTTATTCTCTGATATTCCTAGTCCAGGATTATCTGCTCCGAAAAATCCTGTTCCGTGAAACTCGTCATTATATTCCAATCGCTGGTAACTGACTACAGGTTGAAGACCTCCCAAATTGATAGACAACTGAATAAAATAACCATCTGCAGTTCCCCTTGAAAACTCAGCCGGATTCTCAATGTTAACTCTTGTATATTCGGACAATATTTGAAAATCTTCTGTTCCCCATGTTAAATCCAAGCCTTGTAAAAGCAAGTTTCTGCTATTATTACTATCAAATTTCCCACGATAATAGGAATAAGCCACCTCAAATCCCTGTTCAACAATCCAAGCAATTCTTGCCCCTCTCCCCTTATTCGCATTATTGTCTTTAAACTGCTGACTTCCATCCAAACACTGACTTTCTGCAAGCCCATTCCCCAAATATATCGAATAAAAAAAACTGCTGACCTTTCCTTCCAATAAAATCCCTATGTCTCTCCAGCATGGAGGGAAAAGCTCTTCAACATTCATAGGAGGAATTATCAACACTGTCTGGTGGGGCCTGTTGAATTGGTTGTATTTTCCAAAAGGAACAAGATAAAGCCCCATCTTAAGATCGAAAGAATCTGAAGGACTTACTTCAACAAGGACTTGATTCATTTCAACCCTTGTTCTATCCTGAAGTTTCACCTCGGCAATATAGGCGATTTTCGGAGATATCTCTCCCGAAAATATTAGGCCTAATTGAGCTTCCTGGAAAGTTCCTTCAAAAACATTACTCTGCGACTGTCCCTTTAAAAACTTAAAAGAAATATAGCCATTTGTTTTAGCATTAACAGAATTTATAACAAATAACGAAAGTGTAATGGTAAAAATAATTTTTCTAATTTTCATATTTTCTTCTTCCCTGATATTGCTTTCCTTCATATTCACAAGAAGGGCTTTCATTATAATGAAATAATTGCAGGCTTTCAATTAATAATCTTAAACCACACTCAGTCAGCAAATAAAGAAAAACGTAGAAACTGGCTTTGCCAAAAAAAACAAAGATATCTTCATTTTTTTTCTCTTGATTTACTCGACTTTTTCTTTTATGATTTTCCTTCAACATGAAAGCCAAAGCTATTATCAGTTTAATTGCAGGATGGTTCATTCCAGGACTAGGCCATGTCATCATAAAAAAATATTGGAGAAGTCTGATCTTTTTTGTTTGCATTTCATCTATGGCAGCCATCGGGCTCTCCATAGGCGGCAAGATTTATTCTTTCCAAACTGAAAATCCACTAACAATCCTTGCCTTCTTTTCCGATATAGGCAACGGATTTTTATATTTGCTTTCCAAAATATTCTCTTTTGGATTCGGGAATCTAAAAAATACTACATTTGAATTCGGTACAACTTTTATAGCAGGAGCAGGCCTTCTGAATTATCTATGTGCGTTAGATGCCTTTGATATATCTTCAGGAAAAAAGAAATGATATTTAAAAGCCACTTGATTTCCATGGCCTTATACGCAACTTTAGCATGTGTTGTCCTGGCATTAATCCGAAGGGATGAAATAAAAAGCCAGATAAAATATGGTGTTTCTCTGTTTCTCATTATGGTTTTTGGATCACTTATTTTCGGATGGTTTATGTCTTTATTTATCTAATAACTACTCCTTTCATCATTTTTTCTTCACTTCTTTGAATCCCAAAATCGATATGTTATAATCCTTCCGAACATGATGAATTTTCAATCTTATGAAGCAATTTTTATGAATAACCCAGGTAAACGTGGATTATTCACGAGCCAAGCTTGCTGCAGATGTGAAGCACAGCACACGAAGCAATTTTTATGAATAACCCAGGTAAATTGCAATGATAGAACTATATCACATCTGGAAGCAGTATCAAAAGCCTCATTGGGCCCTTTCGGATGTAACATTTCGCATTAAAAAGGGAGATCTCTATTTTATCACAGGCCCAAGCGGTTCGGGAAAAACCACGCTTCTTAAAATAATCTTTCGGGAGCTATACCCTACCCAAGGGCAAATTGTTGTTGACAGAAGAAACATACTCCGTATTCCCAACCATAAAATATATCAATTGAGACGAATTATGGGAATCGTTTTCCAGGACTTCCGCCTGCTTTCCAATAAAAAGGTTTTTGATAATGTTGCAATAGTACTTCAGATTCTCGGCCTTCCCCGTAAAGAAATAAGAAGAAGAGTTTTTAATGCCCTGCAGATGGTCAACCTCCATCACAAAATGTGGGAATATCCCTCCCGCTTGTCTTACGGTGAACAGCAAAGAGTGGCTATTGCCAGGGCGGTTGTAAATAATCCTAAAATCATATTAGCCGACGAGCCAACCGGAAACCTTGATACTGAGCTTGCTTTCGAAATTATGAGCTTATTCAAAGAAATCAACAAGAAAGGTTCAACTGTCATCATATGCACTCATGATCGTGAACTGATCCGACACTTTGGCAATAACATCATTTTTCTCTATAAAGGAAAATTATTGAAAAAGGAGACTCTCTGATTATTCAAAAAACTAAATACTTCTTCAAAGAGACCCTCGATAATCTCTGGCAGTATAAAACCCGCAATCTTTTTTCTGTCACAATCATCTGCCTATCTTTCCTTATCATATCAATCTTTCTTTCTCTCTCTAATAATCTTCAATATACCGCCAAACAGATTTCAAAAAACATGGTCGTTGTTCTTTTCTTAGACAAGAACCTACCAGAAAAGGATATAGACGCCCTCGAAGAAAAAGTTAAAAATTCTACATTGGTCATAAAGACTCAATTTATTAGTTCAAATCAGGCCTTAGAAAAATTTCAAGAGAAATTTCCTGACCTTCAAGGAATTATTGAAAATTTAAAAATTAATCCATTTCCTTCTTCCTTCGAAATTACCCTAAAGGAAGAAAGCATTTCTTCTGATAAAACTTCAAACTTCATCAATAACATGAAAAATACACCTGGAGTTGAAGATATCCAGTTCAACAAAGACTGGATTGAAAGGATGAAATCTCTTAGCAAACTGGTAAAAACTATCGGATTCTTTTTGGGAGGGATATTGGTTCTTGCATCCTTCTTTATTATTTCCAATATCATTAAGTTAAATGTCTTTGCCAGGCAGAATGAGATCGAAATTCTGCGCTTGTCCGGAGCAACTAATTCTTTTATCAGAATTCCATTTCTTCTTGAGGGGATTATCTTAGGAATGATAGGAGGGATACTATCATTTATTCTTCTTTTACTGCTGATTGAAATTTTTCCTCTGTATTTAGGCTCCTCCCTAGGAGTTTTAAGCGATATTATAAAGTTCCGTTATCTTTCATTTTCACAGGTCATCGCACTCCTTGCAGCAGGTGCAGTAATCGGGTTCTTAGGAAGTCTCAGCTCTCTCTCCCGTTTTCTTAAAACATAACTTGTTACAAACAGTTCGGCCTATACTGATTTGACATAGAGATGCTCTTATCTTAAAATTCAAAAAATGGCATCCATTGGGCAAGAACTCAAAAGAGAACGAAAATTAAGAGGGATAACTCTAAAAGAAATTGCTGACTCAACAAAGATAAACTTAAGATTCCTGAGAGCATTAGAAGAAGATCAATTGGATATGCTTCCAGGAGATTTTTTTACCAAGGGCATCATACGCACATATGCTAGTTATATTGGCTTAGATGAAAATGCAGTCATGAATAAATACTATGAAACCATTCAACTTCAGGAACAAACCCTGGAAGAGGAAAGCAAACAGGGAGAAATTCGTATAACAACCAATCATAAAATAAAAAATATTATTCGTCTTGCAATATTAACCTTTCTTATTTTAGTAATTCCTTTATCCCTTTATTTTATATTCCTAAAAAAGGAACCTGCCAATATCCCTGTACCTCTCCCAACTTATAAAACAGCTCAAAAAGATATAATCCTGCCTCCTCCAGTAAATGAATCAATGGAAGAAGAAAAAGTATTGAATCTCGAAATTTCTTTCCATCAGGAAACCTGGATTCAAGTCTATGCAGACGGCATTGAAAAGCTAAATGGTCTTAAACAGCCTGGAGAAAAATTCCAAACATTCGCTCTCGAAGAAATACTCTTCAATATAGGAAATGCAGGCGGATTTTCTTATACTATAAACAACAAAAAAGGGAAATCCCTTGGCCGTTCTGGTGCTGTTGTTAAAAATATCAGAATAACCCTAGACAATTTCCAACAATTCCTCGAATAATAATACACAGTAAAATACTAAAACAAATGCTAAAATAAAATAACAATGGAAGAAGCAAAGAACAAGGGACCGCGTGTTATCGGTGCTATTATTGTCCTGCTTATTATTCTATTTTTTGCTATCGAGTTTTTTATCCGCGAGACTCAACAATTTTCCCCAACTACAGTAACAAATGTCCTCCTTTCTTCTCTACAAATCATCGTTCTTCTTCTTTTTCTTATTCTTCTATTTGTACTTGGCAGAAACTTGGCAAAACTCTATTTGGAAAGAAAAAGAAAGGTTGCCGGTTCTCATTTCAAGACAAAACTGCTCTTTTTCTTTATTTCATTATCCCTTATTCCAACACTCCTTCTTTTCTTCTTTGCAAGCGACCTGATCAGCAGAAACATTGAGCAGTGGTTTAAGACGCCTATCGATAAAATCCTGAACGATACAAAAGGTCTAGCTGATGGATTCTATCTAAACACAGAAGAAATAACTCTCCATTATGCCAAACAGCTTGGCAAAGCCATCCAAAAACAAAAACTCATAGACATAGAACAAAGAGCTCCTTTAATGGAATTCGTCAAGGATAAATTGACTGAATATAAGCTCGACGAAATCGGAATTTATTTCAACGATGAAGAATTATTTTCTTACCTAAACCCGGACCTTCCTCTCCGGGACTACCACACTTTAAAGGAAAATATAGTCAAAAGAGCCCAGCTCGGTGAAGAATTCAGTACTATCGAACCGATGGGCACAGGAGAAATGATAAGGCGGGGGCTTTCTTTCAACATCCAGGACAAATACAATCTCCTGATTGTTACAGGAAAATATCTTCCACAAAATTACGCTCAGAAAATCAACAATATTACTGCCTATGTTCAGAGATACCGCCAGATAAAAATACAGAAAAATCCTGTAAAATCATTGTATCTAATGACGCTAATTTTCATAACGCTTCTCATCATCTTTGCGGCAAGTTGGATAGCATTTCATCTGGCCAAAGGAATTACTATTCCTATTGAAAAGCTCGCCCACGCAACCAAAGAAGTTTCTAAAGGAAATTTAAATATTAAGGTTGAGGACCCTGCCTCTGATGAGCTGGGAACATTCATTGATTCCTTTAACCAGATGGTATCTGACTTAAATGAGAGCCATCACAATATTGCCCAAAAAACCTCAGAACTGGAATCGAGGAAACAGTATATCGAAACTGTCTTGAATAATATAACCACAGGAGTCATCACCTTGAATGCAGAAGGTATTATTACAACCATTAATCCTTCTGCCCTCGATATGTTGGAATTACAAGGGAAAAAACCCATCGGTAAAAGTTACGAAAAGATCCTTAGCGATTCTAAATATTCAGAAATCCTTAATAATATTAAATACGGAATGAAGAATAAATTCAAACTGTCCGAAAAAGAGATGCAAATAAATTTTGGCAACCAGAGCACAATTCTTTCTTTAACCTTATCTCCACTGAGACAATATAACAATAAATTTTCAGGCATAATCATAGTACTTGACAATTTAACTCAACTCATAAAAGCACAAAAAATCGCGGCATGGAAAGAAGTTGCTCAACGAGTCGCTCATGAAATCAAAAATCCTCTGACTCCAATCCAACTTTCCGCAGAACGAATTATTAAAAATTTAAAAAAGCCAGGGAAAAACCCAAACAAGATCATCAAAGAAGGAGCTAATACTATAGTCAACGAAGCTGGAACCATAAAATCTCTCATAGATGAATTTTCCAACTTTGCCCGAATGCCAAACATAATGCTTCAATCAGAAAATATCCATGAAATAATCACACAAACAATCTCCCTCTTTAAAGGGATATTCACTGATATAGAATTCAAGACTCTTTTATCTTCGGAGGTTCCTTCCATTATACAAATTGATCCCGAACAGATGAGGCGGGTTTTCATCAATCTTCTTGACAATGCTATAGATGCCATGAATAAGAAAGGAGAAATTCAGATCCGCACATCATTTGAAGAAGAGAATCGAGTAGTAAAAATAGAAATTTCTGACTCTGGCCCTGGGATTTCTATTCAAGACAAGGGAAAACTCTTTCTCCCTCATTTTTCAACAAAAAAGAAAGGAACCGGTTTGGGATTAGCAATAGTTCATCAAATCATAAAAGAACATAACGGTTCAATCGAGATTGAAAGCAATAAACCCAGCGGGAGCAAATTCATCATTCGGATACCAGCATGACTACAGACAAAATTCTTATCATTGATGATGAAGACGGAATCAGGTCCTCATTAAAAGGAATTCTTGAAGACGAAAATTATTTAGTTAAGACAACAAATACAGGAGAAAAAGGCCTCGATATGCTGAAAGGAGAAAATTTCGACTTGATTCTTCTTGACATCTGGCTTCCCGAAATGAATGGAATTGAAGTTTTAGAGAAAATCAAAACTATGGAAGAACACAATCAGGTAATCATGATCACAGGTCATGGTTCTGTAGAGGCCGCTGTAAAAGCTACAAAACTCGGGGCATACGACTTTCTGGAGAAGCCTCTCTCACTGGAAAAAATTGTTTTGACCGTAAAAAACGCATTAAAACAAAAAAGTTTGGAGGAAGAAAACATTCAACTCCGAGAAAAAATCAAGGCAAAATATCAACTTATTGGAAAAAGCCTTCCTATTCAAAAACTCAAGGCTAAAATAGAGACGATTGCCCCAACTAACGGCCGAGTCCTTATCTATGGTGAAAATGGAAGCGGAAAAGAACTCATTGCCCATTTAATCCATCAGAAAAGTCCACGAAAAAACAAAAGATTTATCCAGATAAACTGCGCAGCTATTCCTGAAAACCTGATCGAAAGCGAACTTTTCGGGTATGTTAAAGGGACTTTCCCAAATGCTGTAAAAGATAAAAAAGGGAAACTACTGGTTGCAGACGGAGGGACTCTTTTCCTAGACGAAATCGGAGGGCTAAGCCTAAAGACTCAGGTTAAACTGGTCAAGTTTATAGAAGAGCAAGAATTTGAACCATTAGGCTCGACGGATTTTATATCAGCTGACACAAGAATAATTACTTCAACAGATAAGAATCTGAGTAAGTGCGTTGCAGAAGGAAAATTCAGAAAGGATCTCTTCTTTAAACTTAATGTCATTCCAATGGTTGTTCCTCCCTTAAGAGAAAGAAAAGAAGACATTCCTTTATTAATAGACTATTTTCTTAAATATTTCTCAATTGAATCTGGGAAAAAACAAAAGAATATGGATAAAGAAGCTGTGGAATCTTTTATTAACTACGATTGGCCAGGAAATGTGAGTGAACTAATCAACGTTATTGAAAGATTCGTGCTAATGATAAAGGAAGAAAAAATTAAAGCCTCCCATCTATATCTACTTGTTGAACCAAGAGAATCACAATTCATCCCTGGATTAATCGAGGATCAGACTCTTATGCAGGCAAGAGAACAATTCGAAAGAGTATATATCCATAAATCTTTAATGAAACACAGCTGGGACCTTACCAAAACAGCTTCAAATCTTAATATCGAAAAAGAACTTCTATACGAGAAAATAAAAAATCTGAAAATATCATTCCTCGGGTAAACAAACCTGTAACCTGACTACTCAACAAATCAATCTATCAGCATATAAACAGCACTAAATTATTCATAAAAAATGGAAAACAACATTGAAAATTATTTTAATTTTCCGTTTACTGACTAAAATATTTATGTTATTGTAAAATACGAAAATTTAAGGGAAAAAATGAAAATTCAAGCACAAAGGCTAATAATCAATTCCATACGGAAATTCATAAACATGGGTACTATTACACGCCTTTGGAACCTTGTAAAAAATATTCATCCAGCTGACATCTCTTCTATCATGACACACCTTATCTTAAGAGAAAAACTCACTCTCTTTAATACGCTCTACGAAGAACAAAAAGAGAAAGCTACAGAAGTCTTGAGTGAATTAGACCCTGAAGATAGTGCCCAAATATTACAGGAGCTTCCAGTGAAACAGATTTCAGAGTTATTCCAGATGACTCCTTCTGACGATGTTGCTCCTATACTTGAACTTCTCCCAGAGGAGATGCAGAAATCTGTTCTGGAAGCTATGGAAGAGAAACCTTCAGAAGATATTAAAGGCCTCCTTCATCATGAGGAAGAAACTGCAGGCCGAATCATGTCGCCAGATTTCTACGCCCTGAATCAGGAAACTAAAGTCTCAGATGTCATTACAGCGATGCAGCTTGAAGGAGATGTAGAATCCGCTTTCTACTTATACGTTGTAAATAGCCAGGATCAATTGGTTGGAGTTGTATCATTAAGACAAGTCTTATTTTCACGTCCTGATACACCATTAAAAAATATCATGACAAAAGATGTTATCAGTGTTCACACTGAAACCGATCAGGAAGAAGTCGCGAGAAACGTTGCAGATTATAATCTTGTAGCTATCCCGGTCATTGATTCCGAAAACAGGCTTGTTGGAGTCGTGACAGTAGATGACATCATAGACATTATAGACAAGGAAGCCACGGAAGACATGTATAAAATGGTATCTCTGGATACAACAGACAGGATACAAGATACGCCTATTTCCTCTATAAAGAAAAGGTTTCCTTTTCTTCTGATAAGCTTATTTACAGCCTCACTTGCTCCTCTTGTCGTCAACCATTTTAAAGGAACCATTCAACAGGCTGTCATTCTTGCTGTTTTCATGCCTCTTGTTGCTGCGCTTGGTGGCATCGCCGGAAATCAGACTATTGCTATCATTGTACGCGAAATTGCTATTGGACAAGCCGAATGGATTTCTGCAAGAAAGGCTCTGTTCAAAGAAGTTTTGGTTGGACTTGGAAATGGTTTGATTCTTGGGTTCACTCTAGCTATTGTTTCTTATTTAATCATTGGTAACCCCTTTCTCGGCCTCATTTTAGGCCTATCTATTATCATCA
This sequence comes from uncultured Eubacteriales bacterium, assembly GCA_964648465.1. GTDB lineage: Bacteria > Acidobacteriota > Aminicenantia > Aminicenantales > Aminicenantaceae > Aminicenans. Next base: position 3,002 of record CAZYMU010000036.1, on the reverse strand, counting down.
ATCTTTTCGTCGCCGCCTTTCTAGGCACTTTAATCCCTTTGTTCTTGAAACTTATCCGGTTGGACCCAGCCCTGGGTTCAGTTAACTTCCTTACGATGTGTACAGACACATTCGGTTTACTTTCATTCCTTACATTAGGAACTATCTTTCTCAAATACATTACTTAATTTTTCCTATGCCTTTAGCTCAATCCGAATCATTTGTCTTAAGAACATTCAATATTGGGGAGCAGGACAAATTAGTTGTCTTTTTTTCCAGAGATTTTGGCCTTTTCAGAGGAATCGCAAAGGGAGCAAGAAAATTTGCAAACCGCTTCGGAAGCAGCTTGGAACCTATGTCATATGTTAAGGTTTTTTATTATGAAAAAGAGCGGAAAGAATTAGTAACCATCAGCAATTGCGATCTGCTCGAGTCATTCTTCGATATTCAGAAAGATCTGAATATATCTTTAACACTCAGCTATTTTTCTGAACTCATTGAACAATTTTTCCCTGCAAGGTCAAAAGACGACACTCTCTTCCGCCTGCTCCTTTCAACACTTCAAGCACTCAAAACATATACAAACCCGGAGTTTCTAAGTGCATATTTTGAAGCCTGGTTCTTAAAAATAAACGGACTCCTTCCAGATTTCAAAAGGTGCAAGAAATGCAAAAATGAAATCACTGATCATGGATGGCTTTCTTTAAAGAGGGATGGAATTTTCTGCAATAACTGCGCACAACAAAAAAAAGAAGAAATTAAACCCGAATTAAATGAATTCATCAAATGGGTTAAAAAAAATCCTCCTCCAAGAAATAACAAGATTCCATTCTCAGAACAACAAATAAAATCTGTAAGAAAAATACTGAAATCAATTGTCATCTTTCACATGGAAAGAGAGCCAAAATCCTTAAGCTATAAAATAAAGTAATCTAAATTTTTACCTTATTCCAAATTCGCTTTATGCTTTCTGTTACAGGGGCATCTGAATATTCAACAACAGAAACACCGTTTACCTGAGCCTCTGTTACTATCTTATCATAAGGGATGACTCCAATAAATTCAGCATTGTAATCCTGGCTTAAAAGTTTTATTTTTTCTGTCATCTCCACATTTAAATCATATTTATTCACAACAACCCCACACGGAATACTAAAATGCCTGACAACTTTTAATATGCGATCCAGATCATGTAGGCCTGATACCGTGGGTTCTGTGACAACCAGTGCAAATGCTGCACCTGTTAAAGATGCTATGACCGGACATCCCGTGCCTGGAGACCCATCGACTACAGCTTTGTCATTCTTTATATCCTGGGCAAGCTGCACTTCATTGTTCCTAACCAACGTCACAAGCCGCCCTGAGTTTTCCTGAGCGATTCCTAGTTTTGCATGACTCATGGGCCCATATTTTGTTTCTGAGATAAACCATTCTCCATTCACAGCATCACAAACTCTTACAGCTTCATCTTCACACACAAGAAAGCAGACACCGCATCCTTCACATGCAAGGTCATCAATGAAAAACCTGCGTTTATTATTTGAGACTTCTTCTTTAACTGCTGAAAAACGGCATGCTTCTTTACATTTCCCGCATCCAGTACATTTATCCTGGTCTATTTCAGCAATGACCCCTCCGATAAAATCCCCTCTGTATTTTATTTTGGGGTTCAAAACAAGATGTAAATCCGCTGCATCCACATCGCAATCCGCTATGACCGTTTCCCCTGCCAGGGCTACAAAACAAGCAGCAATTGAAGTCTTTCCTGTTCCCCCTTTTCCGCTTATAATGACAAGTTCCCTGGGCCTTTTTCCCCCTGGCACACTATGAAGAGCAGGTTTATCAATTTCTTTCTTTGCCTTGCGTTCTTCTTTCTCCTGGCTTTTCTGAACAATCCTCTCTCTGCTGGCTAGATTCATAATCTTTAAGGCTATTTCTTCAAACTGTTTCCTGTATTGATGAAGTTTTTCAACAACAATGTCTCCTACAGAATATACTTCTGCTATCTTTCGATCATCAGGAATTTCTCCTATGATTTCCAGTTTTTCACTGCTGCAGTATTCTTTCAAATTCTCATCATGATATTCCGCACGATTTACCAGCACAACAGGTTCCTGTCCGACCTCTCTGGCCATATCTACAGCCAGTTTCAAATCATTGAGTCCAAACGGGGTTGGATCGGTCACAAGAACACACAAATCGACATCCTTTACTGTTTCTACAACAGGACAGGCTGTTCCCGGGGAAGAATCAAGGATATTTATTCCTTCTCTTATACAGCTTCTCACTTTTTTAACAAGCCTTGGAGACATACCCCCTTCTGCGGTTTCAAGAAGTGCATAGTGAAAATCTATAGTACTGCTCTTTCCATGTTTTAAAACGCCAATCTTTCTCTCTTTTTCAATAATTGCATCTTCAGGACAGATTATTTTACATGCTCCGCAAGCATGGCATAGTTCTCTAAAAAAAAGTACCTTATCTTTTATTACAGCAATGGCATTATAGTGACAAACTTCTGCACATTTGCCGCATAAAATACACTTATCTTCGTCAACCCCAAGAGGAGACAAAATCACAACATCCTCCTGCCTGTCGATTCGGGGCTTCAAGAAAAGGTGGCCGTTCGGTTCTTCTACATCACAATCAAGATATGTCACTTTTTCGCTCATTCCCTCCAGAGTAACTGCCAGATTTGTTGCAATAAATGTCTTGCCTGTTCCTCCTTTTCCGCTCGATATGGCTATTTCCATAAATACATACCTCCTTTATTCGCTTAGTCGGTCTTTCTTTATCACTAGGTGTGCTGACCAAACATACGCAAACAATAAGATATCAATTTCTAAAAACTTGGTCAAATGATGGCATTACTTCCATTAAGCTCACATTCATTACAAAACGGCAACACTTAATTCCCAATTAAGAATTCCAAGTATTCAGAACTCCTTCTCTCTTAATTGGTTCATCACGGTAATCCGTACTTTAGGTTGACGAGAGAGGGGACATCGTATTAAATTCCTCAATAA
>CAZYMU010000035.1:0-24855 GCA_964648465.1 uncultured Eubacteriales bacterium | reverse complement strand
ATAAAAGATCGAGAGAGCACTTTGAAATGAGGATACACAAAAGGTTGATTGACATAAGTGACTATAACAATGAGACGATTGAAGAACTTCAAAAATTAGATTTACCCGCAGGAATTAATGTGGAAATTCAAGCTTTTGGAGCTGGAGGGGAATAACTGTGATTGAAGGGATTATCGGTAAGAAAGTAGGAATGATTCAAAGCTTTGATGATGTGGGGAATGCTAATCCCGCAACTATTATAATGGCTGGACCGTGTGCTGTAATCCAGAAAAAAAACAAAGAGAAAGATAGATATTCTGTGGTTCAGTTAGGGCTGGTTGAAGAAAGAAGCATAAAGAAAACAACAAAACCTTTACTTGGACATTTTAAAAAGGGGGAAATTCCTCCAACAAGAGTTCTTCGAGAATTCCGATTCGATGAACAGAGTAATGTTAAGGAAGGAGACCAATTCTTTGCAGATATTTTTAATGTAGGGGATAAAGTCAATATAGTTGGAACAAGCAAGGGAAAAGGATTTGCTGGTGTTGTAAAACGCTGGGGTTTTCATGGCGGTAAGGCTACTCACGGATCCATGTTTCATAGGAGGCCTGGTTCAACGGGCTGTTCTGCATATCCGTCCCGGGTTTTAAAAGGGAAAAAACTTCCTGGACATATGGGGAATCAACGTGTTACGGTTAAAAATTTGACAGTTGTTCAGGCTGATAAGGAGAGTAACCTACTTGTAATAAAAGGAGCTGTTCCCGGAGCTAAAGGAAGCTATCTTTTAATAAAAAAAGCGGATTTTCAAGTTAAACCTCTTAAGAAGGGAAAAAAAGAATAAAAAATGCTTAAAGTGCAGGTTTTAGATAAAAGTGGAAATAGAGTAAAAAAAATAAGTGCGCCTAAAGAAATCTTTTCTTATGACGTAAAAAGCCCTCTGCTTTATGAAGCTGTACTCAATTATCAAGCTAATCAAAGGCGTGGAACTGCATCAACAAAGTCGAGGGCTCAGGTAAGAGGCGGCGGCCGTAAACCGTGGAGACAGAAAGGCACAGGAAGGGCAAGGGCGGGAAGTATCCGTTCGCCGCTTTGGAAAAAAGGAGGAATAACTTTTGGCCCAAAACCTAGAAATTACGGCTACAGTTTGCCAAAGAAGGCAAAGAAAAATGCTTTAAAATCAGCGTTATCAATGAGACTTGCAGAAAGTCAACTTCTTATTATAAAAGAGCTGGATCTTAAAGAATCCAAGACAAAGGAAGGGGCAAAGCTCATGGACGTATTGAATCTTGACTCTGCTTTGATTGTTGATACTCAGGAAAATAAAAATTTATTTCTTTCATTGAGGAATATTCCGAATATTAAAACTGTTGATTATAATCAGGTCAATATTTATGATGTTTTAAATTACAAATGGCTTGTTTTTACTGAGAAGTCTTTCAAAGTTTTTGTGGAGAAATTAAAGTGAGAAAAGACCCTTATAATATAATTATTAGACCTGTGATTACTGAGAAAAGCACCTGGTTAAAGGAGAAGAACAGAGAGATATGTTTTGAGGTTAACCCATCAGCGAATAAGATTGAAATAAAAGAGGCGACAGAGCATCTTTTTAAAGTGAAGATTGAGAAAGTCCGGATTGTAAAGAAAAAAGGCAAGATGAGAAGGGTTGGCCGAAATCAGGGAAGGACTAAAGACTGGAAAAAAGCATATATAAGGCTTAAAGAAGGCGAAAAAATGATAGAGTACTTTGAGGCTGTTTAAAATGGGAATAAAGACATACAGACCAACAACTTCAAGCTTGCGTCATATGTCTGGTCTAAATTTTGATGAATTAACAAATCACAGTCCCTATAAGCCTCTGGTTGTGCCTTTGAAGAAAAGCGGTGGGAGAAACTCAATGGGGCGCATTTCTATTCGTCACCACGGAGGTGGGCATAAGAGAGCTTACCGAATAATAGATTTTAAAAGAGATAAAATCGATGTCCCTGGAAAAGTGGAAACAATCGAATATGATCCAAACCGTTCCGCGTTCATTTCTTTAATAAAATATTTAGATGGTGAAAGGCGGTATATTCTGGCTACTTCGAATTTGAAGGTAGGGCAGACCGTTATTTCTTCTAATGAACAGGTTGACATTTTACCTGGCAATGTAATGCCACTTCGAGTGATCCCATTGGGAACAATTATCCACAACATTGAGCTCAGGAAAGGTAAAGGGGGGCAATTAGCAAAAGCAGCTGGATCAAGCGCACAAATTTTAGCTAAAGAAGGAGATTATGCACAGGTTCGCTTGCCATCATCAGAAATTAGACGGATTCATCTCGATTGCCGGGCAACTGTTGGCCAACTAAGCAATGCGGATTACCAGAATATTTCTATCGGAAAGGCAGGGAGGAACCGCTGGAAAGGAAAAAGGCCTCATGTCAGAGGAACAGCCATGAATCCTGTTGACCATCCTCATGGAGGAGGTGAGGGGAAATCAAAGGGAGGCCGAAATCCTGTTTCCCCTACAGGGCAGCCGACGAAGGGATACAAGACAAGGAGAAATAAGAGAACACAACAATTTATTGTGAGGAGAAGGAGTAAATAACAATGAGCAGGTCTGTAAAAAAAGGGCCTTTTGTTGATGAAAAGCTTCTTAAGAAAATAGAGGCTGTAGGAGTTCAAAGACAAAAAAGACAGGTCATCAAGACCTGGTCTCGGCGTTCGATGATAATTCCGGATATGGTTGGACTCACTATTGCTGTTCATAATGGAAAAAAATTTATACCAGTATTTATAACAGAAAATATGGTTGGTCATAAATTAGGAGAATTTTCACCGACAAGAATTTTCAAAGGACATACATCGAAGACGGCAAGGACAATCAGAGTGAAGAAATAGGATGGAAGAAAAAAACACCGTTTCACAAGCAGCTGGGAAATATGTGAGAATTGCACCTCAAAAGTGTCGCCTTGTAGCTGACTTGGTAAGAGATAGATATGTGGGAGAAGCTCTAACTATTCTTCATTTTTCCAAGAAAAAAGCAAGTTCCATAGTTGAAAAAGTCCTTCGTTCTGCAATTGCAAATGCACAATTAAAAAAGGCGGACGTAGATGTTGATAACCTGTATATCTCAGAAATCTTTGTTAACAAAGGGCCTCAGTGGAAAAGATTTAGAGCTGCTCCTATGGGAAGAGCAGCAAGCATATTAAAAAGGATCAGCCATGTCCATATCTTTTTGGAAGAAAGGAAAGGGAGATAAAAAGTGGGGCAGAAAACACATCCGTATGGATTTAGATTGGGATTTAATAAAAAGTGGAGTTCGAGGTGGTTTTCTAAAGGAAAAGAATACAGCCGTCTAATTCACAACGATCTCGAAATGAGAAAAATCATTAGGAAAAGATATTATCATGCAGGAATTGCTGATGTGGACATAGAGCGGGTTGGTCCTAAGATTAGAGTAATTATTCACACTGCGAGGCCAGGTATTGTTATTGGCCGGGGTGGGAAAGAAATAGAAAGTCTTAAAATTTATCTTCAGGAAATCGCAGAGAAAGAAGTATACATTGATATTCGGGAAGTGGACAAACCGGAACTTAATGCTATTTTAGTTGCTCAGGGGATTGCCGTACAGTTAGAGAAGAGGATTGCTTATCGGAGAGCCATGAGGAGAGCTGTGAATATGGCCACAAAGATGGGCGCAAAAGGGATAAAAGTGATGTGTTCCGGCAGGTTAGGAGGAGTGGAAATTGCTCGGTCTGAATGGTATTTGAGAGGCCAGTTGCCTCTTCAGACCCTGCGAGCAGATATTGACTATGGGTTTACTGAGGCTTTTACGACATATGGACAAATAGGTATTAAGGTATGGATTTACAATGCTGATGTAGAGAAGCCGAAAATGACCTCACAGATTGTTGAAATAGAGGAGATTTAAACATGTTAATGCCGAAAAAAGTCAAGTTCCGCAAGCAGCAAAGAGGAAGAATGCGTGGTAAGGCCTTGCGTGGAGGAACGTTGATTTTTGGCGAATATGGCCTACAGGCTATGGAACCTTGTTGGATGACAGCAAGGCAGATTGAAGCGGGCCGGATTACAATTAGCCGTCATGCCAAGAGGAAAGGAAAAGTATGGATTCGGGTGTTTCCATGGAAACCGATTACAAAAAAGCCCACAGAAGTAAGGATGGGAAAAGGCAAAGGAGATCCTGAGTTGTGGGTTGAGGTTATCAAGCCCGGAAGGATCATATATGAAATAGAGGGAGTAACGGAAAGCGTAGCAAAAGAGGCTATGAGATTAGCTGCAAATAAACTTCCCATAAGGACTAGATTTATTTCAAGAGGGAATAAGGGGCTTAGATGAAAACAAGTGAATTGAGAGAATTATCCGATGGAGAGCTGGCGAGCAGAGAAAGCGAATTAAAAGATCAGCTTTTTAAGCTGAAATTTAAGCATGAGTTGGGTCAGCTGGAAAATGCCATGAAACTTAAGAGCATAAAAAAGGAAATAGCTGTTATAAGAACAATCCTCAGAGAAAAGAGTAAAGGGATGGAATAAAAAATGAATAAGAATAAAGGGAAAAGGACGACTAAAGTTGGAATTGTTATAGCAAATAAAATGGAAAAAACAGTTACAGTCAATGTTGAACGTCAAATAAGACACCCTTTATATAAGAAGATTATTAAGAAAAAGAAAAAATATTTTGCTCATGATGAGTATGAGAAATGCAAGATTGGAGACTTAGTTAGAATAGTAGAAACAAAACCTCTGAGTAAAACAAAAAGGTGGCGTGTAGAAGAGATTGTAGGATTATCTCCCAGTGAAAGAGAAAAAGAGATTGAGGAAAAGAAAAAATGATTCAGGCAGAAACTATACTTAAAGTTGCTGACAATTCCGGGGCTAGAAAGATTCTGTGTATTACTCCCCTGGGCGGGGGAATAGGTAAGACTGCTACTATCGGAGATATTATTTCAGCATCAGTCAAAGAGGCAGAGCCTGAGAGCAAAATCTCAAAAGGCAATGTTATCCAAGCTGTTATCGTCAGGACAAAAAAGGAGATTCGCCGTAGAGATGGTTCTTATGTTCGTTTTGAGGATAATGCAGCGGTTCTTATTAACAGGCAAGGAGAACCAGTTGGAACTCGTGTATTTGGTCCTGTGGGAAGAGAACTGCGTGAAAAAAAGTTCATGAAAATCGTTTCACTTGCTCCGGAGGTTCTGTGATGGGAAAAATGATGTTGAAAAAAAATGACGAGGTTATTGTTATTAAAGGAAAAGACAAGGGTAAAAAAGGGAAAATTTTGGTAGTTTTCCCTAGGAAGAATAGAGTGATTGTTGAAAAGGTTAATTTTATTAAAGAATTCATCCGGCGTGATCAAAGCAAGAATATTCAGGGTGGAATTATGGAGAAAGAAGCTCCCATAGATGGATCTAATGTAATGATATACTGTTCAGAATGCGGCCAGGGGGTAAGAGCAAGAAGAAAGAAACTTGCAGATGGGGAAAAGATTAGAGTTTGCTCTAAATGTGAAATGAGTTTAGAAAAATAAGAGTGAGAGATGAGTAATGAGTCGCCTTAGAAAAAAATACCTAAAGGAAATTGTTGATGAACTCGGAAAGGATTTGTCTATAGAAAACAGGATGGCTGTTCCAAGGCTTGAGAAAATAGTCATAAATGTAGGTGTTGGAGAAGCTATCCAGAATATAAAAATATTAGATGTAGTAAAGAAAGAATTGAGCCTTATAACAGGTCAATGGCCTGCTGTGGGGAGGGCGAAAAAATCTATTTCGGCTTTTAAGCTCCGCTCTGGACATGCTATTGCGTGTTATGTCACCCTGCGTGGAAGGAGAATGTACGAGTTCTTTGACCGGTTGGTCAATATTGTTCTTCCGCGTGTAAGGGATTTTAGAGGTCTTTCTCCCAGATCATTTGATAGAAGAGGAAATTACACTCTGGGCATTAAAGACCAACTAGTCTTTCCAGAAATAGACTATACTAAGGTGGAAAAATCTCGAGGAATGAATATAACCATAGTTACATCTGCTAAGAATGACAAGGAAGCATACGCCTTGTTAAAAAAAATGGGAATGCCTTTTAGAGAGGCTTCATAAGGAAGGATAAAGTGGCAAGAAAATCATGTGTGGCAAAATACTTGAAGGAACCTAAATATTCTGTAAGGAAAAAAAATCGCTGCCGGATATGTGGGCGTTCTAAAGGATATTATAGAAAATTTGATATGTGCCGCCTTTGCTTTCGTGAACTGGCCTTGAAAGGTGAAATCCCAGGAGTTACAAAGGCATCATGGTAAATTATAGGAGAGGATAAAAGCATGACTTTAACAGACCCTATTGCTGATATACTAACCAGGATAAGGAATGCTACTATGATTAAGAAGAAAGAAGTAGACATTCCATCTTCGTACATGAAGGTTGAGATTGTAAGAATTATGAAAGATGAAGGGTATATAAAAAATTTTCGTGTGATTGATGATAAATTGCAGGGAATTTTGAAAGTCTATATCAAGTATACAAAAAATAATGTAAGTGTTATTTCAGGGCTCAAGAAGATAAGCAAGCCTGGATGCCGAATCTATTGCAAAAGAGGTTCAATCCCCAAAGTCCTTGGAGGACTTGGTATTGTCATTGTTTCTACATCTCAAGGTATTTTAACAGGAAGGAGATGTGAAGAGCTTGGCATTGGAGGCGAAGTTTTGTGCCATATCTGGTAAACGGTGAAAGAGAGGAAATAAGAAAATGTCAAGGGTAGGGAGAATGCCAGTCGTTATTCCGGAAGGAGTTAAGGTTAATATTTTATCTGATAAAATCGAATTCAATGGGTCAAAAGGCAAGCTTTATTCACCCTTGTTTTCGGGAATTAAAGCAGAGTTTAAAAATAATCAAATAATTCTAACAAGAAAGGATGATTCCGGTCAACTTCCGGCTTTTCATGGTTTGTGCCGGACGTTAGCAAATAATGCTGCTGTAGGGGTATCCTCTGGATTTTCCAGAAAGCTGGAAATAATCGGTGTTGGATATCGTGCTAGAATCGATAACAACAAGTTGGAGCTGAACTTAGGATATTCAAAGCCTGTGATTTATATTATACCAGAAGATATTGAAGTGATTTTGGAAAAACCGACCTTGATTGTCCTTAAAGGAATAGATAAGCAACGTGTTGGACATGAAGCATATAGAATTCGCAGTTTTCGAAAGCCTGATCCTTATAAGCTGAAGGGTATTCGTTATGTTGGTGAACGTTTGATTAAGAAAGAACGAAAAGCAGGAGTATCTGGTGTATAAAAATAATGTGGTGCTAAAGAAAAAAGCTAAGAAACGGATAAGAAAAAGAATCCAGAAAAAACTGAAAGGAACCTTGGAAAGGCCCAGAATTTATGTAAACAAAAGCAATAGATATATTTATCTTCAGGTAATAGATGATACTAAAGGAGCAGTATTGGCTACTGCTTCTACTTTAATGAAAGAATTTAAGGATAAAAATAAAAAGACAAAAAATATGGAGGCTGCAAAAACAGTCGGAGATCTACTTGTTAAAAGGCTAAAACAAAAAAAGATAAATAAAATCATTTTCGACAGAGGAATTTATCCTTATCAGGGGCGTATCAAGACTCTGGCTGAAGCCCTAAGAAAAGGAGGCATTATTTTTTAGTCCGGTTGTAACGATTATATAGGGAGGAAAAGAGTGGTCGAGAAAAGAATGATCAAGCAAGTTGAAGAAGGGGAAGAAGAGTTAAAGGATCAGGTGATTTCTATCCGGAGGACGACAAAAGTTGTTAAAGGAGGGAAAAATTTGAGTTTCTCAGCCTTGGTAGCAGTCGGGAATGAAAATGGATCAGTTGGGGTCGGAAAGGGAAAGGCTCGTGAAGTTCCTCCTGCGATTGCCAAAGCTGTACAGGATGCAAAAAAAAAATTAATAGAAGTACCACTCAAGGAGACAACAATTCCTCATTTTGTTAAAGGAGTCCACTGTGGAGGTGTTGTTGTTTTACGCCCGGCTTCAAAAGGAACTGGGGTTATTGCAGGTGGAGCTGTTAGAATAATCATGCAGCTGGCAGGTATAAAAGATATTTTGGCGAAGTCTTTGCGGAGTAATAGTCCTGGAAGTGTAGCCCATGCTACAATAAATGCATTAAAAAACCTAAAGGACTCAAAAAAGGTATCGGAAGATAGAGAAAAAGAAGAGGATGTGATATGGCAGTGATAGAAACGGGATCCCAAGAAACCCGGAATAAAACACCGCACAAGGGAGAAAATAGGCCTGTTGTAAAGCAGCTGAAGATTAAACTTGTGCGAAGTCTAATCGGACGCCCAAGAAAACAGAGGGAAATTGTAAAGGGATTGGGATTAAGAAAAATAAATTCAGAAGTTGTACGGAAGCAGTGCCCTGAAATTATAGGAATGATAAAGAAGATTCCTCATCTGTTGAAAGTGGAGGAGTTAGATCTAAAATGAATCTAAGCAATCTTTATCCTGCAAAGAATTCCAGGAAAAATAAAAGAAGGGTTGGACGTGGGCCTGGTTCCGGGCGTGGAAAGACAGCTGGCCGGGGAACCAAGGGCCAAAAATCGATATCTGGGTATTCTCGCAAAAGAGGATTTGAAGGCGGCCAAATGCCCCTTAACCGGCGGCTGCCCAAGAGAGGTTTTACAAATATTTTTCGAAAAGAATACAGTGAGGTTAATCTTAATAGTTTAAGTAAAATCAGCAAAAACAAGATTAATCCTAAAGACCTGGTGGATGCTAAAATTATAAAAAAGGAAACTGAATTAATAAAAATCTTAGGGGATGGAGATATTCCTGAGGCTAAAACAGTATATGCCCACAAATTTTCTAAATCCGCACAAAAAAAGATCGAGAATGCGGGAGGAAAAACAATTATTATTGGGAATGAATAATGCTTGGAAGTATTAGAAACATTTTTAGTATTCCTGACTTAAGAAAGAGAGTAATTTTTACTTTGATGATTCTGGCTGTCTATAGGATTGGTGCTCAAATTCCAAATCCTGGTTTGGATGGTAATGCTCTAGCTGAATTTTGGGAAATGCAAAAGGGGACAATCTTTGGCATGGTGGATCTTTTCACGGGAAGAAACATGTCAAGAATGACCATTTTCGCCTTAGGCATCATGCCTTATATCAGTTCGTCAATTATTCTTCAGCTTCTTCAAGTTGTATGGCCTTACCTGGAAAGGTTATCGAAAGAAGGGGAGCTTGGCAGGAAAAAAATCACTCAATATACCAGATATGGAACTCTCATTATTTGCGTAATCCAGTCTTTTGGCATCAGCCTGTTCCTTCAAGCCTTGAAGAGTCCTGGAGGAGCACCGGTCGTACCTAATCCCGGTATTGGGTTTCAGTTTATGACTATGCTGACCTTGACAACGGGGACAGTTTTTATCATGTGGCTGGGAGAGCAGATATCGGAACGAGGCATCGGAAACGGAATTTCTCTTATTATATTCGCTGGGATTGTAGTAGGTTTGCCTAGTGGGATGCAGAGTCTTGTAAGAGGTTTGCAGACAGGAGATATGGACCCATTGAGATTAATATTTCTCGGGATAATAATGTTATCAGTTATTGCTATCATTGTTTTTGTTGAAAGAGGACAGAGGCGAATTCCTGTTTCTTATGCAAAAAGAGTTGTGGGAAGGAAGATTTATGGTGGGCAGAGCACTCATCTGCCATTGAGAGTAAATACTGGAGGAGTTATCCCGATTATTTTTGCTGCTTCTGTTATCACTATTCCATCTACTTTGGCACAGATGGTTAAGATTCAATTTTTCCAGGATATTGCCCGACAGTTTTCCCTGGGTATGCCACTCTATAATATGCTCTATATTGCAGCAATTATTTTCTTTACCTATTTTTATGTGTCAATAATCTTCAATCCTGTCGATGTTGCAGATAACCTTAGGAAATATGGAGGTTTTATTCCAGGGATAAGGCCAGGGAAAAATACATCTGATTTCATTGATGGAGTGCTTTCGCGATTGACTCTGGTGGGTGCTATTTACCTTGCACTAGTTGCAATTCTCCCTGAATTTATGATCACGGGATTCAAAGTACAGGCTCTCCCATTTATAGGAACATTTTTAGACCAAAACTTACCCAGATGGTTTACACAGGGATTGAATGTTCAGTTTTACTTTGGAGGAACATCGATTCTTATTGTTGTAGGAGTAGCCATGGATACACTTCAGCAGATAGAAGCACAACTTGTTATGCGCCATTATGATGGGTTTATGCGCAGGGGCCGAGTAAAAGGAAGAAGAGGATGAGATTTATTTTGTTTGGGCCTCCAGGCAGTGGCAAGGGAACCCAGGCGGACCTTATTGAGAAGAAATATGGTTTCCCAAAAATTTCAGCCGGAGACCTGCTTCGCCAGGCAGTCAAAACAGGAAGTCTTTTAGGGAAAAAAGCTAAAGACAGTATGAATCGAGGCCAGCTTGTCAGTGATGAAATTGTGACTGAGATTGTCAGACAGAGAATTTCCAGATCAGACTGTCGGAGAGGTTATGTTTTGGATGGTTTTCCCAGGAACATCTACCAGGCTAAAATTATTGATAAACTTAAACATGAAGAAATAGAGGTTGCTATCGAGATTTTTTTAAGTGATAAGATCTTATTTGAAAGACTAGAATCAAGGAGGATTTGCCCTCACTGTTGGAATGTATACAATATTGATAAGAAAAGCCTGGATAAAGAGCCAACATGTGATATTTGTCATGAGAAACTCATAATAAGAGAAGATGACAAGCCTGAAGTAGTCAAAGAGCGGTTGAGAATTTTTCGTAGATACAAAGGTTTACTTGCTGATTATTATAAGAAAAAAAAGGTTTATCACACAGTTGATGGCAACGCAAAGGTCGATACTATATTTGGCATTATATGTGCTATTATTGATAAGAAGATTTCCAGATCTATGGAGATGGGAGCTGTTCAATGATTATTTACAAGAGTGAAGAAGAAATTCGTACAATGAAAAAGAGCAGTCAGATTGTTGCAAGAATTTTGTGGGAATTGGAAACGATGATTAAACCTGGAATTCAAACAAAGGAATTGGACGAATATGCAGAGAAAAGAACTAGGGAAATGGGTGCTGTTCCTGCTTTTAAAGGTTATAATGGTTATCCTTGCTCTTTATGCACTTCCATTAATGAGGAAATCGTCCATGGTATTCCTTCTTCCCGAACTCTCTGCGAAGGCGATATCATCAGTCTTGATTTTGGCGTTAAACTCAATGGTTTTTATGGGGATGCAGCAGTAACTTGTCCTGTTGGGGAAATATCTCCTGAAGCAAGAAAGCTTATTGTTACGGCTAAGGAGGCTTTTTATAAGGGTATAGAACAGATGGAGGTAGGGAAAAGACTCTCAGATATATCTTGTGCCATTCAAAGTCATGTTGAATCTCAAGGATTTTCGGTTATTCGGTCTTTTGTAGGTCATGGAATTGGATATTCCTTACATGAAGAACCACAAGTCCCGAATTTTGGCTTGCCTGGGCACGGGCCAAAGATTAAACCGGGCATGGTTATTGCAATAGAACCGATGATTGCATCAGGTGATTGGCGTGTGGAGATTTTGAATGATGGCTGGACGGCCGTCACAAAAGACAAAAGCTTATCATCTCATCATGAAAACACAGTAGCGTTCACAGAGAGAGGAGTTGAAATTTTGAGCCTTTTACATAAAGAAGATGATTCAGTTTATTCGGGAGAGGCTCAGCATGCCTAAAGAGGGTATTTTTGAAACTGAAGGAACTGTCATTGAGACGCTTCCAAATGCCATGTTTCGTGTAGAATTGGCTAACAAGCACAGGATTTTGGCTCATATATCAGGGAAGATGCGCAAACATTTTATCCGAATCCTTCCTGGAGATAAGGTGTTGGTTGAGCTTTCGCCATATGATTTGACGAAAGGAAGAATTACTTATCGATATAAATAGGGGAAAGAGAAATGAAAGTTAGAGCTTCAGTAAAAAAAATGTGCAGGAATTGCAGGATCATTAAGAGAAAGGGAATTATTAGAGTTATTTGCTCCAACCCGAAACATAAACAGAAACAGGGCTAAACGAGGTTAAAAATGGCAAGAATAGCAGGAATTACGCTTCCTTTGGAAAAAAGGATTGAAATTGGATTAACTTATATTTTTGGTATTGGCCGCACAAGGTCAAATCAAATCCTTAAGGAAGCTAAAATCGATAAAGATAAGAAAGTAAAATCATTAAGTGAAGATGAAATAAATAAGATCCGTAAAGTTATTGAAAAACAGGGAAAAATAGAAGGTGACCTTAGAAAAGAAATCAATATGGAAATAAAAAGATTGATGGATATTGGTTCTTATAGAGGAATGCGCCATAAGAGGAGGTTGCCTGTAAGAGGTCAGAGGACTAAAACAAATGCACGAACAAGAAAAGGTCCTCGAGGCCATAGATAATGCGAGAATTGAGGGAGTTGTAGATGGCAAGAGCGAAAAGAAAAGTAAAGAAAAAAAAGGTGAGAAAAGATGTAGGATTTGGCGTGGCTTATATTCAATCAACCTTTAATAATACAATAATTACTATTACTGACCATCAGGGGAATACACTTTGCTGGGCCACCTCGGGCACAGCCGGATTTAAGGGTGCCCGTAAGGGGACTCCATTTGCTGCTCAACTTGCAGCTAAAGGGGCTTCAGCCAAAGCCAGGCAATTTGGAGTGAGATATGTAGATGTTAAAGTCAAGGGGCCCGGGGCTGGAAGAGAGTCAGCCATAAGAGCACTTCAGTCAGACGGTTTGGAGATAAAATCTATCCGGGATATTACACCAATTCCTCACAATGGTTGTCGTGTCAGGAAAAGAAGAAGAGTTTAGTATGATGGTAATATAGGGAGAGAAAGATGGCGAAAGAGAGAGAATCTGTTTGCCGGTTATGCCGTGTAGAAAAGACAAAGTTGTTTCTAAAAGGAGCCAAATGCTTAAGTGATAAATGTGCTGTGGAACGTAGACCATATCCTCCTGGAGAACATGGAAGGATGAGAAGAAGAATCCTGGGATATGGTATTCAGCTTAGGGAAAAACAGAAGTTAAAAAGATATTATGGAATGTCTGAAAAGCAATTCAAATTGTTTTTCCAGAGGGCTGAAAGGAAAAAAGGTATTACAGGGGAGACTCTCCTGTCTATGCTGGAAAGAAGACTGGACAATGTTGTCTTTTTATCGGGATTCTCTCATTCTCGGGATCATGCAAGGCAGTTGATTACTCACGGCCATTTTCGTATTAACGGACGGAAGGCCTCTATCCCCTCTATGTTAGTGGATAAAGAAGATGTATTGTCTTTTAGAGAGAGGTCAAAGAAGAACGAAGAGCTTAAAGCCATAGTGGAGTCAAATACGGGCAAAACAGTGCCTGCATGGTTGGAAATTGATGGGGAGAACATGAAGATAAAGGTTCTTTCTTTTCCTGTACGTGAAGATGTTTCTTTTCCTGTAGAGGAGCATTTGATTGTAGAGCTTTATTCGAAATAAAATTTCACATGAGAAAACCGGGGGCTTAAAAAATTTTATATCTGGATGGTTTGATATAAAAATAATTGAACCAGAATAGGAGGAATTATGATAGAGAAAGGATTTCAAAGACCTAGGTACTTGGAATGTGATTACGAGACATTAACAGAAAAATACGGCAAGTTTTCAGCTCAGCCTTTTGAAAGAGGATTTGGCATAACTATAGGAAACTCATTGCGAAGAATTCTCCTCTCTTCTATAACTGGAGCTGCAATCACAAATGTTCGTATTCAAGGGGTCCTTCACGAATTTTCCACTATTCCTGGGGTAGTCGAGGATGTAAGCTGTATCAATTTGAATTTAAAGAGCATTCCTTTAAGTTTAGTAAAAACAGAGGCAAAAACAATGACTCTAGAAAAAGAAGGTCCTTGTGAAGTAAAATCATCTGACATTGTTCATGATTCTGACATTAAAATTCTTGATAATGAAATTCATATTACACACCTAGATAAAGATGGCAAATTGAATATAGAGATGATTGTTGAGAATAAAAGAGGATACATCCCTGCTGATCAGAATTATAATGAAGATCTGAGTCTTGATTTTATTCCTCTTGATTCTTCGCATTCTCCAGTCTTAAAAGTCAACTATAAAGTTGATCCGGCGAGAGTTGGGAAGAGAATAGATTATGAGAAACTGAACCTGGAAATATGGACAAATGGTGCCATTACTCCCCAGGATGCTTTAGCTCAGGCGGGCAGGATTTTGAGAGATCATCTGGCTATTTTCCTGAATGTTGTTGATGAGCCTATTGAGGATGAGCAGGTGCAGGCAAAAAAAGAAATTCCTTATTTTTTACAGATCGACATGTTGGGCAAGTCAATAGACCATCTGGAACTTTCAGTAAGGTCGAATAATTGTCTCAGGGCAGCCGGTATTGAAAGGATTTATAAACTTGTTCAGAAAACAGAAGATGAGTTACTAAAGACAAAGAATTTTGGCCGCAAATCTTTGGCGGAAATAAAAGAGACTCTGCAAGAACTAGGGTTGGGTTTGAATTTGGGTCTTAGTGAAAAGTTGTTGGAAAAGATTGAGGGAGAGAAAAAAGGGGAAGATGAAGAAGGAGTTGAAGCATGAGACATCTTGTTAAAGGGAAAAAGCTGGGACGGAATTCTGCTCAGAGAAAGGCTTTGCTCCGCAACCTGGTAACTTCCTTTTTGGAAAAGGAGAGGATCATAACAACTCTGGCCAAGGCTAAAGCAACAAGGCCAGTTGCTGAAAAAATGATCACATTAGCAAAGAAAAATACTCTTCATACAAGACGTCTTGCTATGAGATATGTTTATAAAAAGGATGTGGTAAAAAAACTTTTCGATGACATAGGCCCGCGTTTTATTGAAAGGTCTGGTGGTTATACAAGGATAGTTAAGATTGGTCCACGTGCAGGCGATGGGGCTGAGATGGCCATTATTGAGCTTATTGGTACAGAGTTCAAGAAAAAAGAAAAGAAGAAGAAAGACATTAAAGAAAAAGCTAAAAAAGCAGCAAAAAAATAGAATAAAAATAACTTCCCTGGAGTGCGGTTTTCTATTTCCAAATTTCTGTGATTAGAAGGAAGAGTGTGTCTCTATGCAAAACTGATGCATGTGATTGTGGATGAGCAGCTTATTGTTTTTGTGTGATCCAGAGTTTTTGACCCGGATAAATCTTTGACCTTGAGCTAAGCCCGTTAAGTCTGAGAAGAACATTGAGATTCATCCCGAATTTTTTTGCGATTTCATAAGGAGTGTCCCCGGTTTTGACCGTATAAAAGGTTGCTCCCTCGGGGGTTCCTGATTGAATAACAAGCTTCTGGCCGACATCCAGTCTGTTGCTTTTGAGTCCATTCAGAGTTTTGATTTTCTGGATGCTTGTTTTGAAAGCATTGGCAATAAGATAAAGGGAATCTCCACGTTTAACTTTATAAATAAGTTTGTTCCCTTCCTTAGTCAGGCTTCGTGATTGTGATGATCTATAGACTCTTACTCCCTTGGAAGGGACCTTTAGCCTCTGGCCCGGACGAATGAGATATCTTCGTCCTAGGCGGTTAAGTCGTGCAATGGCGGAGACCGAAGTCCTGTAGCGTTTGGCTATTCCTGATACAGTTTCTCCACGCCTTACATAATGAATTTCATAAGTAGTTTCAGGAGGAATCCACCGGGGAAGAGAGTTTAGTGCAGCCAATGCACTTTCTTCCGAGGCTATAGGAACTTTTAATTTGTACTCCTGATCAGGCGTGGATTTGTACCGCAGTTCAGGATTTAAGTCAGCCAATTCATCTTCGCCGAGTCCGAGTTCTTTTGAAAGGGAAGAGAGTTTTACAGCCCGTTTGACTGTAATAGTCTTGTATCTTAAAGGCGGTTCTGGCACAGGAAGGTGCATTCTGTATTTTTCTGGATTGTTGATGATCAATAAGGTTGCAATAAAGCGGGGAACAAAACGTGCGGTTTCCGTGGGAAGCATAGGGTAAAGATCCCAGAAGTTGTCAAGGTAGTTTATACGCTGTGCCTGGATGACGCGTCGGACTCGAAATTCTCCACAGTTATATGAAGCAAGTGCGGTCGTCCAGTCTCCGAAAAAGGAGTGGAGTTCTTTCAGATATTTTATGGCTGCGCGAGTAGCTTTTTCAGGATCCATCCTTTCATCTATCCATCGGTCTCTCTTGAGGCCGTAGCGGTATCCTGTTGAAGATATAAACTGCCAAAGACCAAGTGCTCTTGCCCGTGAATAAGCCCTGATTTTAAATCCGCTCTCAATAATTGGCATCCATGAGAGCTCTTGAGGTAGGCCTTCTTTTTCAAGTTCTTTAAGGATTATTTTCCTGTAGCGGCCCGAACGCTTATATGACGATTCAAAATATGTTTTTTCTTTTGTCTGGAAACTTTTAATTTCCTTGAGGACATATTTATTTTCAACAAGGGGAATAGTCTGGTGGTTTTCTCCAATAACAGTAGCTTGGGAAGCATAAATCTCCTGGATTCTCCTGGCGATAAGAAGTCTTAAATCAGTTTTTTCCTGAATTAGCGGTGAATCATGAAGTAGTTCGATATTAATGATTAGCCCATAGGCTTCATCGAGTGCGACAAGGGCTGTATCCATATCGCCCTGATCCCAGGCAATCTTGGCGTCCTG
This sequence comes from uncultured Eubacteriales bacterium, assembly GCA_964648465.1. Taxonomy (GTDB): domain Bacteria; phylum Acidobacteriota; class Aminicenantia; order Aminicenantales; family Aminicenantaceae; genus Aminicenans. The sequence continues at coordinate 8,231 of CAZYMU010000035.1, read as the reverse complement.
GTATGCATTCATCGCTTCTTCGAGCAGTTCTGAAGGGTCTTTTTTCTGTTCTTCTTCAGGTTCTTCTTGAGGAGCTTGTTTGGAAACAATCGTATCATTGTTTTCTTCAAAATTCGGAATAGACTCTTCTTCTATTGTGACCAGGTTGATTTCCTCTTTGGGTTCAGGCGGTGGAGAAGATTTTATGTCTTCGATGACAGGTCTTCGATAAGAAGAGCAATTCAATGAAAAGAGAATAAATATTATAGTGAAAAAAATTGCAAAAGTGTGTTTGTGATTTCTCAATTTTAACCTAAAAGGGAATATTTATAGCATTCCATCATAATTTAGTCAAAGGCATAAGGTGCATTTTTTCATGCTGTTTTATACTTACTGGTTCTAGAGTGCCAGTTCCAGGCGGTTTTGATAATGCATTCCATGCTGGAGTAGTGGAGTTCCCATCCAAGCAGCTGCTCTGCTTTTTCCTTTGATGCCAGAAGCACAGGAACATCCCCTTTTCTCTTCGGCTTCTTTTTATAGTGGACTTTTTTGCCAGTGATTTCTTCACATTTTTTTATTACTTCCATGACAGAATACCCTCTGGTTGTTCCAAGATTAATAAATTCACTTTGGGAGGAGGCAAGAAGCTTTTTTAATGCAAGAACGTGTGCTTTTGCCAGGTCGGTGACGTGAATATAATCCCTGATTGCAGTACCATCTGGAGTCGGAAAATCTGTTCCAAAAATGTTAAAATGGGATTTTTCCCCTAAGAGAAAAAGCAGAATATTGGGAATAAGATGGGTTTCTGGCTCGTGCATTTCTCCCAGTTTGCCTTCTGGGTCAGCACCTGCGGCATTAAAGTAACGCAGGGAAATAAATTTTAGTCCGTAAGCTTGCTCATAATCCTGGAGTATTTTCTCGATGAAGTACTTTGTACGGCCGTACGGATTAAAAGGGTTCAAGGAATGAGACTCCATGATAGGAGTGTTTTCTGGAATGCCATATACAGCTGCACTTGAAGAAAAAATAAACTTATTTACATTTGCTTCCATCATAGTTTCAAGAAGATTTAATGTGCTTATAAGGTTATTGATATAATATATTTGGGGGTTTGCATAAGACTCTCCGACACTTATCAAAGATGCAAAGTGAAGAACAGCATTTATTGAATTTGAGTCAAAAACTTTCTTAATGGATCTTTTGTCCATTAAATCCCCGGTAACGATATTTTTTCCTGTAATGAGTTCTTTTTTGCCAGTGGAAAAATTATCAAAGATAATAGGATCAAAGCCTTCCTTGATGAGTTTTTTTACGGTATGAGAGCCAATATATCCTGCCCCACCAGTTACGAGGGTTTTCATTGGATTTTCTCTTTTATTATCTTACCTGCATTTTTAAGACCCTCGTCTTTTGTATCAAACTCGTTGTCAAGCTGCAGCTGATACAGTTTTTTAAGGATCTTTCCCATGATAGGCCCTGGGGATACGCCCATTTTTAACAGGTCGCGGCCCAAGATGAGAGGCTTAATACTCTCTTTGGATATTTTTAACTCTTTGAATTTTCCCAGAAGCCACTGGCCTTCTTCATCAATTTGGCTGATGGGTTTGTCATTTCTTCCAGATCGGTCGGCTACATCAAGATATATAAGGAGTTCGATTTCTCCATTTATGTCTGCAGCAAGGCGGTTGAATGCTTTTTTAGTAATGACTTCCCTGTTTTCCCAAAGTTCCGACGGTCGGTGGTGGCATTTGATAAGAGAGAGGACGGTTTTTCTCAGGTTGTAACCGTTCCAAGAAAAAATTTTAAAGCGGTTAAATATATTTTCTGTAATTTTTGCACTGGCAATATCATGTCTATTGTTTGTAATAACCATTCTTCCCTTTTTGAACTCCCACTCAGCGGTTTCTGGTTTTCCAACGTCATGGAAAAGAGCAGCCAGGAGAAAAGCAAGTTTTTTATCTTCTGGCAGTTTAATTTTATCTGCCAGTCTTTTTGCCTGATCCAGGGTTATCTTTGTATGATGCCATACTGTATGATGGCCATAGTTGTCTTTTTCGGGGTGAAATATGGAATCCTGGATTGAAAGAGTGAGACTGTAGAGTTCGGGGAAGATCTGCCGGAGAGCACCAAGCATGAATAATTCTTCAAGCCCTACAGACGGAACAGGTGAATAAAGGAGTAGCTTAAACAATTCTTGGGTTATTCTTTCTACACTAAGGCCGGTTAAATTTATATTTTTTGATGACTCGTAGACTCCGGGGTCTATAGAGAAATTCAGCACCGATGCAAAGCGTGCTGCGCGGAGAACACGCAGCGGATCATCAGGAAAAGCTCTTGGATTAGTCAATCTGATTATCTTTGACTTGATATCTTTTTCCCCTTGAAATGGATCAATAAGTTCATTGTCGCTAAGCCGTAATGCTATGCTGTTGCAGCGGAAATCTCGTCTTTTGAGGTCTTCCTCGATAGGAATATCAGGGTTGGCAGAGATAACAAAATCTTTGTGGCCCCTGATTTCGATTTCTTTTGGTCTGTCTTTTCTTGGAAGAGCTATATCATATATTCTTCCTTTTATAGTGAATTTGATGACTCCAAAACTTTTACCTACAAGGTCAATTTTTCCAAAAGGGGCCAATTTTTCAACGATTTTTTCAACAGTGCGATGTGTAATCAGGATATCAATTCCTTGATCAGATGCATTCCCCAGGATTAGATCGCGTACATAGCCTCCAACAGCATAGACATCCCCATCGAAATTCTTAATGAACATTTCCTTTTCTTGAAAAGCTGTTTGTAATTCTTTCATAAGTTATATTGTATATCACCTATATAATAAATTCCAAATATATTATATGTAGGCAGTTTAGGGTGAAAAAAACGTTGTGCAAAAAATATAATTGGAGTATACTCCGCCATTTTATACGGCTGATATCTATTTAGGAGCAAATCATATAAAATATAGCAAGGTAGAAGTCAAATGAGTACAGAAATAACTAAAATGAGGAATATTGGGATAAGCGCTCATATCGATTCAGGAAAGACAACGCTGACGGAAAGAATCCTGTTCTATTGCAAGAAGATACGCAAAATTCATGAAGTGCACGGGAAAGATGGAGTGGGTGCGACCATGGATTCCATGGAATTGGAAAAGGAACGCGGGATTACAATCGCTTCCGCTGCCACCAATGTCCAATGGAACGGCTATTCCATCAATATAATTGATACTCCCGGTCATGTTGACTTTACCATAGAGGTGGAAAGGGCTTTGCGGGTCCTGGATGGGGCAATGCTGGTCTTGTGTTCGGTTGGTGGTGTACAATCACAATCCATTACTATTGACCGACAGTTAAAGCGCTATAATGTCCCGCGTATCGCATTTATTAACAAGTGTGATAGGGTCGGGGCCGATCCCTATAAGGTAATGGAGCAGTTAAAGGAAAAGCTTGGTCATAATGCTGTATTGATGCAGATTCCCATTGGCCTGGAAGACAAGCATGAAGGTGTTGTAGATCTAGTTGCGATGAAAGCGGTTTATTTCGATGGTCATGAGGGAGAAACAGTCAGGGTGGAAGATATTCCGGAGGTTCTGAGAGCAGAGGCGGAAGCAAAGCGAGAAAGAATGTTGGATGCTGTTTCCATGTTTTCCGATGAACTAATGGAAGCAGTATTGGAAGAATGTGCTACGGAAGAACTCATACATGATGCGGTTAGAAAAGGAACGCTCTCCCGGGAACTTACGCCAGTATTCATGGGCTCAGCTTATAGAAATAAAGGAGTCCAGACCTTGCTGGATGCTGTGGTGCGTTACCTTCCTAATCCCGGAGAAGTCGACAGCTTAGCTCTTGACCTGGATAAAGACGAGCAGGAAGTAAAGATTGAATCTGATTCTGAAGCAGGCTGTGTAGCCCTTGCTTTTAAACTGGAGGATGGCCCCTACGGGCAGTTAACTTACATAAGGATCTACCAGGGGACTATTAAAAAAGGAGCTGAACTTCACAACTCCCGCACTGGTAAAAATTTTAAGGTCGGCCGGCTCATTCGAATGCATGCCGGCAGTATGCAGGATATCGAAGTGGCTGGTAGTGGTGACATTGTCGCTCTTTTCGGCATTGCCTGTGCTTCCGGAGACACTTTTGTCCAGCCAGGACTCAATTATTCCATGACATCTATTTACGTGCCTGAGCCGGTTGTTTCACTGGCAATAACACCGGTCAGCGAGAAATTAGCGGACAACATGGCAAAGGCACTAAACCGATTCGCAAGAGAAGACCCAACTTTCCAGACATATGTAGATCCTGAGTCTAAACAGAGGATAATTCAGGGCATGGGAGAACTTCATCTGGATGTATATGTGGAGCGTATGAACCGGGAATACCGGGTCCAAGTTGAGACCGGAAAGCCAAGGGTGGCTTACCGTGAGACCATCACCCGGCGAGCCGATTTTGATTATACCCATAAGAAGCAGACCGGAGGAGCTGGTCAGTTCGGACGGGTTGTCGGACACATAAAACCCCTAGCTGAAGGTAATTATGAGTTTGTAGATGAGGTAAAGAGAGGACATATTCCTAGGGAATTTATTCCATCATGTAACAAGGGCTTTCAGTCCGCGCTTGCAAAAGGACATCTGATTGGCTTTCCGATAGTCGGGATAAAGGTAACGGTGAATGATGGACAGTCCCATCCAGTTGATTCGTCGGACTTGGCCTTCCAGGCTGCTGCCAGAGGAGCCTTTAAACAGGCTTATATGAAAGCTGGACCGTGCATCTTGGAGCCTATCATGAAGGTTTCTGTCGAAGGACCTTCTGAGTTTACAGGGAATGTCTTTGCCAGCATTAACAAGAGACGTGGAGTTATTGTCAGTGCTGTCGAAGACGGTACGTTTGGGCGTGTCGACGCTGAAGTACCCCTGAGTGAAATGTTCGGTTATGCAATGACCCTTCGTTCATTGACCCAGGGTAAAGCAGAATTTACTATGGAATTCCGGAAATACGGCAGGATTCCCGAAAATATTGTTGAAGAACTAAAGGCCGAATATGAAAAAACAAGAAAAGATTCAGCCTCAAAAAAACATAGGAGCTTTAAAGTATGATCAAAGCGGAACTTATTAAAAGAAGCCCCTTGAGGATTTTGGAAAAAGCCATTCAAGGAGGATTGGGAAAAGGCAACATCGGTGTCCTGGCCTCAAGAAAAGGGGTTGGAAAGACGGCATGCCTGGTGCATATCGCAACGGACAAGCTTCTCCAGGAAAAACCTGTGATCCACGTGTCGTACTCAAGCCATGTCGATTATATCATCAACTGGTATGAAAATATTTTCAAAGAGATAGCCAAAAAACGAGGCTTGGAATCAGCCATCGAGGTCCATGATGAGATAATTAAAAACCGTGTGATAATGAATTTTCGTCAGGACGGTGTACTTACGAAGCATATTCTGAAAAGTCTGGAAGTCATGATTCGGGATGGACAGTTCGCTGCAGAGACTCTCATTGTGGACGGATACGATTTCTCTCAATCCAGCCCCGAAGACTTGAGGAATTTCCGCGAGTTTGCCGAAAGAATGGGCCTGGAAGTGTGGTACAGCGCTTCGCTAAAAGGTGACGAGCCCCTCTTTGATGAGCAGGGTGTACCTTACATGCTTGAAAAGTTTCTGGAAGAAATCGATGTCCTTATCTCCATCGGCTTTAAAGACGAGTACGTGAGGCTTACTGTCGTGAAAAACCATGACCAACCTGCGCCAGGAGAACTGCCGCTTAAACTGGACTTGAAGACATTACTTATTGCAGAAGACAAATAGTCTTTCTTCTTACAGCTTTTCCAGTAAAGTCCGACTTTACTTTATATTATACAAAGCTTGTGACTTCTTTGACTGCTGTTTCTAAACCGATGAATCTCTGTAGAATTTTTAATTTAACAAGCATTTCTTATCTGTTAGAATAATGATTAAGATAAAAAGTTACAGGGAGTTTTTATAAATAATAATTTAATTAGAATATTATTAAGGAGGGAAGGATGATTATTGCTGAATTTGCCATATTCCCTACGAGTGAAGGCACCTCTGTAAGCAGGTATGTTAGGGAAGTCATAAAAGTCATCGAGAACTCAGGCCTTAATAGTGTCACAGGAGGAATGGCCACAACAATCGAAGCTCCTGACCTCAAAACGCTGTTCGATGTTATTGAAAAAACGCACAAAGTGCTTGTAGATATGGGAGTCAAAAGGATTCATGCTGACCTTCATATTGACCATAGACTGGACAGGGAATCGTCGATCGAATCAAAACTCGAAGCTCTTGGGAAAGCTTGATTTCTTTTTAAGATTTTCTGGTTATATAATGTTTTTCCAGAGATTTATCCAGATACCTGAAGAACTTCATTCGGCATTAATACATGGGGACAGTTTCTTTAGCTAGGGCTGAAGGTTTCATGAGCCTGTATACAGGATAAACCTGAGGTCTGCGGCTCCACTGGGGAACAAGGTAACGATCAAAGAAGTTCCATACCACAAAGCCGTCGTCACTTTCTGGTTCCAGAAGATAGGCTGCTACATTGGCAAGAGGCTGTGCAGTCGTGACAAAAAGCGTTCCAGTAGGGAATTCCTTCTCTTCTACGATGTATTCTCCTTTAATCGAACTCAAATAGTGTCCCTGGTATGCCCTTTGTGAGCCCTTGATTTCCTTGACTGTGAATGCTTCAACTGTTAGTTTTGCAGGCTTAACCAGTTTTTCTACTGTGATTCCATGCTGAAGAAGGTTTTTCTCAACTTTTGGGACACGAGCGAGGATAAGGTAGCCATAAGGAAAACTGACCGATTTTTTCGGGAAATAATCGCTGTAGAAAGGCATTGTATATGTTTTTTTTATGTCCGTCTTTTTGGAACGAGGCCAGTCCTTGTCGGTCTCGATGACTTCCATTTCATAACCGTGGATAGTAATTTTCTGTTTAATCGGCCTTACGTCAAATTCGGTTGCGAATATATCATCTTTTGATGGATTCAAACCTCTTTGTACTGTCCGCCTGTCTGCCTTACTTATAAGCTTGAGGATTTCATCTTTATTTGCGTGGCAGTAATCCAAAATTGAACTGAAAAGATTATAACATTTGAGTACACGGGTTTTAAAATCCACGTAAGGGTAATTTTCATTCAGTATTCCAAGACGGTTTCGCAGCCCGATGTAATTGCTTATATAACGAGGCTGTGGACCGAGTGGTATCCAGCCCTTTTCAGGATTCCTAACATCCATAAAGTCTCCGTGGGGAATTAATAAAGTATTATACTTTTCCTTAGCTATTTTGTTTACGCCTGGCATGAACTTGTCGCTCATATAGCTGATAAGCGAACTATTACCATTGGGATTTAGAGACCAGACATATGTTGCCACTTCTTCATGATAGGAACCGTTATGTGTATGGCTGTCTAAAAGGAGGGCAGGGTCCCATCGAATCATTACGTTTTGAACGAGGCCTTGAACTTCAGGACTTTCCAGCTTCATCCCGTCACGGTTCAAATCGAGGTTCTGGCCGTTGTAGCGAACCCCAACTCCTTTTTCCGGCCCTACCTGATTCCGGCGGTTATTAGGACTTATTTTTTCATTCCCGTCCGCATTGAAAAGAGGTGCGATAAGCACGACAAGTTTGTCGAGATAGGGAGGATGTTCACTCAGAACAATATCTCTTGCAAGCATTTGGGCCGCTTCTTTGCCTTCGACTTCACCTGCATGGATGTTTGCCTGGAAATAAATAACTGCCCTATCATCATAATTAAGGTCCATGGGAGAAGACGGTACAGGGTCTCCTATAATAAGGATAGGCACTTCTCGCCCTTCTGGGCTTACGCAAATAGTCTCGACCCTTATCAGATGGCTCTTTTGTTGAAGCTCTCTGATAAAATTTATGACATCATCATATCTGGAAGTTGCCGTAAAATTGCTCGATTCGGCAACAGTGAGGGGTTTTTTCTCTGTGTGAGAAAAAGAGAAAACAGATAAAGAAAGGAACAGAAAAATCATGGGAATACATAAATGATTACATTTTGCCATTATATTACCTCTATTTAAATTGATCCATTAACCTGGATTATTCATAAAGAATGCCGATACCAATATTTATTTTCCATTATATCTGCCAATTACTTTAATATTTCCTTCAGCATAACATTTAGCTCTCTTCCAATGCACTTCTTTTTTCTAAATATCGGCATTCTTTACCTTACAGGCGAGCCGATCTTACCGCATCTCAGGCTGTGTCATAACTGGCA
>CAZYMU010000034.1:0-27413 GCA_964648465.1 uncultured Eubacteriales bacterium | reverse complement strand
ATTTTCCCGTAAATCAATTTATTCTACCCACACAAATGGGAGAAGAGCCAAATTTATTTAATATTAAGGGAGTTAATATGAAAGAGAATATCAATTTTAAGAGAATTTTAATATTTTCTTTTCTGCTAACAATTTTTCTTTCACTTTCCTTGAGGTCCGGAGAAGCAAGGAAGGTACAGATCAGAGTAAAAGTTAAAAAAGCCAACGTGAGGCTGGAACCTGCAACTGAAAGTATGGTTATTTCACAGGCTCCCCTCGGCGCAATATTAGAAGTAGAATATAAAAAAGGTGAATGGTATCTGGTAAATCTACCTCCTGATCAGGACGGCTTTGTTGTTTCCGGCTATATTCACCAGGACAATGTAACAGTCATTGGAGAAATCGGGGACATTCGTGCTGAGAAAGCGGCCTCGGGGGAAAGAGCACTCAGTGTAAAAATAAGGATAAAGACAAATGAAGCAGAAGTCAGAGCAGCTCCCGATTTCACAGCCGAAATAATAGGTCGGACTCCGCAAGGAACTGTCCTTGAGTCAGTAGGGATGCAGGAAGAGTGGTATAAGGTTTTAATAACCTCGAATTTGTCCGGTTATATTCACCGGGGACACGTGGAAATTCTGGAAAAAGAAGTTCCTGCTGAGAAAGTCATGGAAGAAGAAAAAACTGAGGAAGAACAACCAGAAAAAATATCTCCTCAGATACAGAAACCGGAGATCCCTAGCAAAAAATATCCAAGGGCCCCAGGGAAAAGTTATTTCAGTATTGGTCTTGGCTATGGCATTCCTTACGGTACGCTCGGCATGAATTGTGAATTCAATACAATTTTTCCAACCGAAGAAAAAGTTTTTGATTATTTTAGTATAACCGCAGGTTTCGGATATTTTAGTGGTGGAATAAAATATGTTTTTGGATTAAGAGGATATCCCTTGGGAAGAAAAGGGAACTGGTGGCCAAGAATTTCTATTTACTATGGTACAGTGGGTATTTATAAAACATATTATGGCAAACATAAAAATGCTAGTGGCCCGGCTTTCGGAGCAGGAGTCGTTTGGATGAGTGCGAAAAAGATTTCAATCGACATAGAATTACAATATAGAATCCCCAGTATTCCAGCAGGATATGTTAAGAAGGAAGGCGTTGATATCACATTATCTGCCGGAGTCCAGTATAATTTCTAAGACGAAATGTTTGGTATGAAGAAAAAATAGGAGTCATTCTCACTTTATCTTGGCTAAGACCTTTAGCCCTTTTTTAGTCCCATCAAATCTAAAGGTTCCATTTGAGGTGGCATGCCATACTTCCGTTTAATTCTTTAAGTATGTATTCTTATATAATAAGGTTTACCGACATGACCGCTTATGATCCCCTTCTCTTGATCAAACTCTTTCTCATCAACAATAATTGCTAATTCTTCGGCTGCCTCACAGGCTGCTCCTCTTACTTCTGGGGAATCCCATCGGAACCATGTGGTTGGCGTCTACAATGACCCAATGGACCCCCAGATAGGACAGGAGATTGGATCCGTGGTGGCGAGTGTGAAAAGGATGTGGAATCAACCCGCTCTAGAACCGTTGGCACACTACGAAGTTGTCGATCCCAATCCATCGGAATGGACCTGGACAGCGGATCAACCTGTCTTTTATCCAGAGGGTTCAGCTGCGCAGGCGATGTCGGAAAAAGGGACCTCCGACATTCTCATTTTCCATAGAGACATACACCAGGTCGATATGCAAATGCCCACAGAGGAAAGATAAACAAGGCAGGAGTCCCGCCCTCCTATTCACCTATCATTGAGGAAGAGGAGAGAGGCAAGTATTTCTAGAGGCCGGAAATTGTTTATTCCATATGAGAAGGGGGAGTCTATATCATTTCTAGCTCTTTTCCTGAATTTCTTTGTGATTCTACTCTTTCCAGCAATTTCTTTTTGATTTCTCACAAATTTTCGCTATAATCTATACGACTATGAATGTCAGCAGGTGAAAATCGGATAAAAATGAGAGTAAACCACAGCAAGCTCAAAAACCAAATTCTTATAAATAATGTATTCCGGGATCATCCTCTGGGCGGCATTCCTGCCGGCGGCCCTGGGCTCTCTGTATGCGTTCATGCCGGCATTTGTCATTGTTTGCCTGTTCGTCTTAAGAACAGTTTTGGAAGACAAAACACTGAAATCAGAGCTTGATGGATACAAGGAATACGCAGCAGAAGTCCGCTTCAGACTGATTCCCGGAATCTGGTGAGTAGGAATACGGAACACAACCGTTAAAGAGCTTCATGAAAGAGAAAACCCTGTAGATAAAAAGACTGCATAAAAACGGTAATGTTTTTGGGAATTATCTTTTATCAAAACAGTGAAACCGCCTGTAATTTTGGGAACAGGTAGATTTAGAGTTCTTGAGGAATGTTGTTAATTCGCAAATGAGACCTTATAATCACATGCACAGACATTTGGTGCATGACTCCAAGTCACTAATGAAATATTTAAAGAGGAAGTGTGAAAAATGAAAATTAGGAAAATGTTATCAAGAGTAAGTATTGCTTTGATGTTATTGGCTGTTTTTTCAGGGGCTGCATTTGCTAATTGTACTGAGATTTCTGTAGGGAAAAAGGCATCGATTGATGGTGCTGTGATGACATCACACTCTGACTGTGGTCCGGAAAGCAGAGTACATGTTGTTCCCGCAAAAGACCATAAGCCAGGTTCGATGGCTCCCGTTTATTGGGGCGGATGGCTAGCTAACTGGGCAAGAGTGAGCAGACTTTATGATGACTATGGAAAGATCATAGGTTACATCCCTCAAGTAGAACATACGTATTCTTATTTTCACTCAGCCTATAATCAAATAAATGAGCATCAATTAGCCATTGGAGAAAACACGCTTACCGAAAAACCCGAATTGATAGCACACTACGGAATAGGCAAACAAATCATGTCCGTAGAGATGCTGCAGATCTTTGCTCTGCAAAGATGTAAAACAGCAAAGCATGCTGTCGAAGTCATCACATCTTTAGCAGAGAAATACGGGTTTGTTCCGGATTGTAATTTTGGTTCGGAAGGATTGGCAATTGCAGATAAAGAAGAAGTTTGGATCCTCGAATTGTTTAGTGTGGGAGATACGTGGAATCCTGACAGTGGAAAGCCAGGGGTCCTCTGGGCTGCCCAGCGGCTGCCGGATGATCATGTGACGATCAGCGCAAACTACAGTATAATCAAAGAACTGGATCCCAGCCGGCCTGACCAAATGGCTTCCTCTAACTACAAGCAAGAGGCCATTGCTCATGGATGGTATGATCCATCTAGCGGCAAGCCCTTTAACTGGCAAGAGGCTTATACTCCCCCTCCTACCGATGAGAATCTCAATCGCCTCTGGCTATTTTACAGCACAATGGCACCTTCCTTAAAAAACTGGAAGACGAAATCCGATGGAGTTACTTTTCTCACTAATAGCTACGATCCTTACCATACTGTTCGCTTCCCAGCTTCCTATTTCCCTTTTTCTGTAAAACCGGAAAAAAAGGTATCAATTCATAATATAATTGCCTTTCAACGGTCTGCATTTGAGGGGACATTGTATGATATGACTGCAGATTACGATTGGTTGGTACCCGATGGCAAAGGAGGATTTGTCAAGAGTCCTTTAACGACACCTTTTCCTGACAAAGATTGGAGAGAACTGCTTGATATTAATTTTCATAGAATGGTCTCCAGGCCAGGATATGGCTGCGTGATACAGCTGAGGAATTGGCTGCCTGATTCGATTGGAGGACTTTATTGGTTCTACATAGATCACGAGTATATCAGCATGTATGCGCCCATTTATGCCGGGGTCCAAAAAATTAATCCCTTATATAAAAAATTTGACTATGGGGAAGGATACAAGTACAGCGATGACTCAGCAAGATGGGCAATCCGCTCTGTCTTTAAAGTCATGGGACTCAAGTGGCAAAAAGCAATTAAAATGTTGCGGTCAGCAAGAGATCCTTTAGAAACCAAAATCTTTGCTGAAATTCCAGAAATAGATAGAAAGGCTCTTGAGTTGTACAAAGAGAGTCCTAAGAAAGCAAAGGAATACCTTACCCAATATACATGGGATCGAATGGATGACATTGTAAACCTATACCACAAGTTATTCTGGGAGCTGATTACAAAACTCTAAGCGAAATTCGCTTTATGGATCGAAGATATCGAACGGAAATCGAAAGAATTATTTCTTAATAAACACATCATCCCCGACATACATCACTCCAGGCTCACGCAGCATCTGTTGGAAAGCCTCGGTGGAGATGTTATCACGCACTGTGACAGTCATATGCTTGCCAAAGTAAAGTTTCTTGTTGATGGTATCGATCATGCTGTTGATCCGGATATAGGCTTTTGTAGATGCGCTCTGTCAGGCACTCCACTTGACAGGAAGATACCATGAAGCATTTGAAGCAATGGAACTAAGTTATTGCGGTATGGCAAAAGATTTTGACCATGTCTTTGATCAATATGAAAAGCTGTGTTATGCTGCCACGCTAAACCTTGAAGCTGATACCCTGGTGGCACAGTCAGAATCCAAATATATCCCACCTTTTGCAATTTTCGATTTATACGTCCCTGCCGGAAATCGCCCGGGAGTTGAACGTGGATGCAGTGGTGGAAGGAACGGTATATCAGGTCGGTGAAAACGTGCGTATTCGGGTGCAGTTAATCGATGCGCTCCCTGAGGAGAGGAACCTTTGGGCTGAGACATACGAACGGACTAAAACCGATATATTGGTGATGTACAACGAAATGGCACGTGCCATTGCCGGCGAGATTCAAGTCAAGCTGACCGCAGAAGAAACAAAACGTCTTACTAACACCCGTCAGGTCAATCCTAACTATCCTGATGTTCGTGCTTATTACTCGCATTTTTTGTTCATCATGCACCGTCCGGATGAGGCGATGGTTCAGATCGAGCGAACCATGGAATTGGATCCATTCAACCCCTTGTTCCTGAGTCTATATGGTGTGGACTTGTTGTTCTTGCGCCGCTATGACGACGCCATCGAGCAATTCCAGAATGTGCTCAAAACCGTTCCAAATAACGGAGTGGCGCTTAGTTATCTCCCTTTATTGTTCTATCAGAAGCGAATGTATGAGAAGTCGCTGGAAACATTGAAAGCGTATTATACAGCGATAGGTTTTCATGAAGGCGAGAAAGTCCTGACACGCGGCTACGAGGAAGCCGGCTACACTGGGGCGATGAACAGCGATGCGGAGCTGTGGGAAGAACTCTCACGCGCAAGCTATATTTCGCCCTATATAATTGCGGACTCATATGTCTTGGCCGCGAACAAAGAGCAAGCCCTCGACTGGCTGGAAAGAAGCTTTGAAGTGGGTGATCCCAACATGCCTTATATTGGTGTGATGCTGCACTTTGTCGACCTTCTGGGGGACGAACCTCGTTATCAAGATCTACTGCGGCGGATGAAGTTGCCGGAGGGAAAATAAGAATACATGTCGTAGATCAATAACTTGATTCTACTCTTTCCAGCAATTTCTTTGTGATCTCTCACAAATTTTCGCTATAATCTATACGACTATGAATGTCAGCAGGCGGAAATCGGATAAAAATGAGAGTAAACCACAGCAAGCTCAAAAACCAAATTCTTATAAATAAAGGAAACCCTGGCTTGGCTCGACCGCTACCTTGGCCCGGTGAATAGATAATAAGTCAAGCATGTCCTGCTTAATTAATTATTCATTATATCATTATAGTAAGGCTATTACATAATATTAGCTACAATTATAGAAATTTCTTATATTGTTGCAATTATAATGCGATTACGTTATAATAATAACAAATGGAGAAACCATGTCAGATATAACCGAAAAGGTCCTTAAGAAATTTCAATATAAGCGCGTAGTCCGGTGGAAAGAGATAGCCAATTTCCTCCAAGATCAAGTAAAAGCCACAACTGCAGTACAATGGCTTATGAAAAGTGGCAAGGCAATATCTATTAGAAAAGGACTTTATTACTTAAAGCAACCAAATGAATGGTTGCAAGATGAACTAGAAATTAACCCCTTGCTCATAGCAGGGCATATTCATCCAGAAGGTATGATCGGTTACCATTCTGCATTGAAATGCTATGGAGTTTCATACAGCGAATCAAATGTTTTTCAAATAGCTTTGCCAAAATCCATTCAGCGCGCATGGAAAGCCTTTAGCTTTCAGAAAGCCCACTACAGATTCTATCGTGCAAATTTATCCTTCGGTATCACTTCCTCAGTTATCGAGGATGTAAGAGTCAAACATTTTTCCCGTGAGCGCATTCTATTAGAGGGATTGATGTACCCTGATCGCTTTCTGGGTATGAGTGAATTTCTGAAATCTATAGAGGGATTCTCTTGGATAAATTTGGAGTATCTTTTTGAGATGGTCAAACATTATCCGATAAAATCAATCAGCATGAGACTCGGCTGGCTGCTTGAAAACAACAAGCAACAATGGCATGTAACAGAATCTGATCTTAAAAAACTTGAAAAGAACCGCACCGAATCGAGAATATTACTCATCAAGAATAAGCCCAAACAAAATTATCTTGTAAAAAAATGGAGTTTAATGGTCCCCAGGACTCTAAGGGACTTGAGTGAAGCATAATGTTCGATTTAACAAGAAATGAGCTTGACACATTCGCAAAAGAGACAGGATTCCTAAAAAATTCTTTGGAAAAAATGTTCAGGCTTCTCGACATTCTCTCCATATTAAAAACAAATCCGGTCACAAAGAATGCTTTTGTTTTAAAAGGAAGGACCGCTCTAAATCTATTTGTATTGGACATCCATAGAATCTCAGCTGATATAGATCTAAATTATATCCAGTCTATTTCTCGATCCTCTATGTTGAAAGATAGGAGGACAATCAATTCTGAGATTCAAAAAATATTCCATCCCACATATGAAATTAGAATGTCAAAAGATGTCCATGCCTTGACTCAGTTTGAGTTTCGTTATGCAACAATTTCTGGCTCCTCAGATATGCTAAAATTAGAGATTAACTATCTGAAAAGGATTACTCTCCTGCCTTCTCAGATAGTAAGAATCCATCGCTTTGATCGGAACATAAATTTTTTATGTCTCGACTTTCTGGAACTCCTGGCAAGTAAGATCATCGCCCTACTGAATAGATATACGCCAAGAGACCTATTTGACGTCTATCAAATGATAAATTCTCCTTTTAAAATTAAAAAAGATTTATTAAAAATGTTACTCTTTTTCTATGGAATAGTAACTAAAACTGAGATTTTTGAATTATTCAAATTAAAATTTGATCTGATAAGTCAGGCAGATATTCAGAATAAATTATATCCGATGCTGCGGAAAAGGGCTCATCCTGATAGAGATGATTTGGTAGCTAATGTTGAGAATTTTTTGAATCCCTATTTATCTCTGTCAGATAAAGAGGCTGAAGCATTACGCAACTTATACAAAACAGGTAAAATAGATATGGATATTTTATTCCCTCAAAAGGAAATTCAGGAAAAGGCCCTCAATTCTCCTTCACTCAAGTGGAAAATCAAAAATATCATAAAAAACCTATAAGTTTCATTCGTCAGCACATAAGTCCGAAACCACTTGACGACGAATATACTTCAAGAATGTTTTTAAATCTTAACTTCCTCCTATTTGACACTTCCCCCAATTTCTTGATATTCTTTTGCCAAACAAGCGGAGGGAACAATGGGAATTAAATGCCCCAAGTGTCAGGCTGACATCTCGGATGACTCCCACTTCTGTCACAAATGCGGGACACCCATTAAGCCCTCTGAGGAAATCCTCATCTCGCAGACCAGGACCATATTAAGACCTATGAAGGAATTACTTCCTGGAACCACACTTGCCGGCAAGTATAAGATTATCGAGGTCTTAGGCAGAGGGGGAATGGGCATTGTCTACAAGGCCGAGGATACCAAGCTTAAACGCAACGTTGCCCTTAAGTTTTTGCCTCCTGAATTGATCCAGAATGAAGAGGTCAGAGAACGGTTTATTCTTGAGGCTCAAACTGCAGCAGCCCTTTCTCATCCCAATATCTGTACGATTCATGAAATCGATGAAGAGGGAGGGAAATCCTTCATCGCCATGGAATATGTTGAGGGGCAGAGCTTGAGGGCGAAAATAGAAAAAGGCCCGTTGGAAATTGACGAAGCTCTGAATATTTCCATGCAGGTGGCTGAGGGCCTTGAGGAAGCACATAAGAAAGGAATTATCCACAGAGACATCAAGAGCGCCAACATCATGGTCACAGAGAAAGGGCAGGCCAAGGTCATGGACTTCGGTTTGGCCAAGGTAAAGGGAGCAACTTTATTGACAAGAGAGGGGACGACTCTAGGAACCGTGGCATACATGTCTCCAGAGCAGGCGAGAGGTGAAGAAGTCGACAACCGCTCAGACATCTGGTCATTGGGAGTGGTTATGTATGAGATGCTTTCCGGGCAGCTGCCGTTTATAGGAGATCGTGAAGCATCCGTCCTTTATTCTGTTGTGCATGAGGAACCGAAATCTCTCAAGGCTATAAAACCCGACATTCCCGTTGAACTGCAGCAGATTATATATAACGCTTTAAAGAAGAAACGCGAATCCCGTTATTCCTCTACATCAGAAATGTTAAAAGACCTGAAGAAATATCAGGACGTTCTGCGAGCAGAGGAATTGGGTGCATTTAATCTGCGGACAATCCTTCGCCGCATCCGCAGGCCAAGGATCGCAATCCCAGCAGTGAGTGCGGTCCTCGTCATCAGCCTGGTGGCTGTCTGGTTCTTCATCCGCCAGGCTAAAATCCGCTGGGCAAGACAAGAAATTCTCCCAGAGCTCGAGCAGCTTGTTGACGAAAATTGGCGGGATTTCATCGAGCCTTACAATTTAGCAGAAAGGGCAGAAAAATACATTGGGAATGATCCCAAGCTTTCTGAGCTCTTCTCAAAATGCTCTAGGAATATCAACATCGAAACAGAGCCTCCGGGTGCAGATATATACATGAAAGCATACAAGGCTCCAGATAGTGAATGGAATTATCTGGGTGTCTCGCCTCTCAAAAACATCAGATTACCTTTTGGAATCTTAAGATGGAAAATAGAAAAGAAAGGCTATGAGACAGTTTTGGCTGCCTCATCCACTTGGGACAAGGGGAGGATTCCATATGATCTCGAGAGAGTGTTAGATGAGAAGGGAATCATCCCGGAGGGGATGGTACGGGTAGCAGGAGCAGAGACGAATGTTGGTAAATTGGATGACTTCTATATAGACAAGTATGAAGTCACGAATAAACAATACAAGGAATTTGTAGACAGCGGTGGATACAAAAATAGGGAATACTGGAAACATGAATTTGTCAAGGACGGAAGGATCTTGAAATGGGAAGAAGCCATGGCCGAATTTATGGATCAGACAGGCAGGCCAGGTTCTTCAACATGGCAGGCTGGAGATTATCTCAAAGGTCAAGGTGATCATCCGGTTTCAGGAGTCAGTTGGTACGAGGCAGCAGCGTATGCGGAGTTTTCTGGAAAAACTCTGCCCACAGCATATCATTGGGATATTGCCATGGGTGAATATACTCCTATGATCCAATGGCCCCAACTTGGGGGTTATGCTATTTTTGCTCCCTTCAGCAATTTTCAGAGCAATGGCCCGGTTCCAGTGGGGAGTCTTCCGGGCATAACGTCCTACGGAGCCTATGATATGGCGGGGAATGTGAGAGAATGGAACTGGAACGAAACCCAGAAAGGAAGATTAATCTCGGGCAGCGCCTGGAGCGATCACCCCAAATTGTTTGGCAGATGGAGTCAAGCGCCTGCCTTTGATCGTTCTTCTAAAAATGGATTCCGGTGTGCCCTCTATCCTGATCCTGAGAATATCCCCGAATCTGCGTTTCAACTGGCAGAATTCGGTGAGGAGATTGATTTTAATAAAGAAAAGCCAGTTCCGGATTCGATTTTCCAAGTTTATAAAGAGCAGTTCTCTTACGATAAGACTGATCTGAATGCTCAGGTGGAATGGAGGGATGAGAGTCACAACAATTGGATTCAAGAGAAGATAACCTTAGATGCTGCCTATGGCCGAGAGCGGATCATCGCTCATCTCATTCTGCCTAAAAATATATCGCCCCCCTATCAAACAGTCATTTATTTCCCTGGCTCTGAACCTTTACATAAAGAATCGAGCAAAGACATTGGTAGCCTTTTTGAATTTGAGGTTTTCCTTTCTTTTATAGTAAAAAATGGCCGGGCTATCCTCTTCCCTGTCTATCAGGGGACATTCGAACGTAGAGATGATCTATTAACTCCTATCGTAATGGGAGCCAATTCCCATCTGTATACAGAATACCTGATTCAAGTGGTGAAAGATTTCAGAAGATGCGTCGACTATCTGCAAACCCGCCAAGATATTGAAAGCAATAAGCTTGCCTTTTACGGAATGTGTTGGGGAGCACAGATGGGAACGATCATCCCAGCCGTGGAGGAACGTCTCGCAGCAAATATTCTTTTGTCAGGAGGCCTCCGTGGACGTGAACGTCCTGAAGCAGCTCAAATTAATTATATTACGCGGGTGAAAATCCCAACCTTGATGTTAAACGGAGAATACGATACGATTTTCCCTTCTGATACTTCCACAATGCCCATGTTTGACCTTCTCGGGACTCCGGATGAACATAAGGAACTGAAGATGTTCAAAACTGACCATATCCCCCCCAGAAACGAATTCATCAAGGAAACTCTAGCCTGGCTCGACCGCTACCTCGGCCCGGTTAATAGATAATAACTTCTGATAGAAAAAGAACGAATAAGCCAAAGCCATAGAAAAGAACTATCCTGAATTTTTCCATGGAAGCCATCATGAACAATATCGGAGCGGATCAGATCGATTGAAAAAGAATTCACTCCGTCTATGGATGAAAACACCAGGCGTCTCTTGCTGACCGGATGGAGAAAAGCTCTTAGGCAGGCTACTTTATCTCCGCTCCTTTAGCCCTTTTATATTTTCCCACCTCGATATGGGCGATTCTGACCGGTTCGGGGATCCTGTATTTGGTTACACAGTTCATTATTATCTCTTTTGACTCTTTTATTCCGATTTTATGTCCGGGAGAGATAAATACCGGTTTGACATTTTTCCTTGTCCTTAGAACTATTCCAATGGGGGAGTTGTTCTTATCGAAAAGAAGGCTTTCTGCCCCTTTGTCGGTTCCAGGTTCATCATAGCTTCCATACAGCTTTGATTTTGCACACCCTATGGTGGGGATATTTAGGAGCAGGCCCATGTGAGCAGCTATTCCTAGCTTTCTAGGGTGAGCGATTCCCTGGCCGTCAAATATTATTACATCCGGTTTAGTCTTTATTTTTTTAAAAGTCTTTAAGAAAAGCGGGCCTTCTCTAAAGGTTAGAAGACCGGGAATATAAGGAAATTCTACCGTATCATGCGCAAAACACGTCTCAAGAATTTTCAGGTCAGGATAACTGAAAAGTATGACAGCGCAGAAACCAAGCCGCCGGCTCTTCTCATAAGCTAAGTCTGCACCAGCAATACAATCAATTTTTTTGGGTTCTCCTTTACATATTATTCTTTTAGCAAGCTTTTTTTGCAGTTTAACGGCTTCGGATGCTGATAAGTTCCAGGTGTGCATTTTTATTTATATGGAATAAGTCAACTACTGCAGCCGAGCAGCAAATGCTCGAATGCTTTTAAATAAGTCAATGATAAAAATTCTATTTTCCAGGTAATCCAAGTTAATTCATTCTCTTTCACATGGTATCCATATTTCCGTTCTAAGGTTTTCTTTGGGGATTTCCTGAGAAGTGATATCCAGGTATTTTTCCATTATGGGGCCAGTCTGGGTGTAGTGATGTGCATCCATCCACGCAAGAATAAAGGTGATAGTATCACCTATTGTGTCGTATGAGCCAACATGAGTAGCTACAGCTACCACCTTGTGATTCCATTGTTTTTTTAACAGCGGAGCCTGGATAAGTACCTGAGTTGTTACTGGAAATCCTACTTCCCATTCCAATTCAGCAGGAGCTGCCTCATCCGGAGATTTGTAAGAAATTGATATTATTCCGCCTGCGGGAAATATGTTTTGTGTCCGCATATTTTGCATCAGCGTCCCTATTACTTTATCAATATCTGAATATGGCCCTTTATGGAGGATGCTGCAGTAGACAAAGGGAGTAACATCTTTAATCGTAACTTTTTTAGTTTCGAGCAGGTTCGCAGGATTGTTGATTGCATATATAGCCGTGGCGATAGTGAAGGGGATTATTAAAACTAGTATTAGTTTTTTCAATTTTTCCCTCCTTATTTTTTATTTGAAAAGATAGGTTTGTGCTTGGGCCAGGGGCGCGGGTCTTCCTTTATCTTCTTTAGTAAAACCTCGATTCCCTTCATCAATTGAGCATCATATCCTCTGAACATTTCCGCCGGGTCAAGATCGACTGTGATGTCAGGTTCCACGCCTTCGTTTTCAACAATCCAATTCCCGTCAGGATCATAGATCCGATAGTCAGGGGCAGAAAGCCCTCCTCCATCAATGAGATCTATCCACATCGAGACTCCCACGAGTCCGCCCCATGTGCGTGTCCCGATCACAGGTCCCATACTGCGCATCTTAAATTCCATGGGCAGCATATCTCCGCCGGAACCGGCCTGACGATTGGTCAGGCAGACCATATGGGCACGTGTAGCAAAATCAGGAATAGTCTGGTCATGTGAGTAGCGGCGTGTCCAGTAGGCATGGACCGGTTTATCCAAACGTCTAAGGAAGATATCAGGGTCCAGACCGCCTCCGTTAAAACGGCCGTCGATGATAAGTCCTTTTTTCCGCATCTGGGCATAAAAATACTTTGGGAACTCAGAAGACGATCCCAGATATGTATCGGGCAGATGAATATATCCGATCTGGCCGTTGGATTCCTTCTCTGCAAGCAAACGGTTGTGTTCGACCCAATCCAGATAACGCAGGGTCCCTTCTCCGCCGAGGGGTTTGACAATTATCTCTCTAGCTCCTGTTTTTACAGGCTTGCTGTTTACGAGAAGTGTTACCTGATTTCCTGCAAGGTCCTGGAAATAGCTGTAGATATTTCGGTCGGCTGTTACCCCCTTCCCGTTAACCTGCAGGATATAGTCTCCTTCAAGGACTTTAACTCCAGGTCTGGAGAGTGGAGGTAGGACCTCGTGCGTCCAGTCAGGAACATGATATATCTTTTTGAACCTATAGAGATTGTTTGCCTTATCGGTTTCCCAATCGGCTCCCAGCATTCCGACATTAACACGATCGGCCTTTCGCAGGCGGTCTCCGCCGAAAACGTATGTATGAGAAGTATTGAGTTCGCCAATAAGTTCGCCGACAATATATTGAACATCCTGCCGGCATGAGACATACTGAAGTAACCGTCCGTATTTCTCCTTTGTGGCATTCCAATCAAGCCCATGCATGTTTGGCTCATAGTAGAAATCCCGCTCCATTCGCCATGCTTCATTAAAAATCTGCCTCCATTCTGCTGCAGGATCCAGCCACATTTTCAGGCCGGAAAGCTTAAGTTCATTTCCTTTTGAATTTTTTGCGCCGGCTTCTATGATACCTATTGATCTGCCTTTCCTGTAAACAATGTGAGTACCGTCTGCAGACAGTTTGTAGCCGTTGATGCCGTCTATAACGGCTGCTGCTTTCCTGCTGGCAAATGAAAATGCATAAAGAGTACCCGCTCCCTTTGCTCGAAATTCGAACCGGTTAAAATCCCCCTCATCTGTATCTAGATAGAATAAGGATGATTTATTCGCAGCTAGGCTGCGGTAGTTGCCGCGAGGAAGCGGAAGAGACTCAATCCTTTCAGAGATTTCTTCGAAATCGATAATTACCCGAGTGTCTTTTGCTTCATTTTCCTCGCCTTTTTTCTTCTCCGGCTTTTTTATCTCAGGCGTTTCTTCATCATTCTTGTAAGGGAGGATTGAAGTGCCGTCTTTGCGGAGAGTCAGGCAGTATATACCTGAAACTTTCTTAAAAACCATTTCCCACTCAAAATCACAATATGTCGGATTAAAGCGGCGGTTGGAAATGAGAAAAAGATGCTTTCCGTCTTCTGAAAAAAGAGGGTTAAAATCATTAAATATCCCATTGCTTACGCAGCGGGTTTTTTTCTCTTCCAGGGAATAAATATAAACCTTGTAAACCAGATCTTCATCCATCTTGGAATAGGCAATATACCGGCTGTCAGGTGACCATGTGTAATCATAAATTGGCTTTACATCCATCGAAACATCAACATTCTCATAATACGCCTTGTCTACTTCTGTGATTGTCTTGGCCGCGACATCCAGATAATAGCAGCGGAGTGTCTGGTCGGCGAATGCAATCTTTTTACTGTCGGGTGACCAGCGGAGAGTATGCCGGTAACCATTCTTATGATTAGTGAGCCGCACAGCATCTTTTTTGCCCTGTGGATCGGCCAGGTAGATTTCATACTCACCGCTTTCATCTGAGAGATAGGCGATTGTTTTTCCGTCCGGCGACCAGACTGCGTCCTTATCCCGGGCTCCGGAATCCATGGTCAGGTTCCGTGTAGGGCCGTTTTTTATGGGAACGCTAAATATTTCCCCGCGCGCTGCAATAAGCGCTCTCTTCCCTGAGGGGGAGCAATCAAACCCTGTTATAAATTGATCCACTTTTTTCAGATAGGGGCGTAATTCAGGTGCGTCGGCATATACGCTTATAGGAATCTGTTTAGTTTCTTTTGTATCCACATCCAGCAGCCAGAGTAATCCGCCCAATTCATAAACTATTTTACTGCCTCCCATACTGGGTCTGCGCACATCATATTCTCTATGCTTTGTAACCTGCACGATTTTCTCTGACTGAATGTCAAAAGAATAAATATTCAACACGTCATCGCGGTCTGAGCTAAAATAAATTTTATTTCCGATCCACATCGGAATTCTATCGGTGCCCTTGAAATTCGTCAGTTTTCGATCCTTTTTTGTCTCGAAGTCATAAAGGTAAACTTCCTGGGCTGTTCCTCCCTTGTACCGTTTCCAGGTTCTGTTTTCTCTGGATTCCCGGTTATAAGCAATCTTTTTCCCATCCGGGGAGAAACTTCCCTGTGATGCCTCATGAATGGGCAGCTTCTCAAGACCTGTTCCATTAGGTGCAATAAGAAAAAGCCTGTTAAAACGGCTGAAACTATGCCGGGTAGAACGGAAGAGAATCTTGTTTTTTCCTGGGTGCCAGCCTACTACTTCATCATAGCCTGGATGGTAAGTTACACGAGTGATATTTCCTCCGTGGATGTTCATCACATAAACATCGGCGTTTCCGTCATATTCTCCTGTGAATGCAATCAGAGTTCCATCCGGAGAGATTTTTGGAAATCTTTCCTGCCCGTCATGAATAGAGAGCCGGGTCGCAATACCCCCATTAGCAGGGACAGCCCAGATATCCTCTCCGCAAACAAATACAACAGTATTCCCATTAATGTCTGGAAATCGCATCAGAAGCCTATTTTCTGATGGGGTTCCGTTTATAATACCAGGCGCTGTAAAGGCCAAAAGGAATAGAAAAAAAACCAGTCCCACTACAAGACGAAACGATTTAATAAAAAAGAATTGAGTTTTTTTCATGACTTACCTCCGTGTTTTTATTCAATTTCCACCATCGGACTCGTTCTGATGCTAATAATGTAATAATATATAGAAAAAGTGTATCTAGTCAACTTTATCCAAACGTCTGAGAAAAATATCAGGGTCCAGATAGGTTCTGTCAAAACGGATGTCAATGATAAATTCTTTTTTTGTATTAGAACTTGACAAACTTAATGAAAATGATTATCATTATCGTTATAATGAATATGATGAGAGAAATAAGCTATAAGGGAGGTGACTAAAATGCCAGCATTTAATGGAACAGGTCCTGCAGGTATGGGCCCAATGACAGGAAGAGGCATGGGTTATTGTGTGCTCCCTCTTTCAAACCCAGGGATTAGTCAAGGTTTCGATTATAACGGGATCTATGGAGCATCAATGCCCATGAATTATTCTAATACGCCGTTTATTCCTTACCGAATGCCGTTGTATGGAACGTGGTTTGGACGTGGCCGGTTTGGATATGGACGTGGTAGAGGTCGTGGGCATAGGTAGAGGTTGTGAGCATAGGTTTTTCATATGATAGTAATTTGATTTTTTATAAAGGAGGCAATTAAAATGCCACTAGGAGACAGAAGAGGTCCTGCAGGTATGGGCCCAATGACAGGAAGAGGCATGGGTTATTGTGCTGGTTATGGAGTCCCTGGATATATGAACCAGGGTTTTGGAAGATTTGGTGCAGGGGGTGGCCGTGGTGGAGGCCATGGCTGGAGAAATTGGTATTATGCTTCAGGTCAGCCAGGATGGTCCAGAGCAGCTGTAGGTTTACCGGCATGGGGAGGTGCGTCACCATATTATGGCCCGGTAGAGATGACCCCTGATCAGGAAGTCGAAGCACTTAAAAGAGAGAGTGGATATCTTAAACAGGAACTGAATAATATTCAGAAACGCATAAAGACTCTTGAAAAGGAAACAGTTAAGGATAAAGAAGAAGCTAAAGATAAATAGATACAGGATGAATCAAAAGTTGAAAATTGATAAATAACTGTACACTATTATATTTATTTTAAGGACAAAGGAGAGGATTGTTATGAAAATATGTTTGACTGCGACAGGAAATAATCTGGAATCTCAGGTTGATTTAAGATTTGGTAGATGCCAGTATTTCATTTTTTTGGATAGTGACACAAATGAATTTGAAGCGATTCAAAATCCTTCTTTGAGTGCAATGCATGGAGCTGGCATACAATCTGCACAAGTTGTACTTGATAAAAAACCCCAGGCTGTAATAACTGGAAATACAGGTCCTAATGCAAGTAGTGTGCTTTCGGCTGCAGGGATAAATGTTTTAGCAGGTTTTCCAGGGACTATAAATGAAGTCGTTCAGGCTTTTAAAAAAGGGGAATTAAAACCAATGCCAGGTCCAACAGTATCCTCACATTTTGGAACTTCTCAAAACATGCCAGGAAGAGGCATGGGGATGGGGACAGGAAGAGGAATGGGTAGGCTTCAAGGAGGCAGAGGACAAGGGCAAGGAGGAGGAAGAGGCAGAAACAGGTGAGGGTACTTTTTGCCCTTCGGAGTATGTTGGGTCGGTTTGTGAATAATCCAGATTATATAATATTCTTATGATATTTTGTGTAGAGGCTGATAACGGGATTATGTCCTGTGAATCGGTCTTTCACCACGAGTGTTGTGACTGGCGCGTTGGAATATTTAGTGAAAAGCATATCATGCCCGACACATAGACCGATTATGATGTTAAAATCGGTTCCTGCTTTGTTGAGCAGTTCGGCCTGAAGAATGGGATTACAGGCAGCTTCAAAAGCGTCTGGCTTTCTTATTTTGTATTCAGAAGGGATACCAAGTTCTGTCTTATCAAGACCTCCGCAGCAGCAGACTACAGAGCATATCTCGAGTCCGTGACTTCTTAGAATAGAACTGGCTCTGGCGGCCTCATCGGCAAGGCCGCTGCAGAAGGCTATTCCCAGCTTTTTTGCATTAATTTTTTTTGCAAACTCTGCGATCTCCCTTATTCTTGGTCTGACGGGAATAGTTTTGCCCTCTTCACGGGCAGCTTTTTTGTCGTATGCTTCCTTTTCTGTCAGGGCAGCATTGAGAAAGAAATCATGGATTTCTTCTGGCTGGTATTTCTTTTTAACTTCATCGATCAAGTCTTTAGAATTTTTTAAAGGGCAGAAAGAAGGCAGTAGTTTTATATCTATTGTCTCCTGAGTGCAGTATTTTTGCCTGCATTCCGCACATTTTGGATCTTTCATTTTTATAATATCTCCTTTGAGCAGTTTGGTTCGCCTGAATTATTCATAAATTATGCCGACACCAATATATATTTTCCATGATATCTGCCAGTTACGTTGATTTATCTTTTAGCATAACATTTAATTATTAATCAAGAAAGGGTAAAGCATATGAATTTGAGGGGATGGAGGAAGCGACATTGAAAGATTTAGCCTTTATGAGTCGGTCTTCGAGGGAACCCAACAAAGTGAGTCGGGCCTGATGGATGTGTGAGCACTGTAGAATCAAAGGGGCGGTATTAATGATGGCTTGGGGACATCATGGCGCTGCTTAAGATAAGCACGCGGAGTTCCAGCAGAGCCGAGAAGATCGGGGAGGAAATGGCGTTAAAAATCTTAGTGGAGCGCAGACAGGAAGTTTTGAACCATATACACGCTTACGCAATGTAAAGGAGACAGCCTGCCTCTCTTCAGGGGACATTCGAATCTGCTGTAAAATATCCCATTCCTCCGCTTTTTTGAATGTTTTTGCTTTATGGACAATACGTTTAATGCTCTTCATTTTTTAGGCTTAGCTTAGTTTATTTTTCTTTGAGTTTTTTTGTCAAGGAAGGTACAATTTCAAAAAGATCGCCCACGATTCCATAGGTGGCTATCTTAAATATCGGCGCACTAGGATCTTTGTTAATTGCAACTATCACATCAGAAGACTGCATGCCTACCAAATGCTGAATTTGCCCGGAAATACCGCATGCAATATATACCTTCGGACAAACCGTCCTTCCGGTTTGTCCTACCTGGTGTGAATAAGGTATCCAGTTGGCATCTACCGCGGGGCGCGAAGCACCAACAGCAGCATTAAGAACTTTAGCTAATTCTTCCAATAGAGGAAAATTTTCAGGGCCCTTCATGCCTCTACCCCCGGAAACAATAATATCTGCTTCCGAGAGATTCACCGTAGATTCTAATTCTTCAACAATATCCAGCAATTTCACTTGAGTAGACAGAATTTCATCATTGAATTTCTCAGATATAATTTGGCCTTTTCTTTGTTTATCGTAAGGAGTGGCAGTAAACACCTTGTGTCTTACCGTAGCCATCTGAGGACGATGATTAGGAGTGATAATCGTTGCCATAATATTGCCGCCAAATGCCGGTCGTGTCTGCAGAAGAACCTTCTTTTTTTCATCAATGTCAAGACCCGTACAATCAGCAGTCAGGCCTGTATTTATTTTAACCGCTACGCGAGAAACCAATGAACGGCCAATGGAGGTGGCGCCTGCTAATACTATCTGGGGTTTGTATTTATTGACTAACTCAACCAATACCTTTGTATAAGGCTGATCCTGAAAGTTAGCCAGCTTCTGGTCATCAACTACATAAACCTTATCTGCACCATAAGAAATCAAATTCTGAATTTCATCTCCCAAATCATTGCCTAAGAGCACGGCCCCAACTTCGGTATTTAACTTTTTTGCCAATTCTCTGGCTTTAGCCAAGAGCTCAAAAACCACAGGCTGAACTTTTGATTTTTTCTGCTCAGCAAACACCCATACCCCTTTGTAATCCTCTAGATTGATTTTTTCTGTCCGGACTTTTGGCTTATCAAGAATAATAGCCTTAAGTTTACAGGCATCTACACACGCCCCGCATAGATTACAGTTGTTATAATCGATAACTGCTTTCTTGTTAATAATGCTTATGGCACCAAAAGGGCAAGTCTTTATACATAAACTACAACCTGTACATTTTTCTGTGATTATTTTAATAGTCATACTGCTATACGCCTATCTCTGGCTTTAACAACTCTGTTAATTTGTTTACCACATCAGCAGTATCGCCTTGAAGAATCTGACCGCCCTTACGCGGCACAGGAGTAAAAATCTTTACTACCTGAGTAGGAGAACCCTTTAAACCGACCTGCTCAGAATCAACTGCAATATCTTTCGCACCTAAAGATTTAATCTCTGCCTTCTTTGCCTTCATCATCCCTCTTAAGCTGGGAATACGCGGCTCATTTATTTCCTTAACCACGCTAATTAATAGTGGCAGGGGCGCTTCGATTACTTCATAACCCTCCTCAGTCATTCTTTCAACGCGAGCCTTCTTGTCAGTAATTTCTTCTATCTTTTTCACATAAGTAACCTGCGGGATGTCCAGATGCACAGAAATTCCCGGCCCTACCTGCCCAGTATCCCCGTCAGAAGCTTGCTTGCCGCAAATTATCAGATTATAATCTCCTATCTTTTTTATTGCAGAAGCTAAAGTAAAGCTGGTTGCCCATGTGTCGCTGCCGGCAAAGGCACGATCGCAAATGAGCACTGACTCATCAGCTCCCATGGATATGGCTTCTCGCAGAGCACTTTCTGCTTGGGGCGGCCCCATGGTTACTACTGTAACCTTGCCGCCAAACCGTTCTTTAAGACGTATAGCTTCTTCGATGGCATACATATCAAAGGGATTGATAATCGACTCTACCCCTTCGCGAATCAAGGTATTGGTTTCGGGATTAATCTTTACCTTTGTAGTCTCAGGTACCTGTTTTATACAAACTATTATATTCATTAGATTTTAGTGTTTATTGTTTTTTTCTAGCCGCTATACGCTTATTTGTTAGCCATTTCTTTAATCATTTGCAAAGCAATAATGTTCCTTTGAATCTGATTAGTCCCCTCGTAAATCTGCGTAATTTTGGCATCGCGCATATATTTCTCCGCAGGATAATCCTTCATGTAGCCATAGCCACCAAAAATCTGCACGCAATCAGTTGTAACACGCATAGCAGTATCAGAAGCAAACAACTTTGTCATTGCCGATTCCTTAGCCACGTTTGTTATACCCGAATCAATCATACGAGCCGTAGAATAAATAAGCGCGCGCGCAGCTTCTATCTGAGTGGCCATGTCTGCAAGCATCCATTGGATACCCTGAAAACTAGAAATAGGCCTGCCAAACTGATGTCTCTGTTTAGCATATTGCAAGGTTATATCTAAAGCCCCCTGGGCAACACCTAGGGCTTGTGCAGCTACCCCTGGACGTGACATGTCAAATGTTCTCATAGTGTCAATAAATCCCATGCCTTCCTTACCTAACAAGTTCTCTTTAGGTATCTTACAGTCCGTAAATATCAGTTCCCTTGTTGCAGAAGCTCTGATTCCCATCTTGTTTTCTTTCTTTCCGAAAGTAAAACCCGGTGTTCCTTTTTCTACGATAAAGGCCGAAACACCTCGAGATCCCTTATTTTTATCTGTCATGGCAATAATCGTATAAATTTCTGCCTCTCCACCATTAGTAATAAAGTGCTTTGTGCCGTTTAAAATATAATAATCACCGTCTTTGATAGCAGTAGTCTTTATTACTGATACATCAGAGCCTGCCTCCGGCTCGGTTAAACCAAAAGCCGCCAACTTCTTGCCACTGGCCAGGTCAGGAAGATATTTTTTCTTCTGCTCTTCAGTGCCCTGAATGAGAATAGGAAAACTGCCCATTGCAGAGGCTGCATAAGAAACCGCAATGCCGCCGCAGGCACGAGAAATCTCTTCAGTAACAATGCATATATCTAAAACTCCTCCTATCTTCTGGTTCGGCGCAAGGGTTAGCGTGCCCCCATACTCTTGCGGAATGAATATTGCGAATAAATCTGCTTGTGCAATTGTCTTTATAACATCCCAAGAAAATTCATCCTTTTCATCAAGTTCTGCTGCAACCGGGCGAACTTTTTCCTCGGCAATCCTGTGACACAGCTCCTTAATCATCATCTGTTCTTCATTCAAAAAATAATCCATTGTTTGCCTCCTCTTACTGCTAACTTATGAATCTGATTTACGTCTTTAATATTTGCTTTTCTAATCATCAAAGTTTGTTGTTAAAACCGCGGATCTCGTAATAAAAGGATTGACTAAAATAATACAATTTAACACATTTTAAAGCAATATTTAAATTATTATATGCAGACTTAACTAAAATGCAAGCCGACGCCGTTAGAGAAATTTCCTTTTTAGGTTCTGTTTCTCTAACGGAACAAGCCTAAATTAATCAGGTGCTGCCCTGACCTCAAAGCTTATACCATCAACAGCCAAAACCTTACCGCGAACCTTTTTAAATATACTGCTCAATAAGAAATCCGCATGAAATAGAGAATTTCATAGAATTGGCCATTAAAAAGCGTATACGGAGTAGACTTCGTTAATTATGGAGTAATGCGGCGCGCCAGCCAGCCTTAAGTTTTTGTGACAGCTTCCGAACAATTTCCTGGTTTTCAGGAAGTCCGGCGATATTGATGTTTTCCTGCGTGTCATTCTGGTTGTCATACAGCTCAACAGCCACTTTGTCTTTAGCAATTTTCTTTTTATCGTCCCAGTGGTACCACTCAACATAATGGTATCTCTGTGTCACCATGGAGTAGCCCATGTACCGTTTTCCATCAAATGTGGACTTGGGTTTTTGGTGGTAGTGGCTGAAAGCAGCAGATTTCAATTCCAATTCGGGATTCTTCAAAATCGGTTTAAAACTTATTCCTTCCATATTATCAGGGATTTTGATTCCTGTAAGATCGCAAAGTGTAGGGAACAGATCCACCAATTCCGTGAGCTGATTGCAGTTTATTCCTTTGTGATACATTCCTGGAGCACGAATGAGAAGCGGGACCCGTGTATCGATGTTGTAATTTGTTTGTTTGCACCAACTGCCGTGTTCTCCCAGCTTCCAGCCGTGGTCACCCCAGACAATGACAATGGTGTTTTTGTCCATGCCCGATTCTTTCAAACCCTTCATCAGCCTGCCAAAGCAGGCGTCAACAAAACTGACAGAGGCGTAATAGCCATGTTTCAGCAATCTGGCCGTCTCTTCGGGTATCTGGGAAATGGCAGGATGCTTGACATACTCCAGATCATAGCAGGCTTTTAGTTCATAGCACGAGTTTATGGCCATGGAAGGGGAATTTTTCGGCAAATAAGGATTGGATGCCATGGAAAGACTGTTCCTGTCATAAAGATCCCAGTATTTTTTGGGACTCACAAACGGAAGGTGAGGTCTGTAATAGCCTACAGCCAAATAGAAGGGCTGTTTTTTTTCTTTTAGCCGTTTTAGGGTTTCTAAAGCCAAGTCTGTCTGTGCTCCGTCATAAAATGCGTTATCAGGTGCCTCATAAGCTTCCCATGAACGGCCGT
The DNA here is from genome assembly GCA_964648465.1 of uncultured Eubacteriales bacterium. Lineage (GTDB taxonomy): Bacteria > Acidobacteriota > Aminicenantia > Aminicenantales > Aminicenantaceae > Aminicenans. The sequence goes on along the minus strand of CAZYMU010000034.1, from coordinate 4,395 downwards.
AGGCCCAACCACCGGAATAGGCATTTGGATTTTTCCTTATCCGTTCTTCTCTGACCTTGGCATGCTCTTTTTGGAGTTCTTCATCATGATAGAAAGATTCCGGGTCCCGATCAATTAGCTCGGGTGTTTTGTATTTGTCCGGCTTGAGGTCAGGTTCGTCAAAAGAGACAGGATCCGGCATGTGATTGTGGAAAATTTTCCCCATGGAAACAGTGTAATAACCGAATTTATGAAAATGCTGGGGCATAGTCACCGCATCAGGATTGATCTTCCTGAATTCCTCTCCAAGGCTCCAGACACGGATAGATTCGGCCCTCATTCCCAGCATGACGCTTGCCCTGGAAGGGGCGCAAGCAGCGGCCTGACAGTATGCTCTTGAGAATAAAACAGACTCTTTCGCAAACGCGTCAAAATTGGGGGTTTTGATTTCGGTGTTGCCGTAGCACCCCAGTTCCGGACGCAGGTCATCGACAATAACGAACAACACGTTGGGGCGCTTGTCGCTGGAGAGGAAGCGACAGCCTGGCAGCAGGCTAGCAAAACCTGCTGTTGCGGTGAGCTTGATGAAATCTCTCCGGTTGTAGGTATGAATTCTCTTTTCCATTCTCTTATCTCCTTGTTTGTTTGAGCCTGTTAAAGCATTATCCTTATTTAGGTATAAGAATTTTCTTTTTTTTGAACTTAGGATTTTCTCTCAATTTCATCAAATTTTCACCATTGGAGCTGCTTCATTCATGATAATACCGGGAAAATACGCATCCAGTCAATAAGAAATCCTCAGGAAAGAGAAAATTTCATACGAAAAATTCTTGGTGCTTCAGCATCACGAATCATCTTGCCCTTCATCCTGGATTTCGTCCGTTGGGTGCTGCTGTCCAATCTTATTGAGGAATTTAATACGATGTCCCCTCTCTCGTCAACATAAAGTACGGATTGCCGGTTTAAATGGCTCGGCCTATGATGTGTCCGAACGGACCCTTCATGAAATACACTTTCTGCCATTCAAAGCCGCTGTTGAAGAGGTACATGTCGGCAGCATCATGCCGGCGCGCATCACAGCCTGAATGGCATTCCCTGTCATGCCAATGCGTATATAATGAACAAAATACTCAGGGATACATACGGCTTTGACGGTTTAGTCGTCTCCGATAATAATGATATTTTTAACCTTATGAATTTCATGCGTATGGCAAAGACATGGACTGAAGCTGCACGGCTTTCCCTAGAGGTGGGAATTGATACGGAATTGGCCTGGGAACGGCCTTGGGATACAGGATGTGCTTATGGCGCTCCACTTGTTGAAGGCGTGAGCAGTGGTGCTATCCCGGCTGAACTTCTCGATAAGGCCGTTAAAAATGTTTTACGAGCCAAGTTCAAAATCGGCTTATTTGATGATGGATCAGAGGTTGTCGCATGGCCGGGAGTTCTTCGGAGGATATCCGAATTTCGAAGATACTTACACTGGAATAGAAAAGTAAATTAGATAACCCATGCAATTGGGAGATAAATAAAGGATTTCCTAAAAATGTCGTATGTCGTATTTTGTCGCATATTGTCCTTATTTTCCCATTTCAAATCCCTGTAAAGTGCCAAGAATCTTGACTTTAAAAGAAAAATTTGTTTAAAATAATGCATCCATGTCAGGAAAGGCAAAGAAAGAGAATTTAGTAACATCCTGGAAAGAAATTGCATCTTATTTTGATTGTGGTGTCCGCACTTGCCAAAGATGGGAAGTAAAGCACGGCTTGCCAGTTCACCGAATCGACGAAACATCAAGCTCCAGGGTGTATGCATACGAAGATGAACTTGAAAGATGGTTTGAAAATAGATTCGGTAAAAAATCTATTCCTGAACGAGTTTCTTATAACAAATTTAGATGGCATAACAGCTATTATTTCCTTTTAGCCTTTATTGCAGTAATTTTAATTTACTTCTTCTTAATAAAACCATCAAAACCCCGAGACCCTACAGATTTTAAGATTGAAAACTCCAGCCTCATTGTCCTTAATGAAGATGGCCAAGAGTTGTGGCGATATGACACAGGGATTAAGAATCTCTATGATGAAAAATTCTATAAAAAACGATTCCAGATCAAGCAACCTGGTGAAGATAACTCACGCGAATTTCCCTGCTTAGTAATTAAAGATTTAAATGGGAATGGTAATAGGGAAGTATTGTTTTGTGTCCAGACAAAAAATCAGTTCGAATCAAACGAAATACTCTGTTTTAGTGAAAAAGGCACTATTTTGTGGAATAAGACGATTGGTAGAGAAATGAAGTATGGACCTAAAATCTACTCGCCTGATTATAACTTTAAGGGAATTTTGGTTGACGATATGGACAGAAATGGAAAACAAGAAATTATTGTTATTGCAAATAATACTTGGTTTTTCCCAACACAGATGCTTTTACTGAATTGTGAAGGAAAGATATTAGGGGAGTATTGGAATTCGGGGCGCATTGGTGATGCTGAATTTTTAGATCTGAATAATGATGGAAGAAAAGAAATCATAATCGCCGGAATAAATAATGAATATCATGAAGGTTTTCTAGCCGTTTTTAGCTCGAATCTTATAAGAGGAGGATCTCCACAAAAAGAGGATTATTATACTTGTGCTGATCTTGAACCGGGGACAGAGAAATATTACATATTGATTCCCAGAACAGATGTAAGTTTGCTGGAATTTGTTCAAGAAGGAATTATTCAACTCAATAATCTCAAAAACAAACGATTGTCAATACTAACCCGGCCATCAATGATATTTTTTGAATTCGATTATAATCTGGAAATACAGGAAGCTCGTTTAAGTACTTCATTTGAAGCCTTAAATAAGAAACTTGTTAATGAGGGTAAGGTGAATAGAGCTCTTGATGAAGAATATAGAAAGAATTTAGCTCGAGGCCTTCTTTATTATGACGGAAAAAACTGGGTTTCTCATCACACTATAAATATGAACTGGAAAAATCAAGAAAATTAAATATTATAACTTTTGATACTACCGTTTAAGATTGGGTGGATATTCTCTCCATATTAAAGACAAATCCGGTCACAAAGAATGCTTTTGTTTTAAAAGGAGGAACCGCTGATATGGCGGGGAATGTGAGAGAATGGAACTGGAACGAAACCCAGAAACGAATTCATCAAGGAGACCCTGGCCTGGCTCGACCGCTACTTAGGGCCGGTGAATAGATAATAACTTCTGATAAAAAAGAACGAATAAGCCAAAGCCAGAGAAAAGAACTATCCTGAAGTTTTCCCTGGAAGCCATAATGAACAACATCGATACAAGGGGATAAAAAGGAACGGTTATTGAGAAACTCTCTTGATGATGACAAGAGTCATATCGTCCATTTGATCGGTACCAGATGTGAATGAATCGAGTTCTTCATGAACCTTATCCAGAAGCTTTGGTGCAGACAATTTTGAGTGCTTTCGTAAAAATTTTATGAGTCCCTTCTCTTCGAATTCTTTATTTTCCTTATTCCTGCTCTCAGTAATTCCATCAGTAAAAAGAATGGCTATATCTCCAGGGTTTAAAGTCACTTTTTTTACTTCATAAACCTGGGAAGGAAACATACCCAAGCATAAGCCGCAGCTTTTTAAACGATGGATTTCCCCTTTTTTATCGAGTATTAATGGAGGGTTATGTCCGGCATTGATATATTTTAACTCGCCACTTTTTTTGTAAAGTTCACAAAAGAAAAACGTAATAAAACTATTGATAGGAGAACTCCGGTGGATAAAATCGTTTAGTTTTGTAGCCATTTTCTCTAATTTGTATTGAGGATGGATATCCGAATGAAGAGCGGCCCTCAAAGAGGCCATGAGAAGGGAAGCACTCACTCCTTTCCCGGAAACATCAGCAATAATAATCCCCAAGCGTGAAGGATCAATAGAGATAAAATCATAATAATCCCCCCCGACTTGATAACAGGGGATGTTGTTGCCGGCAATCTCAAAGTTTTTACAACTTGGATTTTCCTTTGGAAGAAAATCTTTCTGAATTTGGGCAGCTAAAGAAAGCTCCCTTTCCATTTTTTCTTTCTCGATGGATTGGTCGATAAGTTTAGCATTTTCAATCTTGACCGCAGCCAAATTGGACAAAAGAGTCAGCAACCTCAGGTCCTCATTAGAGAATTTCTCAAGAATGGATATTCGGTCAGAATAGATGATTCCGATGATCTCCTTATTATTCCATAAAGGAACACACATTGCAGAATGTATGTTTAATTTAATTATACTCTCCTGAGCTTTTAAACGCGGATCAGCTTGAACATCAGAAGCTAAGACTGCAGAATGTTTATTAACAGCCATATTGATAATACTTTGGCTCACCTGGATCTTTTGATTGATAAGCTTCTTGTTATTAATACGGACTACTTTTGAAATGAGTT
>CAZYMU010000033.1:0-28022 GCA_964648465.1 uncultured Eubacteriales bacterium | reverse complement strand
GGTAACATTTCTGCTTGAGGCAACGCGGTGCGAAATAATAGTTGACGTTGATCAAGCATGGAAAGCTTTGGAAGGAACAATGACATGGGAGAACAAAAAAAAAGAATTAATAAGGGAAAGTTTTTTTGTATTATTTAAGAAGAACCATATAAGCCCGATTTTTATAAGAGACCTTAGATTTAATGCTATTTTCCTTAAAATTTTTAGCAGTAAACTTTTCTTCTTCTGAGAATGAAACAAGTGGGGGTTTTATGTCATATTCATTCCAGTTGGATTCCAAATGTGTTGTAATTTTTGGTCTCATTCCTTCAAATGAAATAGTTCTGCTTCCGACCGTTTTATCAAAGGTGTTTTTGTAGTTATTAATGAGATTCTTATGCGTACTTTTTGTTTTGTGCCTATAAATTATTTGTTTTAATTTATAATTTTGGATTTTGTTTATTTCTTCGCCAAAAGATTTGTAAATGGCTGAATTTGGAAGTCGTTTTTTGAACCAATCCAGCAGATTAACTATGTTTACTAAATGAGTTTCATCATCATCCTTAATAAAATGACTCCAAGTTAAAGCGATTATAGTCGTCTTCTTTAAAGGGCGTCCTTTGGTTTTTGAGCTAATCAAAATTTTATTCATTTCCTTTATTAATCGATTTAGGGTTTCAAAGAAAGAAGAAAGTACAAACATTTTTTCTATGTAATCTGAATCCCCGGCTCTTGTCTTTCTTTTCATTAGCATTTCAATTTTCCATACTTCCAAATTAGGGTGTTCAGCCTTTTCGAGGAAATCTGCAAGAGTTTCTTTGGTTATCTTTTTAAGTTGATTAAGTTCAAAAATTCTTTTTTTCCAAAACACTCTCCAAGATAATTCCCATTTTCCTGATTCTTTCTTTTTAATTGATCTATAATCTTTGTAAAACAATAAAAACTCTGCCAGGCTTAATGAGAAATGCCAAAGACTGTATGAATAATTTCTCTGTAGAAAGTAATCTAATTCTTTAGGTTTCCAATTAACTTCTAATCCTTCATATCTCATGAAATCACCAACTCAGGTAGTCATAAATGACCCAAAACTTTCTGCGTTTATGATTACCTTTAAATAAATGACAATTAGCTTATTCTTCAGGATAATAATTATAAATAATGAAAAGAGAAATAACAATGAGAGAGTATATGATTTCAAAATTAAAACTAGAAAGACTACTTCAGCGAAAAAGCCAATATTGTCTTGAGCAAGAGACCTCGATCCATCAAACATTGATTTCGTTATTTGAGAGAGGTTATAGAAATCCTAACTCAAGGCAGAAAAAACTCTTGGCTATGGCATTGCGAGTTCCGGAATATAAGCTTTTTTCCAAAGAGATAAAAAAACAAATTGGGAAAAAGCAATAGTTACTAATGACAATTCATCTTTCTAAAGAAATCTAATTGGAAAAGAAGAAAACTGATGTCTCCAAAAAAAGGTAAAGAAGACATTGAACCATTTGTAAAACTGGATAATTCAATGACCAATTCAGCAGCTTGGACTGCTCTCAGCGATAAAGCAATCTGGGTTTATATCGAGTTGAAGAAATCGTTCTCCACCAGAAAAGGTGGGTATAATCACCTAGTTCTTACTTATTCCCGGGTATCTTGGAGGATGAACTCTCATACGTTCAGCAAAAAAATTAAGGAACTGATTTACTATGGATTTATAGTAATTAAAGAGAAAGGAGGGCTTTACAGGCAACCGAACGTTTATGCCCTATCAGAGAAGTGGAAAATCAGAAGCGTAGAAATTGTTGATAAAGAAGGACGAGAGGCAATCAAGTCTGGCCGTGTGAAAAAGCCATCTTTTAAAAACAATATAAAGAATTTAAAAGGGAAAAGAACATGGGAAAGAAAGAAGACATACCCCTAGAGATATATAATAGGTTTTTAAAGATTAAAGTTATTAAATGGAGTAATAATGTCAAAGATTAAAGCAGTGCAGGCATTCATAGCTTTAAAGATTAAAACTATTAGCTTTATAGATTAAAGTTGCGGATTGGACAAAATTAGACATAGTTGAACACTTTTTTACATAAAATGGAAAAAGCAAAATTGACTCAAAATCAATTAAGAGTCATTAGATGTATATTGGAAACCAATTCTCTAGAAGGGGCATCCCGAAGAGCTAAAGTGAGTCGTTCTTCAATCTACAATTGGCTAAAGGATGAGACCTTTAGGAAAAGGCTCCGGAAGGAACGTGATACTTTGTTTTATGAGAGCTTGGATCTTTTAAAGCAGGCCACCCGGGAAGCTGTCAATGTACTTATCAATTTATTAAAGAGTAAAAATGAAACAACAAGGAGGCTAGTTGCAAGAGAAATTTTAAATCAGTCTTTGAGGATAACGGAAATAAGGGATTTGGAAGAAAGAATATCAGAGATTGAGCAAATAGTGAAACAGCAGTATCAAAATTTGTAAACAAAAAATTAAACTGTACTACAACGCTCATGGAGGTTGATTATGAAAGAGATTAAAAGAAGATTAGCAAAGCTTGAAGAAAAATTTAAAATCTCAGAGAAAGAAAAATATGTAAATATATTAAAAGATTTTTTTGCAAAGTATGGGGTTCTTTCAGTTGATGAATTAATAACCATAATAAATAATAGAAATAGTATAGAATCTATCGAATCTGATTTTGTTAAAGGATTATTGGCAAGAGGTGGGAAAGAAGAATTATTGGAAGTTTTGGATATAAGAGACAAATTAGCAAGAGAAATGCAAAAGCTAATCTAACTTTATTTCAGGGTGCACGATTGAATCAATCACTTCTTAATGTCAATGAAGTAAGCTCCTTCCTTCACGTGCACCCTAAAACCATCTATAAATGGAAAGATGTAGGCAAGATTCCATATTTAAATATAAATGGGTTAATCAGATTCAAAAAAGATGAGATTGAGAAGTTTAAGGATAGGAATAAAGATAGATCATCTGAGTTCGCAGAATTCTTTCCAAAGTTCGACCTTTCCCTTGAAAATTATGATAGAATGCTCCTGAAAGGAAGGAGCGCTTTGAGTAAAAAATTGAAGCGTTGGAATTATGGTATTGGATCTATTTATTTGAGAAAAACGAAAGGAGGAAAAGAGCGTTTGTGTATTGATTACCGAGATGAAAATGGAGCGAGAATTCGAAAAGTTGTACCTCATGCGCAATCCCGGGAGGAAGCTTTACTAGAATTGCAATCAGCAATTAGGAAAAGCTTTGATAAAAAGCATAAGATAAGCAGAGAAAAGAAAAAAGTTAAATTTGATGAATTGGCAAGCGAGTATCTAGAGAATTATGCAAAAGTTAATAACTTGGCCTGGAAAAGGGACGAGAGTTGCTTGAAGAATTTGTGTAGATTTTTCGGAAGCTGCGGCATACAAGATGTTTCCCCGTATTTAATCGAGAAATACAAGTCGAAAAGGCAGAGGGATGGACTTAAACCCGCATCTATTAACAGAGAATTGTCAGTGTTGAAGAGAGTCTTTAATATTGCAATTAATTGGGATATGAGCGACGAAAATCCAGTTCGAAATGTAAAGTTTTTAAGGCAGCCTGAACCAAGAGAAAGGATACTTAATAAGACTGAGGAAGAAAGGCTCTTAGAAGCGAGCTCAGAGCATTTAAGGCCTGTTATAGTCACTGCTCTGCACACAGGAATGAGAAAATCCGAAATTGCAAATCTTAAATGGGAACAGGTTGACTTAAGGAACAAAGAGATAGAAGTTGTTAAAACCAAGAACGGAAAAAAAAGAGTTATTCCTATTAGTGAAGAACTATATGAGAAAATGAATGCATTGTGGAAGTCGATCGGGAACAATAAGTTTGTATTTCAATACGCTGACCCCAAAACAGGAGAAAAAAGGCACTTAAAGTATTTCAGGAGAGCTTTTGAGAACGCATGTAAAAGAGCAGACATAAAAGGACTGACTTTTCATGATTTGCGCCATACTTTTGCATCTAGGTTAGTAAGGAGTGGAGTTGACTTGATAACAGTCAAGGATCTTTTGGGACATTATTCAGTGAAGACGACAGAACGGTATACACATTCAAATCAAGAGCAGAAGAGAAAAGCAGTTGAGCTTCTAAACACTGGAAATAATGGGAAAAAAGCCGAAAAAGTGGTAAATTTGTCACCTATTTGTCACGCGGAAACTAATGGCAAATCTGAAAAACGCGTAATACCTTTATTATCAACGATGTGGGCGGTTAGCTCAGCTGGGAGAGCGCAGCGTTCGCAACGCTGAGGTCGGGGGTTCGAATCCCCTACCGTCCACAATTGTGAGGAAAAGATGAGTAGTGAAATGATCGTTCTTGCAGGGACTGCAGTTACAATTGGATTTGTGCATACTGTCCTCGGACCTGACCATTACCTGCCTTTTATCGTGATAAGCCGGGCCAGAAGGTGGTCCCTTTCTAAGACGATGTTAATTTCATTTTTTTGCGGGTTGGGCCATGTATTGAGTTCCGTAGTACTGGGTTTTGTCGGGATTGCCCTTGGGATTGCTGTGGCACGCCTGGAGGGAGTTGAATCTCTACGGGGAGGCACAGCAGCCTGGCTTCTTATAAGCTTCGGCTTTGCCTATTTTATCTGGGGTGTGCACAGAGCCATAAAGAATAGGCCTCATAAACATCTGCATATTCATGCTGATGGCGTTGAACATGAACATTTGCATACGCACGAAACAGATCATGCCCATGTGCACACCGAAAAAGGAAAAACCAACCTGACGCCCTGGATATTATTTACAATATTTGTGTTTGGGCCGTGTGAGCCTTTGATCCCATTAGTCATGTACCCTGCTGCCAAGCATGATGCGGCCGGAGTTGTGCTCGTTACATTGGCTTTCGGATTGACTACGATTATGACCATGCTTGTAATCATTGCTGTTTCTTCCTGGGGTGTGAGTTTTCTTCGTTTAGGCCGGTTAGAAAAATATGTTCATGCCATAGCTGGAGCTATGATCTTTATTTCAGGACTGAGTGTTCAGTTCCTTGGATTGTAAGGAAAAAGGGAAATAGTCCATAGAAGAGGACTTCCATGAAGTTTATTGTAGACTGTATGCTTGGAAAGCTGGCCAAATGGCTGAAGATTCTCGGGTTTGATACTCTGTTTTTCAATAAGATCGAAGACAGCGATCTTCTTGCCCTGGCTCAGAAAGAGGGGAGAACTCTTCTGACAAGAGACACCGAATTACTGGGGAGGGCCCGGGACATAAAAACTCTTTTCATAGAAAGCGAAAACTGGTATGACCAAGTCGAGCAGGTGCTTGATACATTTAACCTGAGGGGTGATATTAAAGCCCATTCTCGATGCATTGATTGTAATGTAAGGCTGAAAAGCCTCCCAAAGAAGCACGCAAAAAATTTAGTGACTCCATTTGTTTATGAGCATGCCTACTCTTTTGCTCTATGTCCCCGATGCGGCCGGGTTTTCTGGCAGGGAACCCACTTTAAAAACATGGAATATAAAGTCGAGGATTTCCTTAACAAAGAAGAATAGAAAAGAAAATCTGTCATGAAAATAGATTGATTTCTCGTTTTAGGTTGATTAAAATGGAATATAAATTGATTTCCTCCCATTAGAGAGAAAAAAGAGGTAAGAATATGAGTATAATAAGCAAATTATTAGGAAAATCTCCCTTTGAGCCTCTTCATCAGCATATGTTGAAAGTCAAGGAATGCGTGGATCTGATCAGGCCTTTAGTAGGCTCTCTCCTAAAAGAAGAGGACGAGAAAGTGGAAGAGTATGCAAAAAAAATTGCCCATGCAGAGTACGAAGCTGATCTGGTAAAAAAAGAAATCAGAAACAATCTACCAAAAGGACTTTTTCTGCCTGTGGCCAGAGGTGATATCCTGAGATTTTTAAAGGAACAGGATAATATCGCTGATTCTGCTGAGGATTTTGCAGTACTAATTACATTAAGGAAGACGAAACTCCCTGATGAACTTAAAGAGGATTTAAGAGAATTCGTTGATAAGGTTCTTGAAACTTTTAATATGGCTGTGAAAGTTTCAAACGAAATTAACATTCTGGCAGAAACTTCCTTTGGAGGTGTCGAAGCAGAAAAAGTAGTGGATTTAATTGAGAATCTTAAAACAAAGGAGTGGGAAGCAGATAAAGCTCAAATGAAAACTGCCAGGAAAATGTTCTCACTCGAGGGAAAAATGGATCCTGTTTCTGTCATAATGTGGATGCATATTTTCAAGGAATTAGGAAATCTGGCTAATCATTCAGAAAATGCAGGAGACCAGATTAGAATCATGCTGCACGACAGCAAAAAATAAAGAAAAAAGTTTCTCTTTTTTGGTTCAATAAAATGATGAATTCTGAGGTGAAAGTGGAAATTTCTAATGGATGTTAGCCTTATCATAATTATTGTTGCTGTTCTTGTAGGTCTTTACAGTGCTGTCAACATCGGTGCAAATGATGTGGCTAATTCAATGGCTACTTCTGTTGCATCAGGCGCTTTGACAATAAAAAGAGCAGTTTTTGTAGCTGCTATCTGTAACATTCTGGGGGCTGTTTTGGTGGGAACCCATGTGGCCAATACAATTCGCAAAGGGCTTGTTGACCCTTTACAGTTCAGTGATACTCCTAATCTGTTAATATATGGGATGCTGGCAGCTGTCCTGGGATCAGCCCTCTGGGTCAATATAGCCACATACTTCAAGCTTCCGGTTTCTACAACACATTCAATTATAGGAGGAGTGCTGGGATTTGGGTTAGTGAGTGTTGGATTTGCAGGCATCCATTGGAATGTAGTGCTTTATGTCGTCCTGAGCTGGATTATCTCTCCTGTTTTTGGCGGGTTTATGTCTTTCATAATTTTTTCAATCATCAAGAAATTTATCCTTGGTTCTCCAGACCCGATTGAAAAAACGAGGAAGATAGGCCCATTTTTTTCAGGAAGCGTTGGTTTTATCCTTTCCCTGGCCGTTATCTTCAAGGGGTTGAAGAATTTTCATCTTAACATTCCACCTTTAGAGGCCATTATTATATCCTTGTTAGTCGGGGCCGTAGGTTTTTTTGCCGGGCATCTTCTTCTTCTAAGATACAAGGAAAAAGATACAGATCCATATTACCAAGTTGAAAAGATGGCCAATCCGCTGCAGGTTCTCTCGGCCAGCTTTCAGGCCTTTTCCCATGGAGCTAATGATGTAGCCAACGCTATCGGTCCTGTTGCGGCCATCTTTACTGTTATTCATACACATCAAGTTGAGATGGAAGTCAACGTCACTCCATGGCTTCTGCTTATAGGCGGTCTCGGCATTGCTTTTGGAGTTTATATATGGGGACATCGGGTTATGGAAACAGTCGGGAAAAAAATTACAGCAATAACTCCAACCAGAGGCTTTTCAGCTGAATTCGGGACAGCTACAACAGTGCTTATCTGTTCCCGTCTCGGCATGCCTGTTTCAACAACCCATGTTTCTATAGGGAATATTATTGGTGTGGGTTTGGCACGTGGAGTTTCTGCTATTAACCTGAATGTGATAAAAAAGATTTTTGCGGCCTGGGTTATATCTGTTCCGGTTGCGGGCCTGTTTTCTGCAGCACTTTACGGCTTCTTCATTTTTATATTTGGGGCATGACAATCCTTTTGACTCGAAAAGTTGTTCAATCGATGACATGAGTGTTATATAGAATCTAACAAGGAGGAAAAAATGAAGAAATTTATTAATTGCTTTCTTATGATGATTTTTGTTTTGGGTACTATCCAGTTATTGGTAGCCGATAATATTTTAATAGAGAGGTCAAACATGAAATCTATTGTGGATGTTCTAAAAAAGAACGAAATTGAATATTACACATTCAGAAACAGCCAGGGCAATGAATTTCTTGTGGTCCCAAAGTTTGGAGCAAGGATTTTAGCTGTCTCTGTAGGTGGGGAGAATTTATTTTGGACTCACCCGGATGTCCTTAAAGGTCAGGGAGGCCAGAGGAGCTGGATATCTCCTGAGGGAGGAGCAAAGGGCTTTCTTTTCAAGCCTGACTGGATTGGGAACAGGGATTTTTCCATGATGGATCCCGGAAATTATAAGGTTGCTTCGTTCAAGAAAAATGAACATCTAGCGCTATTCAACTCTTTTAAAGCGATTTCAAATGATGGGAAGGAGAAATATGACCTGACACTGACAAGGGAGATGAGAATTGCGGAAGACCCATTAAAATATGAACCTGGATTCGAAGAATTGAACTACGATTTTTTGGGTATTGATTTTGTGCATAAGATTAAGAATAATTCAGTGAAGTTTTTTGACCGGATTCTGGCGCTTTGGAGCCTCATTCAGATTCCTCCTAAAGGCACAATGATTATTCCTGTCAATGAAGCAAATAGAGAGCCGTGGCGGAGCAATTATTTCGAGCCAATACCTGAGGAATATGTGAAAGCAAATTCTGATTCCTTTTCTTATTTTATCCATGGAAGCCTGAGATACAAGGTCGGGATTCGCCCGGAATCTGCTAAGGGTGTTGTTTGCTATCTTTCAAAAACAGAAGGCGAAGATTACGCTGTTGTGTTTATGACTTTTCCAATAAAACCAGAGGCAAGATATACGGACAGGCCCAAGACAGAACAGGAAACAAACGGTGATGCAATACAGATTTACAGCCACCTTGAGAAGGGAACGCTTGCGTTCGGAGAATTGGAGTGTCAATCCTGGGGGTTGGAACTAAAACCTGGAGGAGAGAAGGCTTTCCCGATTAATATTTACATGTATAAATCTTCGCTGGAGACTTTAAAAAAGATCGGGGAAGAACTCGTTTGTCCGGAATTTGGTAAAGACTATATTTTTGAATAGAAAACAGGGGCATCTTTTTATCAAGTGAATAGTTTTATTCGAGATGTTTTTTGAACCGCAATGAGCTTAAGATTATTGCTGCAAATCCGAAGATGAAAAGAGCCAGGATCTGAGGCCAAAGAATAGAAGGTCCGTTTCCTTTCAAGAGAATTCCTCTTACAGCTTTACTGAAATATCGTAAGGGATTGAAAAGCGTCATATATTGAATGATTTGGGGCATGCTTTCAATAGGGGAAAAAATTCCCGAAAGGAGCATGGCCGGCAGAATAAAGAAAAAGGCAGTCATCATAGCCTGTTGTTGTGTGCGGGAAATGGTTGATATAAAAAGGCCTAAACTCAATGTTGTAAGGATGAAAAGGAAAGAAACTCCGAAGAGAAAAAAGAGATTTCCTCTTACGGGAACATTAAAGACAAATCTTCCTACCAGGATAACCAGGGCAATATCAGCAATACCGATCATGGCAAAAGGAACGGTTTTGCCGATGATGAGTTCCCATGGTTTTAAGGGAGAAACAATGAGTTGTTCAAGAGTTCCCATCTCTCTTTCTCTGGTTATGGCCATAGAAGTAAGGAGGAGTGTTGTCAGAAGAAGAATCAGGCATATGACTCCTGGAACCATGAAAACAGAACTTTTTAAATCCGGATTGTACCAAATTCGCGGCTGGGGAATTATGATTCCCACAGGCATTCTTGCCGGGATTTCAGATAAGATATTTTCTGCATTTCTGGCTATGAGGTTGGAAATATAACTCTGGATAATAGTTGCTGAATTGGCGTCTGTTCCATCTAACAGGATTTGAAGAGAAGTTTTCATGCCTTTTTTGAGATTTCTCCCGAATTTATCAGGAATAATGACAGCTGCGTGGATTTTTCCTTTCTGAAGAAGTTTTTCGATTTCATCATAGCCGCTCAAATAGAAGTCAACATCGAAGTATTCGGAACGGCTGAAAGATGAAATAAGATTTCTACTTTCCTGAGTCTGTGCGTAATCAAGGATTCCAAGAGAAACATGTTTGATATCGGTTGTGACTGCATAGCCGAAGAGGATAAGCTGAAGAACTGGAGCAACAAATATTGGCACCAGCATTCGTTTGTCGCGGAAAGTCTGAATAAATTCTTTACGGACTATGTGCTTTATGATTCCAAACATATCTACTCCAGAGTTAGTTTTAGCCTTTTTACACAGGCCATGATGACTAATAAAGCCAGGAGAATAAGCGGTACAACTTCAGGCCATAAAACAGCCAGGCCGTTACCCTTAAGAAAGATTCCTCTCAGGACGGTGAGAAAATATTTTGCTGGGACAAGATAGCTTATGATTTGAATGACCTTTGGCATGCTTGAAATTGAAAAAATGAAACCGGATAAAAGGAACGATGGTAGTAGTGTGAATATGACAGATATCATGAAAGCCAGTTGTTGTGATTTGGTTACTGTGGATATGAGCAGTCCTGTTCCAAGGCCGCAGACAAGAAATACAGCAGTTATAAAAAAGAGAAACAATAGATTTCCTTTGAGCGGGACTCTGAATAAAAGAGTCCCAATGAGAATAATGAGCAGTGTTTGAAACATCCCGAGGACAAAATAGGGTATTAATTTTCCTATGATTATCTCTATAGGTTTGGCTGGGGAAGAGATAAGCTGTTCCATTGTTCCGTTTTCCCATTCCCTGGCAATAGTCAGAGAAGTAAGCATAGCACTGAGGACCATCATTATGAGAGCTATCAATCCTGGTACGATAAAATTTGTGCTCCGCAGGTCAGGATTAAACCATACTATTGGTTCCACATCTATAGGAGGGATTCCTTCAGGTGCCGGCCCATGTTTGTTCAGTTTATCGAGTATTATTTTTGATGAGAATGTCCGGACGATGCTTGATATGTAACCCAGTGCGATTTGGGCGGTATTGTTGTCACTCCCGTCAATCAAAAGCTGAAGAGGTATATTTTTCCCTCTCATTAAATTCTTGGAGAATCCCGAGGGGATTCCAATGAGAATTTTGACCTTTCCATCATCTAATAGTTTTTCTGAGCCGGAAAAACTATTAGATTGGTAGATAATGTCAAAGTAATCACTTGCTCCAAGTCGGAAGATCAAATCCCTGCTGAGGGGAGTTCTGTCCTGATCGATTATTCCTAAGTGAATATGGCTGACATCCAAGGTTATGGCATACCCGAAAAGGATAACCAGGATTACAGGCAGGACTATAGCAAGGTAAAGACTTCTGGGGTCCCTTAAAATGTGGAGATTCTCTTTCCTCATAAGAGGGAGTATTCTATTTGCCATTTTTAACGCCCGGTGAAAAAGTGTTGGTTTTTTCTTTTTCGATTTTGATAGCAGAGACAAAGACTTCTTCTAAAGTTGAATCTTCCTTTTTTGTGAATTCGGTTTTGAGTTCTTTCGGTGAGCCTAGAGCAATGATATTTCCGGAATAGATGATGGCGACCCTGTGGCACCGTTCAACTTCGTCCATGTAGTGAGATGTCACAAATACGGTTGTTCCTTCTTCGGATAGTTGATATATGAGGTCCCAGAAATCTCTTCGCGAGACTGGGTCTACGCTTGCGGTGGGCTCATCTAAAAATAGTATTTCTGGCTTGTGAAGAATCGCACAGCCAAGGGAGAGGCGCTGCTTCCATCCCCCTGAGAGTTCATCTGTCAAGGAATTTTCTCTTCCGGCAAGGCCTGCCATGTCGAGAACCCAGTTTTGCCGCTCGATTTTTCTCGAAGGGTGGATTCCGTATATTCCTCCGTAAAACTCTATGTTTTCTTCGACGGTTAGGTCTTTATAGAGAGTGAATTTCTGGGACATGTAGCCAATTATCTTTTTTATTTCTTCAGGCTGAGAGTCTATGCTGTAACCCCCCACATATGCTGCTCCTGAGGTAGGCCTGAGGATGCCACACAGCATCCTGATCGTAGTGGATTTTCCGGCGCCGTTGGGACCAAGGAATCCGAAGATTTCCCCTTTTCTGACGCTGAATGAAATATTGTCGACAGCCAGGAATCTGTTGAATTCTTTTGTCAGATTTTTAACTTCGATGCTGTACATTTGGTTTATTGTCTGTAACACTTTATTTTATTTGGCTGCTTTGTTTATTTATAAGATAGAGAAAAGCATCTTCTAAAGAAGGTGTGATTCTTTGCAGCTTTTTGGCTTTGATTGCATGTGCTTCTAGAAAATCACGAGTTTTTTCTATCCAGATTTCTCCTGGTTCAAAGGTCAGATGAAGTGTGCCGCCGTAAGGATAGATGCTTTTTAAACCGGGAAATTCTTTCAAGATTCTTTTTGCTTCTTCATTGTCTGTTACAAGCTCTAGGAGTTCATCTTTCATTTCTTTGATGATATTTTCTGGAGATTGGAATCTTAATATTTTGCCCTCATATATGAGTCCTGCCTGGTGGCATCTTTGGGCTTCGTCCATGTAAGGAGTAGTTATTATTAAAGTCGCTCCTTGTCGGTTTATCTGAAATAGAATGTCCCATAGTTCTCTTCTCGAGACGGGATCTACTCCTGTGGTGGGTTCATCAAGAAGGAGAATTTCTGGAGTATGAAACAGGTTGCAGGCTAAAGCCAGCTTTTTCTGCATTCCACCCGACAGATTTCTCGCAAGCCGCTTCTCAAAAGGAGTAAGGCCGCTGAAGCGAAGCAGTTCCTTTTTTCTTTCCGGGAATCTGCTTTTAGAAAATCCGTGAAGATCTGCAAAGAATTTTAGATTTTCTGAAACGCGCAGGTCGCCGTAGAGGCTGAAATGCTGCGGCATGTAGCCGGCCAGTTTTTTCACGGCCTGTGGGTTTTTACTTGTGTCTAACCCGTTTATAAAGATATATCCTGATGATGGATTTAGAAGCCCCATGAGGAGGCGCAGAAGCGTGGTTTTTCCTGCTCCATCAGGCCCAATGAGCCCGATTATCTTTCCTTTTTCGATTTCAAGATTGATGTTATCAATAGCAGTAGTTTGATTGAATGTCTTTGTAAGGTTTTTTACTTCAACAGCTAACATCTCGATCCAGGATGTTTACTCTCTATGCAGATCCAATGATATCCTGACATCCACCGGCATTCCAGGCTTCAGGAATCGTTCGTTATTTTTAAGATAAGATTTAATCATGAAAACAAGTTTGAGCCGTTCTTCTTTCGTTTGAACATTTTTAGGGGCGAATTCTGCCTGATCCGAGATGTAGTCTACTTTCCCCCTGTAAATTTTATCAGGGAAAGAGTCGCATGTAACTTCAACGTAATCCCCGACTCTGACTTTTCCGAGGTATTTTTCTGGTACATATGCCTTAACGTAAGTCAGATTTAAATCGATTATGCTGAAGAGAATTGTGCCTGGCATTGCAAGTTCCCCGACTTCGATATGTCTTATCTCAAGATAGCCTGTTATGGGAGATGTGATTTTTGTGTCCTGAATCTGTCTTGCAAGAAACTGCTCCCGTGCACGGAGATTTTTTATTTCCGCTTCCACCATTTCAATCTCTTCTTTCTCTCTCCCCCGGAAAGCCAGTTTATAATTTTCCCCTGCGCTTTCATGTTTCTCAAAAGCAGCTTTTAATCTTAAATCTGCCTGCTCTTTTTGGGTCTCCGGAACCGCCCCTTCGCTGAGTAAATCTTTCATTCTTTGCTGGTTTTTCTTTGCAAGTTCGAGCTCTTTTTCCGCTGCTTCTAATTGATTTTTCGCGACAGCAATCAGTTCTTTTTTTGTTCCTTTCTTAAAAAGAGCAAGTTTTGCTTGAGCACCTTCCAGGCTGGCCAAAACTTGATTCAATTGAATATTGAGTTTCTCATTGTCCAGATGACACAATACATCTCCTTTCCTCACAAGCTGCCCCTCCTGCACAAAAACTTCTTTAATTTCTCCTTGAACCTGGGCCCGTATCTCTGTATCAATGGCTTCTATAAGCCCCGAAACTTCGAGAGTTGTTGAATTGGTACGGTTGCTTTTACAGTTTGATAAGAAGAATAATAAGATTAAGCTGATAATAATATATGCATTTTTTTTCATTTTTCCTTGATTAGTAAAGGTTAAATGCAAGTTAGAATTTTTTCCTCTATTTGTCAAGGATGAAGCTTCTTGGAAATTCCTACAATTGAAAAAAGGTACCGGACTCCTTTTTTGCAGGCAACCTTTTTGGTTTCTGTTTCATTTATATATGTGAGGAAAGAAATAAATGAGCTATCCATTATCAGTATTTGTCCTTTTTGAAGGAAGAAGTGGAAGAGAATATTGTGCTAGAATAGGAAAAAACAATGAGGGGCGAATTCTGCGTGTTTTAGAAGCAGCTGACCTGATGCTACGGAAGTATGGTTTGTATTTCCATTTGATTTATAATAGTAAACTAATTTAGATATTACTTCGTATTAATAAGTGAACAAATTGTATTGTGAAAATTGAAGCTATATATATAGCATATATCAATCGGAGGCAGTAAGAATGAAAGGACATGGATTTTCCCTGAGGATTGTAATCACAATTATAATGATAATTGCGGCTTTGAACGGATTCGCTCTTGATGCTGGCAAGGCGGGCCAGAAGCAGGAAAAGAAAAAACTCAGCGGCAGGAATTACGCGGTTTCACATGCTACTTCGCAGATAAAATTAGACGGAGTGCTGAATGAAAAAGCCTGGTCTGACGCTGTGGTTATAAATCTTCCTTATGAATGGCTTCCCGGGGATAATATTCCTGCTCCGGTTGATACGGACTGCCTGGTTACATTTGATGCGAACAATTTATTTATTGCATTCAGATGTTTTGACCCGGAGCCTTCGAAGATTCGTGCTCACCTCATGGACCGTGATGCTACCGATATTCTTATCCAGGATGACCATATCTGTATAATGGTGGATCCTTTTAATGATGAACGTAGAGGATTCCAGTTCAGGGTTAATCCCCTTGGAGTTCAAGCCGATGCAAATTTCAGCGAGATGGAGGGCTACGAGGATTTCTCGTGGGACGCCATATGGAATTCAGGCGGGAAAATTACTGATTGGGGATATTCAATTGAGATTGCTATCCCTTTTAACCAGCTCCGTTTTCCAAAGGGGACTGAGGTTCAAACATGGGGTTTTTCTGCAGAAAGATCCTATCCGCGAAATGTCCGCCACAGGATGACATCGCATAAACGAAGGAGGGATATTAACTGCGTTTTGTGTCAGTTTAACAAAATTACAGGCTTTCAGGGGATGAAAACCGGATTAAACCTGGAAGTTGACCCAACTCTGACGGCTAACCGTACGGATAAAATGGATGAATTCCCTCAAGGGATAATGGAGAATGGCAAAGTAATGGCTGATCCAGGCATTTCTGTCCGTTGGGGAGTCACTCCGAATATGATCCTGAATGCCGCAGTAAACCCCGATTTTTCCCAGGTCGAGGCCGATGTTGCCCAACTGGAAGTCAACACGAGATTTGCTGTCAGGTATCCTGAAAAACGGCCTTTCTTCCTCGAAGGCGCTGATTTTTTTCTTACTCCCATGGAAGCTGTATTTACCCGAACTGTTGCTGACCCTGCGGGAGGAGTAAAGTTTACAGGGAAGATAGGGAAAAACGCAATCGGTTTTTTCGGAACTGTTGATAGTATAAACAACCTTCTCTTTCCTTCAAACCAGGGTTCTTTTTCGACTTCTTTGGAAGAGGATGTAACGGGCGGAGTATTCCGTTTCCGGAGGGATGTTGGGAAAAATTCCGCTCTTGGATTTCTTTATACAGGACGTGCAGCAAATGGTCACGATGACTATTACAACCATGTTATGGGTTTTGATGGGTTCTTGCGTCTTTCCAGGACTAAGACACTGAGTTTCCAGTATCTTCACTCTGAAACAGATTATCCTTTACATACGGCTTCCTCTTACGGTCAGGATATCGATGCTTTTGGCGGAAACGCCTTGAAAGTTGATTTTAATCATATGGGCCGCGATTGGATTTATGCTGTTGGTTATGAAGATTTCTCGCCTGGGTTCAGGGCTGACTACGGCTATATTCCGCAGGTGGATATTAGATCGGCAAACGGCCAGATTAACAGAGTGTTCTGGGGGAAAAGAGGAAGCTGGTTTAATCGGATCAATGTTGGATTTTATGGCTCCGTATTATATGACTATGAAGGGAGACTGACTGATGGAACATTTATGCTTAGTACACTATACATGGGCCCATTACAGACAACGGCTTTAATTGAGATCAGCCAGGGACGGCAGTTTTATGCCGGAGAGAACTATGATTTAAGCTCGGGAGTACTGTTTGTAGAGATGAAGCCCATGAGTGGTTTGCGCTTTAATATAACAGGAGTATACGGTGGGACTGTCGATTATCAAAACGAAAGGAAAGCCAATCAATTTTATCTTGAGCCTTTTGCTGAATTCAATCTAGGACGCCATGTTAATGTCAATATCATGCATACCCTTCAAAATCTCAGCCTCAAAGGAGATAAGATTTTCACAGCCAATCTATCCCAGGTGCGTTTGATATATAATTTTTCCGTCCGTACTTTTATCCGCGCTATCGTACAATACCTGGATCTTTCAAGAAACACTGATCTCTATCTCTTCCCTGTGCTGCCGAAAACGCAAACATTCTTCACTCAATTCTTGTTTTCCTACAAGATTAATCCTCAGACTGTGCTATTTCTGGGGTATTCGGATAATTATCTTGGCATGACAGGAATCGATGTCACCCAGACCGACAGGACATTCTTTATGAAAGTTGGATACGCTTGGACGAAATAGTCAGGTTTTAATAACAGAAAATCCGAACTTTTTTCCAAACTGAGACCGCTTCCTCCATCCCCTCTAATTGAAAAAAGGTACCAGGCACCTTTTTTGTGGGCAACCTTTTTGTCCTCTGTTTCATCTATATATATGAGGAAAGAAATAAATGAGCTATCCATTATCAGTATTTGTCCTTTTTGAAGGAAGAATTGGAAGAGAATATTGTGCTAGAATAGGAAAAAACAATGAGGGACAAATTATGGAAGAAGAAAAAAAGAATACCGCAGGAGAAAGATTCGGTACTGACAGCATTCTTCTCGATTTGATAAAGCGCAGCCGTGAAGGAGATTCAGAGGCCATGGAATCTATATTCGAGCGCTTCAAGACTTCAATTTTCAACCTGGCCTACCGGTATACATATAATACTGCTGCTGCCGAAGATTTACTTCAGGATATCTTTCTTAAGGTTTATACCAGATTTAAGGAACTGGATAATGATGAAGCTTTTGTAGGTTGGCTTTATCGTGTTGCTGTAAACACATGCCTCACTCATTTACGGAGCAGAAATGTGCGGCTTAGAAAAACTGTCCCGTTAAATGAGGTGGAAGGAAAGTTATCAGGAAACTCTGTACCGGATAGAGTAGAGAACAAACAGCTTGGTGACGCAATACAGAGTTTATCGACCAAACTGAAAAGCATATTCCTTCTTCATGATGTTCAGGGTTTCAAACATAGAGAGATAGCTCAGATCATGAGATGCTCGGTGGGGACATCCAAATCCCAGCTTTTCAAAGCGAGGATGAAGATAAGAAAACAGCTTGAATGTAAGCAAATGATATAAGGAGAGAGAAATGAAATGTGCAAAAGCCAAAAGGTTAATCAGTGATTATATAGACGGCAATCTGGATACGGGGCATGTCTCTTCTCTCGAGGAACATCTTGATGTATGTCTTGACTGCCAGAAATTTTTAAAAGACTTCCGGAAAATCGCTAAGGATGCAAAGGAATTAAATAAACTTACTCCCCCCAATGAAACCTGGTCCAAGATAGAAGCAAGATTAAACACAGAAACACAACCAGTACATGTCTTGGCGCCTGGAAGACGGCAGTGGTTAAACGCCCCAAGGCTTCGCTTTGTTTTGAGTGCCGCATTTCTATTAGTTATTTTAGTTGGGGCAGGGATTTTGGGAATTCACTCCTTGAAGCAGGGAGGAACTCTGCCTGGAGTTGACAGTAAAAACATCGCTTTTGCAAAATTGGAGGAAGCAGAGCACCATTATCAGCTGGCAATAAAGGCTCTTGGAGAGGCTGTCTCATATCAAGAAAAAAGCTTTGACCCTGAAGTGGCTGAAGTCTTCCGGACAAATCTCGAGATCATAAATACGTCGATTACTGCATGCAAACAGGCAGTACTCAGTGAGCCGGATAATGTTGAAACCCGGAATTATTTGCTGGCTGCTTACAAGGACAAGGCGGATTTGTTAACTGAAATGATTGAAGTTAAAGATATTTATTCCCATAAAAGGGAATTAGAGACAACTTTATAAATAAAAAGGAGGTATGTTATGAAAACCAAAAAAGTTGTTAGTTCACTGGCAGCTGTAAGTTTTTTGTTTCTCATGCTTGGGTTTTATCCTGGGATATCAGCGGAAAAGGAGAAATATGAGGAAAAATTCCAGAAGACAGTCCCACTCACGAAGGATGGAAAGTTATTTTTAGGAAATATTGCAGGAGATATCGAGGTCAAAACCTGGGACAAGGCTGAAGTAAAAATCGACGCCCTTAAAATCTCAAAGGCTACTTCTCTAGAGAAAGCAAAAGAGAATGTAAGTAAGGTTAAAATCGAGATAACAGAGGAAGGGAGTACACTCAGGATTGAGACAAAATATCCGAAGATAAGAATCAGGTCTTTGAATGTTTCTGTAAAATACTGGCTGTTCATTCCGTCTATGGCATCTGCAAATGTTGATTCGGTTAGCGGCGATCTGACCCTCGAAAAAATCGGAGGTACTGTGAAAGCAGAGACCGTTAGCGGCGATGTATCTCTTAACGATATTGCCGGCACACTGAAGGCAAAATCTGTCAGCGGAGACGTGGAAGTCTTCAAGGCGGACAAAGGAGCAAATTGTAATTCTGTTAGTGGAGATTTAGAAATCCACGATGTTATAGGCGATGTGGATGTAGGTTCTGTTTCGGGCGATGTTACTGTTGAACGTATAAAGGGTTCTATCGAAGCAGAGACTGTTAGCGGGGAGATTGAATTACTGGATGTAACGGATGCAAAAGTCATAAAAGCAGGAACAGTAAGCGGTTCAGTCAAATATGTAGGGAAAATCTATGCTGATGGGAGATATTATCTGAAATCACACAGCGGATCTATTAATATGATAATTCCTTCGGATTCGGCTTTTGACCTCGAAGCCAATACCTTCAGCGGAGATATAGAGACAGATTTCGATATCACTGTTTCCGGGAAGATCAGCAGGAAAAAACTCAGTGGCAGCGTAAATGGCGGAGGAGCGGAAATAGTCATCAAGACTTTCAGCGGTGACGTTTATCTGAAGAAAAGTTAAGCAGAAACTTATCAGCAAAAAAAGGAGGAGAACGGGTGTTCTCCTCCTTTTTTTTATCTTTTGCTTCTTGACCTAATGTTTTAAAGAAAGTATTATTACTTGCTAAATTTAATAATAAAAATAATGCATTCCGGGGAAGATTAAAGAAATTCTTCGAAGAATCGATGGGAAGGGTGGTTATTTTGAGTTCAGGGAGTTGAAACTGGCTGATGCTTTCAACCGGTTGAGAATCTTTCTTATGAATCAGCAACATATGATATAATTTTTATTACATGATGTTATCGACAGGAGATTAAAGTGAATTTTCGCAAACTTTCTTTTACTGATGCACCTTTGATAAAAGTTACACCTCCGGGACCGAAGTCGAAAGAATTTCTCGAGTATCAATTTTCCCACGAAGGCTCTGCAGTCTCATATCCTAAGGGAATGCCTATGGCTGTCCGTTATGCCAGTGGTGCTACCGTAGAGGATGTGGATGGTAATAAATACATTGATTTTTTCGGCGGAGCAGGTGTTATGAATGTTGGGCATTCAAATCCGGAAGTAATAGAGGCCGCTTCATCTCAGATAGTCAATCTTACACATTCACTCGACTTCCCAAATCCAGCAAGAAGGTCAATGGTCGGGATTTTGCATTCGCTTTTACCTGCCGAGTTGAACAAGGTCTTTTTTGGAGGGCCAACAGGATCTGATGCCGTAGAAGCTGCAATGAAACTTGCTAAATATAATACAGGCCGCTATCCAATGATTGCCTTTGAAGGATCTTACCATGGAATGAGTGCCGGAGCTCTTTCGCTGTCAAGCGGTCTGGGTTTCAAGGAGGATTTTCTTCCTATGCTTCCCGAAGTCCATTTTATCCCCTATGCCTACTGCTATCGCTGCCCATTTGGAAAAGAACCGGAGACTTGTAATCTTGACTGTGCTCAATACCTGGAGCATATACTCGAAGACCCACATTCCGGAGTAGGGAAACCAGCAGCAGTTATTATTGAGGCCATTCAGGGGGAAGGTGGATCAATTGTTCCTCCAGAAAAATTCATTCCTAAGATAAGAGAAATCTGCAATAAACATGAAATACTCATGATTATAGACGAAATTCAGGCCGGGCTTTGCCGAACTGGAAAGATGTTTGCGTTTGAGCACAGTAAGGTCTTGCCTGACATTATAACTCTAAGCAAGGGACTCGGAGGTGTGGGATTTCCGATTTCCTGCATTGCTTACAAGGAGGGGCTGGATACCTGGCCTGCCGGCAAGCACATCGGCACGTTTCGGGGGAATGTTGTGGCGTATGCTGCCGGAAGCGCAGCCTTAAATTTTATGGTCGAGAATAATCTTGCAGAACATGCTCTTAATCTGGGCGGTTTGATGCTTTCCTGGCTTAAAGAAATAGAGAAAGATTCAAAGATTATCGGCGAAGCCAGAGGAAAAGGTTTAATGCTGGGTGTGGAACTCGTCAGGGATAAAGAGACAAAAGAGCCCGCTCCAGAACTGGCAAGCATGGTGAGAAGTTACTGCCACCGTAATGGCCTCTTGATAGAAATCGGAGGACACTATTTCAATGTAGCCCGGTTTCTTCCCCCCCTTGTCATAACCGAAGAACTAGCAATGAAAGGCGTAGAAATATTCAGGGATGCAGTAATAGAAGCAGAGAAACTCCTGTAAATCCTGTGATTATTAACAGCTCTGGCTTTTAATCAGTTGAGATTCTAGTATGATCTTAATTGTTTGATGTTATCAGCAATTTTTATCAATATTATTTCGCATTATAGCGCCTGAGCTTACTCGTTGAAACGCCGTATTTTGATAAGCCAGATGCTAGAATAAGGGCGCATACAACACCGTCTAAGACAGGTACTCCGAGTTCTTCCTGAAGAAGCTTGTCTAAACCTGTCATTCCCGCACAGCCGAGCACAATAACTTCAGCATTGTCTTTTTCAACAGCTGATTTTGCTGTGTAGAGGTATTTTTCTTTATCGCTTAATTCTTTCATGTTGTCCGCTGGAGACTTCACAGAAGCGAGCTCTTCCTGAAGAGAATATTTTCTCACCAAGGCTTCTTTATTAGGGATGGAATAATATGTGCTTGAGATAACCGAGAAACTGTGTCCAAGCATGGAAGCTATCTTCATAGAGGCCTCACCGATTCCCACAACAGGCTTTCCTGTGATTTCTTTCATGACGTCGAGATTTGGGTCGCAGTGGCATGCTATAATGAAAGCGTCATATTTGTCTTCATTCTCCCGAACCAGTTGAATCATTCCCGGCGCTGCTTTAACTGCATCTTCGTAGGTTTCGATAAACTCAGGTGCTCCGGGAGCCGATATGCAAAGGGCCTCAAATTCTCCATCTGCGAAATTATCGGCGGTTTTTTGTATAGCCCCGGTCATTTCATGGTCGCTGTTTGGGTTTATGATCAATATTTTCATTGCAATCCTCCTTAATTTATGGTGATTTCACGATCGTTAGCAAAGGGATTTTTACGTAATTTTTTGATGAATCTGTAATTTTTGTTGCGTATTCGTTCCTGGCATTTAGATAGTCTTTCATTAATTTGAAGAAAGCTGCGCTGAGCGCCAGGACTGCTATTAGATTTGGAATAGCACACACGCCCACTGCTATGTTTGCAAATGTCCACAGCTTGTCGACATTGACAATTCCTGCAAATAAGATTCCAGGAATCAAATATAGCCATTTTAGGACTCTCATTGCTTTTTTCCCGAAAATACTGACGGTTGCAGTTTCATAGTAAATAAAAAAACCAATCTGTGTAGTAAGACAGAATGTCAGTATGGAAAAAGACAGTAATGTTTTAGAGACAGCAGGGGGAAAGACTGATGAGAAAGCTGTTATGACCAGCTCTATGCCTGATTGACCGCTTGATAAGACATCTGTTGACAGGATAGTAAATGATGTGATTGTGCAGATTACAAACGTTACGATGAAGACTTCAAAAGCACCCCAGAGACCCTGTTTAAACGGATGAGTGGTGTCAGCAGTGGCATGAGCCATAGGCGCTGTGCCTAGTCCGGCTTCGTTGGACAGCATGCCCCTTGACATGCCGTTTTTTATTGATGCAAGGACGGCAGCTCCTGCAAAGCCTCCAAGGGCTGGCGCAGGTGCAAATGCGTATTTAAATATTGTGCTGAAGACTACGGGAATTTTTGCATAATTTAAGAAGAAAATAGTGATACCCCCCAATATATAAACAACAGACATGAGAGGCACCAACTTTTCACAGAATTCTCCTATACGTTTGATTCCTCCTATGACTACGAATGCTGTAATGACAGCCATTATTCCTGTGATAACATAAGGGTTCAGATTATAGCTTGTCAGGAAAGCCCTCCCTACGGTGTGAGGCTGGAGGAGCGAAGCACATAAAACAGCATTGATGATCATTCCGGCGCTGAAAAGCCGGGCCAAGAATTTCCAACCCAGGCCTTTATTTATATAGTACATGGGGCCGCCGTGAATTCGGCCGTCAGCGTCAATTTCTCTGTAGTGGACCGCAAGAGTTATTTCTGCTGTTTTTGACATCATCCCAAGAAAAGCCAGCAGCCACATCCAGAATATCGATCCCGGTCCTCCAACAGACAGTGCTGTGGCTACTCCCGCGATACTGCCCATGCCGACAGTACTGGCAAGGGCAGTAGATGTTGCCTGAAAAGGAGTCATGATTCCCTTGCCCCTGGTTCGCGTTTTCTCAAAGATCTTTCCGAATGTGTTATGCAGAATAAATGGGAATTTCCTTGCCTGGAAAAACCTGGATTTTACCGTCAAGTAAAGGTAGATAGATGCAATGAATATGATTGTCCACGGGCCCCATAGAAGTTTATCTATCTGGGTAGCTGAGTCGAGAATTTTTTCCAGCAATTGAATTGTTC
The DNA here is from genome assembly GCA_964648465.1 of uncultured Eubacteriales bacterium. Classification (GTDB taxonomy): domain Bacteria; phylum Acidobacteriota; class Aminicenantia; order Aminicenantales; family Aminicenantaceae; genus Aminicenans. Next base: position 5,052 of record CAZYMU010000033.1, on the reverse strand, counting down.
CTGATTTTCTGCCTTATTATACAATAATTCAAATTTAGAGTAACAAATTATATTGCCAAACAATCGGATAAATCTTACTGATGAGGCAATTAATTTAAATAAAGGCTGCTACTACCCCAAGAGAATCTGGTATAACAGAGGGATGACAAAAAAATAAATAGTTTCACCAAGCAGGTAAGGCCAAAATGGATTTCACCATGATTGGCTTGAGGGACGCGGAGCTAAGCTTGTTCTTATGGGAGATATTGATGACAGCACGAATCACTTTAAAATTTTTCCTTGACTTATTTATAAAGAAGATTAAAATACATTTAAAATGAGAGTTAAAAATTTTATGCCCAGACAAAATAGAGATCATATAATCCATAATTTTCTCAAATCAACTTTCAATTTTTATCTCGGTTGGTGGTTCCGCTAAGGCGGAACTAATCTATCTATACCCCAATAATCTTTAGTAATCCTTAGAAGTATTATCTATCAAAAATTAAAAAAGGAGAACAATAATGAGAACGAAGTTTATTCTTGATGAGAAAAAGATGCCATTCTCCTGGTATAATATACAGGCTGATTTGCCGGAGCCATTACCTCCTGTTTTGCATCCAGGCACTGGCAAACCTGTTACTCCAGATGATTTAGCACCTCTATTTTCCATGGAATTAATAAAGCAAGAAGTAAGCACAGAGCGATGGATAGAAATCCCTGAAGAAGTCCAGGATGTTTATTCCTTATGGAGACCAACTACTCTGTATAGAGCTCGCAAATTAGAGAAAGCATTGGATACTCCAGCAAAGATATATTACAAGTATGAAGGGACGAGCCCACCAGGAAGCCATAAACCTAACACGGCTGTTGCACAGGCTTACTATAACAAAAAAGAAGGCATAAAGCGCATCACCACTGAAACTGGTGCCGGGCAATGGGGAAGTGCTCTTTCTTTCGGTGGTGCCTGTTTCGGAATCGAGATCAAAGTGTACATGGTTGCCATAAGCTACCATCAGAAGCCTTATCGCCGAATTATGATGGAAACTTGGGGCGGAAAATGCATTCCAAGCCCAAGTCAGGATACAAAATCCGGACGAGCTATGCTAATGAAAGATCCTAATTGTCCAGGAAGCCTCGGTGTTGCAATCAGTGAGGCTGTAGAAGAGGCCGTATCAAGAGATGATACACACTATGCTCTTGGAAGTGTACTGAATCATGTTTTATTACACCAGACTGTAATCGGTCTTGAAGCAAAAAAACAGATGGAGATGGCAGGCGTTTACCCAGATATAATTGTCGGTTGCATCGGAGGAGGATCGAATTTTGCAGGACTTTATCTTCCTTTTGTTAAAGACAAAATAAATGGTTCCAAGCCAGATTTGCGTATCATCAACGTAGAGCCAGCCAGTTGCCCCACAGTAACCAAAGGACTATATGCTTACGATTTCGGTGACAATGCTGGGCTCACTCCTCTTATCAAAATGTATACGCTTGGCCATGATTTTATTCCTCCACCAGTGCATGCAGGGGGACTGCGCTATCATGGGATGGCACCCATCATTTGTCATCTTCATAGATTAGGACTTGTTGAAGCAAGGGCTGTTCACCAGATTGCCGCCTTTGAAGCCGGCGTAACTTTTGCCCGTACGGAAGGGATCATCAGCGCACCAGAGCCGAATCATGCAATTCGTGTAGTCATCGAAGAAGCACTTAAGTGTAGAGAATCAGGAGAAGCAAAAACCATCCTATTAGCTCACAGTGGACACGGACATGTCGATATGGCAGCCTATGATGCCTTCCTGAGTGGAAAACTTATGGATTATGAGTATCCTGAAAAGAAGGTTGAAGAATCGCTGTCTCATCTCCCAAAAATTCCAGAAATCTGATCTATAATGATGCTGGGGAGCCAGGTATAAAACCTGGCTCCTCTTCTCAAGATTACTTCTTTTTTGCGCCTAACATGTAAGCCTTTTTTATTGTAGTAAACTTCTAAAATTTTTTAAGTTAATTTATATCCCATTCCCTTTTACGTGAAACTAAAGTGGTCCCTTTTCTTTTACTTCATGGCTCACTTCCTGTGTTTTTTGTTTATCCAGATTAAAAAAATTGGGACGGCTTTTCTATGGAATCGCATATACTGAGGAGGTCACCAAATCACTCAAAGCGCTCATATTGAGTTACGGAGAGCGGCTTTCTGCTTTTGTGCTTTCGGGGATTCTGAAAAGCAAGGACAAAGATTCCAATGCCTTAGAAACCGATAAGATAGGATTAATTACGGATGAATTCTTTGAGAATGCCACTGCCATCCTTAACGAGGTAAGCAGAAATCTCAAAGCCATTGTATTGCCTCTTATCAAAAAAGGTGTAGTCCCTGTAATCACTGGATACTTTGGCCGTACTCATGATGGTAGAGTGACTACTTTTGGAAGGAACGGTTCTGATTATAGTGCTGCAGTTATTGCTTATGGGATTGGTTCCCCATTGCTGGAAATATGGAAAGATGTTGACGGCTTTATGAGTGCTGATCCTAAGATCATAAAATCTCCAGATAAAATAGACAGGCTGTCTTATTACGAAGCAGCAGAATTATCATACTTTGGAGCTAGCGTGATGCATCCACGCACAGTAGAACCTTTAGTAGATCTTGGTATTCCAATACGAATAAAATGTTTATACGAACCGAAAAGCAAAGGAACAGAAGTGCTTCCTGGAGGTTATGAAAGTAAAGATGTAGTGAAAAGCGTTACATATAACAGGCAAATTTCTGTGCTTCGAATTCATGGCTCTGGAGTAGGATTCAAGCCTGGAATTATTACAGAAATTGGGCAATTGTTATCTGAAAGGGAGATAAATATTTATTCAGTCATCACATCTCAAACTTGCATAAATCTTCTCGTAAACAAGAATGATTCACGTAAAAGCTATGAATCAATAAAAAAGATAGTTGGAGGTGTTATTGAAAGAATCGATTTAGAGGAAGGCATAGCGATTATAGCTGTTGTTGGAGAAGGACTTTTAAAAAAGAAAAATAATGGCGCGAGTATTCACTGCTGTTGCTTCTGAAAACATTAACATCAAGATGATATCTTTGGGTGCTTCTGAAGTTGCTTGTTATTTCATAGTGCTGGAAAACGATGTTGAAAAAGCAGTGAATGCAATACATAGAGAGTTCTTCGGACACATTCAGTAGTAATGACCTCAGCCCGACCCCGGAAGCGAGTGCGGCAAATCGCGGATTGACTACATATCAAAAGAATGAGAACTCTGGCTTTGCTCTGCTCTAAAGTGGCCGTCAACACTAATGCTGAAAACCCAGAACTTCTAGGGATCCTTCACGGTGGTTGGTTCGAGTTTTTGTCAGAAATTCAAGATAGTCCCAAAAATGAGATGCTGATTTTGAGTTTCCATAGAATGATTTGACAACAGGTATAAAATGGTTATAATTGGGACATGCTTACAAGAAAGGATTTTTCAATTGCTAGAGTTAGCATCCTTGTAATCAATAACAATCAGAATAATAATTGGGTGGTTCTTCCCGCCCAATAACATCTTCAAACCCAATCACTTTCCTTATTTCAATTCAAAATATTTATGGAGGAAAATAATGAGTAGAGAGCGCAGAATCCCAGAAAATTATCAATCTATTCTGGATGTTAAAAAGACAGAAAAGGCTATTAAACTTATCAAAGATTTTTTTCAAATAAATCTGGCAGAAGCATTGAATTTAGAGAGAGTAACAGCTCCTTTATTTGTTAAAGCGGGCACAGGTATTAATGATGATCTAAATGGGGGAGAACGGCCAATTTCTTTCTACATAAAGAATATGAACAATACGAAGGCTGAAATCGTCCAGTCATTGGCGAAATGGAAAAGGCTCGCTCTTGCCAATTTAAAAATGAATCCAGGAGAAGGTATTTATACAGATATGAATGCCATCCGACCTGATGAGATACTTGACGATTTACATTCTCTATATGTTGACCAGTGGGACTGGGAGAAGATCCTCTTAAAAGAGGAAAGAAATTTGGAGTTTTTGATAGATATTGTCAGAAAAATTTATCAGGTATTGAAAAGTACAGAATACATTATCAATAAACAATATCCTGAAATCAAACCTATTCTTCCTGAAGAAATATATTTTGTTCATTCTGAAGAGCTGGATAAAAGATATCCTCATTTCAATCCCCTAGAAAGGGAATATGTTATTTGTAAAGAGTATGGTGCAGTTTTCATCATTGGAATCGGAGCTCCCTTAGAAAATGGATATCCTCACGATAGCAGGGCCCCTGATTACGATGATTGGACAACTCCCACAGAAAAAGGACTAGGGCTGAATGGTGATATCATTGTCTGGCACCCTGTTTTAGAAAAGGCAGTTGAGATCTCTTCAATGGGAATTCGTGTGGATCAACAGGTACTCGAAAAACAATTGGAGATGACTGGAACAACTGAAAGAAAGAAATTTTTCTTCCATAAAAAATTACTAAAGGGGGAATTACCTCTCACTATTGGCGGCGGTATCGGACAATCAAGGCTCTGTATGCTTTTCCTGAGAAAGGCCCATATCGGGGAAATCCAGTCAAGTATATGGCCGGATGCTATGACAGAAGATTGTCGAAAGAATAACATTTTCCTCTTATAAAACTACCGCCGGAATTGTAGTTTGTTATTTGGATTCAGAGATTGTTTAGGATTCTTTTTGCTTGTACAAAGAATGTAAAGCACGGGATGTTACTGATGACGACCTGCGCTAAGATTGTCATCACGAGTAAAGCATGACAATCTAGCAATCTCGACTCGTGAATAATCCAGGTTATATTTAGTGAAAATGAGATTGGAAATCAAAGTCTTAATCTAGAACTCCAAAGATAGAACCATATTTTTTTAAAAAAACTATTGACATAGAGAAAAAGACCCGTATAAAACAAAGGTAGAGAATATTAAATGGAAGAACTAGGTATATTGCGATGGAAGTCATAAATAGCTATTGTCAATTAATTGTTTCTACATTAACAAAATTTGGCTCTTCTCCCATTTGTGTGGGTAGAATAAATTGATTTACGGGAAAAT
>CAZYMU010000032.1:0-30227 GCA_964648465.1 uncultured Eubacteriales bacterium | reverse complement strand
TTCATCTATTATCAGCAATTTTTACCTTACAGGCGAGCCGATCTTACTGCATCTGATTCGTTACAGCACATTTGTGGTGAAGGATCACACAATTTTTAGAATGCAGAACTTATCTAATTATTTTCTCAGGGGGTTATATCATCATAACATTCAAATGGGATTCCTAATTCGGAGGCAACAGCTTTCAGTTCTGCGAGGTGATCTCCTGAAACAGTCATCGGGTGGTTTGAGTTAATACTCCATTCAATACGGGCACAAAGCTTTAAATACCAATGCGGCCATTCTGGATTACATCTTCTTGAGCGCTCCTGCCACTGCTCTTTTGTTGGAACGTCTGTGATCCCACGTCCTGCACATAGATATATCTGATGATTTCTGTAAGAGAATCTTGCCCAAGTCACAATTCCGGGAATTCGCACTACAACAGAACAGGTTCCTCCTCCTTGTTTAAAGTACATATAGGTTTGCCGTTCTGACCATGCTCCTTTCAAGGAATCATGTGTACCATAAGCAAAATAGGGAGCTAATGCGCCAGAATTTACGAACCAATAGAGCCTTTTATAAGAATTCCAGTACCGGAAGTCACTGAAACCGACAGGTTCTCCTCCTGATATAAGTTTTAATACTTGCATAGTTATGGCTGCCCCGTCATCTGCTTCTGTTGCAGCTACGAATGTTTCTTCATTAGGTTCGGGCCTGAGTTTATTGTTTAAAATACCGAGGGTTAAATCTGTAGCTGGATAGTGTTCAACCCAGTCTAATTGATCTTGAATACCAATAAAATCTAATCCGAACTGCTTTTTTAGTTTAAGTATTGCAAAGTAAACTTTCATTTGGAAAAGCACCATGTCTTTTGTAAGTTCTTTAACTGGGTTCGTGCCGAGACGGATATCCATGCCTTTCTCAATGAGAAAATTCAGGGCATCTTCTGCTTTTTTATCGGGTATTTTTTCTGCCATTTTCAAAAGGCGCAGTCCGTCAAAGCCCTCTCTGGCTATCCCGAAGTATTTCAGGAAGTCAGCTTCTGAGACTTTATTCCACATCTGCATTGAGCGTGGACCAACAGCACCATATATGGAGCCATTCAGCTTGGCTGCGATTTCTTTTGCTTTTTTGCGATGCTCTTCTGTTGGAATAATGTCAATAGATTTTGTCTCTGGAGGCGCATATTGTCCTTTATTTAAGAATGACTCAATCGCATCGATGTATGTTTTATGGTCTTCAAAGTTTTCCACAAACAGCCTGTCAGTTTTAATGCCTACATGTGCCGTGCCTGAAGCTGCTGCAAGAAGCCCCACTGCTCCAGGGAAATCAAGTATACGGCTTCCAAGCATAAGTTTAGGGACTTCCGGTGGAAGCTGCCACATTGGGCTTACTGAAAAGTCAGGATAAGCCCAACCAGCAAAAAAGTTTATAAATCTATCGCCTTTAGCTCTTTTAATGACTTCCATCCCTTCTGCCACGCTGGATATTGGCTTATCTGGATTTAGAACATTTGGTTTCCATTTACATTTCTCGATAACGTCGACTATTTCGCTCAATTGCTTTTTGGCAATTGGCCAAACAGCATTGTTTGCTTCGACTCGACTATCCAATGGAATGTAAATGTCTACAATTTTATTCAAAGGTTTCCTCCTCTTATTTGATTTTTGATTTGTTTTAGGCGTTTCATGATGTCTGCATTTTCACGGCCAAAATGATCGTGAGAATGTTTATATATTTTAAAAAGTTGGTCATATACAATTTTTGCATTTTTATTGGGGAAGTAAGTTTTAACAGGCGGTTTAGTCATGGATTTAATCGCTTCCTCAAAAGAAGCGAACCCTCCTTTTTCTTGGCCGGCTGCGACAGAGCCCAATATGGCTGCTCCTAAAGCCACTGCCTGATTTGAAGCAGCCACTTTAAAAGGCAGTCCTGTCACGTCAGCATAAATCTGCAAGATTAAAGGGTCATGGACGAGCCCCCCGCAGACTACAAGTTCCGCCACAGGGATTCCAGCATTTGTGTGTGAGTCGAGAATAATCCGTGTTCCGAACGCAGTTGATTCTATTAGTGAACGGTATACTTCTTCAGGCCGGGAGTCTAATGTCAGACCAAGAATTAGGCCTGTCAAGTTGGAATTCATGAGAATGCTTCTATTGCCGTTCATCCAGTCGAGTGCAGTCAGTCCGGTTTCTCCAGGTTTTAGTAAGGCAGCTTTTGTTGAGATTTCCTGGAAAGGATTGTTCTTCCTGTCTAAAAAATCACGTGCAAACCATGCAAAAATATCCCCTACAGCAGATTGGCCTGATTCGTAGCCGTAAAATCCAGGGATAATACCGTCTTTAACAACACCTGCATACCCTTTAAAGAAACGGAGCTTTTTTGATAGAACCATCTGACATGAAGAAGTTCCCATGATGATTGAGATTGGCCCTTCACGATATATGCCCATTCCAGGAACACCACTGTGGGCGTCTATTGTAGCTGCCGATACAGGTGTTCCTTCCTGGAGACCAGTCCGAGCTGCAAATGATTCAGAAATCCCTCCTACTTGTTGTCCTGGGTAAAAAATGTTCTTCAGCCATTTCTCGTCTACATCCTTAAGTTTAGGGTCTAGAACCTGATAAAATTCTTTGGAGGGAAATCCTGATTCTGCATTCCAAAGGCCTTTATACCCGGCTACACAAGCATTACGGCAGAATTTTCCGGTCATTTGATAGACCAACCAATCACCACCGTCTATGATGATATCCGTGTTTTCATATATCTCTGGGGCTTTATTGACGATCTCCCAACTCTTTGGGAGCATCCACTCGCTTGAGATAATGCCGCTGTAATATTTAAGGAAAGGTTCTTTCCTTTCATGAGCAATTTGATTAATTTTATCAGCTTCTGGCTGTGCAGCATGATGTTTCCACAGTTTCACCCAGGCGTGAGGATTATTCCGGAATTTACCAATTTTCATCATAGGTGTTCCATCTTTTTTTATAGGAAGTATGGTACATGCTGTGAAATCGACACCAATACCTATGATTTCACGAGCTTGGATGTGTTGGAGAACCTTAGATATAACGATAGTGCAGGACTCTATGTAATCTTGGGGATGCTGTAATGCAAAGTCATGTGGCAAAGGCTTGTTGGTGCCAGGCAAGTTTTGAGTAATGACGCCGTGTTCGTAAACTTGTATAGCTTCAGTAACTTCATCTCCTGTAGCGCAATCAACAGCCAATGCGCGAACTGATGCCGTGCCGAAATCAAGTCCCAAAGCATACTTAGACATGATGAAATTCTCCTTTCATAAATGAGTCCATTAAGCCTTCTTGTAGAAAAGTAGTGAAAATTTATGGTCATTAAATAAAGTCATTATTTATCATTTTTTTAAAAACCTAAATTAATTTCCGAGTATCCACTCTAATTTAGATAAATATATCTTATATTTGTTTCCAAATTGTTTGAAAATTAGACATTGAAGGAGATTTTTTTCATAACAGGAATAGAAATGAAATCCTATCTTCTTTAAAATTATCTCTTGACAGAGCATATTAAACATATTATATGTTTATCATAGAACAAATGATTGTGCAAGACGTTTTTTCAAAAATTCAAATTTTGTTAAAAAAATGAGAATAACATAAGAGGAATGCAAAAATCATGGGCTATTCCTATTCGACAATTTGTAGGATTCCAACCAGTAAGGCCAAAGAATTCAGAATTTCAGATGAAACTGCTCGAGTGATAATCGGAGCCGCGGAAAAATTGAACTATCGTCCAAATATTTTAGCACGAAGCTTAAGATTAAAAAAAGCAACGACCATCGGCCTCATTGTACTGGACATCCAGGATCCCTTTTTTGGAGCCATGAAAGTAGTTCAGAAACATGAAAAAAAAGCAAGCGCTATATTATGATATTTTCTTTCCTTATAAAAAAGTAACTGAAAGGAGTTGCCAAGTGAAAAAGAGCTTAATTATTTTATTTGTTATGATCTTAATCGCACTAGGATGTCAGACTAAAGAGGAACAAGGGGGTACCGTGAAATTTCAAGAGGACTTAGAATTTCTCAAAAAACATACAGATGTCATTTTACTTTCAGATGAAGAGGGCCAAGCTCAGGTCGTTGTCTCCGCGGGGATGCAGGGACGGGTTCTCACCAGTACTGCTTCTGGTGGATATGGAATGAGTTTTGGGTGGGTCAACTACGACCTGATAACCTCTGGAGAACAAAATTCTCATTTTAATCCTTTTGGCGGGGAAGATAGATTTTGGCTGGGCCCAGAAGGTGGGCAATTTTCGATCTATTTTGAAAAAGGCAATTCATTTAAACTGGATTATTGGCATGTCCCCATTGAATTTGATTGGGAAAGCTGGAAAATAGTTGACAAAAGCAAAAGCTTCGTTGAATTTGAAAAAGAAATGACACTCACTAATTATTCTGGATTCAATTTTCACCTAAAAGTGAATCGGAACATCGAACTCTTAGATAAAAGAGATGTGGCTAAAGAAATCAATCTAGATGAGGCGCTAAATATTCCCTCGGTTGCCTTTAAATCTGAAAATATGATCACAAATATGGGTGATCAAGCTTGGGAGAAAAATACGGGTTTGCTTTCTATTTGGATTCTCGGTATGTTCCGTCCATCGCCACAAACAACCATCATAATTCCCTTTAAACAAGGACCAATAGAAAAATTAGGGCCTATTGTCAATGATGAGTATTTTGGAAAAGTTCCAGAGGACCGATTAACAATCAAAGACGGCAATATCTATTTTAAAGGTGATGGGAAACAAAGGAGTAAAATTGGAGTGCCTCCGAATAGGTGTCTTTACATTGCCGGCAGCTATAATGAGAAGGATCAGGTGCTCACCATCATTAAAATGAGCCCCCCTGAAGGTCCTGACCATTACCCATATGTTAACTCTTTGTGGGAAATTCAAAAGGATCCCTATGGAGGGGATGTCATTAATGCCTATAATGATGGGCCCCCTGAACCTGGAAAGGAGCCCATGGGCCCTTTTTATGAATTGGAATCCAGCTCTCCTGGAGCCCAACTCGATCCAGGAGAATCTATCACCCATTGTCATACCACATTTCATTTTAAAGGCGACGAAACAGATTTAGATAAAATAACCCAAGAATTATTTAAAGTAACCCTAGAAGAAATCAAATCAGTTTTTTAAAAGGTGAAATGAAGGCTATAATGGTTTTGACAATTAGACCACTTCACGTGTTTGAACTTGATTTGAGCGAAATAGTAGAAAATTTTCAATAACAAAATAAGGTAGATTGGATATGGAAAAACATCGCATTGTTCCCAAAGGCATTGTATGGTCATTTATATTGCTGTCCTCCCTGTTCTTTGCATGGGCAGTGCCGAACAACCTGACCGACACCATGTTGGCCGCTTTCAAGCGGATCATGAGTCTGACAGATACCAAAACAGCATTGATACAGGTGGCTTGTTATTTTTTCGGATACGGTTGTTTTGCCTTACCAGGGGCCTTGTTTATCAAACGATTTACATACAAATCAGGTGTGATGCTCGGACTGTCCATGTATGCCCTGGGTACTTTTATGTTCTACCCTGCCATGTTGATATCAAGAGGAAGCACGGATATAGGCTTTTTTATGTACCTTTTTGCTATCCTGATCCTATTTGCCGGTTTATCAATCCTGGAAACCTCAGCCAATTCATATGTTTGCGCTATTGGTTCTGAATCAACTGCCATACAGCGGTTGAATTTTGCCCAATCATTCAATCCATTTGGTGCCATAGCCGGGGTAGTTATCAGCCAAGTATTTATATTATCCAAGCTCAGTACCATGACAGCATCCCAACGGTCCGCTCTTCCGCATGAGGAGTTGGTCAGGATACAAGGGATGGAACTGAAATCTCTTTCATTCACCTATATGATCATTGGACTGGTGATGGTCGGGATCCTGATTGCCATTTATTTAACCCGGATGCCATCGCTGAAAGAAGATGACAAAAGACTTAATCTCGCAAACACATTCCGGAGGTTGAAGAAGAACAGCAATTATGTCTGGGGAGTGATCGCACAATTCTTCTATGTGGGGGCCCAAATCGCGGTCTGGTCGTTCATTATACGGTACGTGATGCAGCAGCTGCAGCTCAATTCAGTAATTGCCTCAATTGGATCAAACCCTACCTCAGCTCAGATCATTGAAAAGCTCCGAAACCTGGAACCAGTTGCCGCAGGTTTTTACAATTTCTTGGAGTGGATTGGTCTTACTGCTTTGCTGCCAAGAACAGCCGAACAGGCAGGCGCAACGTATTATATCATGTCGCTCTGTCTGTTTGTGATCGGCCGTTTCGTTTGTACTGCTTTGATGAAATTTATCAAACCACGACATTTACTGACAGGACTGGCGGTGACAGCCTTTGTATTGACTATGATTGCCATTTATTGCCGGGGCTATTATGGTATTTATGGCCTGATAGGAATTTCAGGCTGCATGTCGTTGATGTTCCCAACCATCTATGGTCTGGGCATTGATGGATTGGGAGAGGATACCAAGATAGGAGGGGCAGGGATGATCATGGCTATTGCTGGGGCGGCTTTCCTTACCCAAATTCAGGGCATCGTTTCCGATCAGTCAGGCAACATCGTACTTGCCTACTGGGTGCCGGCCATTGCCTTTGGGGTGATAGGATTCTATTCAGCAGTTATTGCCCGCAAATATGAGATGAAAAAGAGCTTGACAAGCTAAAATAATAAGAATGAATAATACTGATGTTCTGTATAATAAAACAGTACATTTTTGATGCACCGCACCGTATAGTACAGGAGTTCCCCCAAAAAACTAGGACAAGAAGCATCTAAGACTAATCATATCTAGTAGTTACACAAAAACAGAAGTAGAAAAGCAAAAAGATATCTATTATGGATATAGCAAAAATCTGTCCTTTGCCTTATGGAGAAAAAATCGTCAAAGAAAATAAAGGTAAAGAGAGATTATATTATCTGGAGTTTGGTTATCGTCCTGTCAAACTCCCAGAGATAAAAGAAAAACTTTGTTTAGTTGTGATCAGGGGATTTGGCCAGAAACTGATGGAATTCATGAGTTCCTTTTTAGTCAAAAAAAGGGCTCTCAGAGCCTTAAATCTATGCTGAAAACTCAAACTTTGCAACTAAGTCTCTTCGATACGTAATTTTTTGGGGAAACTCCAAATTTTACCCAAATACTCAGATAAGAAAGAATTATCATAGATTTTAGATAAATTTTCAAAGATTCCGACTCTGAAACGGAAAGAATTTATTTATCAGTTAGAAGGCTACTATTTTGGGTTATAAGAGAGCATAATTTTGATGGTAATATAGTGGATATTGAAAAATGGAGAGACTTTTTCCTGAGATATAAATCTTTTTGTCTTGATAAGGGACTGGATACTAAATCAATAACTCGATGCGCTTAATACACAAGAGATGATAGATTTCATGAAACGTTTTCAGGTATTTATAATTGGCTGATATACGAAGTATCGTTTTGCGGGCATGATTGACGACAACTCCTGCAATATTTATCAAGCGGAATCTCAATTGCTTGATCCTTAAGTTCCACCAACTTTTCTTCAGGTTGGAGTATTTAAAATATTGAACAAGGTTATAGGCAAGTAACTGCATCTGAAAGATGGCGGCATTGGCCAGAAAATCTTCTGCTAGTATATTCTCTACTGCAAAGCCTTCTTTCTCTTCCTTGATCACATTCTCCGCATCTCCACGTTGTCTGTAAAAGTGAACGACTTTATGTTTATCCCAATCCATATTGGTAAAATAAATCCTGTAGGTGTATTCGTATTCAGGAAATAGAGCCAGTTGATTATTCTTACGTCTGACAACGACAAAACGATAAGCCTTGCCCCCCTTCTCAGGCCCCACAAAATGTACACTCTCAGCCACTTCTTCTTCGATAGCAGGGCTTCTCTTTTTGCGCTGTTTTAATTTTTCCCACTTCTCTTCTGCAATAGCCGCTATGGTATCGAGTACAATTTCATATTTGTCTCCAGCTATTACAAATCCATGCTCCTCTTTGTCACAATATCTCATGATGCGGTGATTATATCCGGCAGAATCAATCCGGACATTAACTTTTACCCCTGGATTATTCTTTTCCAGGTACTTTGATATCTTTCTTAAAAGACTCAAATTATTGGCCGCAGGTGAAGCATTGCCGGTACGAAAAAGACTAAATCCAGCCATGCTCAAAGCTTTCCCCTTTATTATTCCCATTAGAGGATTAAATCCACGAAGGCCTTCATAACTCTTCTCAGCAATCTTCACCTCACTGGGAATAAGGCTTGAATCTATATCTATTACAATCTTTTTTAACCCCTTCTGACGAATAGTATTTGAGGAAAGCTTCATCACAATATTAGCCAGATTGTCAATGTCTCTTCGCGTAAATTTCCGCGCCAAATCGCCAATGGTGTTGGCCCTGGGGAATTTATCCATCCCCAGTATATCCAATAACCCAGGATCAGATGAAAGAATATCTATATCATTTAAACGACGCCCTCCTTTTATCAACATCTCAACAAATGAGAGAATCTTCTCAGATACACAATAACCCCGTTTTCGCTTTTTTAGATGAGAAAACGTCTTCTCCAGCTCATCGATTAAACCAATCTCCCTGGCAAAACTCATGAGCAGTATCAAACCGCTGGATGCTGTAACTTTTGTTTTTTTTAATGACCCAAGATTGAAATATTTTATCTTTTGTCGTATCATTTTATTAACCTTTTTAGTTTCACCTACTGGGTGAAACTTTTTATTTTTTTTCATGCCTCTATTATACCAGTTCTTATGGGGTAGTAGAGGCATTTATTTAAATAAATTGCCTACTTGGTAAGATTTATCCGATTATTCGGGAATTTTAAATTATACTTGACAACTCTAATGAAAAATGAAATTATAATAAAGGATGAGACAATCGATTGAGCCAAACGTTTATATAAAATAGAGAGAAAGAGATAGATGTATTTAAAAATCTTACAAACTTTAAAATAGACCATAAGTCTATGAAAGGAGGTGAAAGAAGGTTTTTAGAGTTAAATTAAAAAAGATAGTTTTCACAAAAAAAGTAAGGAGGTAAAAAATTGAATTTTAAGGCAAAAAAGATTTTTTTGGCATTGCTGCTTGTAACTTTTATCCTCACCCCTGTCTATTCACAGATAATTCCCACGGGAAAGTTGGTTGGATTTGTGACCGATACTGAAGACGAGCCCCTTCCTGGGGTAACCGTAACAATAAGTAGCCCCTCAATGATAACACCTCAAATGGCTTTTGTCACTAATGAAGAAGGTTATTATAGATTTATTGGTCTTCCTTCAGGAAAATACACTGTAGTTTATGAGCTGCCAGGTTTTAAGAGTTTAAGGAGAGAAAGCATTGATGTGACTGTAACTCGCACTACATCCCTTAACGTTGATTTGGAAATGTCCGAGATCAAGGCAGAAGTTGTTGTAATAGGTGCTGCCCCCACAGTCAATATCATGGATACGGCCACGGGTACCACATTCGATGTAATTACTCTGGAGGAAATGCCTGTCAATAGGAATGTGTATGAAATCCAGAACCTTGCACCGGGAGTGTATGATGAAGCATCGCACGGAAGCGACCAGTTGACAAACCGTTATACCGTTGACGGGCAAAATATGAGCCATCCACTTCATGGGGTTCTTACGAACGAGATCAGTTTTTCCAGTATCGAAGAGATCACTGTGGGAACTGGCTTGCACCAGGCGGATCAGGGTGGAGTGATGGGTTCCGTCGTTCAGGTTATAACAAAATCAGGCGGGAATGATCTCAGCTTTAAAATCGGGACCTATTTCCAGGATAAAAGTCTCCAGTCAACCAACACCAAAGGTACTCCATTCGAAGGCCAGTTTACAGGCTTTGATTACCAGTATGAACCCTATCTCTCTATTGGAGGTGCCATCAAGAGGGACAAGGCTTGGTTCTTTGCCAGTTTGGATTTAAGGTTATATCGTTATTATGTCCAAGGATACCCTTATGATCAACCCGATAATATGCCTATCGATGCACCGAAATATCTACCATTTTGCAAGCTGACTTGGCAAATCACCCCCAAAGATAAGCTGACCACTTCTTTCAGTTACTATTACGCAACCAATAATCACAGTGGCGCTAGCTACCGAGTAGACACTGATGTGACAACGAAAGCACCGACAAATGGGATGACCTTTAGTTCGCAGTGGTCAAAGGTTGTTTCATCGAATTTTCTTTTTAATGCCAGAGCCGGATACTTCTCTAATGTCGGCGATCGTATTTTAAAGACTGACGAACTGAGATATTACGACTACGCAACACGGTTATACTCTGGGAGTGGCGGTTATAATCACTTAAACGAAAGGGGACGAGCACAGTTCTCGACAGATTCTTCCTATTTTATTGAGAAATGGGCAGGATCTCACGAACTGAAAGTAGGTGGTGAATTTAGCTATTCCTGGAACAACTCCCACCGGACATGGAATGAGGATCCGTATTGGCAAGGAGTCTTTGGTAAAGATTGGAGAGTAAGTAGGATATATACGAGAAACGGGGTTCCTGAAAAGTTGTCTTTGACACAGAACTATTTCCGAAAAGAGCGAATAATCAATATGGGAGTGTTTATACAGGACGCCTGGACCTTATCAAGGCATTTTGTCTTCAATCTCGGATTGCGATACGATTACTACCAGACTTTCTGGCCTAAACAGATGAAGGGAGATACTGATATGTGGGCTTATGAAGAGAGGACCGTTGCCATGACCTGGAATACCCTGGCCCCGCGGCTCGGAATTAGTTACGATCCGTTCGGAGATGGAAAAACAGCGGTCAAGGTGTCATTCGGAAGGTATTATCCTGCCCATACCACAATGCTCACCAACTACGCCTATGGAGGGGCCGCATGGGGAATGAATGCCATGCTCAATCCTGACTGGTCAGTGGATTACACATACGGATTATGGAAACCCCTTGGACAGGTGGATCCAGAGGGTCTAAATCCTTATTGGAACGATACATTCGATATAAGTGTAGAAAGGGAAATCATCAACAACCTGTCAGTGAGTGTGACATATATCCAGAAGTGGGAAAAGAATATGATAGAAGGTGTGGACATATATCATGTGGATACTGAATATCTTAGAGAGCATGGAATGGAAAATGGCCATCCAAAATGGATAGGATATAATATAGTATATGGGACAGATCCTACGACCGGAAATCCCGTGACTTTCTACGAGATGGATTCTTCTTATCCTACAGACATGTTAGCGATGAATATGAACATTCCGGGTATTCACCGGAAATATCGGGGTGTGGAGGTTAAACTTGACAAGCGCATGTCCAATAACTGGTCCTTTTTCACCAGTTATGTCTGGAGCAAGGGAGAAGGACTCCTAGGTACAAACCGCTTTGACAGCGACGGAGCTTCTGCCTTTTTTGAAAATCCCAATGTTCATGTCAATGTCTGGGGACTGCTCAAACATCAGAGAGAGCATATGTTAAAAGTGCAGGGAATGTACATCGCTCCTTTTGGGATCCAATTGAGCGCTCAATATTTTTATTCATCAGGAGAACCCTATCCCAGGCAGTTGAGGAGCTCAGAAGCAGGGCTTTCTCTCTATCAGGGCCGTCAAACCGTTATTGTTGAACCCTACGGATCTTACTACTATCCCGACCTTCACGAACTCAATATTAGGTTACAGAAATCATTCAATGTCGGTCATGGACGGTTCATTGTTCTCGCGGATATCATTAGAGCTTTTAATGCCAATACAACGACAAGTTTGGGATGGATTACAGACGTAAACTGGCAGGATGTTATTGACATCGTGGATCCTAGCTATTTCAGGCTAGGCGTTTCCTACGAATTTTAATTTCTTGCTGCTCCTTTTCATAGGAAATAATTTAAGGAGGCGGGTGGTTGACAATTCGACATCTGCCTCTCCTTATTTCCTTTAAATAATTTTATAAGAAGGAAAATTGGGTGGAGGTTTTTAATCATAAGAAAAATTCAATCCACTTATGTTGCTATTTGAGGAAATATATGCTCAAAAAATCGATGGTCTATTTTCTTCCAATTTGGTTTCTGTTGACAATGTTGCAGGCCCAGGACATGCTGAAAATCCGGGAATTGAGCGAGCAAGAATTGATTGACATGATGGTCGGTTCATCGATCCAGGCGACACGCGGAAACAACAGCGAAAGAATGATTGAGCGTATTTTATCCGCTCGGGAGGCCGGTAAGAAATTCACAATCATCAGTGTAGACGAAATTCCGGATGATTGGATGGCCGTGGTAACTTGCGGTGTGGGAGGCGGCCTCCCATGGGAGTATGTCGAAGAGAGGATCAAGAGCCAAAACATAAACAGGATTGGTTCGCCGCAACTGGAAGCAGTGAAGGCATTAAGCCGTTATCTAGACAAAGACTTTAAAGCACTTATCAGAAGCGAACCTGCGGGAGCCACACTTACGGCCATGCTCACGGCAGCGGAATTGGGCATACCCATTGTGGATGCCTGTCTTTCGGGACGAGCCAGACCAGAGGTCCAGCAGCAAATTCCATTTGTAGTCGGCATTCCGGCAACTCCAGCAGCAATGGTCACGCTTTGGGGCGATACATTGATCCTTGAATGTTCTATTGATGATTATCGGCTAGAGGATTTGGCTCGTGGGGTCGCTGTTGCCAGCGGTGGTGCGGTCTGGCTGGCTATGAACGCCATGTCAGGAAGAGATATTAAGAACGGCGTTATCCCGGGGAATCTGACACAGGCCATGCTGTTTGGCCGGACTGTTCGGGAGGCTAGAGAAAAAAGAACTGATCCTGTCGAGGCGTTGGTTGAAGTCTCGAACGGCTACAAACTGTTTCACGGCGTGGTTGTGGAATCCGAATACAGAAGCGACAGAGGATTTCACTGGGCGGATGTGAAACTCAAGGGTATCCGTGAGTATCAAGGACATGTTTACAAGATTTTTATCAAGAATGAGAACATCATTTCATGGCTTGATGACGAACCGGATGTAATGTCTCCTGATCTCATCTGCAACTTGAATCCGCAGACTGGAGATGCCGTGAATACATGGGGAAGCAAGGGATATCCCATAGGACAGGAAGTTGTTATGGTCGGTATTCCGGCAAATCCTTTGTGGAGGAAACATCGTGGGATTGAGGTACTGGGACCCCGTCATTTTGGCTTTGATTTCGACTATGTTCCGATTGAGGTACTGCAGAGAAGGAAGGCTGTCACATTTCAGAAGAATAAAAAGTAAGGAGGGCAAATGTTCCGATCACAACTTCATTTTAGAATTATTATTCTTTTAATGATTTTTTTGCTCATATGGGGCTGTGGAAAGAAGAAAATGGATTTCGATATCCTCATCATGAACGGAAAAATCATCGACGGGACATCCAATCCCTGGATTCGAGGCGATATCGGTATCATTAACGATACCATCGCCGATATAGGTGATTTGACAGAAAAAACAGCCGAGAAAGTTATCGATGCTAAATACCTATTTATATCACCCGGCTTTATCGATGTCCACACGCACTGTGATAGAGGATTGGGAAAGCCCGATACAACAGAGAATATTAATTATATCACACAAGGAGTGACCACTGTCGTCACAGGAAACTGTGGATCAGGATCCTTTGATATCTCCGGCTTGAAGTCCAAGTGGGAAAAAACCGGTATCGGAACAAATGCCATCATGCTGGTTGGGTACGGCACCATCAGAACGGCTGTGATGGGAGTTGAAGACCGCAGTCCTACCTTAGATGAAACGAAGCAAATGAATGCCATCCTCAGAAAAGCAATGGAGGAAGGAGCATGGGGTTTGAGTACAGCTCTCCCCTACATCCCTGATCGATACGCAAAGACCGAAGAAGTGATTGCTTTGGTCAAAATTGTGGCCGAGTTTGGTGGAGTGTATAGCAGCCACATCCGTGATGAAGGATCAGAGCTTATAGCGGCTATAAAAGAGCACATCGAGATCGGGAGGAAAAGCGGGGCACGTGTAAATATCTCTCACCTCAAAGCCTCAGGAAAAAACAACTGGGGATTAATGATAGAAGCTGTTGATGTGATCGAAAAAGCCCGTTCGGAAGACATCTCCATAACAGCGGATATGTATCCTTACACAAGAGCATCCATCGTTCCGTTCATGATGATTTTCAACATTCCAGATGATTTGGAGCCTTTTGCCGAGTTGAATGAGGATCTGGACTATTATTATATATTAAAACGGATGGGAGTCACGGTGGATGATTTGATTCAGTATGGTAAAAAACCCCCCATGGAAAGATCTAAGCTGATGAAAGTCTATGCCGCTGAACTGGAAAGGGCTCTCCTTACTAAGGAAAAAAGAGAGAAAATCAAGAGACTTACCCTAGAAGGTTCTCCGGATAAGTTGAATTGGGTCCCCATGTTCGGTTGGGATAACTTCGTCGTCATCGATGCACCGAAGAATCGTGAATACACAGGACGCGTCATTTCGGATATCGCCCAGGATCAAAATAGAGATCCCTTCGATCTAGCAGTGGATCTGTTCCTTGATGAAAAGGAAGGATTAATCGTGTCTGTTTGCATCATGTCCGAAGACGACATAAAGCACGCCATGAAACAAGAATGGCTGATGATCTCCAGTGATGGCGGAGCAGCCCGCTATCAGCAAGGGAGAGTCCACCCCCGTTATTATGGGAGTGCGGTTCGAGTTTTGGGGAAATATGTTAGGGAAGAAAATACATTGACATTGGAAAATGCTGTCAGGAAGATGACGTCGCTTCCGGCACAACTTTTTCGTCTGCAGAACAGAGGATTGCTTAAGAAGAATTATAAAGCTGACATTGTGATCTTCGATCAAGAAACCGTCAAAGACAAGGCGACTTACAAAGATCCACATCAACTTGCAACAGGGATCCATTATGTGATCATCAATGGAAAGATCAGTGTGGAAAAAGCTCAGTTTAATCATGCATTAAACGGAAGGGTTTTGCTTTTGAAACCTGAAAAAGGAACATTGTGATGACATCGTCCCGTATTCTTTTTTATTGTATTTTGTTGATATTTTGTCTTTCTACAGTGGGCAACTCTGATAATCATGATTTTGACATCCTCATCAAGAGCGCAAGAATCATCGATGGAACAGGCAATCCTTGGTATTTCGCAGATATAGGGATTACAGGAGATACCATTACCACTATAGGCAATCTGAGCAACAAGACCGCATTAAAGATAATTGATGCCGATGGATTGTTTGTCTCACCCGGCTTTATCGATGTCCACACGCACTGTGATAGAGGATTGGGAAAGCCCGATACAACAGAGAATATTAATTATATCACACAAGGAGTGACCACTGTCGTCACAGGAAACTGTGGATCAGGATCCTTTGATATCTCCGGCTTGAAGTCCAAGTGGGAAAAAACCGGTATCGGAACAAATGCCATCATGCTGGTTGGGTACGGCACCATCAGAACGGCTGTGATGGGAGTTGAAGACCGCAGTCCTACCTTAGATGAAACGAAGCAAATGAATGCCATCCTGAGAAGGGCTATGGAAGAGGGTGCTTGGGGATTGAGCGTAGCCTTGCAGTATATTCCTGACCGATTTGCCTCGACAGAGGAAATAATCGCCATGACTAAGATAGTCGGTGAATTTGGTGGCGTTTTCAACAGTCACCAACGCAGTGAGGAGGCTGAGCTGATAGCGGCTGTCAAAGAAACCATTCGAATCGGCGAGGAAACGGGTGTTCGTGTCAATGCCGCACACCTCAAGGCTTCTGGAAAGTACAATTGGGGGCTGCTCAAAGATGCTTCCAGATTGATTAAATCGGCCAGAGATCTAGGAGTTTACATCACAGCGGATCTTTACACTTATCCTCAATGTGTTTATTCCCCGCTAGTAATGATCTTCAATGTCCCAGATGATATGGAGTCTCTCTCAGAGCTTGAGGAGATGATAGATTATTACTATGTTCTAAAAAGGATGGGGATTTCTGTTGAAGGCTATATGAAATCCGGGAAAGCCCCACTTATTCCTAGGTCTGATTTATTGGAAAGGTACACAGATGCTGTGGTAGCTGTTCTGAGAGTAGATGCCAAGAGAGACGAGATGAGACAGATAACCATGGCAGGCGCTCCGAATAAATTGAATTGGGTACAGATGTTCGGATGGGATAGCTTTACCATAGTCGAATCGAAAAAAAATCCTCATCTAAAAGGCAAGGTCATTTCAGACATCGCCCGAGATAAGGGCAGAAGTCCTTTTGACCTGGCAGCCGAGTTGATCATTGAGGAGAAAAATGACCTGATCATTTCAGTATTCACAATGTCCGAGGAAGATATTTCATTTGGCATGAAACAGTACTGGATGATGGTGGGAAGTGATGGAAGTGCAACGCATTTCAGACCAGGAACTAAAGGGCATCCCGGAAACTACGGAACATTCACCCGGGTGCTTCGTAAGTTTGTGAGGGAGGAAAACCTTTTAACCTGGGCGGATGCCATAAGAAAAATGACTTCTTTTCCGGCACAATTTCTCGGTTTTAAGGACAGAGGATTGATCCTGGAAGGATTCAAGGCAGATATTGTTGTCTTCGATCCTGCAAGGGTCAAGGATAATTCTATCTACTCCGACTCCCATCAATTAAGTACAGGGATCGAATATGTCCTTGTGAATGGAAAAACAAGCGTCGAACACGGTCAATACACCAAGGCCTTAAATGGAAAAGTCCTGCTTTTCATGCCAAGCTTATGAGAATAAATCAATTCAATTTCCACATAATAATAGGAAATAATTAATATAAATATAAATTTGGAAGGAGGATACAAGTGCCTATACGAATTAAAATAATAAGCTTCTTTCTAGCTTTTCTTATAGTTTTTTTCATCCCCTTGAACTCTCAGTATCTAGATGAATTGACGCAAAAGATCAAAGGGACCAGAATGCGTGCTTCAAGTGGAAGTATCCATGACAACCATGATGCCATCCCAATCGAAGGAGGAGAAACGGCGATTCTTGCCCTTCTCAAGGGACCAGCGAAGATCACGCACATATGGATGACAATTGGTGCCCATGATATCCGCTATCCCCATTCCTTGGTTCTTCGTATCTACTGGGATGGTTCTGATATCCCCTCTGTCGAGACACCGCTAGGAGACTTCTTTGGTTGCGGCAATGGGATGAGAGCCAATATCAATTCCATTCCTGTCAAGGTTTCATCTTATGGAAGGGCCTACAACTGTTATTGGCAGATGCCCTTTCGAAGCGAAGCACGCATTACCATGACTAATGAGTCCGAAAAAGACGTTACGGCCTGTTATTACATGATCGATTATCTAAAACTGGAGCAAGAGCCTAAGGATCTGATGTATTTCCATGCCCGCTATAATCAGGAATTTCCGGTTCCGATCGGAGAGCCTTACACCATTTTCAATGGAAAGGGGAATGGTCATTATGTAGGAACAGTGGCCTCGTCCCAGGCAGGAATAGGACACTGGTACGGAGAAGGGGATGATTGGTGGTATATCGATGGCGAAGAGGTTCCGTCTTTAATCGGATGCGGCACCGAGGATTATTTCAACGACGCTTGGAACATGCGTGTTCACTCTGGTCTTCATACAGGATGCACAGTGTATGAACCGCGGGCTGTAGACAGCCGGATCACCGCCTATAGGTGGCATATCGCCGACCCGGTCGTCTTCAAAAAATCTCTGAAATTCACCATCGAGCGCAAAGGATATATTATGAATGAGGCAGGGGATGTTGTCAGCGGACATATGCCCAGGCCGGACAAGTGGTCATCTGTAGCATTCTGGTATCAAGATACCATAGCCAAACCTTGGTGTGAGTTCCCTCCTCTGGAAGAACGCGTCGATCCTGAAGTGTTTTTTCATCTTCCCAAAATTATAGATAAGATCAAGTATTCGGAGGGCGTGGAGTTAGAAGAAATGACCTATAACCGGCCCTGCTGGAGAAGACAAGGCCTTCTGGTTAAAAATGAGGTTGTTGGTTCCTGGATCGAGATTCCCTTCAAGATCGAAGAGAGAGGACGTTACATTATTTCCCTGTTCCAACTCCTGAGGGAAGACAACGGAATCTGGAAGGTTTATATCGACGACAAAGAGATCTACCGGGCTGGAGAATCTCAGATTCCAGGCGGATACCGTCCCAGCCAGGTGCACAAACAACCGATATGGAAGATTAACAAGACATTGAATTTTTTCAATATCTACCGGTTCAACGAACACGAGGATATAAGTTACGGACAGAATCTTGAAAGAAAAATCGGGGCTTTTTATTTCGGTCCAGGCGGACACAAGATCAGGTTTGTCTGTGTCGGTGCCAGTCCCTTGGCTGTTCATCCGGAGACTGGAAAGCCCTTTTATAATATGACTGCAGATATACTTTCGATAAGAAAAATACCCTTCGAACATATGGATAAATGGATAGAAAAGATGCAAAAGATTGAAGCGGAAAAACAGAAAAAATAAAAAGGAGGCATCACTGTGATAAATACATATCGTTTTTTAGATTTTGTCATTTGTCTTGCGATTTTGATTCACCCCTCTCTTTTTTCGCAGGACTTGGATTCTATTTCATCAAAATTGGACGGGAAAACAATGAGAGCTTCAAGCGGAAATATCCAATACAACAGGGATACCACACCGATTGAAGCTGGCGAGACTAAGACACTCACTTTGTTGGAAGGACCAGGCAAGATCACTCACATCTGGATGACTATATTTTCACAAGATTTGCGTTATCCCCGTTCAATCGTTCTGAGGATCTACTGGGACGGCTCTGATATTCCCTCCGTCGAAACTCCTGTCGGTGATTTCTTCGGATGCGGCAACGGGATGAAGGCCAATATCAACTCCCTTCCCGTAAAGGTCAGCTCCTATGGGAGGGCCTACAATTGTTACTGGACCATGCCATTTAAAGAACAGGCGCGGATTACTCTAACCAACGAATCGGACAAGAGGGCTCCTGCCGTTTTTTACATGATTGATTGGAGAAAATTAGATAAATCGCCCGAAGATAATATGTATTTTCATGCTCGCTACCATCAAGAATACCCTGTTCCCATTGGCGAGCCTTACTGCGCATTTAAGGGGAAGGGAAATGGTCACTACGTGGGCACAGTTCTTTCTTCACAGGCTTCTCTTGGACATTGGATCGGGGAAGGGGATGATTTCTGGTATATTGACGGGGAGGAAGTGCCGTCTCTTGTCGGATGCGGAACCGAGGACTATTTCAACGATGCCTGGAACATGAGAGTCCACTCTGGAATGTATACGGGCTGCACTGTGTTTGAACCCCGGTGCACTGATGCCCGGATCACAGCTTACAGGTGGCACATACGCGATCCTGTGATCTTTGAGGAATCTTTGAAGATGACGATTGAGCGCAAAGGCTTCATTGTCGATGAGGTCGGAAATACTCTGGACAGCTTCAAACCCCGGCCAGATAAATGGTCATCTGTAGCCTTCTGGTACCAAGATACCATCGCCAGACCTTGGTGTAAATTTCCTCCCCTCGATGAGCGGGTGGATCCTGAGGTCTTTTATCATCTTCCAAAAATCATCGACAGGATAAAGCACTCGGACGGGATAGTTTTGGAAGAATTGACCTACAACCGTCCTTGTTTTAACCGCCAAGGATTGCTAGTCAATAACAATACTGTAGGATCATGGATAGAAATCCCATTTGAGATAAAGGAAAAGGGCTTGCATGTGATTTCGCTTTTCCAACTTCTACGGGCAGATAATGGTATCTGGAAGGTTTTTATCGATGACAAGGAAATCTACAAGGCTGGAGAATCTCAGATTCCAGGGGGTTATCAGCCATTCCTGGCCAAGGGATTTCCTCCAGAAAAGATCAACAAAACACTTGATTTTTTCAATATCTATCGGTTTAACGAGCACGAAGATATTACTTATGGTCAGAATCTAGAGAGGAGGATCGGGCTGTTTGATTTTGAGCCTGGGGAGCACCGGCTGAAACTCGAGTGTGTTGGAGCAAATCCCCTTGCTGTACACCCGTTGACTGGCAAGCCTTTCTACAACCTTACCGCTGACATTCTTTCCATACGTAAAATCCCCTTTGATAATGTTGATCAATGGCTGGAGAAGATGCGGAAGCTTGAATCGGAGAAAAACAATGGAAATTAATTACTTTTTTAATTACACTCTCTATCTCAGAAATAAGATTTCCAGTCAGATTCAATTGGGCTGCTTGCCATCGAAGTAGCCGCACCTTCTGGAAGAAGAGATATTATAGAAGATGTTATAAAATAGGAGTGATCATGAATAAAAAATCTATTCTATTAATGGTTTCAATATTTTTTTTATTTACAATAACCTTAACTCCCAACCAAATCGATGACAAAAGACCTTCCAACATGTATAAAGTCGTTGGGAAAAGACACGGCCCGAGCATTTTTCCTATTGTTGATTATTCGGAAACACATCCTAAAATCGAAGGCAAGATGGAGTTTTCCCATTATCACAAATATGATGAGGTTATATGTTTCTTAAAAAAATGGGAAAAAGACTATCCGGATTTGGTCGACCTCTATTCTGTCGGAAAAAGCTATGGAGGCCGTGATATCTGGCAAATCACCATCACCAACAAGAAAACTGGAAAAGATACGGATAAACCCGGCTTTTATCTGGAATCCAATCGTCACTCCCAGGAAGTGACAACCGCAGAATCATCCCTCTATTTCGCCTGGTATATTCTAACGAACTACGACAAGGATCCTGAAATTGCGAATTTGATCGATGAAAAGGCCTTATATGTAAAAGTAAAGAATAACCCAGATGGTTCGCTTTTATATTTGAACACCGCTCAAATCAATCGTAGCACTGTCCGCCCTCATGACAGCGACTTGGATGGGATGTTGGACGAAGATCCACGGGAAGATCTTGATGGAGACGGCTTTTGTTATCAGATGAGAAAAAAGTTGGATGATGGAAAGGGGGATCATATCATCAATCCGGATGATAAATCCGGCCGTTTAATGAAATATGTCGGAGAGGGAAAAGGGAATTACAGGATTTACAGTGAAGGCCTGGATAACGACCTCGATGGCCGGTATAACGAAGATGGCATCGGTGGACTGGACTTGAATCGGAACTATCCAGAGAACTGGCGACCGGAACCGGGACGCGATTTAACAGGGCGCGGTTGGACTCAGTTAGGAGCCGGGGCCTATCCATTATCTGAGCCTGAAACCCGGTATACCGTCATGTTTCTTCTGCACCATCCCAACATAGGCGCTGGACAGAGTATGGACACAAAGGGACCGATGATCCTTCGCGCGCCTGCAACAAGCCGTAGCAAGGAATCCATTCTGGAGCAGGATCTCAAATATTTTCACTATTTTGATGAAAGGGGGAAAGAAATTACGGGATACAGGATTACCGGTGATATCTATTGGGATATTCCTAACCAAATGAAAGTTGTATTCGAAGGAATGAAAGATTTTGAAAGGAAGGGAAGACCTCTCTTCGGAACTCATATGGATTACGGCTATTTCCAATTCGGCGCTCTCTGGTACGGAGATGAGCTTTGGTGTGCAGGAAAAGTCATTGATTATAACGGTGATGGAGTGTTCAGCCCCACTGAAGTGTTGAGGTGGAATGATGAAGCTTTGGGAGGCAAAGGATTCAAGAACTGGAAGACATACGAACATCCTCAATTGGGAGAAGTGGAAATTGGAGGATATAATCCCAAGTTTTTCTGGCAAAATCCACCCCCTGAATATCTGGAAAAATGGGCTAAGAATGAAGCAATGTTAAATCTTCTCCTGGCGAAATCCTTACCTCAAGTAAAAATAATATCAGTAAATATGAAATCTTTAAGCGATAGTAAAGGTATCTATGAGATTTCAGGGATATTTACTAATGAAGGATTTCTGCCTACAGCTCTGGAGATGGCCAAAAGAATAAAAATCGTACGACCCGACCGTGTGGATATCAAACTCCCAGAAAAAGGGATAGAGTTGATAGAAGGGAAAAACTCGGTAGAATTAGGTTGGCTTCAACCGGAGGAAAAAAAAGAAGTAAAGTGGAGAATACAAATCACGAGCTCAAAAGAAGAGGAAGTAGAAATTATTTTTATTTCCACCCGGGGCGGCGTGTGTAAGAAAAAAATAAAGGTGGCAGGTTTAACTCCACCTTAGCTTTGAACCCAAAAGAGAAAAAGGAGGAAAAAATGTATAAAAAATATCATTACAAAATTTGGTTAAATTCAGCTGTATTAATTTTGTTTCTGCTTACTTGTTTTTCGTTTTTAAGCTTTGGAGACGACCAGCTGAGTTCGATTACAAGAAAACTTCCCGGAGAACGGATGCGAAATTCGAGCGGGCTTTTTGATCCGGAATCCAACGCAGATGCCTTTCGCATCGATCCGGGTGAAACCGCAGTTTTAGCAGAGCTGGAAGGACCTGGAGAGATCCGTCATATCTGGTTTACTTTGAGCTCTCGCAGCAACTTTCGTTATCCCAGAGAATTAGTGCTTCGCATCTATTGGGATGGAGAGGATGTACCATCGGTCGAGACTCCAATTGGTGATTTTTTTGCAGCCGGGCATGGTATGAAAGCTAATGTTTCTTCTCTGCCAATTGAAGTTACCTCTTATGGACGAGCCCTAAACTCTTACTGGAAAATGCCATTCAGAAAGAAGGCCAAGCTGACCATGACCAATGATGCGGAAAAAGGAGATGCTACCTGCTATTTTTACATCGATTGGCAAAAATTGGATGCCCTCCCTGACGATTCTCTATATTTCCATGCTCGGTACAATCAAGAATGGCCCGTTAAACCATTCACTCCCTACACTATTTTAGAGGTTGAAGGCGATGGCCAGTATGTAGGAACGGTTATGAGCCTGCATAGTTCTGTCAGAAGTTGGTTCGGTGAATCAGACGACCTGTACTACATCGACGGGGAGGAAGAGCCCAGCCTGGTAGGGACAGGTATGGAAGATTATTTTACTGATGCCTGGAATTTACGATTGTTTTCCAATATGAACGCTGGAGTCACCATCCGGGAACAGCATAATGAGGATGCACGGCATACCCTTTACCGTTGGCACATTCATGATCCAGTGACCTTTAAAAAATCTTTAAAAGTTGATATTGAACGTAGAAGCTTTGTCAGAGTAAAATATCCTAAGACTGGAGAGACAAAAGGCGGAGATTTCAAGTACAGAGCAGACTTTTGCTCCTCTGTTGCCTTCTGGTATCAGAGAACTGTGGCCACACCAATGAAACCCTTTCCCACTCTTAAAGAGCGACTTTTGCCCGAGATCTGGGTAGTTCCAAGGGATATGGCCGAGCCCGAAGTAGAAAGAGGGAATTCGCCTATAAAAACTTCACCCGGATTGAAACCTGTCAGCAAGACCAACAAGATGGGCTGGGTGAATTTTAAAAGACGCATATTCTATATGTATAATGACAAAATTGGTTCTTGGCTTGAAATCCCCTTTTCTGTGAAAGAAAAAGGACGCTACTCTATCTCCGTTTTTCAGATTCTTTTTAGAGAATATGGAATATGGAAGATGACGCTCATCGGACCTGGTTTTAAGGAGGTTTTAGATCCAAATATGGATTTCTGGAATCCCTACTTGACCAGAAAAGAATACACTCCTGAAAATAGGATTTACGGCACCAACCAGGAGAAAAAAGTCGGGATCTACAATCTTAAGCCCGGTGAGTACAGATTTCGATTTGAATGTGTAGGCAGCCATCCTCTTTCTTACAATGATAAAACAGGAAAGAATGGATATAGCATTGGACTGGACGGAATATCTTTGCGAAAGCTTCCCTGGGGAGATATGAGTGTTTGGTATGAAGATTACTTGGTGAAAGAAAAGAGGCTTTTTGAACAAAGAGTTAATGAGGCCCAGGAAACTGTTGCTGAACTTGTAAAGGCAATCAAAGCTTTTAAAGAAGATTTAGGACGATATCCGAAATCACTGGATATTTTAATAGAGAGACCTGCTGAGTTGAACATGAGTTGGACGAGTAAAATAGGAAGGTGGCCATATTTTAAAGCAAAACGCATTCCCTTAGATCCATGGGGACAGAAATATCTATATCTTGTTCCAGGAAGGTGTAATCCTGATTCTTTCGATATTTGGTCTTATCATGGAAACAGCAGAAAGCCAGAAGATTGGATAGGGAACTGGGAAACTCGGAAAGAAATGAAAAAATAGCTTTTTTATTAATAATCCAGCATATAAGTTTCACGCCTGATATCTGCTGCTGAGAGGAGGATATCCCTATGTGTGAATATTTGTAAATCACATTGGGAGCACAAACATAAAAATTCCATAAATCATACGATTTTGCTGTCTCACGGTCCCTCTTCCTTAATTCTTTAGAGATAAAGGATGAGCTTATCCGGTTTTGGTGACTTTTGTTTTCCTTCCTTAAGTTATTGTTCAAAAGAAAACCGTATGATTTTCCTAATACGAGTTTCATCGGTCTTGTTGATCAGAGTGGCGAAAATACTGTTCCTTCCTTGTTTAAGTTTATCGGTGGAACCTTTGTCTTCCACCACAAAAGGAATTTCCAGTTGGTAGTTTTCTATTTTGTTTTTCTTCAAGTCTTTCTCGGAAATACGCACCTCAAAAGATTCCTCATAATCCCAGACTAAATTATCCTGATCGTCCATGAGTTTAAGTTGAAGGGTTAAAACGGTCACTAAATCATTTCTGTCTTACGCAAACCATATATTGTCATAGGGAATATCAAAAACTAGAATTCCGCGGAACTGATTATTATTTCCTTCCATGTTTTTAATAGACCAATCAAAATTGAAATTCTTTTCCTGCTTTTGAATAGTCTTTTGGGCATCAGCTTGGGCCGTGCTCAGTTCGCTCATGTACATCAAATTTATTTCTCTCAATCTGGTTAGATCATAAGTAACCAGCTCATACTTCCCGGTACATCTTCGATCCACAAAGACCACCGGAAAATTGCCATAATACCATGTTTCCTGGCACTAACCCATAGCTCTCTGGGGATATGTGATCCTGTCCATGGGCGGACCGAACAGAATGTAAATCTGGCCCCTGTCGGTCACCCAACCAGGCCGGCCTTCACTGATAAATAATTCATTAGCCTGTTCAATCCGGTTGTGATATTCTATTTTGAATTCATTTTCCTCAGTTGTTGGGTAAGGGTCTCTTTTTTTCCAGAATTCTTGGATAAACTTATCTTTTTCTGTGTCCGGCAATTCCAGGAACAACCGGTTTTCCTTTTTGGTAATGATGTAACGAACTTTATTGATAAATTCCGCATGATCTGAAGACAGCTGCTGTTCCAAGTTATAATAGTGACAGGAGCCAGCCAGCACAATAACAAAAATCACTCCAATAAACGAAAACTTTTTTATGTGATGATTCACCTTTTTTTCTGCTTAAGCATTTCAAGGTTTTTCTTGATTTTGGATTGATTGATGTCGATTTCAAGCGATTTCTCCCAGGCTCCCTGGGCTTTCAGCTTGTAACCCATTTGAAAATAACATTCACCCATAACGTTGAGAAAAGTAGTGTTCAATCCATGATGAGAAATGGCTTGGTCAAATGTTTTTACAGCTTTTTGGAGTTTTCCCTGATATTGATAGGACTTCCCCAGGATAAAAAAGACCTCATAAGCAGGACTTTCTTCGTGATCAAGTATGGGAGCCAGCAATGATTCCACTTCAGCGTATTTTTTTTGATTCATCCGGATTTTTGCTAAGCTTAAGGCAATGCTGTTTGAATCCGGCTCTTTTCGATAGGCGGACTGCATATATTGAGAAGACTTGTCTATTTCACACTGATTAAAGTATTGAATCCCCTTAAAGTAATTATACGCTATATTATTGTCCGTCCAGGTTAAAAGTTTGGAATAAATCCAGGGGCGCGAAATGCTGTCGGTATAAGTCAGGTCAAACTCATCCTTTTCTGAAATAATTTCTTTGCCATTCAACTGCAACCCAACCTGGACAGTATAATGCACCTGAGGAAAATCTTTAAGAGAAACATGTTCAATAATGTTGGGAATATCCTCATACTCACTGATATTATGGGTAAAAGATTTGAATTCCTGTCTTTATTTTAAGAAGGAATATTTTAACTTTCTCTGTTTTCGTTTCTGGGGTGTTAATCCGTGGAGCTGAAAAAATATAACTAGTTTATCTGTTCGAAGAAAAATATAGTTAGCCTGAAAATAAATCTGATAATCCCCAGTTTGAAAAGGCCGAATCCGATTTTCACCAGTAGGATTGAATTTAGCATTATAGCCCAAAAATAGCGAAGTCATCTGTAGTGCATCATTTTTTACTGGAAGCACCAGTTCCCGGTCGATAATGGTGAACTCCTTGGAAATCTTATTCTTTAACAATATAGTTAGATAGTATCTTCCTGGGATTAATGGAAAGACATCCTGAATACTTACATGCTGATAGCTGATCTGTTCGATCTGTTTTTCTGAAAACTCCAATTGAATTGTTTTGTCAAATTGATATATTATTTTATCCTCTATATCCATATCTTTTACGATCCCATTAAGCTGGAGCGAAGTATAATATATATTCTCATACATATTAACTGAAAACCTTTCCGGTTCTATGGCATAGTTCACCATATATATATTTTATATTTGACGGTTCCCTCGAAATGAAGACAACTCCATTACTATCCATGTAATTAGGTGTGTACTCGACTTCCACGATTTCCTTATATTTAAGAAATTTCTTAGCATATATGTCTTTAACTTCCCGTAGAGGAGTATTTTCCACCTGATCTATCAATATATCCGACGAGAGCCTAGGACGCCCTGCCGCCATATTGCTTTCACCTGGAATCAAGTTTAGGGTCACTTCCGCCAGATTAGGCTCGATTTCAACGAGTTTTTTATAAGCAGCTAGATAATCGGTTTGATCTCCGTAATAGGCAGTCAATAAGCCCTGCGGGCCGTCAGAAAGAGGGCTGTAAAGCTTGTATTTTCCCATTCCTCCTTCCTGGGAAAAAACTAGATTGAAACCAGGAGGAAAACCTTTATCTGTTAATCCTTGATAGAACCAGATTTCAGTAGGGTAAACTTGATTTTTACTTAGAATCCTCTGAACATCATTCGGTTCACCTAGAATAATATAGATTCGCCCCCGTTCAGTCTTCCATCCCTTTTTGGGTTTGCTTCTCCAAAAATAATGATTCACATATTAAGTCGCCGATAATGTTGTTCCCGAAGCTCATTCCTGTCAGTACTCAAAGTCGGATCTCTCTATTTCCATAAGGTCTCTATAAACAGATCTCTTTCTCGGTCGCTTTCGAGTTCCATAAATACTTCTTTTTCTAGAGGTGTAATAATGTAAGCGACTTCTTTTTCCAACCACTCTCTATGCCGTTTGGAAAGATCCTTAATAGAATCTGGATATCCAGGCAGGTACGATAGGAATATAAGTATCATCAAAATAACTCCGCATTTAATCTTCCTTTTCATCATATTTGAATTCTCCAGTTGATATGAATCAATTTGCAATAAACACGATTTATTATAACATATCTATCTCAAACCTCTATAGCAAATAAGGATAATTTTTTGTTTCAGATTTTTCTGCTCTTTTTATTAAACTTATGCCTTTTTAATCTAAATAATGGAGGATTGAAAATTATTTAGCCAATAGAATAAGCTTCTCTAATTCGTGATAGGGATTAATCTGTATATCAAGCTAAGTTCCAGTTTCTTTGATTTTCTGTAAGAGAACAAAAAATAGAAATTGTCCCTTTTTCTTAAGCGTCAGTCTTTCTTGTACACAGGATAAATATCTTTGGGGATATTTTTGTAAGGAAGAGTGCTCAGGTTAGCGGGCCCCCATCCAGGGGCATCCACCTCAAAAATTGCTCCAGCCAAGCCATCCTCGTGAAATCCTCTCCTGAAATGAACCCGGGATTTGAGAACAATGATATCCACATTTTCCATGTCAATACCCATAGTATCCATAGGATCCAAATAATCAGGGGTGGTTACTTGAGTGAGCTGAGGAGTAAGGATAACACGATTGTTTTTACCAAAAACAAGAACAACCACGGTTCCTCTCTGCCTATAATTTCCAAGAAACTCAACACTGCCTTCAATCCTTACTGGATTTCCGGCAAATTTATCCGTGTATCCGCCCACATCAATGGTGATCTTTTCTACCACTTGGGCAGTCTTATTTATCTTTTTAATGGCCTTCTCGTCCCGAAGGATGGCGATGCAGAAATTCTCGGCTCATTGGTTGATCAATTCTTCCAAGATGTGAGTGGATCTCCCGGTTCTGTCACTGTGATCAGCAATTACCACCAGCGTTTTTCCAGCCTCTGCAGCTTGAATCGTTAAAACCACTCCTTCTTTGGTTTTGGGAAGCTTTTTCCCGGCAAACTCTTTCCTCAGCCTCCAGATGTAGTCGGATATATCATCCGCAATCTGGTCTGCTAGTTCCGGGTCGTTATCAGTCACCATCATGACCGTAGCTCCCGCATCCGGAACATCAGCATAGGCGAATCCGAAAGCCATAGAAGCATAAACCCCTAGGCGCCGGCATTCCCAACGACGGGCCCGCTCCATAATATCCATGGCCGGAGAAACACCTGTCCCCTGATACACGCTGGGAGTGATCACTTCCGGCTTTCGAGTGGCCATAAAGGGCTGGTAATGGCCGCGGATGGTATTGATCATCACCCTAGCTGCCCTTTCTCCTTGAAGAAATGTATCGTAATGGGGATATCTTTTGACAATAAACACGGCATCTGCAGCATCGGAAAGCTCATGATCTTCGTTCCCATGAAGGTCCAAGGTGATTATGATGGGGATATCTCCTACAGCTTCCCGTACTCTTCGCGTCAGTTCAGCTTCAGGCTTGTGGGGATGCCTTTCACAGCAATAGCCCCATGGAGGGAAAGAAAAACGCTATCAAAAGGCCCCAACTTCTTCAGATCCTCGATGATGAGTCGGGAGTATTTTTCAAAAACTTCAGGAGTATTCCAGCTTCCCGAAGAACCTCCTCGGGCTCCTCGGGGAGATGTGATTCCTACCAAATCCACACATCCAAACTCTTCGCACATGCTTTTAAAGCCCCCAATGTATCCGCTTTGGGTATCCACAATGTTACGGGTGGGCAGACTATAATATTCCCAATCCTCGATAGTGGTGGGCTTTGGGCAAAAGTTACATGTTTCATGGGAAAATTGAGCCACAGCAATTCTTACGTCTTTTTGATTATCTGCTGCTTCTTTGCATCCAGCTATAACTCCAAAAATAAGGAAAAATAAAGGCACTAGCCCAAGCATCTTAATCCTTAAATACTTTCTCCCAGGAAATAACTGTTTTTTTCTTTAAAAATCATTAAATGGGTGCTCATTTCAATGCCCTCCTTTCTTTTCGATGATTAGGGATTCGCTCTCAAAAGATTTATATAACTAAGCATTTGTAAGGTCAAATAGGATCTCAGCATAGGTTTTTCTTTTAAACCGAGAATGAAAAGGGAGCGCTTCTATTTTCTTGCTTCCTCAGGTAGGATTTAAGTGATTCTTTTCAAGTCTAAATAAGAGTGAGGATATGCATATTTTTTTTATGTTCTCTCTTCATTTCTTTTGCTCATCTTCGCCGATATCACATACTCCGAAGCCCGCCTAACGGTGAATATTGTAATAAGAGGAAGATTATCGTCGTTTTCAATCTCGAAGGTCTTTGTTGTTTTCGGCTGAGTATTGAGTATGGGGATAAATCAAACCGAAAAGTCTGATCCACAACCAGTCCTAAAAATCATGATTCCGCTCGGAAATAACATAGCCTGAAGAAATAATAGGTAAATTGTTGTGGCAGTCTGCACAACTCAGGTTGGAGCCAATAGTCCATGACACATTGTCTCTCTGCAATTCAGACACTAGCGAACTCCATTTCAACTCTGCACACTGGAAAACCTTAAGCCCCCTGTAGGCCGTTAATTTTAAACAACAGGGTAGCAGTGCGCATTGACTCATTAGTTTTGTTACTGTAATCATATTGTTGCCTCATCAAAATGTTACCGTAAAGAGGAGAGCAACAATGATAAGCAAGAATACAAAAAAAAACTCATTGAAGTTCTGAGGAAGCGTTATCGAGTGTCGATGAAGAATGAAAAGACAAAAATCTTGGATGACTTCATTTCTTTGACTGGATTCCACCGAAAGCATGCAG
>CAZYMU010000031.1:0-30367 GCA_964648465.1 uncultured Eubacteriales bacterium | reverse complement strand
GCTAGTGCGTAAAACTATGCGCCGATCCGTGCGTAAATTATCACGCCTCTTAACATCTTTCCATTATTAGGCGGATGGCTGGCTGACCGTGTAATTGGATATGGGAAGACTATTACCCTTGGCACGATTTTAATGTTCATGGGATATGGTCTTATGGCTCTGCCAGGATTTGGCCAAGTAGTTCTTTTTATAGCATTGGGGATAATATGCGTAGGCACTGGACTTTTTAAAGGAAATCTCCAGGCTTTAGTGGGCAACCTGTATGATGACCCTAAATACGAAAGAAATCGTGACTTTGCATTTAATATTTTCTATATGGGTATTAATGTAGGCGCATTTTTTGCGCCCCATGCTGCAACAGGAATAAGCAACTGGATTTTAGGAAGATCCGGACTTACCTATAATGCAAGAATACCAGCTCTTGCCCATCAGTTTCTTGACGGTGCATTAAAAGATACAGCTGAGCTACTATCTTTAGCTAAAGCTCAACTAGGCAGCAACTTTACAGACCTTACTTCTTTTTCCGAAATGTATATAGAGACACTTAGTAAATCTTATAATGCTGCTTTTGCCATTACTGCGTTAAGTATTGTTGCATCTTTTCTTATATTCACAGGTTTTAAAAAATACTATAAGCATGCTGACTTAACAGAAAAACAAAAAGAAACTTCAGAAGAACATAAAGATAAAATTATCAGATTAACTAAAAATCAGACCAGAAACCGTCTTTTTGCTCTTTTCTTTGTTTTCTTTGTTGTCATTTTCTTCTGGATGAGCTTCCACCAAAACGGTTTTACACTCAGCATTTTTGCAAGGGATTATACAGTCAGTGAGGTAAGCAGAGCAACATATACATTTTTTAATCTCAAATCATTTCTGCCATTTCTAGCTGCTATAATAGGACTGGTACTGCTGATTAGAAAAGGAACAAAGATTTTAACTAAGTCAATAGGTTTTGTTCTTTTAATCGGAGGCTGTTTTGTCACTTATTCTGTTGTCGCCGGATTTAACGAAATAATGCCCATTAGCCCCCAGCTTTTCCTGCATTTTAATCCCATATTTATTGTGTTCCTGACTCCTGTTGTAATAGGATTCTTTACTTTTCTCCAGAGACGGGGCAAAGAACCCAGCACTCCAAAAAAAATCGGAATAGGTATGATAATAACCGCCTTTTCATTTGGAATAATGATGATAGCTTCCAGAGGGCTGCCGTCTCCGGCTGAACTACAGGGAAGTGTTTCTAATATCCTTATATCCCCTTACTGGCTGATAACGACATATTTTTCTGTTACAATAGCTGAATTATGCCTCTCCCCGATGGGAATTTCTTTTGTTTCTAAAGTCAGCCCACCTAAATACAAAGGAACCATGCAGGGAGGGTGGCTGGCTGCAACAGCAGTAGGAAATGCACTTGCCGGCTTTATCGGATATTTCTGGGACAGATGGGAAATATGGCAGTTTTTTCTGTTATTGATCGTTATGTGTTTTATTTCAGCAGTACTTATTTTTTCAGTAATGAAAAAGCTTGAAAGGGCATCAGAATCATAAACTTTTTAAATAACCCAGCCTGTGGAGCATTTTTTTGTCTACATGATATCCTTTTCGTTGGCTTCAATAGCCCGTTGTAGCTCGGCACTCAGCATTGGAGGTAGTCCCTCGACATCTACTCTGAGAAAGCCCCTGACTATAGTCGCT
Source organism: uncultured Eubacteriales bacterium (assembly GCA_964648465.1). Classification (GTDB taxonomy): domain Bacteria; phylum Acidobacteriota; class Aminicenantia; order Aminicenantales; family Aminicenantaceae; genus Aminicenans. Next base: position 28,672 of record CAZYMU010000031.1, on the reverse strand, counting down.
ATAGCCTCAGATCTAGTTAGTCCTCGTGCCATCAGGTACTCTACTTCTTCTTCGGCTATCTTGCCTACTGCTGCCTCGTGGGATAGGTCAATGCCAGCCAGATTACCCTTAAGCTCAGGTATAGCATGAATCATTCCTTCTTTCTGCAAAATAAGCCCTCGGCATTCAAGGTGTCCCTTCACCTCCGGGGCATTACCTTCTATGTACCCCCGGGCGATAATGTTACCCCCAGTAGTGATAGCTCGTGATATGATTTCTGTCTTTGCCCCCTTAGCGTTGAGGATTGCCCGGGAACCAACATCCAGTGATGACCCTGGTGTTGCCACCAGAATGCTGTTGTATCTGACTACTGCGTTTTCACCCACACACCTAGCTGCAGGATACATTTGTAGTGAGCGAACCGGTTTCATAAGCACATAGTTACTAAGGAATAACCCATCCTCTTCCACGATGGCTGCACTGCGGGGACGAACCGCTACTTCTGGATTCCAGCTATGTATCATAGTGAAAGTAACCTTGGCCCCTCTCTTTATGTAGAACTCGGACACACCCAGATGTAGTCCTGGTTCGTCTCTGGAGGCAGTGGTACAACCTGTAATGATATGTAGTTCTGAGTTTTCTTCAGCAATAATGATATTGTGCACATTCTGAGCTAGTCGTGCTTTTGACAGATAGAGACAAGCCTGAACCGGGAAGATGGTTTTATGGCCGGGTAGAGTTCTGATGAAGTAACCATCATTCTGACTCAGCTCTACATTGGCGGTGTATTTATCAGTATCCACGGCTACTGCCTGCCACCAATAGTCTGACAACCAGTCATACTTTTCTAGAGCTTGGCTGGTCGCCATTACTTCTACACCCTCTTGCCTGATTGAACTATGAACTGGTGTGTTATCCATCTGGATAAAGGTTCCTGACCTTTGTCTCATATCATCCAAAATGATTCCTGCTCCCATCATTTGTTCCTTTGCTTTGGTAGGAAGTTTTGACGGATCAGCTTGATAAGGTTGTTCCTCAGCCGAGCTGAGATAACTATCTAAATCTATATCATCAGCAAGTGTTGCTGGTTTAGTTATTGCTGCTTCCGCTTTATCTTTATTCGTTTTAGATGATTTCATTTCGGTCATTTAATGTTCCCCCTAAAATACACTTGGTACACTCTTCATAGCCTTTCTCTTTGATAGTCGCCAGAATCTCATGTGGGTCTTCCCCGGAACTTATCCTCCCCTTGATCATGACATAGCCGGTGCGAGCGTTCACATAGTCCAGAATATGACCAGTATGTGTGATGATAAATCCCATGCATTTTCGGATGCGTATTAGGCAATCCTTATCCAGTAGCTTGTTTATCAGTTCACCTATCAGGGCTATATTTACTAAGTCAACCCCAGATTCTGGCTCGTCTAATAGGGTTAATGCCGGTTTCTGGGCGAGCAGCTGCATTAACTCAGAACGCTTTATCTCCCCTCCGGAAAAGCCGTAGTTTATTTCCCTGTCCAGAAAATCAGCTAGGTCAGCCTTCTCAGCTAGCCGACCAATAGTGTCTTTGTCTTCTTTTCCTCTGAGACAGGCGGCAATCATATCTTGAGTCTTTACTCCCCGAACCACTGGTGGTCGCTGAAAAGACATGCCAATTCCTAAGCGGGCTCTCTCATCCATTGGTAATCTAGTTATGTCCTTGCCTTGGAAAATGATGCTGCCTTTGGTTACTCGGTATTTGGGGAAACCCATTATCGCCATAAGCAATGTGGTTTTTCCGCTGCCATTGGGACCAAACAGGACATGTGTTTCACCGGGGCTTATGGTCAAATTCACATTATGCAGAATTTCCTTATCTTCTATGGCTACAGTTAACTGCTTAATCTCCAGCATATTTATCCTCCCGAATTTTTCAGGCAGGGAGCGGAGCACAATTTGCTTAGTTACCCTTTGCCTGTTTAAATTTGACTCCAGTTTTCTTTGGTTTGGCTGCCTCAATTTTAGGTAAGGTTATATCTACATTGCCTCCTTTTAGTTCTTAATCTTGCCTAACAAAATGCCGAGCTAATCCAATCACCGACATAATGTGTTGCTATTATAACTGCCACTGCAATACCCAAGTGTTCCACGATCGCTATCCATGGTTTTGCTTTCTGTTCTTTGGCTATAAAGAAACTAAAAATGCATAACAATGATAAACCCCAGGCGATGCTTACAATAATTGCTGTGTAGAGTTGAAATAACAGGAGGGGAACAATAAATGTCAATGTAAAGGCGAATTTAGACAAGAAAGTGGAGAGTGTTGCTTCCCATATCTCTTTGGTAGTATGCTTATTCTCTGATTCTTCGGAGAGATGGATACCTAGTGCATCTGAAAGCGAATCTGCTATTGCTATCACCAATACGCCGCCGATAACAACAAGTTTTGAATGAGTGCCAGAATGTAGACCTACCATTAGCCCCAGAGTGGTGATTATTCCAGAGGTAAACCCAAAGCTAAATCCTGTCTTTAGTGAATGTTTCATTACTCAACTTAACTCTCTTTTCCTAGGGATTTTTTCCATTTCTTTAATTAGTTTTTCTTTTTCTTGTTCAGTTTAGGTATAGGGATTTCCTTTTTTTTAAACTTACGATTTTCTCTAAATTTCATCAAATTTTCACCCTCTGAGCTGCTTCATTCGTGATAATACCGGAAAATACACATCCAGTCAATAAGAAATCCTTGCTTTCAGTCTCTGCGCTGTGCTTTCTGTCTTCAGGTGCTTGTTAATTTGCTTGTTGCCTTTGCCGAAACCAATGTGTGGTCTTCAAGCAAATCTTCACCAGCATCAGCATAATAGGTACCTCAATCAGCACACCAACTACCGTTGCCAGAGCCGCACCCGAGGATAACCCGAAAAGCATTGCGGCAGTGGCAATTGCTACTTCAAAATGATTTGACGCTCCAATCATAGCGGAAGGAGCAGCGTCCCTGTAGGAAAGCTTCAAAACTTTAGCGAGTCCGTAACCGAGCCAAAAAATCAGATTTGTTTGTATGAAAAGAGGAATGGCGATCCAAAGTATCGTCAGAGGATTCGCCACGATGACTTCCCCCTTAAAGGAAAACAGAAGCACGAGTGTCGCAAGCAGGGCCGTAATGGTTATCGGCGAAAGAATGTGGAGAAACTTCGCTCTAAACCATTCTTCACCTTTTGATTTGATGATTAATTTCCGGGAGAGATATCCGGCAACAAGCGGCAAAGCCACATATATGCTAATGGAGAGCAATAGCGCCTGCCAGGGTACTGGCAATCGACCAACCCCAAGCAGGAAACCGCCAAGGATTCCGTATAGTAAAAGCATGGTCAAGGAATTTATCGCTACCATAACAAGGGTAAGGCCATCGTTTCCCCGGGCCAGGAATCCCCAAACCAGCACCATTGCAGTACAGGGCGCAATCCCAAGGAGGATACAACCTGCCAGATAGCTGCGCCAAAGTGGGACTTGAAGCATTTTCACGCCTTCGTTAAGAATAACCGTTCCAGCCCCATGCTGTGCACCAATAGACAGATCCAGACCAAACGGCATTTTAACCAAATCCATTGCTTCAGGGCCGATGAAGCCTTTGAATAAGGCTCCCAGAAAAAGTAGTGCAATTCCGTACATGGTGAATGGTTTGATGCACCAGTTGAGAAAGAGCGTTAGAAACACCGGTTTTCCGCTTTTGCCTGCTTTGACGACCGAGGTAAAGTCGATTTTCACCATAATGGGATACATCATGAAGAAAAGGCATATTGCAATGGGAATGGAGACAATTGGGGCTCCGTTTACGCTGATTGCCATACTGTCTAATGCCTTGGAAAAATTTGGGGCAACCTTCCCCAAGGAAATTCCTCCAACTATGCAAAGACCAACCCACACGGTCAGATAGCGTTCAAAAACGCTCGACATTTTTCGTTTATTTGCTTGTAAGCCTTTATTAGCCATGATTGTGATCCTTTCTCTTGGTTTTCGTTCCTTGTATTAATCTCATGCACAGCAGCGTTATCACGATTTGCCTCCATTTTTTAATGGTTCTGGCGAGGTTTCAACAAAGGTTTTTATCTGGTTTTGAACCCGGCAGAAGCAATCCAATGCTTCCTGCTCATTAGTAGTCTCCCTCTCAACACCTCAATTTTTTAATCTGCAATCCATCACGCATAACCACGCTGTCGTTTTCGATCTGATCAATAACCCATTTAAGTATTGCAGAAACCGCAGGATTGGATTTCTTGGGCGGCAGTGAGTAATACATCCACTTTCCTCGTTTCTTTCCCTCAACAAGTTCCGCATCTCGAAGAATGCTCATGTGTTTTGAGACTGTGGATGGCACCAATCCCAATAATTCAATAAGCTGACAAACGCATAGTTCGCCTTGTCGCAATGCAGCCAAAGCACGTAAACGATTAGGATCGGTAATTGCCTTGGCTATTCGGATCGTCTTTTTCATGTCGGGTCTCCAATCTATTGTTCATTCGTCATATCGTCACATATCGAATTATACAAGATGCTACGCCATTTATCAAGGCTTTCACAACGTGTGATTGATTGGGGAGAAATATTGAAGAGTTTGAGAAGAAAGATTGGATTCAAATAAATGAGAAAGAAATGCCATTCTCCTGGTATAATATACAAGCTGATTTGCCTGAGCCATTACCTCCTGTTTTGCATCCAGGCACTGGCAAACCCGTTACTCCAGGCGATTTAGCACCTCTATTTTCCATGGAATTAATAAAACAAGAAGTAAGCACAGAATCGCCGAATTATGATGGAAACTTGGGGCGGAAAATGCATTCCAAGCCCAAGTCAGGATACAAAATCCGGACGAGCTGTGCTAATGAAAGATCCTGATTGTCCAGGAAGCCTAGGTATTGCAATCAGTGAGGCTGTAGAAGATGCCGTATCAAGAGATGATACACACTATGCTCTTGGAAGTGTGTTGAATCATGTTTTATTCCTCCACCAGTGCATGCAGGTGGACTGCGCTATCACGGGATGGCACCGATCATTTGCCATCTTCATAGATTAGGACTTGTTGAAGCAAGGGCTGTTCACCAGATCGCCGCCTTTGAAGCCGGCGTAACTTTTGCCCGTACGGAAGGGATCATCAGCGCACCAGAGCCGAATCATGCAATTCGTGTAGTCATCGAAGAAGCACTTAAGTGTAGAGAATCAGGAGAAGCAAAAACCATCCTATTAGCTCACAGTGGACACGGACATGTCGATATGGCAGCCTATGATGTCTTCCTGGGTGGAAAACTTATGGATTATGAGTATTCTGAAAAGAAGGTTGAAGAATCGCTGGCTCATCTCCCAAAAATTCCCGAAGTCTGATTCACAATGATACTGAGGGGCCAGGTACAAAACCTGGTCCCTCTTTTCAAGCTTAACTTGAAAGCCTTTTCTATTGTTAAAAACTTCTCAAACTTTTTAAGTTGATCTATTCCCCATTCCCTTTTACGTAAAACTTTTGCAAGAGAAAAAACATCGATATCTGAAACTTCATCAAATTTTCACCTTCTAAGCTGCTGTATTAAAAATAATACATATAAACAAAAATATAAAGTAAATAAGAAATTCATGCTTTCAGTCTCTGCTCTGTGCTTTCCGTATTGATAGACCACCTGCCCTTGCGGCTCATCCAAGGTAAGCTTTCTGAGGAAGAGTATAGGTCGTATCATATACTTTCCTACTCGCTCGGCCACTTCTATAATTCAGTATTCGTCCCAGGATTTTATGCTCAGTTCGCTCATTTCAACCCGGGAAATGGCATCGATAAATCTTTCGGCAAACTGCAAATTGGTGATCAGAGGAATATTGAAGTCCACGGCTTTGCGCCTCACGATATAATCATTTGTCAGCTCTTCTTCCGCATAGCTTTTAGGGATATTTATGATGAGATCCAGCTTTCCCTCCGAAATATAAGTGAGTGCGTTGGGTTCTTTCTTTTCCAATGGCCACCGCAAAATCTCTGAATGAATGCCGTGGTATTTCATAAAATCCGCTGTACCGCGAGTGGCATACAGATGGAAACCGAGGTCTTTGAGCCTCTTGGCTTGAGGCAGGAACAAGGATTTGCTTTCAAAAGGTCCGGTGGACAAAAAAATGTTCTTCTCCGGAAATCGGAAGCCTACTGACAGCAAAGCCTTCAGGAAAGCTTCCTCGAAGTTGTCTCCAATACAAGCCACCTCTCCCGTTGAGGCCATCTCAATACTCAACACAGGATCAGCTCCTTTGATCCGTGTGAAGGAAAACTGCGGGGCTTTGACCCCCACATAATCCAGTTCGAAACAGGATTTGTCAATCCTCGGCACATCTTCGCCCATGAGGATTTTTGTTGCCAGATCGATAAAATTCAGTTTAAAAATCTTGGACACAAAGGGAAAAGAGCGGGAAGCCCTCAGGTTGCACTCGATGACTTTGACCTTGTTATCTTTGGCAATAAATTGAATATTGAAAGGCCCGTTGATCTCCAAAGAACGGGCAATCTGGCGAGCAATCTTTTTCATCCGTCTTGTGGTCTCGAGATACGTTCGTTGGGGAGGAAGAACCATAGTCGCATCTCCAGAGTGAACGCCGGCGTTTTCAACATGCTCACAGATAGCATAGACGAACAACTCTCCTTTTTTGGCCACAGCATCGATTTCAATCTCTTTAGCGTTTTCGATGAATTTGCTGATGACAACCGGGTATTCCGGGCTGACTCTTGAGGCTTTCTTCAGATAATGGACGAGTTCAGAATCATTCAAGGCCACTGACATGGCCGCACCGCTGAGAACATAACTCGGCCTCACCAAAACAGGATAATTCACGCTTTTGGCAAACGATGTGGCGTCCTCAACATTCGTCAGCTCTTTCCATTCAGGTTGGTCGATTTCCAAATCGTCCAAGAGCGCAGAAAACTTGTACCTGTTCTCCGCCTTATCTATACACAACGGCGACGTGCCGAGTATGGCCAGACCATACTGTTGACATTTCATGGCCAGGTTGTTCGGAATCTGACCGCCCATCGAAATGATGAGCCCTATCGGCGCCTCTCTTTCATAAATATCGGCTACGGTCTCGAAACTCAACTCCTCAAAATACAGCTTGTCGCAGATGTCATAATCGGTACTGACCGTTTCAGGATTGTAGTTGATCATGATGGTCCGAAAGCCCATGGTTCTTAAAGTCAAAACAGCATTGACACAACACCAGTCAAACTCTACAGAAGATCCTATCCGGTAGGACCCAGAACCCAGAACGATAACGGTATTCTTGTCGGCAAACTCGATATCATCCTCTGATCCGTTATAAGTGAGATAGAGATAGTTTGTCTGGGCAGGATATTCTGCCGCCAGGGTATCAATCTGCTTGACATAAGGCCTAATACCAATTTTTTTTCGCAACTCTCTGATATCCAGTTCTTCCTTGCCGAAAAGTAGAGCAATCTGTTTATCAGAGAAACCGTGTTTCTTAGCTTTACCAAGCAGTTCTCGCGATAAATTCTGATAATTCTGGCATCTGATTTCCCCTTCCAATTCTACAATATTTTTGATCTTGTAAAGAAACCATCTATCGATCCTGGTTAAGGAATGGATATCCTCGATCGAATACCTTTTGACTGCCTCTGCGATGGCAAAGATCCGTCTGTCCGTCGGATTCTGGAGTTCTTTCTCCAAGTCCTCGAAGCTGATGTCGTTGCAAACAAGGCCGTACCTCCCGACCTGTAGCATACGTATGGCTTTCTGCAAGGTCTCTTCGAAAGTCCGGCCAATAGCCATCACTTCCCCGACACTCTTCATTTCTGTTCCGATCTTTTTAGAGGCTCTCTTGAATTTTGTCAGATCCCATCTGGGAATCTTGACCACGATGTAATCCAAAGCCGGTTCAAAACACGCTTTTGTTCGCTTGGTTATTGAATTGGGCAGGTCGATCAAGGAATGGCCCAGGGCCAACTTTGCAGCGATAAAAGCCAAAGGATAACCGGTCGCTTTGGAAGCGAGGGCACTGCTTCTGGAAAGCCTCGGGTTGACCTCGATGATCCTGTAGTCATCGCTCTCCTTGTCCAGAGCAAACTGGATATTGCACTCTCCGACTATGCCAAGATGCCTGATCACCTTGATGGATATATCCCGAAGCTTATGATACTCGTGATTGGACAGCGTCTGGGAAGGAGCAATAACAATGCTTTCTCCGGTATGGATGCCCATAGGGTCAAAATTCTCCATGTTACAGACTGTGATGCAGTTATCGTGTATGTCTCTGACAACTTCATACTCCACCTCTTTCCAGCCCTCCAGATATTCCTCGATCAAAATCTGGTCTGTGAAAGCAAAAGCTTTCTGGATAGTCTCCAGAAGCTCCTCTTTATTGGCGGAAAGGCCTGAACCCAATCCTCCCAGAGCATAAGCGACTCTGGCTATGACAGGATATCCGATCTTCTCTGCAGCTTCCATGGCTTCCTGGACGGAGGATACAGCAATGCTCCGCGGAACCTTCAGATCTATTTCGCTCAACCTCTTGACAAATTTCCGCCTATCCTCGCTGTCCTTGATGGCCTGAATCGATGTTCCCAGGACCTCTACCTCAAACCTAGCAAACACTCCCTTATCATTCAATTTCACTCCGCAGTTAAGCGCGGTCTGTCCTCCAAAACCGAGGAGAATTCCGTCCGGCCTTTCTTTCTCTATCACTTTTTCCACGAAATACGGAGTAACGGGAAGAAAATAAATCTTGTCGGCCAAGGCTTCGGAGGTCTGAATGGTAGCGATATTGGGATTGACAAGAATTACTCTTATCCGCTCTTCCTTCAGTGCTTTTATGGCCTGGCTTCCTGAGTAGTCGAACTCCCCGGCTTGTCCGATTTTGAGCGCTCCGCTTCCCAGCAAAATGACCTTTCTCATCTCTCTGCCCTTTCTAGAAAGGTGTCAAACAAAAACTCTGTATCCACAGGACCGGGAGTATGCTCTGGATGAAACTGGACGGACATGAAAGGCAAATTTTTATGTCTTAAGCCTTCATTGGTGTTGTCATTAATGTTTACAAACCAGGGCAGCCATCCCTCGGGTAAGTTCCTGTCATCTACAGCAAAACCATGATTCTGAGAAGTGATAAAACATTTTTTTGTCCCCACTTGAAGGCAGGGTTGATTCTGACTCCTGTGGCCGTATTTGAGTTTGTAGGTGTTGGCTCCTGCGGCCAGAGCCATCAGTTGATTCCCTAGACAGATGCCAAAAATCGGGATCTTTCTCTCCAAACATTTCTTGACCAAAACGATGGTCTCTCGGCACATCTTGGGATCTCCAGGTCCATTGGAAATAATGACCGCATCAAAACTCTGCTGGAAGAAATCAAAGTTGTAGGGAACACGAATCACACAACAGTCCCGCTTGATCAAACACCGGATAATGTTGTATTTAACCCCGCAATCGATGACGATTATTCTCCTCTTCCCCGCTCTGTTGTAAACAATCGGCTCTTGCACTGAGACTTTCTTGATAAGGTTCTCTCTGTTAGGGTCATAGAATTTTATGTCTTTATCAAAGACGATCTTGCCCAACATTGTGCCCTTCTCACGCAGCTGCTTTGTCAAAGCGCGTGTGTCGATCCCATAGAGGGCCGGGATATGCTGTTTTTTAAGCCAATCGGCCAGACTTTCCACAGCGTTCCAGTGGTTATGAGAAAAAGAATAATCAGAAACGATCAAAGCAGAGGCATGAATGCGGTCCGATTCAAAATTTTTAGGAAGATCTCCTTTTACCTCTTTGCTCGGAACGCCGTAGTTTCCGATCAGCGGATAAGTAAGGACGAGAACCTGTCCCTTATAGCTGGGGTCGGTCAAAGATTCATAATAGCCGACCATCCCGGTGTTGAACACGACTTCTCCTGAAATGGATTCCTCGGCGGCGAAAGAAAGGCCTTGATATTCTGTACCATCCTCGAGTATAAGATAGAGCTTTTTCATTCTAAAAGTCATGGAGAAAAATCTGGATTTGGCTTATTCCGCGGTCCAGTTGTGCTTTTAATACAAACAATTTTTCCAATACTTATAGCACAGGAATTGTGTAAGGTCAAAAGAATTAGGTAGGAATTTTGATATCCCTATTGACCTGTGCTAAATTTCATCAAATTTTCACCATCTGAGCTACAATATTATAAATAATACATAGAACAAAAATATAGAGCCAATAAGAAATCCTCAGCAAAGAAAGTTGAAAAGATTGGAAAACGCATCTGGGAGTTAAAGGTAGACAATCCTCTTGTTATGTATAAATATGAAATAAGATGAAACCTTATTAGCAAGGGGATTTACATATGTTAATCGGAATCGCATAAAAGGTCCGTTGGGCGAGGGTTGGATAACTGTTCCATTTAAAAAGAAGGGTAGAGGCGCTCAGAGAATCAGGGAACTTGAAATTTATGAAAAATCTCTCTATCCTTGATCTTTTACTTTGTTGTGGGGAAAATGGCATGGCTGTAATAGAAAAGGGTGCTTATTTGTATGAACTAGAATAGAGAAAAAGGAAAGTTGTCAAGAAGTGAAATAAAAATAATCAAAAACGAATCTCGCTATTTGAGCAATTTTGTCTTCGACCTCTCTTGTTTTCAATTCCATGTCTTTAGAAAAAATTGTTAGTGCAACGTGGCCCAGATTATCAGGAAGATAAATAATACCAACATTGTTGACCGTCCCCCCGATGGTGCCGGTTTTATGGGCCACCTTGACTCTTCCCGGAAGGTCCCCCTTAATCCTTTTCCCCCCTGTCTGACACTTGAGCATGACAGAAATGATATGTTCACAGCTTTCAGGATCGAGAATCTCTTTTTTAAAGACCATTTCCAAAAGTCTGTTCATGGCTAGAGGTGTGCTCTGGTCTTTTTGAATCTGGCTGAATTTTTTTGTCGCCTCTTCAAATGCTTGAGGATTGTCTTCCATTTCCTTCCTGTAGGTTTTTATCACTTCTTCGAGAGTCATCTCCTTATATTTTTCGGAGTCCACACCTATAGTATCCAATATCAAATTCTGGCAAGTCCGATTCACAGTCATATTATCAATACCGAAAGACTGCAATCGGCTGTTTACTTTCTCTGCGCTGACTTTCGTTAAAAGAATATCCGTGGCCGAATTATCGGAAATCATCATCATCAGGTTGATCAGGTTCCGGACTGATAGTCTAATTCCGGGCGCATCGAGATCCGAAAGCATCCCGCTTCCCAAATGCTGATCTGGCTTTTGCACATTTATTTCATCATCCAGAGTAAATTTTCCATCTATTATCTGAGCCATCACTTCTACAAATATCGGGATTTTGAAAACACTCGCCATCGGGAAGAAGGTGGAGCCATTGATGTAAAGCTCCTCTCCTGTTTCAAGATGTTTGACGGCGACTCCGATTGTTCCTTCAACGCTTTGTATCACGCCATCAATCCGATTCTTAAGTCTTTCGATTCCCTTCGGAGTTTTCACAATTTCTTCAGTCGGAAATACCAAAGAAACCAAAATCAGGATTAAGCTGAAGAAAAATACTGTCCTAAGTTTTCTGGATAATAATTGTTTATTATTCACTTCCAACCTCCTTCAGATTGACATAAAAAATATATAAGGTTATTGATTTTTCAGTCCAGTCAGCCCTGTTAAATACATTGGGGCTTATCCATCCATAAAGTTTTTTTACGCCTCTATTTTTTATATATATTAAAACTAATCTTTTTGCTAGTTATTTAACAGAGCCAGCATTTTTCCAGAGGTCTTAAGGAATCAATAAACATCAAGGTCTCTTGCGGAAACGACTTTTCCTTTGTAGATATTTATGATTTCCTTTAGTATGATCGGAGTGCAAATGGGTTAAAAACGCTATTTTAAGATTTTCGACGCCCAAAGCTTCGATTTTGCCTCCGTATCTGGGCGATAAGGCCGCTGCTTGCCGAATAAGGCCTGGTCCAAAATCCACAATGTAGGGTGTATTGTTAATAACTATTGCAATGGAATTTCCAGAATGTTGAGGGTCTGGATTGGGATTTCCTGTCCCCAGGAAAACGACCTTCGTGATATCAGACGGAGAATATGTTTCCTGAGCCTGACCGGGAAAATCCAGTGAAGTTATGTAAAGAAAAACAAAGACAATAAATATAAATGATTTAGAATTTTTCATTATGTACGCATCCTTTAACTTCCGGTATTAAAAACTAAAGACACGATTTGAATTATAGACAAATAATAACAAGATATAAAATGTTGATTGCAATTATCTCAACCCAACCAATCTTGTTAAATACGTCATCTGAGAGAAAAATGTTTAGGTATAGAAATTTCTTTTTTTTTGAATTTAGGATTTTCTCTAAATTTCATCAAATTTTCATCCTCTGAACTGCAATATTATAAATAATAGATAAAACAAAAATATAAAGTCAATAAAAATCCGCGGGAAAGAGAAAATTTCATAGAATTGGTCTGTAAAAAGCGTATACAGAGTAGAGTATCCCCAGAACTGTTCGATCATATTAGACTAATCACTGTTAATTAGCTGCGTTTTGAAGGGGGAATTTATATCAATTATTCTTTTATTCTCTGTTTTTAGGAACAAATCGCTTTACAGGCGATTCTATTTGTTTCATAATCTGGAAGTAATAAAGATATAGAGGTAAAAATGAAGATTTTATCACGATCTGAAGAACTGGTTCTTCTTGCAATCTGGAAACTCAAGCATGATGCATACTGCGTGCCCATCCGAAATCGACTCATTAAAATAACAGGTAAAAACTGGTCATTTGGTTCTATATATGACCCTCTGGAGCGTCTCGAGAAAAAGGGCTTGCTTGACTCATTCTTAACTGACCCGATAAATGAACGTGGAGGAAGGAGAAAGCGGATTTACAAGATGACTTCCATGGGCAAGAAGGCGCTGCTAGAAATAAAGAGCATCCATGATTCCAGCTGGGCTGATGTTCGGGAGCTAAAACCTGAGACTAACAAAGTGTGACTATGAAAAGTAGTAATTTCATTAAGCCCCCCAGAATCGCAGAATCGATGCTTAAATCGGTCTACTCTGATAGGGGAGAATATACTCACCTGGGGGATTTTAGAGAGGTTTTTAATGAAATTTGTCAAGGGAAGGGATTTCTTTTTGCATGGCTGTGGTACTGGTTTCAAGTCATCAGGTCTCTTCGCGGTTTTATCTCGAATAAAATTTACTGGAGCACACTCATGTTTAAGAATTATTTGATTATATCTTTCAGAAATATCATTAAGAATAAGTGGTTTTCCCTGACAAATATAACAGGATTAGCCGTAGGAATGGCTTGTTTTATACTTATCTTAGCATATGTACAATTTGAGATGAGTTTTGATCGATTCCATGAGAAAGCCAGTAGTATACACCTTGTGGTATCCCATGATTCGTATATGAAAAGTAACGTCGAAGAATATTCAGCAGAGACACCAGAGCTGTTGGCAAAGGCATTGACGGATAGTATTCCTGAAATAGTAAACGCTACCCGGATTATGAAACCTTGGACAAAAAGAGCAGTACTTCAAAACAACGAAAAAAACTTTCATGAAACCGGTTTGTATGCTGACCGGAATTTTCTGAGTATTTTTTCATTTCCACTCATTAAGGGAGATAAGATTGAATCTCTTGCTAGTCCCAACTCTATGGTGATTTCCGAAAGTGCTGCAAAAAAACTGTTCGGGAACGAAGATCCAATCGGAAAAAGTATTGAGTACAAAGAAAGACATAAACAATATAATCTCCATATTACAGGAGTATTAAAAAATGTGCCTCCTAATTCCCATCTGCAGTTTGATTATCTTATATCAGTCCCTACATTGATTGCCGATAAATCTAACAGTTTTATGATCAATACATGGGATGTTGGAAATTTCATAACATATGTTGAAGTGAAGAAAGGCAGTAAAAAAGCCATTATCGAAGGAAAATTTCCGTCCTTACTTAAAAAGTATGAACAAAAGGCTTATCAGTTGTATCTTCAGCCGCTCAAGGATATTCATCTAAGATCTCACTTCTGGAGAGAGACTTCCACAAACAATGAAATGAAATATATTTACCTGTTTATATCTATAGCCTTTGTCATTCTGCTAATTGCCTGTATAAACTATATGAACCTTGCAACTGCCCGTGCTGCAACCCGTTCGAAAGAGATCGGTATCCGAAAGGTAGCAGGAGCCAACAGAACACAACTATTCAAACAGTTTATAGGAGAATCATTTATCGTCGCTCTTTTAGCCCTGGGAATTGCATTAGTCTTAATTAAATTATCTCTGCCTTATTTTTGTTCTCTCGTAGGAATCGATATTCAGATCAATTATCTTCATAACACAGCTCTTCTGAGCCTACTTTTTTTAACTGTAATGTTCGTCGGTATTGCCTCTGGAAGTTACCCTGCAGTTGTGTTATCCGCTCTCAAGCCTGTGAGTGTACTCAGAGATTTTGTTAGATCAGGCAAGAAAGGGTCAGGGATGAGGAATATTCTTGTTGTCGCTCAGTTCAGTGCGTCTATTATTCTTATCATTGGCACAATTATAATTTTCGGGCAGATGAATTACATCAAAACAAAGAGACTGGGTTATGACCGTGAGCATGTAGCAGTCATACCTGTACGTACCAGGGAAGCTATGAAAGAAACATCAGTAATCAAAACCGAACTGCTCAATTTCCCCGAGGTGGAAGGTGTCTCTGTATCTGGCGGCCTGCCCACGAATATTAGAAGCCGCCTGCTGGGAGTAAAACTGGAAAAAGATAATGGTGAAAAAGTAAAAATGCAGATGTGTTTTGATTATGTGGACTATGATTTTCTGGATGTCTTCAAGATAGAACTTTTACAGGGAAGAAATTTTTCCAGAGAATATGGCAGTGATAAAAACGGCGTAATATTCAATGAAACCGCTGTAAAGAATATGGGTTGGAAAGAGCCACTTGGCAAAAAATTTAAATTTATTAGAGAAGAATATCATATAATAGGTGTTATCAAGGACTTTTACTTTGCGTCCCTGCATAGTCATATAGAACCAATGTTTCTGTCTCTGAAAGAGGGATCCAATATTGCAGTACGGCTCAAGCCTGGAAATATACCGAGAAATATCAGCCTTTTAAAAGAAACTTTTGAAAAAAGTAGTCATGGACAGCCGTTCGACTTCTACTTTCTGGATGAGGCCTTTAACCAATTGTACAGAAGAGAACAAAGAACCGGAAAGGCCTTCGGATACTTTGCAATCCTTGCTGTGTTGATAGCCTGCCTGGGGCTTTTGGGCCTTTCTGCATTTACGGTGGAGCAGCGCACAAAAGAAATCGGAATCCGCAAGGTCCTTGGAGCATCGATCCCGCAGATAATGACGCTTTTGACAAAGGAGTTTGTTAAACTGGTTGTGATTGCCAATGTTATTGCATTCCCTGTGGCTTATTTTGCCATGAGTAAATGGCTGCAGAATTTCGCTTACCATATCAGCATAAGTCCATGGATGTTTATTCTTGCGGCTGCTGCAGCTCTCGGAATTGCCTTTTTGACAATCAGTTATCAAACCTTCAGGGCAGCAGCCTCAAATCCAGTTGATACTTTGAGATATGAGTAATTTTGAAGCTGATTGTGATGTGTAACTGATTAAGACTGGACATGATACCCTGCAACTTCTTCAATATCAGAATCTTGCTATTGCGTTTTATATGTATAGCTTCTCGAGGGCATCATGGACTCTTGACTCTATGAGGGTCTCGACAGTTGGAGAGATTTACATCGCTTCCTACCCGTTATTAATAGTCGATTCCAGCTCTGAAAGGATATCCATTATTTCCCGGAATGAGGGGGATTCGCCGAACATCATTATTCGCATTTTTTCGAAGTCCTTCTGTATCTCTGGGAGACGAAAATCAGGTGGGAGAAGGCACAGCGTTCCCGGCTTTGCTTCATCATATTTCGCCCATCCGCATCTAAAGAATATTTTCTTATGCCGCACCACAGCTTCCAATAAATCATAGTCTTGTAATGCTTTATCGCGAAAAGGACCCTGAGCCAGCATGGCCAAGTCATAGTAATGTCGGGAATACCTTAGTGGGAACGGGCGATCTTTGGAACGATTCGCCTCCTGATGAAGTATAGTAGCTTTTTCCCAGAAAGTGCGTTCGGCTTTTAGAGCGATGACTTCATATTCTTGGTTGTTACTAAAAACATCAGGGAAATATTCTGCAACATAGGGCTTAATCACGGCCTTCATGGTCGGCCAAGGATCTGATCGGCAACCGAACTCAAGTTTGACGGCAGGATCTACATAAGAACCAGATGCGAGATCCACAGCGCCTGGGTAATTGAAGAGTTATGTCTGTCTTTCCTTATCCTGTTTATCAATAACGACTTCCCACGGCTCCTTGCCATCTTTCAAATAAAATGCGAATATCTCTTCTAGCATGAGACGTAACTTAGAGCCAACAAACAACCTGCATACTGCAACCATCCGCTCGATCGAACGATTACGTTGCTTATTGCTTTTTACGTTAGTAAGATCGTTATCCCTTCCAAATCCGAGCAATACCCTGTTAACCGTTAAATCTATATCTTCAGAAAAGCGTTGGATAACTTTGTAAACCTTTGATAGTGATGTCCCCCCTCTAAATACTAAATGTTCCCGCAGTTCATGAAGGTTGAACAGGCGCTTAAGAGTCCAACATACCCAAAAGTCCTTTTCAACAATAAGAGGGTCTAGATCCATTCGGCTGGCGGTTTCCTCGAACAACCGCAGCCGAAAACCGGTATCTCGTGTAGCCACTTTATCCAAGATTATTTTCCTTGTTGTTCCTGCTTAGAAGTGATGCGCCGGACAACTTTCCAAATCCAGTCTTCCATGTATCGAGCGTCCTTCAGAAGTTTCTTACGATCAGAGTCAGAGAGTTGCCGATGAAGATAATCGACCACATTTTTATCAATCTGATTTTGTCCCATATGGCGAAGAGCCTGGGTAACGAGAATACCTATGTCGCTTCCGGGTCGCATCTCCCTGGGCTCTACCCGCTTGAATATTAGGGTGCGGTTGGCAATATCGACGGTTCGGGATTTGCCGTTCGTAAGGTAAACGACTTGCGCCGGCACCTGCATCGAAAGCCCAAGCAAGTTTGCAGCCAGTGCACCCGATGGCTGAATGCGCACACCGTTTTTCCGAGCTATCGCCTGCGCTACTTGATGTATATCTGGGCTAAGTTTGCCGCCCAGCTCCTCATCTTTACGTGGAAAATCGTAAATTCCAGTCGCTACCCGGCGGATGATCCCCTGAGCGCACAATCTAGAAAGAGCCTTGTCTACAGAATTCCGGTCACCAAGATCAAGAAAATCCTTGCTTGAAAATGCGCGACCCCTTCCGTTCCCTCTTATCCGTGCAAGTGTTTGTTTATGAATAGATTGCATAATATCTTAATGACATATTTTGTCAGAAGTGCGACGCCTCACTTCTGACAAAATATATGATTTGCAATTTAAATACCAGTATTATTTTTTGACAACTAATTTCTCTAATGATATAAATTGAAATCAGTGAACGGGAATAATGCAATAATTAAATGCATAAATTAATTGATGTATTATAAGAAATGCTAAAAACTTATCTAAAGAAAATAAATGAAATTTTTGGGAGAGGTGACGCAAGGGAAGAAAGTTATTATTCATTACTTAAGGAGTTGATTGATAGTTATTCCGAATTAAAAGGAAAAACAAGAATTCATGTAACAATTCTGCCTAAAAAAACTGAGGCAGGAAATCCTGATTTCAGAATTTGGAGTGGGAAACAGCAAATAGTCGGATATATTGAAGCAAAGGCTCCGACTATTGGTGATTTAGACAAAATAGAACACACAGATCAGCTAAAGAGATACCTCTATACTTTTCCAAATGTGATATTGACCAACTTCTTTGAATTCAGGTTGTATCGTAATGGATTATTGATAGATAACACTTTTGTTGCCAGGCCTTTTATCGTGCATAAGCTAAGAATTACTCCTCCAGTTGAAAATGAGTCAAACTTTTTTAATCTAATCGAGAAATTTTTATCCTTCTCTCTGCCAAAAGTATATAATGCCAAAACCTTGGCGATTGAATTGGCAAAGAGGACCCGTTTTTTAAAGGAAGAAGTCATCTCTGAGGAGCTAAAAGAGGAAGAAACATCAGGAAAAGGACATATTTTAGGATTTTACGAAGCATTTAGAAAATACCTGATAAGTGGGATTAAAAAAGAAGAATTTGCTGACCTTTATTCACAAACTGTATCATATGGACTTTTTGTAGCAAGAACGCGTTCTGAGAACGGGTTTAATAGAAAACTTGCTTACGATAGCATTCCTCACACTATCGGAATTCTACGAGATCTTTTCAAGTTCATTTCTTTTGAAGACATACCGGAACAAATGGAATGGATTATTGATGAAATTTCAGAAGTTCTGGCTGTTACAGATGTGACAAAAATCCTTCACCAATATTTCCACGATGGTAAAGGTAAAGATCCTATAATTCACTTTTATGAAACATTTTTAGCTGAATACAATCCAAAAACAAGAAAAAAATGTGGAGTGTACTTTACTCCTGAACCAGTAGTTTCCTATATTGTACGTTCTTTGCATACAATTCTAAAGAATCATTTCAATAGAACTGATGGATTTGCAAGTGACACGGTTACAGTATTAGACCCCGCTGCAGGAACGCTAACCTTTCTGGCAGAAGCAGCAAAATTGGCGGTAGAAGAATTTGTATCAAAATATGGTGAAGGAGGAAGAGAAGATTTCATTAAAGAACACATTCTTAATAATTTCTACGCTTTTGAACTAATGATGGCACCTTATGCAGTAGGGCATTTAAAGATGTCTTTTCTGTTAGAAGAATTAGGCTATAAACTTCAAGGAAATGATAGGTTCAAACTTTATCTAACAAATACATTAGAAATGGAAGAACTTGCTCAAACTGAACTTCCGGGGATGGCTTCACTATCTGAAGAATCTAATTTCGCAGGTAAAATCAAAAAAGAACAGCCTATCTTAGTGATACTTGGTAATCCACCATATTCGGTCAGCTCTGTTAACAAATCCGACTTTATTGAAAAAGAAATGGAGCTTTATAAAGAAGATGTGCGGAATGAAAGGAATATTCAACCGCTTTCTGATGATTATATAAAATTTATTCGTTTTGCCCATTGGAAAATAGAAAAAACAGGAGAAGGTATTATTGGAATTATTACAAATAATTCATACCTTTCTGGATTGATTCACCGTGGTATGCGTAAGAAATTATTTCAAAGTTTTCAAGAGATCTATATTCTAAACCTCCACGGTAATTCTCGTATTGGCGAGAAATGCCCAGATGGAGGCAAAGATGAAAATGTGTTTGACATAATGCAAGGTGTTTCTATTACGTTATTAATCAAGACTAATAATCAGAGCGAATTGAGCAAGGTTTTTTATCAAGATGTTTATGGACTTAGGGAAAAGAAATATAAATATTTGGAAAAAAATGATATCAATTTAACAAAATGGAAAAATTTAAAACCATCTGCACCATATTATTTTTTTGTTCCAAAAGATTTATCAAATGAAGTTAACTATTATAAATTCAGGGGAATTCCTGAAATATTTCACGAATTTTCCAGTGGCATAAAAACTCATCGTGACCATTTTTTAGTAGCATTTAAAGAAGAAGAAATCAAACAAAAAATGTTAACGTTTACCAGTGATTTACCTGACGAATTGTTAAAACAAGGATTGTGTTTGAAGGATACAAGAGACTGGAAGATAAGAGCTGCAAGGGAAAGTACAAAAAAAATTGATTGGAATAAGAATTTAAGACAATACTCATATCGTCCATTCGATATTAGATACATTTGTTATTTGCCAGATTTAATTGATCGGGGATGTGACAGATGGCAGTTAATGAAAAATTTCTTTGAGAAAAACTTAGGAATAGCAACTATTCGTTCTGAATCAAAGGAAGTCAATTTTTCTCATTGTTTTATTTCTAATTTTATTGTCGATATACATTATTCTGGCGGACAAACTTATGTCTTCCCTCTTTATCTTTACCAAGTAAAAGATAAAAAAGATTTATTTATAAATAAAGAAGGAATAATTGAAAAAAAACCAAATATAATCCTAGAAACGTTTGCATTTATATCTGATGCTTATAAAAAAGAACCTTCTCCCGAAGAGATTTTTTATTATATCTACGCGATTCTTTACTCAAATATCTATCGAACAAAATACGCTGAATTATTAAAGATAGATTTTCCAAGAATTCCGTTTACAAAAGATTACAAATTGTTTAGCAAAATATTTGAATATGGGAAAAGACTTGTTGATTTACATCTATTAAAATCAAAAGAACTTGATATGCCAGTGGCTAGATTCCAGGGGAAAGGTGATAACGAAGTTGATAAGCTGAGATATGATGATAAACAAAAAAGATTCTATTTCAACAGAAGCCAGTATTTCGAAGGAGTTACTGAAGAAATTTGGAAATATCAGATTGGTAGTTATCAAGTTTGTGATAAATGGCTGAAGGATAGGAAAGGTAGAATTTTAAATCTTGGCGATATAAAACATTATTGCAAAGTTGTTACTGCATTAAAAATGACGATAGAAATTCAGAAAGAAATAGACAAACTTTACCCTAAAATAGAAGAAAAAATAATAGAATTTAAGACTGATCATTTATAAATTTATACAAATATGAAATTGATTTGGTGGATTATTTAGCTGAATAGAAGTCTGAAATATGGATATATAGGACCAAATGTCTCTAGGCTTGATAGCATTTCATAAATATAAATGCTACATGAGAAGGAAAATTTTATAAAAGGAGTGAATGATGACGGCAGAAGTTATAATAATGAATAAAGAAGCAGTTGCTTTTGCAGCTGATAGTGCAGTTACAATGACTGAAGAAAAAGGGTTAAAAATTTTTACTTCTGCTAACAAAATATTCGCTTTATCTATGTATTATCCTGTTGGAATTATGGTTTATGGCGCAGCAAATTTTATGAAGGTTCCTTGGGAAACTATAATAAAAATCTA
The DNA here is from genome assembly GCA_964648465.1 of uncultured Eubacteriales bacterium. Taxonomy (GTDB): domain Bacteria; phylum Acidobacteriota; class Aminicenantia; order Aminicenantales; family Aminicenantaceae; genus Aminicenans. Next base: position 7,643 of record CAZYMU010000031.1, on the reverse strand, counting down.
TAGAGATAAATTGAATAGTAGAAAATTTGATACCTTGGAAGAATATGCTGATGATTTTATAGGTTTTTTAACTAAGGGAAAACAATTATTTCCTAAATCCGAACAAGAAATTCATTTTAAAAGATATATTTATAGCTATTTTATTAATATTAGGCAACAAATTGAAAAAGAAGTAAGTAATTATTTAACAGAAAAAAATAAACAAATTTCAATAAAGCAGATTAAAGACATAATTTCAAAAGTAATAAAACAACATCATAAGATATGGGACAAAACTGAAATTCTTCCTTCCATACCTAAAACTCATAGTAAAGACTTACTGAAATACAGAAAAATAATAGAAGAAGCAAAAAAAAATGTATTTGAAAGACTTCCTATTAGTACCGCTCTCTCTATACTATTAACAGAAATCGCAACAAGTTTATTTTCGAAATTTCCAAAAGAAATTTCTCCTCCAAGTCTTTCTGGAGTTGTAATTGCAGGTTTTGGAGATAAAGATATATATCCATCTCTCCGATCTTTTTTTCTTGAAGGAATTACCAATAATGTGTTGAAATATAAAAAAGGTGTGGAACATAAAGTTAGCCTTAAAGGAGCTGCAATAATACCGTTTGCCCAGCATGATATGGTATATACTTTCATGGAAGGGATTAGCCCAGATTATGAAGAAGAAATAGAAAAATATTTTTCTCAAATCTGTGAAAAATATCCTAAAATTATTTTTGAAAATATTAATAAACTTTATAATAGAGAAAAGGTTGAACTTACTAAAATATTTAAAAAAGTAAGTAGTGAATGGATAAAAAAATATAGAAAAAGACTTGAAAATTATAGAAAAAAAAACATATACAATACCTGTGATTAGAGTCGTTGCAATACTTCCAAAAGATGAACTTGCAGCAATGGCAGAATCACTTGTAAATTTGACTTCATTTAAAAAGAGAGTAACAATAGAAGCAGAAACAGTTGCAGGTCCTATAGATGTCTCAGTTATATCCAAAGGAGACGGTTTTATTTGGATAAAAAGAAAACATTATTTTAAGCCGGAACTGAATCCTCAATTTTTTATAAAATATAAAAGGGAGGCAAAAAATAGTGGAAAAGAAGAATAAAAGGAATAAAAAATATCGTTCAATTGGAGAATTCGAGAGGGAATTTCTCCCAAATTCATTTAAAAGTAAAATTGAGGATGTACAAGTAAAAAAACCTGGTGCTTTTGGGTCGGAATTAGCAATGGAGTTTTTAGAAAATATCAAGCGTCAATTATCAAAGAAATAATTGTTTTTTGTAAACTTTTCTTAAAGAATAGCATTAGTATATAAACTAAGAATATTTCTCTCTGAACAAGGCAAATATTACTAAACAATACCAAAGCACAGTGAAGAGCTTCCTAACAATAAGAAAGCAGTAGTTTAATAATGTCGACTATTTTTTCCTGCTTTATCAGGGAAAAGCTAGCACACTCGGAGGGATTTGAATCCCCGAACTTTGGATTCGAAGTCCGCTGCACTATTAAAACTCACATTTGATAAAAAATAATAACTATAAGAAGAAAGAAAACAACCGGAAAGGCCTTCGGATACTCTGCAACTAAATCTGAAATTTTCATGTTTTCTAATTTAGAAGGGAATATTTTCTTCTCATGATTGTATAGAAAGTGAGAGAAAATGATATGATGAAGCATGAAAGACGAGGAGGAACGATGTCAAAGAAAATAATTTTTGGGTTTATTGGATTAATGTTTTTCACATGGCTCTTCGGAATGGCACCGTCTGCAGATTTTGGGACTATTACAGGATATGTCTATGATACTGAAGGAAATGGCATCCCGGGCATTAAGGTTACTGCAATAAATAAGGCAACAACTGTCGAGTACAACTCCATAACAGGCCAGAACGGATATTATGTTTTTAAGAATCTTCCTGTGGGGATTTACGACCTGAAAGCAGGGATGAACGGTTATGTGATTGCGAAATTGACTGGAGTTCAGGTAAAAAAAGGAATAACCCGGCCAAAACCTATCACGCTAAAGACCGCTGTAATAGTAAAGGAGACAGAAGAGGCTGGTGTCCTTGGCGGTGTCGTCGGTGGAGTTATAGGTGGGGTAGTATCTCCAAAAAAAGGAGATGTATACAGGCATAGACTTCAAGAACCGTATCCTCCTTCACATTTTCAGCGGTTTAATACAGAGGAATACAACCGGATCTATGAAAATATCTATCTGGATACCATGAACAATCCTCTGTCTACTTTTTCCATTGATGTGGATACCGCATCTTATTCGAATATAAGACGTTTTATTCAAGACAATCAGTTTCCTCTTAAGGATGCTGTTCGGATTGAGGAGATGATTAATTATTTTGATTATGACTATCCTCTTCCCAAGAAGAAATATCCATTTTCGATTAATACCGAGATATCGTCATGCCCCTGGAATCCTGAACATAGACTTATCCATATAGGCCTCCAGGGAAGAAAGCTGGAGACGGAGAATTTACCCCAAAGCAACCTTGTTTTTTTGCTGGATGTTTCAGGTTCTATGCGCTCTCCAAATAAACTTCCTTTACTCCAATCGGCATTTAAACTGCTGGTCAAGCAGCTTAGTGAAAATGACAGAATCTCGATTGTAGTGTATGCGGGGGCAGCCGGTCTTGTGCTGCCTTCCACTTCAGGAAATCAAAAAGAAAAGATTACCGAGGCGATAGACAGGCTGAGGGCAGGAGGTTCGACTGCAGGCGGGGAAGGAATAAAACTGGCATACAAGGTTGCCTTCGAGAATTTTATCAAGGGTGGGAATAACCGCATCATCCTGGCTACAGATGGGGATTTTAATATTGGTATTTCAAGCTCATCCGAACTCGTGCGTATGGTCGAGGAAAAACGTAAAAGAGGTGTATTCCTGACAGTTCTGGGGTTTGGTATGGGGAACTATAAGGACGGCCGCATGGAGCAGATCGCTAATAAGGGCAATGGAAACTATTTTTATATCGATAATTTACTCGAGGCTAAAAAAGTTTTTATTGATGATATGAGAGGAACGCTTTTCACTATTGCAAAGGATGTAAAGATCCAGGTCGAATTTAATCCTGCTAAAGTAAAAGCATACAGGCTAATAGGGTATGAGGATAGGATGCTTAAAAAGGAGGATTTTGCAGACGACACCAAAGATGCCGGGGAACTCGGTGCAAGCCATACAGTCACTGCTCTTTATGAAATTGTTCCTTATGGCTCCGGTGAAGAGATACCAGTAGTGGATGAACTTAAATACCAGGAGACAAAAATCACTGCTAAAGCATTAAAAAGCAAAGAGGTTATGACAGTGAAGTTAAGATATAAAAGACCGGATGGAGAGAAGAGCAAATTGATCGAGCGTTCCCTGATTGATAAAAATGTGGAGTTCAGCAAGGCCTCGAATAATTTCAGATTTTCTGCAGCAGTAGCTGAATTTGGATTGCTGCTCAGAGATTCAAAATATAAAGGTAACTCCTCTTACGAGACAGTTTTAATTCTTGCACGCAGTGCAAAAGGTAAGGATTTTCACGGCTATAGAGCCGAGTTTATTCAGCTTGTTGAGATGTGTTCACTTTTAAGCAAATAATCTGGATTAAATGTTAGGTTTTTTTGCGGTGTGCAGCAAAAAAAATCTAACGGTAAAAGTCACCTTTCCTGCGTAGCTTTAGCAAAGCAGAATCAGGTGCAATGATTTTTTATACCGTCTTTTTAATTATAAATCAATAAATCACTTATTTAACCGATTGTATTTTCTTAATATTTCTTTTAATTGATCATGTGGAAGTGAAAATATTTTATTTCCATTTATTCCAGTCATAGTTTCCGCGGCGATTAAAGCGTTTATAATTGCTTTTTCGGTCGCTTGAGCTGTAGCTTTAAATAAAGGACTAATCTGGTCATTGTGAACCATTTTGATTTCTTGAATTCCTGTACGACTTGCTGCGCCCGGATTTGCAGTTGAAAAGGCGATAAAAATATCTCCCGAAGTATTTGATCCAAAACCTCCTACCCTGGAAATACCAATTGGAACTCGCTTAGCCAAACGTTTGAGTTGATTAGAAATTAAAGGTGCATCGGTAGCAACAACAACTATGATTGAACCCTTACTATTGTCTATATTTTCATTTTCATTATCCCAAATAGGCTGAAGGCCAGTGATTTTTCGGCCAACCTCCACTCCTTTCACATCCGTAATTGCATTTAAAGGTCCAGTAATACCTTCAAATGGAATGCCTAAATCACGTGCCCGTGGCTTATTTTGCGCGTAAATATCTTGATCTTTTAAAATTAAAGAGGAATATTCTATTTCTGCCATATAACATATATTAGGCACGCTGAAGCACAAAGAAAACATAGCCGTAGCTATCTAGCGATATTTCAAAAATTTCGATCTCTGTAAGCGTCTCTCTAGCAAATTTTCTTACGGATGCATCCGCATGATCTTTGAGGGCTTGAGCACGAGGCCTAAGAATGTCATAGTAGCCCTCGACCCAGGACTCTCGCGGTAGTGTATGGGTGTTCAGTACCTTGTAGCCTGCATTCTCGCACACCTCGATATTACGGTGAACTGATTGCATATCAGGGTAGCCAGACTGAAAAAAGGCTTTCACTTGATCGGGAACTTGCTCTCTTATCCACGACAGTTCGCTGACCACCAAGAATCCGCTCGGCGTTATCGATGATGCCCAACTCGTAAGCGCATTGCTGAAGCCGATGTTATAAGCTGATCCTTCAGCCCAAAGCAAATCAATATCTTGAAACGTCTCAGCAATATCTTGCATGTCTATACAGTGTGGCTGTACAAGATGTTCAAAGCCAGCCTCTTGCGCACGCCGAGTTAGGTCCTTTAAGAAAGGTTCATACACATCGACAGCGTGAATCAGTGTCCCAAGCTCTTTCGCTAGAGCTAATGTTTGACGACCTGACCCGCATCCTGCATCAACAATAAGGCGAAAATCTCTCCTTGGAAGAAGGTCCAAGACTCGCAGCGTGTTGGCATTGTCGCCTGGCCCAAGCTTTTCCATGCCCCCAAAGAGTAGTTCTATTGGATCGTAATTGCTCAAAATTCATCTCCATTTCTTATGTGCCTAACGATAAAGCTCACCTGCGCTATGGAATGTGGTGGAATAGCGATCAGGAAGAGCGCCTTATTAGAGCTGGATTGTTGTGACCAATCAATGTCAGCAGTCCCACTCATCTCTTTCGCAAACGCGGGATCCACATTGGTACTTCCTGTATATATCGTTCATACTCCTTGCCAAAGCGAACAAATAGCAACCTTTCTTCGTAGAGTGATATGTGATGTAAAAATAGGATCGCAATAATCCACACAAATATAGCAGCAAGTGATATATTAAGCATAATAATGCCAAGATAAAGCAAGATTTCGCTCAGGTATATTGGATGCCGGACAATATTGAACACACTCTTCCTGATTATGCAAGGAGTTTCTCTCTTCTCACTGAATACTATAGACAGACCCTTTCTTGCCAGAATGCAGGACAGAACAAGTAAAACGACTCCAAAAGGTATTCTAACGCCAAGTGGTACATAGTGGTTAAGGAAAGTAGTGTAATTTAAGAAGAACGTGTCGAGCATCCATGTCGCAACAAATAGGCATGACAGTATTATCTGTCCAGCATCGCCAACTGTATGTTCTCCAGTAAGATCATCCCGCTGTTTCTGTTCTTCCCTATATGTTTGTTTTCGAGCCATATTATCTCCTTTTCCACCTCCTGTTTTATAAGGGAATGCGTGTTAACGAAATGCCTCCGGGGCCGCTATTGAACGCAGCGGAATGACGGTCAAGTGCACGCTGTTGTTAGCTAATCTATATGATCTTAGGATCTTCGAATAAATGAAAGAATTGCTACCTCTTATGTTCCCTCTTGAGTGGCTTTAACTCGCTCATCTTGAGACATCTCTGCTAATCGTTTAACTTCAGCTACATCAAGTCCTAACCCTTTGGCCACACGGCTTCCATAATCAGGATCAGCTTTATAGAAAATAGCTGTTTGACGCAGTTGAATCCGCTTTCGGGCATTACAAAGATGAGTGGTGATGTTTCCAATAATATGGTCGCGGTCTTCATCAGTCATTACCCGGCGATAGAGTTCTCCAGCTTGAAAAAAGTCATCATCAGAGAGGGTATAAGGATGGCGACCTGCCGTTCCAGAAACATCAAATCCTGGTTCAGCAGCACTTGGCTGGGGTTCCGGACCTCCAAAGCTGTTAGGATAGTAATTTGGACTATCTCCACTGTTGTCACCGAAGCACATGAATCCATCGCGTTGATAATAATTAACCTTTGCGGCTTTGGGTCTATTTATCGGTAGCAAATGATAATTCGGACCCAATCTATGGATGTGGGTATCATGATACGAAAATAGTCTCCCCTGGAGCATTTTGTCTGGTGATGCTGCAATCCCAGGAACAAAATTCGCAGGAGAAAAAGCAGCCTGCTCTACTTCAGCAAAATAATTTTTAGGATTACGATTGAGTACCATCCGTCCTATAGTGATTGGAGGAAAGTCAGCATGGAACCAAACTTTGGTTATATCGAACGGATCAAAGCGGTATTCCTTTGCTTGTTCAGGAGTCATAATCTGAACTTCCAATCTCCAGGAGGGATACTCACCTCGCTCAATGGCGTTAAAAAGATCCCGTGTTGCATGATCAGGATCCTCCCCTTTCAGTTTAGTTGCTTCATTCCGGGTAAGATTCTGAATACCTTGCTCTGTTTTAAAATGATACTGTACCCAGCAATATTCACCTTTATCATTATACCATTTGAAAGTATGGCTACTGTAACCATTCATGTTGCGAAAAGTTCTTGGCGTGCCCCGATCAGAAAACAGGATAGTCACTTGATGGATCGATTCTGGTGTAAGCGAGAGGAAATCCCAAAACATATCCGCATCTTTTAAATTTGTCCCCGGATGACGCTTCTGGGTGTGGATGAAATCTGGAAATTTCATGGGATCCCGGATAAAAAAGACAGGGGTATTATTTCCGGTCATATCATAATTACCTTCCTCAGTGTAGAACTTCACAGCAAAGCCGCGAGGGTCACGTTCAGCATCGGCTGATCCTTTTTCTCCCCCAACTGTGGAGAAACGAACAAATACATCGGTGCGTTTTCCGATCTCAGAAAGAAATTTAGCTCTTGTGTATTTCGTAACATCAGCGGTGACCTCAAAATAGCCGTGTGCACCTGCTCCCTTAGCGTGCACAACTCGTTCTGGTATACGTTCTCGATTAAAATGACCAAGTTTTTCTAAAAAGTGAGTATCTTGCAATAATAGAGAACCTGTACTTCCTGCTGTTTTGCTGTTTATGTCGTCATCAACGGGTGCGCCAAAGCCGGTAGTGTATATTTTTTTATCTTGTGACATGTGAAACCTCCTTTTATTTTATAAATTTAGTTTATCAGCTAACAATTACTATACTGCATGCTATATTTTGAGAGAGATACAGCCGCAGAACCGTCTAATTATAAATCCCTCTAAAAATATGCTAACAATACAATAACATTTTATCAATATCCTTGTTGTATTGCAAGCTGTTGTACTCGTCCTTGTGGTAACAAAGCAAAAGTGTCCCCATCAACTGCAATGCTAAAATGTCCCCTT
>CAZYMU010000030.1:0-30388 GCA_964648465.1 uncultured Eubacteriales bacterium | reverse complement strand
GACACAGCCTGAGATGCAGTAAGATCGGCTCGCCTGGAAGGTAAAGAATGCCGATTATAATGAATATTAGATTCAATAAAGAAAGCGACTCTCTTAATGTTGCGAAAAATCATGCTGATAAGCAGATTTCATCAAGGTTAAATAATGGTATCGGCATTCTTTATGAATAATTCAGGAGGACGTGGATTATTCACGAGTCAAGCTTGCTGCAGATGCAAGGCACAGCGCATGAAGTTGTGGTCCTTCACCACGAATGCGCTGTAACGAAGCAGATGCAGTAAGATCGGCTCGCCTGTAAGGTAAAGAATGCCGATTATAATGAATATTAGATTCAATAAAGAAAGCGACTCTCTTAATGTTGCGAAAAATCATGCTGATAAGCAGATTTCATCAAGGTTAAATAATGGTATCGGCATTCTTTATGAATAATTCATGTGAATGATCTCGTAGAATAGACTCTTCACTCTCTTTTCCATTGCTGTCCTGAATCTGGCTATAGTCTCTGCAAATCCATCTTCTAAATAATCGGTGATATACATGGGTTCACCAACATTTACTCTTATTTTCGCTGGAACCAGAAAAGGCAAGTGAGTTCCAAACATTGCTAAGGGAGTTACAGGAACAGAGATCCCTTCTTTTTTGTACAAATTATAAGAAATTGCTGAAGCTCCCTTCCTGAAAGTGCAAACATAAGGATTAGGATCTCCATCCATAACACGGCCGCGTCCCTGAAGAAGAATGACAATTCTCCCTTCTTTTAAATAATCCTGACATTTTTTTATGGCCAAGCTCTTCTTCTTGTCTAAATCCACCGGCATACCCCCAACTTTTGCTATGTTTGTTGATATAAAATTGACAAGAGGTGCCTTTACCGGCTTAAGGATTAAATCCACGAAGAGCCCAAAGTCTTTCATATGTCTCTTGAAATGTTTTCTAATAAGGAAATTAAAATCCTTTTTAGTGAATATCATTTTGTTAGCCGTAAAAAATATCGGTCTAGATACTATTTTAAATAATAATGCAACATCTTTAAATGTCCCAATATGGTTTCCCACAATTATATTGGGTCCCTCTTTTACAAAATTTTTACTTCCGTGGGTTACAATTTTCTTTCCGAAAAGGAAAAAATCACAAAGTTTATTAACAATGGGTTCAATCTTTGCAAATTCTTCTTCAAAATTACTCATCATTCCTTGTTTATTATCATATATTAACTAATTCAAAAAAAAAATTCAAAAATCCATTTGAGATACTCTCTTACACCCCACTTGAAAATCAACATGATGCATGATAACTTAGGTTTTCAACATCTATCCAAAAATCTTATATATGAAATCATTAAAAAGGAGAATAAGATGATTACTTTAGTGCAAGATGGAAATATTTATTCACCTAAACCATTAGGTAAAAAGGATATTTTAATTCTGGATAACAAAATCGGTGCTATTTCTGAACCTGGACAGATTAAAATTGACGGGATTGACATTGATGTGATTGATGCTTCAGAAAAAATAATAATTCCCGGCTTTATTGACAGTCATGTTCACATCCTCGGAGGCGGCGGAGAAGGAGGGCCAGCCACGAGAGCTCCAGAAATTTCTATAAAAGACATTATTTCAAGTGGAGTCACTACTGTTATTGGCTGTCTGGGCACAGATGGAACAACACGGCATATGGAATCTTTGTTGGCCAAAGCAAGAGGCCTTGAGCAAGAAGGAATCACAACATATATCTTTACAGGGTCTTATGAAATTCCTGCAGTAACAATCACACAAAATGTACGTTCTGACCTAATTATAATCGACAAAGTAATCGGCGCAGGAGAAATTGCAATCTCTGATCATCGCTCTTCTCAACCAACCTTTAATGAATTTGCCAAGCTTGTAGCTGACTGCCGGGTAGGAGGAATGCTTGGTGGAAAACCAGGTATTCTGCACTGCCATATAGGTGACGGCCCTAGAATGTTAGATATGTTTTTCAAACTGATTAAAGAGACAGAAATCCCACCAACTCAAATCATCCCAACACATTGCAATCGCAACCCTGAATTGCTGGACGAGGCAATTGAATTTATCCGTAAAGGGGGATATATCGATTTAACTGCCGGAGGCGATCCGGCACATAACAACAACCGCGAAATGAGTATTGCAAAATCCATAAATCGCTGTCTTGAAAAAAACATCTATCTTTCCCAGGTCACGATTAGCTCTGACAGCAATGGAAGCCTTCCTGTATTCGATGAGGAGGGAATCCTTACCGGCCTGACCATTGCTTCTCAGAAAAGCCTCCTTAATAACTTCCGTTACCTTCTAAAAATGAACCTATTAAAACTTGAGGATTCTATCAGGCTTTTCTCCACAAACCCGGCTATTTATTATAAATTCACTCAGAAAGGAGAAATCAAGGTCGGAAAAGACGCTGACCTGATTTTTCTCGATAAGAATTATAATTTAACAGATTGTATTGCTATGGGATCTACTATGATGGCTGAGGGTAAACTTCTCGTGAAGGGAACGTTTTCTTAACGCTTTGACAATTGAGAGATCATAAAACAGTGTAATTTAAAAAGAAAAGGCGAGATTAATGAAAGAAGACATAAAAAAAGTAGAAAAAAAACCTAAGTTCGGGATCGCACTAATACCTCTTATTATTATGGGTCTTCTTCTTGGAGTTGGGTACGGTATCTATAAAATCAGACCCCAAGTTCTTCTTGTCACAGCTGCTTTCATCACAGGAATTCTGGGTTTTATATTACGGTTTAAATGGAAAGAAATGGAAAGAGGAATCGTAGACAGCATTCATAAAGCCATGCCTGCAATACTAATCATGCTTTGTGTGGGAATCCTTATTGGCGCCTGGATTTCCAGTGGTACAATTCCTATGATTATATATTATGGATTAAAACTCATATCCCCAAAATATTTTCTGGTAACTGCATGTTTTGTCTGCTCACTTACTTCAATAGCCACTGGAACATCCTGGGGAACCATAGGAACCCTAGGAGTAGCTTTTATAGGAATTGCCATGGGATTAGGAATTCCTTTGGGGCCAGCTGCAGGGGCGATTGTTGCAGGTTCTTATTTTGGTGACAAAATGTCTCCTTTTTCCGATATAACCAACCTAGCACCTGTGGCTGCAGGTTCTAATCTCTTTGACCATATCAAACACATGATGTGGTCAGCCACCCCAGCTTGGCTTATTGGCCTTTTTGTTTATTTTTTAGTCGGCTTTAAATATGGAGCTGACCAGGTCGAATCTGAAAGTATGGCGTTAATCACTCAAACATTAAAAGAAAACTTCCATTTTAATATTCTCCTTCTTCTCCCCATGGTTATTGTTTTCTATTTTGCTGCTACAAAAAAGCCTACTATCCCTGGGATGCTTATTTCCTCTTTCATAGCAGGAATTTTGGCTATCATATTCCAAAAAGCCTCTATTCCCGAAATTGCCACAGCTTTGAACAGCGGATACCAATCTAACACAGGAATTGAACAGGTCGACCAACTTATATCACGAGGTGGAATGATGAGCATGATGGAAACTCAGCTGGTTGCCTTCACAGCATTTAGCTTTGGAGGAATTATGCAGAGCACAGGACTTCTTTCTGTCATACTCGATAAGGTTATGAAATTTACAAACAAAGTATCAAGTATTGTTATTACTACTATAGCAGCTTCTATTGTCACTGCATTGGTTACAGGAAGCTCTTACCTCTCCATGATAATCCCCGGAGAGCTTCTTGCTCCAATCTACAAGAGAAAAGCCTTAGCAGCAAAGAACCTTTCAAGAATCATTGAAGAAAGCGGGGCAATAATAGTTCCTCTTATCCCATGGAGCATGGCCGGAGTTTATATCACAGGAACAATTGGAGTCGCCACTTTTAGTTACCTCCCTTGGGCTATCATGAATTACGCTGCTGTAGTTATTCTGGCAGTATTCGGTTTCACAAAATTCACAATGGCACCTAAAATAAGGGAAGATGAAACCCAAATTGGGAGTTGATTCATATAATATTTACAGATTATTCCTGTTTTTCATTTTCAAGTTCAGTTAAGGCTTTTTCAAACTTCTCCTGAGATTTTTTCCATCTTACTTTTCCTAACTCCGCTGTTGCTTCAAATTTTCGATCAAATTCACCCATTCGTTTTTTTTCTTTCTTCAGCAATTCATCTAAGGAACCTTTTCTCTTTTTCTCCTTCTCAAACTTAATTATTTCATTGGTTACAGAATCAATCCAAATAAAAGATTGACAAACTGGACACTGAACTTGAAACACTTTAGCTTTTTTCTTTTCTTCTTCCATTTAAAAATATTCAACCTGGATAATTCAGGTTAGCAAAAATCCAAATACAAAGCAAATGCTTCGCTGGTTTCAATAGTTTTCATGAATGATTCAGGTAAACATGGATTATGCATTAGCCGACTCAACCTACCCCTCAGTTGCCGCATCAATATTGTGCTTTCTTATTAACTTAAAAAGGCCCTGCCTGCTTAAACCGATCTGACTAGCAGTTGCCGCTTTGTTATAACTAAACCGCGACAAAGCTTGATTTAAAAACCTCTTTTCAAATTCGGCTTTTGCCTTGAAAAAGTCATATGAAGATGATGAATACCGCTTTCCCTCCGGATTTATCCTTGAAGAAAGAAAGTCCTCTTTTATAAGATTATTCTCTCCGCATAAAATCAAACATCTCTGAATCTCATTCTGAAGCTCTCTGACATTCCCAGGCCAGGAATAATTTATCAATAATTCCAATCCTTGAGGTGAAAAATATAACCTTTCGCGATTCATTTCATCACAGTATTTCCCAACAAAATAATTTAATAGAGAAATAATATCTTCTTTTCTTTCCCTTAATGGAGTAAGTTCAATCCCAATAATTTTTATGCGGTAATATAAATCTTCGCGGAAATTTCCACTTTTAATCTCTTCCTCAATATTCTTATTCGTCGCGCTAATAAATCTGACATTGACAGGGCGTGTTCTGTTATCCCCTACCCTTCTAATCTCTTTCTCCTGAAGCAGCCGTAGCAGTTTTGCCTGCAGATTGAGTGAAAGATCTCCGATTTCATCTAAAAAAAAAGTCCCTTCATCAGCTTCCTCAATAAGTCCGGGTTTACTTCTATTTGCCCCAGTAAATGCACCTTTTACATAGCCAAATAATTCGCTCTCTAACAGATACTCAGGAATAGCCCCACAATTAATAGCTATAAATTTCCCATTTTTTCTTGATCCATTATAGTGGATATTTCTGGCTACAAGTTCTTTTCCTGTACCACTTTCTCCCCATATAAACACAGGAACATCATGATCTTTTACCTGATTGATTAATCTGAGAACACGGATAAAAGACTTACTCTTTCCAATAATTAATGGATTTGAATTGAAAAAATTCTCTTCATTTATCTTATTAAAATCAAAACAATTCTTTAAGACCTGCTTAATAGGACCTTGAAATGCAATTAAAAACTCTAAATCCCTTGTTGAGTAAGGTTCGAAGTTACAATTTCGTTCTAGATAAATAGTTCCAGCAGGGAAATTATTAATGATAATAGGCATACAAAGAATATTCTTTTTACTATTTTCCATGCTGCTTATCTCATCCCTAGAACAACATTCTGCTCTTTTTGCGTCAATCATAATGGGATTTTTGTCGGTCAAGGCTTTTCTAATAACCCTTAAACTTATATCATCCTTTTTAAAATTGTCTTCTGGTAGAGATTGTTCATAAAGCACATTTTTATCTTGATTCACTACTAAAACCGAAGCACGATCAGAAATAATTACTTCCATTATTAAACATATAAGCTTTGATATTAATAATGGCTCAAACGATTTTTTAATCATTTTTCACAGAAATATTTTCTTCGTTTATCCTATCAGTACAGATAACGATTGTTTAAAATGATTTTTCTCATAAACTATCAATCATTTTATAAAAAAAGTTCCTAGTACTTTTTTCGCTCTTTTAAACACTTAACCTGGATTATTCACGAGCATGAAAGGTAAAGAATGCCGATAATAGATTTGGATAAGATGAATTTGAGGACATGTCCGTGCTCCACTAAGATTTTTAATGCCATTTCCTCCCCGATCTTCTCGGCTCGGAATTCCGCATGTTTATCTTAAGCAACGCCACAATGTCCCTGAGCCATTATGGAGCAGGAAAAATAGTTCTTTACGGATTCTTTTCAAGGTGTTTAATTTTATTCGCTACATCTCTGTATTCAGGATTCCATTTCTTTATTTCATTGTACATCTTTAATGCCTTTTGGGCATTTTCCATCTCTTCATAAATCAAGGCTTCTTCGTATTTCAATGCAAATGACTGTGGCAGATTATCTTCAGAAAGCTTTTGAGCGTCTTCGATCCACTTTAAAGCCTCTTTAAAATCCTTTTTCTTCCGATGACAGAAACTTATAACACTAAAGCATTCAATTTCCAGTTTTTTATCTCCTAAAGCCAGTTTGCACTCCTCTATAGCTTCATCCAGCAATCCTTGCTCCAGGAAAGCTATACCAAGATTATAGTGACTTTCATAATCCTTTTTATCTACTTTTTCTTCAAGCGTTTTTCTAAATTCAGAAACAATATCAGACAAAGCTTTTTCTACAATCGTTGTATCCCCTCTTAACTGATAATTGAAACTCGTTTTGATAGCATCCAATTCTTCCTCAATTTTATTTGTTAGATCAAAATAGCTCTTTTCTCCACTCTCCTGCGAAACAAGTGGGATAATATCAGTTTCAGCAAAAATATCTGCAGCAGTGAGTTTTTCCTCCCCTGGTTCTTCCTTTAAATCAGAAGGCAAACCATTCTGAGATAGATCAGTTGTTCTCCCAAATAATTGCGTTTCCCTCTTGGATACTCTCTCCACCCGTTTTGGAATTTCCTCTGTTTTAATTGTCGCTAAGACATTTGCAAGATCTTCTATCTTCCTTTCTATTCTCAGCTCCTCAGGAAACCTGATTCTAAGATTTTCAAGAATTCTTTTTGCATTTCTAATCAATCCCTGCTCAATATACAAATCAGCTTTTGCTATTCCTGTTTCAACTATATCTTTAATATCCTCCAGTTGAATCGAAGAATCACCTATTTCCGATATTCCTTCTTCTAAGATTCCTAACTCCTTTTTCAACTTCCTGTACTCTAAATAATATTCTTCATTCTCCGGCGATATATTAACAAGTTTTGCTAAAACATATAACATTTTCTCCCTTAAATTATTCTTTCGATATTCTCCAAAAATAACATTACAAACCAACTCAAGATTCTTCAATTGATTTCTTGTCTGGAAAATAGACGCCAATTTATTCAAAGTAGGAAGGTGGGCTTCCTTCGAAGCCAGAATTAAGCCAAGCAGGCCAACAGCTTTATCCGACTTTTGCTTTTTCATTAAAGCATCAACAAGAGGCTCATAAAGCTCAAAAGCCTTATCCAGATGATTCTCCCGAATATAAATTTTTCCCAATTTTACTTTTGCCTCAACTTCTTTTGGCCGGATAGATATAATTCTCAAAAAAATCTCTTCTGCCTCTTTGTGGCTTTTGTCCTCAAAATGAAGATTACCTAAAAGATAAAGAACTTTTAAATTATCCTTGTCCTTTTTGAGAATTTCCTTGACAAGATATAGGGCTTCTTTTCTTTTATTCTCTTTCTTAAGTAAGACTATAAGATTTTCTAAAGTCCTAGGATTGTCCTCTTTTAATGTTTTTGCCTGGTTGAGTATCTTTCCGGCTTCTTTTAGCTCGTTGTTCCTTATCTTAAATTCAGCTACCTTGTTAAGCTCCTCTATTGCCTGATCAATTGACTCTATTTCAATGTAAATATCAGCTAAAGCCAACCTTGACTGAAAGTCATTTTTATTTAATTTAAGTAGCTCTTCATATATGCGAATAACCTCTTTTGTCTTTTTACTCTTCCTTAATTTCTTTGCTAACTTTGAATATTCTGTTACAGCCTCAGAGATAAAACCTTTATTCCGGTAAAGCTCAGCCAATCTATTAACTGCTTTTGTATCATCTGGATTTAATCTGCTAATTCTCTTGTAAATGGCTATTGCCTTGGAAAATAATCCTTTCTCTTCGTAATGGCTGGCTATTTTCTGAAATTCTTCAACTGCTTTGTCCTTTTGATTTGCCTTTATGTATAAATCGCCAATAATATTTCTGACAGAAATATCCTCCTTATCCTTTAATAATAATTTTTTGTATTCAGCAATAGCCTCCAGAAGCTTGCCCCTCTTGATATACTTTTCTGCAAGCACATCAATTTTGGATCTGTCTATTTTTGAATTCACTTTTTAGCCTTTAGATTAAAAGAAAACCTATGGAAACTAGATGGACCAATTAGTTCTAAAGCTCTGTAATGATCCATTGTTCCATATCCCTTATTTTTCGATAGAAAATATCCTTTATATATCTTATCCAAATTATCCATCATCTCATCCCGAAGAACTTTCGCAATAATCGAAGCAGCTGCAATTGAATTGCTATTTCTATCTCCTTTAGGGATACACTTCTGAGGATAATTTACATCATTAAGCCTAAATCCGTCAACTAAAAGAAAATCCGGACGTATTGGCAAATTTTTAACAGCTTTCTTCATAGCCTCCAAGGACGCCCAGTATATGTTTTTTTTGTCAATCTCTTTATTTGTTACAACCCCAATCCCCACAGAACTGGCAAAGGTCAAAATCAGTTTGGCCAGTCTCTTTCTTTTAACAGGTGATATTAGTTTGGAATCATTAATTTCCCTCATCCAATCCACATCATCTCCTTTTCTTATTAATGTTGGAGGGAAAATAACTGCTGCCGCAACTACAGGACCGAATATAGCCCCTCTTCCGACTTCATCCAAACCTGCTAAAGCACCAAATCCTCTCTTAATAATCCCCTTTTCTATCAGGAAATTTGCCACTTCAATCCTTAACTTTTGTCCCCTGGGATCCTACTATAAACTAAAATAATTTATCTTATTGCCTTAATCCTTGCCGCTTTACCCTTTAGATTCCGAAGATAATTTAATTTGGCTCTCCTGACCTTTCCTCTTTTCACAACGTCTATTTTTCTAATCATTTTGGAATAAAGGGGGAAAATCCTCTCCACTCCTATGCCAAAAGAAATTTTCCTAACTGTGAACGTTGCCCCTGTGCCAGAGCCTCTTTTTGCAATTACATCTCCCCGAAAAATCTGGATTCTTTCCTTTTCTCCTTCTTTGATAATAACACTTACTTTAACATTGTCTCCAACATTAAAAGAATCCAAATTTTTTTTTATGTGTTTTTTCTCTGCCAAATTAATGAGATTCATTGTTCATTCCTTTCTTTTCTGTTTGTATTTTGCCAAGAAAATTCTTTTCAGATGATTCCTTAGCACTCAAAAGATCAGGCCTTAATCTCCCAGTTTTTTCTAAAGATCTTCTTCTCCGCCAGCATTCAATTTTCTTATGGTTTCCTAAAAAAAGAACCTCGGGAACTTCCATTCCTCTATAAACACGTGGTCGAGTATACTGAGGAAAATCAAACAATCCCTCTGAAAAAGAATCATATTTGACAGATTCCATTTTTCCTACAACATGCGGCACAAATCTTGACACTGCATCAATAATAACCACTGCCGCTGGTTCCCCTCCAGTCAGTACATAGTCTCCAATTGAGATCTCGTCTGTCACCAAATCTTGAATTACTCTTTCATCAACTCCTTCATATCGGCCACAAATAAGAATAACCTGATTGCACTTAGCTAAATTCTCCGCAAAACGAAAATCGAATCTCGTGCCCTGAGGAGATAATAAATAGACAGGACTGCTCTCATCATTTTTTATCTTCTCTACAGCAAGAAAAATGGGCTCGGGTTTCAAAACCATTCCCTGGCCTCCTCCAAAAGGGCGGTCATCTACTTGCCTGTGCTTATCAAAGGCAAAATCTCTTAAATTGTGAATTTTTAAATCTATTAAGCCCTTCTCCAGCGCTTTCTTTATTACTCCTCCAGAAAAAACTTTCTGGAACATTTCAGGAAATATTGTAATTATATCAAATCTCATTCGACTCTAAAAATTCCCTTGGAGAATTGCTAATAATCTCCTTTTTTTTAAAATCAACTCTGAGGCAGATAGTACTTACAAAAAGATATAAACACCTTTTTCCCAAGGAGTAAAGGCACTTCTCCATCATAGTCTTAAGAACTCTTAGTTCAATAACACAATAATCTTTATAAAACGAGAGCACTCAACCTGAAATTCTTCTAAAATCCCCTTTTTCTAAAAAAAACCCTTGAAAAAAAAGCTCCATTTAGAATTCAGAATAAAGTTTAAACCTTAACTCGCTTTTCCTTCCTTGAGTTCTTAATCCTTTCCCAATTCCTACTAAATCAACCTTTTTCGATAATTTCTAGATTAAATCTCCTTTTTAATTTCATTCCAGCTGCACCAAGAATAACTCTTATTGCCCGTGCAGTTCTTCCTTGTTTCCCGATAACTTTACCCAAATCTTCAGGATCAACCTTGAGTTCCAGAATCGAAGTCTGCTCCCCTTCTAATTGGGAAACCACCACCTTGTCTGGATTGTCAACCAATGCTTTGGCAATTAATTCAACAAGTTCTTTCACTGTAACCTCCTTTATGTTTTGTTAATTGGAAAGTTTCTCTGTCTTTGAAACTTTATGTAAAAGAGATTGAACTGTTTTAGAAGCATGAGCTCCTCTTTCTAGCCAATATTTTGCTTTTTCCAAATCTACTTTCATTTCAGGGGGTTCTGTCAAAGGATTATAGAAACCAATGATATCCTTTGATTTACTTTTTCTTGGCCTTCGTGAATCAGTCACAACGATTCGGTAAAAAGGTCTTTTCTTTGCGCCAAGTCTCATCAGTCGTATTGAAATCATATTGTTGCACTCTTTTTGAACTTAAATGATTAAAAATAATATCTAAATTTTTACCATAAGTCAACTTGTTTTAATGAGACAAAGGAAAAGACGATAGGACTTTTTTAAAATGGGATTTTTTCATCATTCTCTTCATTTCAAAAAATTGTCTCAATAACTGATTGACTTCAGACAATGGTCTTCCGCTTCCTTTTGCTATTCTCTGCCTCCTACTTCCATTTATTACCTTTGGATTTTCTCTTTCTTTTATTGTCATAGAATTGATTATGGCTTCAAAATAAATAATTTTTCTATCATCCACCTTCATTCGAGAGATATCTTTAAATGGTCCACTTTTAGGCAATAAATTTAAAAACTGGGATAAAGATCCCACCTTCTTAAACTGATTGATCTGTTTTTTAAAATCTTCCAGTGTAAACTCCTCTTTTTTAAGTTTCCTTGCCAATTCATTAGCCTCTTTTAAATCAGTTGCCTTCTCAGCCCTTTCGATCAGCGTTAGAACATCTCCCATTCCAAGGATACGTGATGCCATTCGGTCCGGATAGAAAACTTCAAACTTCTCGAATTTTTCCCCAGTACCAATAAATTTTATTGGTTTACCTGTAACAGACACTATTGACAATGCTGCTCCTCCACGGGCATCTGCATCAAGCTTAGTCAAGATTATGGAAGTCAGTCCGATCTTTTCCTCAAATAGCCGGGCACTTTTCACTGCATCCTGCCCGGTCATAGAGTCGCCGACATAGATAACCTCTGTAGGGTTAATAATATCTCTTATCATTCGAAGCTCTTCCATGAGCTCATCATCGATATGCAATCTACCTGCCGTATCAATAATAAGAGGATCAAAGCCATGTATTACTGTATATTTAACAATACCTTTAAGGCAATCTTCGGGAGTAGCCATTTGCTCGCTTGACAATTCATAAAACGGCAGCCTGAGTATTTGAGCAATCATTTTTATCTGTTCCTGAGCCGCTGGCCTTTTCAAATCAAAAGAGACAAGTAAAGGATTTTTGTGTATATCCGAGATCCATTTTGCCAGTTTCCCACAGGTCGTCGTCTTCCCTGAACCTTGAAGTCCTACTAACATAAATACAGAAGGTTTCCTGCTTGAAAAATCCAATTTATGCGATTCCTGTCCTAAAATCGAAGTAAGCTCTTCCTTGACAATTTTTACTACATGTTGTGAAGGAGTAAGGCTCTGGAGAACTTTCTCATCTAACGCCCTAGCTCTTATTTTTGCCTCAAAATCTTTCACAACCCGATAATTAACATCGGCCTCAAGAAATGCCATACGCAACATTTTTAGCACTTCAGCCATATTCCTCTCAGTTATTTTTCCTTCCCCACGTATAAACTTCATAACTTTTTGCAGCCTTTCACTTAACTGATCAAGCATTTTTTCCCTCTAACCCGAATTATTCATAAAACTTCCGCTATAATTAAATAATTTCAATTCTATCAAAAAGCAAGAATCATTCTCCATCATATTCTCAATATTATTATTTTATATCACCTCTATAATAAAATCCAAACCTATTGTCGCTGATCAGCTGCAATTTCTCATGAACTATAAGGTGAAAAAATTGTGGTGGAACTCCTTAAAAAGAGCAGCTTGACATTTTAACCTATTGCTATTAATGTATTACTAATTTCTAGGATTATAAAAATGAAATCCAAAATAGATTATAAAGAGATCATCAAGCTTATAGATCTTCTAGAAGATAGGGATTTATCTAATTTTGAATTAGAAATTGAAGGCTTTAAAATTAAAATAAGCAGGAGCGATCACAAGACCTCCCTTCTATCTTTACCCTCCAACCCCTCTATCACTCCAGAAGAATTTCCCAACGAAAAAACTTCTCTCTCAGAATCTAAGCTAAAAAAAAACCAGAATAGTCTCCATTATATCACTTCTCCAATGGTAGGGACTTTTTATAGGGCACCAGACCCTTCCTCCCCTCCTTTCGCTGAAGTTGGAGAAACAATAAAGAAAAACCAAACCCTCTGCATAATAGAAGCCATGAAGCTGATGAATGAAGTAGAATGCGACATTGACGGGGTCTTAGAAGAAATATTTATTAAGAACGAAAGCCCAATTGAATATGGGCAAAGACTTTTTGCTATTAAGCCTCTTTAAGTCACCCTTATGTTTTCAAAAATATTAGTAGCAAACCGCAGCGAAATTGCACTGAGAATCATCCGTTCTGCAAGAGAACTGGGAATAAAAACCGTCGCTGTTTACTCCAAACCAGACAAGAATTCGCTCCATACAATGCTTGCAGATGAAAATATTTGTATAGGCCCCGCAAAATCTTCTGAGAGCTACTTGAACATTCCAAATATTTTAAGCGCAGCTATCATAACAAAGGCTGATGCTATCCATCCTGGATACGGATTTCTTGCCGAAAACCCACGCCTGCCAGAAATCTGTGAAACCGAAGGAATTACGTTTATCGGACCTCCAGCCCATATCATGAAGCTCATGGGGGATAAAAACAGAGCCCGGCAGGAGATAAAAAAAACCAAGTTGCAAATTATCCCTGGAAGTGAAAAAATCATCGATGACTTATCAGAAGCAAAAAATATATGTAAAAAGACAGGATATCCTATCATTTTGAAGGCAGCTTCAGGTGGAGGGGGTAAAGGCATGAGAATTGTCCGCTCGGCTGCACATTTGGAAGAACAATTTTCAATAGCTCAAAATGAAGCCAAAGCAGCCTTTGGAAACTCCTCCCTTTATTTAGAAAAATACATAGAGGGTGCTAGGCACATCGAAATCCAAGTCATCGGCGACAAAAAAGGCAATATCTTTGCTTTCGGCGAAAGGGAATGCTCAATACAAAGAAAATACCAAAAACTGCTGGAGGAAACCCCATCTCCATTTCTCGATGAAAAAACCAGAAGAAAATTAATTAGAGCTGTTCAAGAAGCAGCTCATTTTGTAGGTTACGAAAGTCTTGGGACTTTTGAATTCCTGGTAGATGCTCAGAAAAAATTCTACTTCATTGAAGTAAACACCCGGATTCAGGTTGAACATCCTACCACTGAAATGGTCTACGATATCGACCTTATCAAAGAGCAAATCAGATTAGCAGCAGGAGAAAATCTATCCCTGTCAAACGACCTAAACATTAACGGTCACAGCATCGAATGCCGGATAAATGCCGAGGACCCCAAGAACTTTATTCCTTCTCCTGGAAAGATTGATTTTCTGGTCTTTCCCAGTGGCCCGGGAATCCGCGTGGATTCTGCAGCTTACTGTGGATGGACTATTCCTCCTGACTATGATTCTCTCATAGGCAAAATTGTAGTAAAGGGTTCCTCACGTATGGAGGCTTTAAAAAAAATGCAGGTTGCTCTGGAAATGACAACCATTGTAGGCGTCAAGACAAATATTCCTCTCCATATAAGCATTCTTTCAAACTCCGATTTTATAAAAGGGAAGTATGACATCCAATTCATGGAAAAATTCCTTTCCAAGAAGAATAAATAAGTTTTTACTTATTCCCTCATAGTACCACTCACGCTACGGACAAAGATATCCAAAGCCAACCTGCCCCAGACCCAGTCTTCCCTAGATTATCCTGGCTACAAACTTCCAGATTAAGGAAAGCTTGACAAACGCATTTCAACCCTGAATTCTCCAGAATTATCCTCAACAACATTTTCATTGACGCCTAAAAAAATTCGTCCTCCTATAGGAATCTCCACACTGTTTTCACTCCCTATATAAAACTCTTTGACAAGCTCATTTCGTATCTCTTCGCCAGTTTCTTCATCGACATCAATTGAGATAAGCATAACGACTTTTCCTATCAAAGCCCCGATGTTTTTATCTTTAATAGGCTGCTGAACTGTTTTTAAATTATATCCATCAGGTCCGCAATAGGCCATCGGATTCCCTTTTTGGAGGGAAATTCCACCTGATGCTTTAAAGTAAACCTCTTGCCCATCCACAACATCAATTCCAGTGTCTGTCCAATGAGTATTTGCCAGTACTGATATTTTTAACATTCTCTTATTTTTTATATCTGCATAACTTTTCTCATGCCCGTTTACCTGAAAAACAAAAAATGTCAGAAGAGCAAGGCAGGCTAGAAAATGCAGTTTATTCACTCTATCCAATTCGTTCTTCCCATTAAGTTTTTTCAACCTAAAATTAACCATCTTAATCCTTAATCTGATTAAATTTTCTAACTTCATAGCTTATTTATACTAACAAGTCTAAGCTTGTCTGGCAACTTCTCTCCAGGGATTATTCATTTTTAGCTCTATCATGTTACCTTTTTCTTTTCTGCTATCTCGGTCTAACTCCTTACAACATAATCTACTAAACGGAGTAGCAAAGTTTTAAGACTGTTAAATAAAACTAAACTTTTTGCCTTTTTTAACGTAGTATATTATGATCATCATATCTGAGAGGAACAGAAATGTTATACAAGATTCGATTGTCAAAAAAGAAGAATGAGAAGAAAAATTCTAAAAAGAAGAAAAAATTCATATTTATCGCTGCTGCGATTGTCATAATCTTTGCCTTTGTTTTTTTCAATTTGAAGGCTCAAAGGGAAAAAACAGTAAAAGTCACAGTTGAAAAAGTAAAAAAGCAAGATTTAACCGCAACAGTTTCAGCATCTGGCGAGGTTAAGCCCAAAAAGAATGTAAATATAAGCGCTCATGTCTCAGGACGAATAATTAAAATCAGTGTTGAAGAAGGGCAAAGAGTAAAATCTGGAGATTTCCTCTTAAAACTGGATTCGACCCAATATGAGGCATATGCAGATCGCGACCGGGCTATGATCCATGCTTATAAAGCAGAACTTACTAAAGCCGATGCACAATTGAAAAAAGATGAAAATTTTTTCAAAAGGCAGAAGAAACTCTATGATGAAAAGCTTATTTCCGGAGAACAACTTGAAGCAGCAGAAACACAGTATGATATATCTAAAGCTCAACACGAAGCCATACGTTTTCAAATCAAACAGGCCGAGGCTTCTCTCCAAAGCACGCTGGACACTTTAAGCAAAACAGTCTACCATTCCCCCATAGAAGGAATCATCACAAGCCTAAGAATAGAAGAGGGGGAAATCGCAATGATCGGCACAATGAACAATCCAGGGACTGTTCTGATGACTATCGCTGACCTATCAGTTATGGAAGTAGAAGTTGAAGTTGACGAAACTGACGTGATTGGATTAAAACTAGGGCAAGATGCCGATATAAAAATAGATGCCCTCCCAGACCAAACTATCAAGGGAAAGGTCACAGAAATAGGAAGTTCTGCCCTTCAAAAGTCAACTTCCTCTCAAGAATCCAAAGATTTTAAAGTTGTTATCACACTGGAGAATCCCCCACAAGATTTAAAGCCAGGGCTTTCCGCGTCAGCAGACATAATTACTGCAAAAAAAACAGATGTACTTGCTATCCCAATTTCCGCCCTTGTTTCAAGAGAGAAAAAAGAGGAAGATCAGAAAAAAGAGGACGAACAAGAGGAAGGGATATATATTGTAAAGGACAGCCGGGTTAAATTTCATCCTATTAAAAAGGGGATTATGGGGGAATTGATGATTGAGGTAACATGGGGCCTTGAGGAAGGACAGGAAGTTGTAACAGGCCCTTATAATGCCCTCCGCACGCTCAAGGATGATATGTTGATAAAATCCGAAGGAAAGAAAGAAGAAGCCAAATGAATTCTCAAAACAATATGACTATTTCTGTAGAGAACTTGTGGAAAATTTACAAGTTAGGAGAGCAAGAAGTTAAAGCTCTTTGCGGCGTAACTTTCAATGTGTACTGCAATGAGTTTTTAGCAATTATGGGACCTTCAGGTTCAGGAAAATCTACTCTGATGAACATGATAGGATGCCTGGACACTCCCTCTGAGGGAAAATATTATCTAAACGGAAAACTTGTAAGCACCTTCAGCGAAAATGAACTTGCCCATATTCGGAACAAGGAAATCGGTTTTGTCTTTCAAGTCTTTAACCTTCTGCCCAGAGCCACCGCATTTCATAATGTCGAGCTCCCCATTATATACAAAGGAGAAAACAAGAAACAAAGAGAAAAAAAAGCGCGAAAAGCCTTGGAAATGGTAGAAATGGATCATAGAATGCATCACCGTCCCGCTGAACTTTCAGGCGGCGAAAGACAAAGGGTTGCTATTGCACGTGCTCTTGTGAATGAACCTTCTCTTCTATTGGCAGATGAGCCAACTGGCAATCTAGACTCGAAAACCGGAAAGGAAATTCTTATGCTTTTTAATAAACTCCATTCTCAGGGAAATACTATAATAATTGTTACTCATGATATAAATATTGCCCGGCAGTCCCAACGAATTATTCATTTAAAAGATGGAGAGATTGAAAAAGAAGAAAGAAAAGCAGTCTAATATTCGATTTTCTTGACAATGTCCCCATTAATTTTGTTATAAAATATATATGGAGAGAGTCTTGCTTCACGGAGATTTATCAGATAACCACTTTTCTCGCCTTCTGTTTCGCATCTGGAAATCGCAAAAAACTGGCCGTTTGGAAATTAAAAACCGCATCAGCAGTAAGAAATTAGAGTTTAAAAAAGGGAATATAATAATAACAAAAGCTCAATTTGATGAGAATGTTTTTCTCCAAAAGTTGTCAGAAAAAAAGATATTAACTCCTTCTTTAAAAAAATATGAAAAGCTCCGCAAAACGAATCCTTCCATGATAAAATCCCTTATTGAGCTTAATCTTCTCTCTCCATCATACTTATGGAAACTCATGGAAGTATATATCAAATCAGAATTCTATCCTCTTTTTGACTGGACTCAAGGCGAATATTACTTCGATTCAGAATATTTCCCTGATGAATGCCAAATCCTTTTCTACATTCATACCCTTGAGTACATCCTTGAAGGAATACGGCAGATGCAAAACAACGATCTCATCAAAGCATATCTCCCTCCAGATAAGGAAGATATTCAGATTTTGTTTCCAGGTCATACGAATCAAATAAACCTTGCCCCCCATGAAAAATATCTCTTGAACATAACAGAAAAACAAAAAAACTTAAAAAGAATCTATGAATTAAGTGAATTAGGAGCGAAAGAAAACCAGAAAGTCATCTATAGCTTTCTCATTTTAGAATTAGCAGGCTTTCCTGAAACAAAAACAAATATCCAACACAGTCAAGAATTTTCTCAGGCAGAATTAATTAATATACTCAAAACATTCAATAAAAAATGCTCTTTCATCTTTAAATATATCTCAAAGAAAATAGGACCTGTAGCATTGAATGTTATTGAAAAATGTATGGAAGATACAAAAGCGCATTTGTCTCCACTTTTTCAAAATGTCAGGCTCGAAATGGACGGAAGGATTGAGACAAATTCAATCTTAAAAGCCAGCCTTGCTCTTTCAGCAAAAGATTGCCGAGAGAATATACTTAGAGATTTAAATGAAATCCTTGCAGCAGAAGTTCTTGTAGTGAAAAGAACACTAGGTAACGAACACGAATCTATTCTTGTAAAAAGCCTGGAAAAAATCAGCTAATGGAGTTAAAAAGAAAGCAAATTCTGGCCCTTTTAGTCTTCGTCACTTTAGTTATAGTATTTCTTCTAATAAAAATTGGAACCTGAAGCAAAAAATTTACTAGTCATCTGTGGCCCAACCAGCGTAGGCAAAAGCGCTACAGCCATCAAGCTTGCCAAGAATTTTGATGGGGAAATCATCAACTGCGATTCCATGCAGGTCTATAAAGGCTTTGATATTGGAACAGACAAACCTCCTGTTGACAAAATGGAGGATATCACTCATCATCTTACAGATATTTTACCACCTTCCACACAATTCACAGCTGCCGACTTTGTTAATCGTGCCTTAGAAGCTATAAAATACATCATGAAGAGAAAAAAGTTTCCCATCATTGCAGGGGGAACTGGGTTATATTTGAAGGCATTGATCAACGGCCTTTTCCCTGAAGAGATAAAAGACCCCATCATACGTTTAAGGCTCGAACAAGAAGCCAGAGACAAGGGCCTTGAAAAATTAAGGGAAAAACTTAAAGAAGTTGATCCCTACTATGCCCAAAAAATTGGCAGGAATGACAGGATAAGGATCATAAGAGCATTAGAAGTTTTTTATACAACGGGGAAACCATTTTCTGAGCATTTTCCCAACACTAAATCGTTGCTAGAAGATTTTAATATTATAAAAATTGGATTAAAATTAGAAAGAAACGAGCTATATAAAAAAATCGAAAACAGAGTTGACAAGATGTTTGAAAAAGGCATTGTCACAGAAGTGCAAAAGCTCTTGCTCTCAGGAGTAAGTGAAGCCTCACCTCCATTCCGTGCCCTCGGTTATAAATCCGTTCTCCAGTTACTGAGAGAAGAAATATCTCTTGAAACAGCTATCTCTTTAACAAAAAAAGATACTCGTAATTATGCAAAAAGACAAATGACGTGGTTCAGAAAAATGGAAGGAATACAATGGTATTTTCCCAATGACCTGGCTTCCATAATTGAATATATTAAGAACAACTTAAAATAAAAAATGGAAAAAGCTATCCTCATCCATATGAATTCTTCCAAGAAAGAAAAACTTGAAGCAGAAGAATCAATGCAGGAACTTAAGGGGCTGGCACGTGCAGCTGGAGCTGAGAGCATCCATAAAATATTTCAATTCCTTCCCGAAAAGAATCCAAAAACACTCATCGGAAAAGGGAAAATTTCAGAAATCATAAGCCTAAAAAACGAACTCCAGGCCGATCTAGTTATCTTCGATCATAATCTCAGTCCCATCCAGCAGCGCAACTTGGAGGCTAAAATTCAGGGCAAAGTTATTGACAGAACACAGCTCATCCTCGATATATTTGCACAACGTGCTAGAAGCAAAGAAGGAATACTTCAGGTCGAACTTGCCCAGCTTAACTATCTTCTACCACGCTTGCTTGGGAAGGGGAAAGCTCTTTCCCGCTTAGGAGGAGGGATCGGAACACGCGGACCAGGTGAGAAAAAGCTTGAAGAAGACAGACGGAGGATTCAGGACAAAATTTCCAAAATAAAAAAGGACCTTTTAAAAATTAAAAAAAGAAGAGCCATCCAGAGAAAAAGTAGAAATAAAGGCCCTGTTCCTATAGTTTCACTGGTTGGATACACAAATGCAGGCAAATCCACTCTCTTCAACACACTATCAAAAGAAAATGTTTTCATATCATCACAGCTCTTTGCTACTCTTGACCCAGTGATTCGCCGTGTTAGTTTCTCTGACGGCCTCTGTTTTTTCCTGAGTGATACCGTAGGATTCATCAAAAAATTACCAGTTGAACTCATATCATCCTTCAAAGCCACATTGGAAGAGCTCAGGGAAGCAGACTGTATATGTCATGTGATCGATATAACTTCTTCCCAATATAGCAGCCAGAAAGATGCGGTTGATAATATCCTATCAGAACTGGGTACATCCGAAATCCCAATCATCGAAATTCTCAATAAAATCGACCTTTTACCAGATGAGTCAGCACTTCTGGAGAAAAACAGGCGTTCAGACAAGCATCTTGTCTATATCTCAGCAAAAAATGGAAACGGGATCCAAAATCTTAAAGAAAAGCTTCATTCTATTCTTTTCAAGGATCTGAAACTCTTTTATCTGAGCATACCTAAATCAAGAAAAGAAATAATCAAATCTTTTCCTAAATGGTCAGTTGTGTTAAAAAGAAGAGAAAAAAACGATTGTTACGAATTAAAAATAATGGCAAATCCAAAGTTGATATTAAACTATTTGCCTTTTGTTAAAAAAGGAGAAAAAAATTGGTGAAAAAAATATTTTTTATTTTCCTACCACTAACCCTATTGCTTTGCTCATGCGCCACTTATCAGACCCCGGCTCCCTCACTCTACATAGGAAACCTCCCCCCATCTATTGTGTCTGAACTTTCTCTTGACGAAAGAATATTAACTGAAGAAGCATGGAAAAATTTAAAAGAGGGAAAAGGGAATAAGGCGAAAAAGATCATTTCCAAATTAGGAAGTGAAAGTCCTTTCTATTATGTCGGACTGGGATATGTATATTATCTACTCAATGACTGGAGGGCTGCTGAAGAATTTTTCAAGGCATCCCTTAGAGACTACCCGAACATGACCTTAAATCATTTTGGCCTTGCCCAAATTTATCAGGAGATAGGGGACGAAGAATTGGCATTCGTAGAATACAGAGAGATTCTGAAAAGAGAGCCAGAAAACCCATGGGCTAAATCCAAATACGAAATCATAAAAATCAGGAAGACTGGAGAAATCTTATCTGAAGCAAACTCTTTTCTTGCCTCAGGAAATTTAGAAAGAAGTAAAGCTGCATTTCTGAAAGCCCTATATTACTCACCCATGTCAACAGAGGCTCATCTTAACCTTGCTAATATCTACAAAAAAGAAAAAAATTATCAAAATGCCCTTGTACATCTGAGAACTGCTTGTTTTAATGAACCAGAGAATGTCGAAATACAAAAAGACTATGCAGAAACTCTCTTCATGGCAGGAGAGAATAAAAAAAGCCTTGATATCTACGAAAAACTAAATGAACTGGAGCCAGGAAATAAAAAAATAGAGGAACGGCTTCAAACAATTAAAAACCGATTAGGTATATATGAACTCCCAAGCCAGTACAACTCAATACAATTTTCAGAAGCTGTTTCGAAGGAAGAAATGGCTGCCCTTATTGGAATCAGATTCAAAAACATTCTTAAAGAAACACCTGGCAAGCCTCCAATCATAATCGACATCTCAACCTCGTGGGCATCAAACTTCATCCTTAAAACAGCTTCCTTAGGCATCATAGATGTCTACCCAAACCACACTTTTCAGCCCAAAAAAATCATAGCAAGGGCAGAGATGGCTGAAATACTACTCTCCCTTATCGATCGATTGAAGAAGGAAGGTTATAATTTTATTCAACAGATTCCCCCTGAAAATATCCAGCTCTCAGACGTTTCTCCAGACAACTATTATTACCAACCAATTGTATTAATCATTTCATACGATATAATGACTTTCTCTCTGGATAAAATATTTAATCCTGATCTTCCCGTTTCGGGACATGAATGCATAAAATTCCTGAACATCATAGAAGCTTTAATAAAATGAGCAATGTAACAAAAAAGGGATAATACTCACTTGACGATTTGTATTTTGGTACTGATGAATGACTCATAAAGTTGAAGATCGTATATTTACACTGGCCAATTTTTTCAGCATCGCAAGAATTCTTCTTACTCCCGTGTTCCTGATAATGGTCCTCAATAATAAAGCAACAGGAGCACTAATAATATTTTCTCTGGCTGCATTAACAGACTTCCTAGATGGAACCACTGCCAGACTTTTAAATCAGAAAACAAAACTTGGCGCATATCTTGATCCTGCGGGAGACAAGTTTCTGATGACCACCTCTTTCATCATTCTTACTATTCCTTCTTTAAACCTCTACAACATTATTCCTCTCTGGCTTACAATTGCTATCATCGGACGTGACTTGTTAATTGTTACAGGCGCCTTCATCATCTATAAATTCAAAGGCCAGAAAACCTTCAATCCTTCTATCCTTGGAAAGGCAAGTACTGTCTGCCAGATGGCAGTTCTGTTTTTTATCCTTCTCTTAAACTCAATTCAAATATCTTCCCCCTGGCTTTCCTGGCTATTTGTGATTACTCTTCTTTTGACTATTCTATCAGGAATCCAATATTCATTTACCCATTTGCGGAGGATTTCAGCATCCAATAAAAAGTGAATTAACCTGGATTATTCACAAGAGTAGAACAATCTATCTTATAGATTTTTATCAATAAAACCTTTTGTTAGAGTCTTCCAGAATATTTTAAAATCAAGGGCAAGAGACCAGTTTTGAATATAATAAAAATCATATTCAAGCCTCTTATCAATGGGACAATCCTGGCGCAAGCCATGAACCTGAGCCCAACCAGTGATTCCAGATTTTACTTTATGTCTGAGCATATACTTAGGTATTTTTTCCCTGAAATCTTTAACAAAAACAGGCCTCTCCGGTCGGGGCCCGATAAGACACATATCTCCTTTTAAGACATTAAAAAGTTGCGGGAATTCATCAATACTGAACTTTCTCAAAAATCTTCCAAACCTTGTCACTCTGGAATCATCTGGTGAAGACATTAGTGGTCCTGTTTTTGCTTCAGCATCGCAAACCATGGTTCGAAACTTGTGCATAACAAAGCTTTTCCCATCCAGCCCCATTCTTTCCTGGTGATAGAATACAGGCCCTTTAGAAGTCAACTTAATAAGAGCAGCCACCAACAGCAAAAAAGGCAGGAGAAGAAGCAGGAGAATAGAAGAAGCAAAAACATCAATTATTCTCTTTGTAAACATCATCATCCCCCGCATGGGAGGTTCATCGATACTGATAACAGGAAATCCATCTAAATCTTCCAGTTTTGTTCTTAGAGTAAGAAGCTGGAAAAGGTCAGGGATCAATCTGATATTTACCATATATTTATCAACAATTTTTAGAGTCTCAAGGATCTTACCATAATTATTCAGATCCAAAGCTACATAGACATCACTGATATTATCCTTTTCAATAATCAAGCCCAGCTCTCTTAGAGGGCCGAGAACTTTGATCCCACCGTCAACATATATTTCTTCTCCAACCCTTTTCTCATCATCTAGGAACCCCCTCACTACAAAACCCAAATCTTTATACTTTAAGAGCTTCTGGGCAACTGCTACCCCCATTTCCCCTGCACCTATAATCAGCACACTCCGAAGATTTAATCCTTTGGCATACCGCCGCTTCATGAAGAAATAGATCTGGTTTCTAAGGAAAGAAATCATAAAAATGACAACAATAAAATAAAGTGCAATGAAGCCATGAGATATCTTGAATGACATGCGAAACAGGGGAGCTGCACCCTGGCTGTAAGCATAAAGATAATTCAAAATAGCAAGTACAATGAGAATTGAAAAAACGGCATTCATAGTAATAAAAATGAAGTCATCGATTTTTGTCCTCTTAAGTCTTGTTTTATAAAAGCCTTGAAAGAAAAAAATCACCAAGTGGACGCACAAAAACAGGAAGAATACAGTTATATATGGCCTAATAGGAGGAATGCCTTTCTCTGGATTGACAGGAATTACGTATGCGTAAAATCTAAATAGATAGGAATAAAAATAAGAAATAAAAATACCTATAATATCACTCAGTACAAATATACTAATCAGTCGAGAACGCTGCTTTTTAATCATTGTCTGCTCTTATAATCTGCGTATTTTTCATTAAAAAATGCCAGCATCTTTTCTTTAAATACATCCCGCGAGAATTTCAATGCGTTTTCTCTTATGGCAGTTTTATTAAAAGTCAAGCTTTTAAATTTGTCAAGAACCTCGAGAATACTCCCTGTGCTTAATTCAGGGAAAAAAAGTCCAGTCGTACCAGGAATTACTGTTTCTGTGGCTCCTCCACGCCCATACGCAATGACAGGCACTCCGCAAGCCTGAGATTCTAGAGAATTGATGCCAAAATCCTCCTCACCCGGCAAAATTAAGGCTCTGGCTCCTTGATAAGTCTTGAGGAGATCCATGGGATTCAGAAAACCAAGAAACTTAATGTTTTTGTGCGATTTTTTCTTTAGTTTTTTATACTCAGGCCCCAGGCCAGCTATTTTCAATGGCAATCCCGTACGGTTAAAAACCTCAACAGCAAGCTCAATTTTCTTATAAGGAACCAAAGCAGAAACAATTAAATAATACTCTCCTTCTTTTTCTATCGGATTGAAAAATTTTGTATCAACAGGAGGATGAATGACCTCTGCTTGGCGGCCGTAATACCTTTTGATCCTTCTTGAAACGGTTTTTGAGTTGGCAATAAAATAGTCAACTCTGTGAGAAGACGACTCATCCCACAATCTAAGATGGTGAGTAACAGCCGGAATGAAAACACGAGAGAAAAGGCCTAACTTATCAGGCGAAAAATAGGAAAAATAATGGTTCCAAGCATAACGTATAGGAGAATGCACATAACAAAAATGGAGTGCATCAGGACTCGGAATGGCTCCCTTGGCTACACAATGAGAACTCGAAATAATGACATCATATTCCTGAAGGTTAAAAAGTTCAATTCCCAGTGGATAAAACGGTAGATAATATCTGTATTTCTTTTCCAGAAAAGGAAATTTCTGAAGGAAACTAGTTATTATTTTCTTCTTTTCAATGTTTTCTGCCTGGCTGCCAGCAAAATGAAATAGAGTGTATATGGGTGCATCTGGAAAGATTTCAGAAAGAACCTCTAAAACCTTCTCGCCCCCACGCTGTCCAGTTAGCCAGTCATGAACAAGGGCAACTTTTAGCTTTTCCATTGAGATTGATTATAAAAAGTAGAAAAATAATTGTCAAATAGCCTGGATTATTCACGGCCACGTCCGGATCTGTATTTATACTTTTGACCTTTCTTTATACAACCTAAGATAAAGACTCTCTGTTTCATAAACCATTCTGGAGAGTGAATATCTACTTGTAATATCTTTTTTAAAATTTTCGCCGAATTTCGACGCAACTTCTTTGTTTTGAAGCAGGTAAATTACAGCTCTGGCTAAACTTTCCGGATCCCCAGGAGGTACTAATATACCTGTTTCCATGTTTTTAACCAGTTCACTTACTCCATCAATATCAGTTACCACTACGGGTTTCGCCAATGCAGCTGCTTCCATCAAAACATAAGGCAGTCCTTCCCAAAGAGATGGAAGCACAAATACATCAAAAAGTGAAATAAGCTGTGGGCCATCTTCTCTTTCTCCAAGGAAGCTAACCGAGTCTCCAAGGCTCAAATTTTGTGCCATCCTTCTTAATTTTTTCTTAAGAGGCCCGCTTCCTACTATTATTATTTTTGCTTCTGTAAAAACCCTGCAAATCTTTAGTGCCGCCTTTAGAAAATATGGGATTCCTTTCTGGCGGTGAAGACGGGCAACCGTACCAACAACAGGCTGGGATATACCAAGTCTAATATCTTCTTTCTTTTTTGTTGCCGTTACTTCTGTTTTGGCCTCTGAAAAATCAATCCCATTCTTAACCACCACCATTTTGCTAATAGGGACTAATTCAAGTCTTTCAGCCTTTTTTCTATCCGCATCAGAAACAAAAATTACTGCATCGGTGAATTTTGAAAAGAACCTTTCCAAAAGTATATATAGATATTTTAAAATTATATTTCTGTAATGGAGATAATGGATGCCATGAAGAGTATGAATGACAACTGGTACACCACATTTATGAGCTGCCCAGCGGCCATAAAGACCTGCAATTCCTCCATGGGTATGAAGGATATCAAAATGATTATTTTTCAAAATAGACACAATTTCTCTGACAATTCTCCTATCAATTTGCTTCCTAAAGCAAACTGGAAAATGCTTGATGTTATTTTCCCTAACTTTATCTACCAAAGGACCGCCTGATTGAGAACATACAGACACATCAAATTTTTTTTTGTCCAGTGATTTTGCCAGAGAGAGAAGATTTATTTGACCTCCGCCCAAAAAAGGCTTGTCAATCATCTCAAGAATCTTTATTTTCTTCAACTTATCCTATTATCTCTTCATATATTTTCAAGGTCTCTTTAGCAGCCTTCTCCCATGAGAAAAACTTTGCTCTTTCCAATGCCTTTTTTCGCATCTCTTCTCTAAGCTTACTATTTCTTGTTAGCCTTTCTATAGCCCGGGCAATCTCTTCGATATTCACGGGGTTAACCAGCAAAGCTGAATCTCCAACAATTTCAGGAAGAGAGGAAACATTTGAAGTTATTACAGGCGTCCCACATGCCATTGCTTCTAAAACTGGAAGGCCAAAACCTTCATACAAGGAAGGATATAAAAAAATCTCGGCGCCGGAATAAAGAAATGGCAGGTCTTCATCATCGATAAAATCTGTGAAAACAACATCATTGGAGAAAGGCGTCTTCCTCATTCTTTCGAGAATTTCTTTATAGAGCCATCCCTTTCGTCCTGTTATAACTAATTTATGTTCAACATTTCCTTCCTGCTTTAATCTTATAAAAGCCTCTATAACATTAATAATGTTTTTTCTAGGCTCGACTGTTCCGAGGAATAAGAAATATTTAAAATTAATATTATATTTTTTTAGGGTTTTTTCTATCTCATGATTACTTCTCTGTAAAAATCTTTTATCCATTCCTTCATATATTACTTTTGTTTTGCTCTCATATTCCGGATAAAATCTAACAATGTCATTTTTTGTAGAATTAGAATCAGCAATAATTCTATCCGCTTTTTTAAGAATTTTCGGGAGGAGTGTATTCTGTATTAATCTATGTTTAGAAGTAAATTTATCCGGATAAATCAGTGTTATTAAATCGTGTATAGTAGCAACATATTTACATCTTTTACTTTTATATATAAACGGAATCCCAATGTGATCCAAGCCGTGAAACAGATCTATCCTCATTCTTTTAATGGAAAATGGAATAAATATTCCTTTTCTCAAAACATTACTCTTGACATTTGTATATTTTTTTACAAATTTTACATTCGGATATTTCTCTATAAGATTTCTATCAAAAGAATTATGAAAAAAAATAAATATCTCATTTTGAGTTTTACTTAATAATATTCTTGCAATACTGTTAATTAAATTAACTGCATATCTTCCTATTCCACCACTTTTTATTGTCAAGCTGTCTATGTCAAATCCAATTTTCATTATATTTCACCGCAATCGACTAAATTATTCTTCTCGTTTTTCAAATATTTCATGATAGAATTTCAGAGTCTCAACCGCAGCCGTTGTCCAATCAAAATCCAAGACTCTCTTTTTCCCATTTTCTACCAATCTTCGCTTTAATTCATTATTTTTTAAGACAAGAATTATTTTGTTCGCAATATCTTCAGGTTCATAAGGATCAAAATATAAAGCAGCATCCTTGGCAATCTCTGGAATTGCAGGAGCATTGGAAGCCGTTATAGGCACACCACATGCCATTGCTTCAAGGAGTGGCAACCCAAATCCCTCACAAAAAGAAGGAAAGACAAAAACTTCCGCTGAGATGTAAAAGCTTTTCATATCCTTTTCTGGCACATATCCAGTTAGAGATATCCATGGTTCAAGATTAAGTTCTTCAATTTTTGTAACAACTTTTCTAGAATCCTGCCCTTTACGGCCAACCAGAACAAGAGGAATTTTCCTGTATTTTTCATGAACAATCTTCAATGCCTCAACTAAATTCAAAAGATTCTTCCGGGGCTCAAAAGCTCCCACAAAAAGGAGAAAAGGAGAAGGAAGAGAAAATTTTCTCTGAATCTCTTTTGTTTCTTCTTCTGAAATATCGGCATTAAATTTGCGATCCAATCCATGGTAAATAACTCTCACTTTTTCCTCTTCAAGAACAAACCTTTCTATGAGCTGATTTTTGATAAACTTTGAAACCGCTACAATTCTATCGGCTCTGATGAGAGAGTCTCTAATCCTGGTCACAAAATTTCCTCTTGTCTCTGTATCTACTAACATCGGGAAATCCATAAAGAACAAATCATGTACTGTAACAATTTTTTTGCCTTTTGTCGGCAGAAGAAGGGGACCAGGGGAATGAGTCAAATCTAACTCGGTTTTGAAAAAATAATCTAAAGGGGGCCAACAGAATTTATACCAGAAAAAATTTATAGATTTTACTGGATAATGGAAATCACGAAAATGCATCTTTGCAAAAGGCGGCAATTCTTTAGTATCAAACCGATCTTTAAATGAGGAAGAAAAAAGATAATACTCGTTTGTCTTGTCTATTTTAGAAAGGGAAAAAAGAAGATTTTTAAAATAAACTCCAACACCTGTCTTTTCCCTAAGGAAAGGGCGTATATCACAACCTATCCGCATTTTGAGTTAATGTAATCTCAAGGAAAGGAAAAGTCAAGGTGTCAAACTCAATCCAAATATAAGAAATGACAAAAGTTACAGAGAGCTTGCTTCTGATTTCTTCCAATGATATCATCTTCCATAAAATGGAGAAGCCACATGGATAACTTCGAGAGAATCATTAACAGGATAGACAGCTTCCGTGACGAAATGATAGACATGCAGATTAAACTTTGTTCTTTACCCGCAATCTCTCCGGAAAACGGAGGGGAAGGAGAATTCAAGAAAGCAGGGATCCTCCTTGATTTTCTAAAGAAAACAGGCTTTCAAAACATTGACATTATCAAGGCCCCTGACCTTGATGCCCCTGTTAGCTATAGGCCTAACATTCTTGCTACTTATAAAGGGAAAAATTCCTCTAAAACAATCTGGCTCATTACTCACATGGATGTTGTACCCCCTGGGGAACTGGCCCTTTGGGATGGAGACCCTTTCAGAGCCTGGATACAAGAAGGAAAGATATATGGAAGAGGAGTGGAAGACAACCAGCAGGATATGGTAGCTTCTCTTTATGCCCTTAAAGCATTTCAAGCTGAGGGAATCACACCTAATTATGATGTGGGAATAACACTAGTAGCAGATGAAGAAACAGGAAATGATAAAGGAATTGAATATATTCTTAAAAATTCCAATCCATTCCGGAAGACAGACCTGATTATTGTGCCGGATGCAGGAAACAAAGACGGAACAATAATCGAAATTGCTGAAAAAAGCATCCTATGGCTTAAATTCAGAACATTAGGACAGCAGGCACACGGCTCAACTCCCGATAAAGGACTTAACAGCTTTAAGGCCGCTTCATTTCTGGTCACAGAACTTACAAGGCTGTACAAGATTTTTTCATATAATAATCCCCTTTTCGACCCACCTATATCAACATTTGAACCAACTAAAAAAGAATCCAATGTCCCAAATATTAACACAATCCCCGGAGAAGATATTTTTTATATGGACAGCAGGATCCTGCCAAAATACAGCATTGAAGAAGTTGAAAAAAAAATCAAAGAAATAACAACTAAAATCGAAAAAGATTTCCATGTAAAAATCATAACAGAAGAAGAACAGAAGACTCCTGCAGCTCCTCCAACTTCTACTGAAGCACAAGTGGTTAAGGCATTAAAAAAAGGCATTAAAGAAATCTACGGCAAAGATGCAAGGCCTATAGGTATTGGAGGTGGAACAGTTGCCACTTTTTTCCGAAATATGCAGTATGAAGCCGCCTGCTGGTCAAAAACCGATGAAACTGCCCACCAGCCTAATGAATATTGTATCATCGACAACATGATGGGCGATACTAAAGTATTTGCGCATATATTTCTACAAGAATAAACATGAGTTATTCATAAAAATTGCTTCATGCGCTGTGCCTTGCATCTGCAGCAAGCTTGACTCGTGAATAACCCACGTCCTCCTGAATTATTCATAAAGAATGCCGATACCTTTATTTAACCTTGATGAAATCTGCTTATCAAAGCATATGAATTTGAGGGGATGGAGGAAGCGACATTGAAAGATTTAGCCTTTCTGAGTCGATCTTGCCACATCTCAGGCTGTGTCATAATACAGGGAAGTTGTTATAAAAATCAACTGAATAAA
>CAZYMU010000029.1:0-34538 GCA_964648465.1 uncultured Eubacteriales bacterium | reverse complement strand
ATTCCCAGAGATTTAACAATTTTACTCACATTACAATCATCTTTCATAAGCCCATATAGAATATGCAATCTTACCGGATGCCCTATTGCTTTAAACAAATCACTATTTTTTAAATAATTAATTTCCATTTTAATTTATTGAAATCGTATTTTTAAATTACTAAAAATTACAACATCCTGTACTTATTAATTACTGTACTTGCAGCATAATAGTAAATTTTTTCATTCTGAAGTTTCTCACATTAGTAAATTATTTTGATTTTGTCAATAGGAAGTTAACTTATTTTTTACTGCTTGTTTGTATTCAAATAGGATAAATTTTCCGATT
Organism: uncultured Eubacteriales bacterium; assembly: GCA_964648465.1. Taxonomy (GTDB): domain Bacteria; phylum Acidobacteriota; class Aminicenantia; order Aminicenantales; family Aminicenantaceae; genus Aminicenans. Next base: position 34,211 of record CAZYMU010000029.1, on the reverse strand, counting down.
AACAGATGTTCCCGGAATTCATTATGTGAAAGATAAATCTGCGATGGACAGAGTAAGTATTGTAATATATCGGGCGATTTTGATTATTTTATCTGGAATCTTTTCTCACAATCTAGGCAGATGAACTCGTTTTTCTTGGCTCTTTTTTTTCTGTGAGATTTGGTGTTAAGAAGTGCGGTGGCTATGGCGATGAGGGCGAGGATGAGGATGACGGGATGAAGCTGGAGTAGTATGAATACAGTTCCTGCCACGCCGAGGAGTAAAAACGCCGCAACAAGGACGATCCAGAACGGATAATCGGTTTTGAACTCCTGTTCCGCCGATGCGATGTTGTCCGAACCACAATAGGGGCAGTGACGATACCCCTTCGCATACAAATTCTGTTTCATAGTAAATCATTATAAACCAGGAATCTTCTTAAATACAGGAGTGCTTTCAGGCCCGTTGAAATGATTTACTGTTTGGATTTTTCAAATGATTTCGTTTTAGACGATTGCGCCTGGACTTCTTAGCTTTTTTGCTTCTTGACATCGAAATTAAATAAAGATAATATTCAATCCACATGAAAAGAAACACGATTACACGTAGAAACAGAAAAAAGTACTTCAATGTGGCTTTCCTTTTCTTTTTTCTGACAGTTACACTGTTTATCAACTTTTTTCACACAGAAACAACTCTTACGGAAAGAGATGACTGTCCTGCTTGTCAATTCCTGAATACCACATTTGCCACCAGCCAGATTCACTTCTTCCATCTGCGGTCTCCCTTGATAACAGGAATTCTGAAAACATCATATTCTTTTCATTATACTTACATCTTAATTATTGAATCCTCCTCTCGTTCCCCTCCTGAGATTTAATTTCATTGATAAACTGATCTACTCTAATTTGTCTGAACAGGAGTAGTCAGTACTCTGAAGCTAATTTTTAAGTACAACACATTAATTTGAGGAGAGAACAATGAGAAAAAAAATAATGATCTTATTAATAATTTTCACAAGTTTAATCTCTTCTCTGCTTCTCCAAGCCCAGCAAGCAACAATATCTAGCTCTGGAAAGCAGCATATTGGAGAAGCTAAATTCTTAAAGCTTTCCGGCGTTGTTAAGGCCTATGAAGGCGATCCCATTAAAAAAGCGGTTGTTTTAATTCCGGAAATCGCTAAATCCACAGAAACCGATGAAAGTGGAACATTCGAAATTCGAGCTGTCCCTCCCGGAAAATATCATATTGAGGTCTATGCAGACGGTTATATGGATTTCCGTTCTGAGCAATTTGACCTAATAAAAAGCAACATGACATTCAATGTTAAATTGCTGAAAAAACTCTCAGAGGAAATTGTCGTAACAGCTACAAGGACTCCAAAGCTCTATGTTGAAGTTCCAGTAAAAACCGAAATCATTACTGCAAGAGAAATCGAACAAAAACAGGCATCTCAATTGGCTGAATCCCTTTGCCTTCTAACAGGAATCAGGGTTGAAAACAATTGTCAGAATTGTAATTTTACACAGGTTCGTATTAACGGGATGGATGGGAAATACTCACAAATCCTCATTGACAATTCCCCAATTTTCAGCTCAATGATCGGAGTCTATGGGCTAGAACAAATTCCGGCAGAAATGCTCAACAGGATCGAAGTAGTAAAAGGCGGTGGCTCGGCTCTCTATGGAGGAAATGCTGTGGCTGGAGTGATAAACGTTTTAACTAAAGAGCCGATGGGAAATAAAACAAAGATAAAATTGCATCAGGAATCAAATAATGGAGAGCCCTATACAAATCTGGGCTTTCAAAATAGTCTAGTCACCAAGGATGGAAATACAAAGGGTTTCCTTTTTGCCAACTACAAAAGAAGAGATCCGGTCGACTTAGACGGCGATGGCTTTTCTGAAATTGGCCGTTTAAGAAGTACGAGCTTTGGATTAAACTTTTACAATTATTTCCCTGACATTAAAGGTAAACTCAAGCTAAGCTTGATCAGAATCACTGAAGACAGAAGAGGGGGAGACCTATTTGATAGACCTCCTCATGAAGCCAATATCGCTGAGTGGATAAACTCAGACCTTTTAGATGTTTCTTTGGATTGGAATCAATATCTGATCAAAAAGGGGTATTACAATATTTCCTTTTCTCATATGTATGCAGAAAGAGATACGTATTACGGAGCCGAAAAGAATCTTAATGCCTATGGATCAACAAAAAATCCTGTAACATTTCTAAACATGCAGATAAATTATCAAGCGGGTTCACACCTTATTTCTGCTGGAGTTCAATTTAAAGCAGAAAAAATCAAAGATAAAGCTCTGGGATACGGGAGAGAAATCGACGACGATTATAATGAGTTTGGATTTTTCGCCCAGGATGATATCAAATTCAACAAAACCGTTTTTCTTCTCGCAGGCATAAGATTAAGCAAGCATTCATTGATCGATGATCTAATCTTTAACCCAAGGATGAGCCTTCTTTTAAACCTTACAAAGGATCTAAGCTGGAGAACAACATTCTCAACCGGTTACAGGGCACCTCAGGTTTTTGATGAGGATCTTCACATTACCCAAGTTGGAGGTGAAGGAATGATCATTGAAAATTCCTCGGATCTAAGGAAAGAAGGATCTTATAGTGTGAGTACTGGTTTTGATTTCGGTAGAGAGATCGGAAGAAATGTGTTTCAATTCAGTGTGGAAAGTTTCTACGCGTTGCTAAAAGATGCCTTTGTTCTTCATGAACAGGAATTTGACCCGAGAGAAAACGCAATGGTTTTTGAAAGAATGAATGGATCGAATGCAAAAGTGTTTGGACTTTCTACTGATCTCGGCTGCGGATTTGGGACCTATTTATCTTTTGGTGCTGGATTAACAGTACAGCGAAGCAGATTCGATGAGCCCGAACCAGATTTTAGATCTAGAGATTTTTTCAGGACTCCTAATTCCTATGGTTATGCCCGCTTGAGTTATGAAAACTCAAGAATTGCCTATATAGATATATCCCTGGAATACACAGGGAAAATGAAAATCCCCCATTTCGCTGGGTATATCGATAAGGACAGGTTGGAAACGGGACAAACTTTTTGGGTCGTGAACGCTAGGCTTAAAAAGGCCTTCAATTTGGGTCAAAGCAACCAAGCCAGCGTTTTCGTTGGGGCATATAATCTATTTGATTCTTATCAGAGCGATCTGGACAAAGGAATTGAGAGAGATTCAGGTTATGTCTACGGACCAGCTCGACCTAGATCTTTTTACACAGGATTCGAATTTTCATTCTAAAAAACAAGTTATGAATACTTGTATAGCCCGTTTGCTGAACGGACCATTTTTTCTTTGATAAAGATTAGAAAGGAATTTCTTGTCCTTCAAATTCTTATAAGGAAGGATTTTTGACATATTTAATTAAGGTTTGTACTATCCGCATGGAGGTATAAAAATGAGAAAAATTTTTATTATTATTCTTTTTGTTTTGTTTTCAATTTACTGTTCAAAAAATAGTTCAACCACAGTAAAAGATGAGGAAGTAAATAAGGAAGTAGCAGAGACTCAAGAAATCACAGATGTCGAAGAGAGCAAGACAGATGTCATTACCAAGAATATTGAGGAAGATGAAAAATTTCCAACCCGTGCACTTGCCGAGCTAAAAGATGTTTTAAACAAAGGAGAGCCATATGTAAATGAGGAATCATGGGAGAAATTGATCAAGGCTGCATCTGAAATAAACAATATTAATGATGAGTTCATGGAAACTTCAGGGACACTTTATAATGAAATGGGGAAAAAAATAGAAGCAATGAGCACACAGGATGAGGAGAAAATAAGTAAGATGCAAGAAGAAGTTAAAAAGAAAGTCGATGCTGCGCGTCCAACTAGAGAAAAGATAGAAACTATTGCAAAAGAAGCTGGGTTTAATAACTTAGATGAAGCTGTTGAAATTGCTAAACGAGCACCTAAAGTTGACTTTTTATATAAGTTACTCATGAATACTGAAACAAGTCTTAAGACTGCAGATTTAGGAGATTTAAGTAAAGAAACTTATCTAACATCACAACAGAAAGAAGGCATGAAGAAAATGGCTGAAGTTGCGAAACAAGCTGCAAAGGAAAGTATCGAAGCCCTTAGAAAGGAACTTAAAGAAAAACCATATTACACCAGAAAAGATATTGGAATCTTCTTAAAATATAAGGAGCGCTACGATGATATCTTTCAAGGAATAATGCTACTTCAAGGACAATTGGACTAAAATATCGCCCCCATTTTTTCAATATAAAAGTTCCTTTTAATTCTATGATTTTTCTATTATTTACTTTGACGTACAAATCGGCCTTCATATTTTCCACAAAATCCGTAGTGCCAACAAAAGCATAACTTTTTGATGATTATTATAGGATTCTTCAAGAGCGAAGTTTGCCATGTTTGTTTTTTTCATTTAGCATTTCATAGCGTGCTTTTTCCTCGGGATTCAATCCTTCGTCAAATCGTGATTTCAACACCTGGTACTCCCTGAATTGCTCTATGCTTAATCGCTGCTCATATGTACATTTTTCTAATGGTTTAGGAGTCATTGCCATTATTGTCTTGGCAGAAACCATATAGCCGACTCCTCCACCTAAAAATCCCAATAAAAGGATGAAAACTACATAGCCCCCTCCAAGGAATTTGCTTTTAAATCGTTCTGTGAAGTAGTCACCGATAGTCGTTATTGTGATGAGATTTTGGTCTTTATGAAAGGATGAGATAAAAGATAGGATAGGAATCCCACTCCCCAGCTTGTATGCATAATGAAAAACAATGTCCCCAAAATGATTCGCTGTGTTAAAGGAATATGTTTTTTCCTCGGAGTTAAAAGACCGGATATGGTCAGGGTAAACCAATAGAATGGAATGACTGAGAAAAATGCAGGGATCCAAAATCCGAGGATCAAAGAAGTAATAAGGCCTAAAACCAGGATAACAGGGGCGACTTGCCGCCATGAAGTAATTTTTTTATGCTTAAGTGTAGTGTAACTCCTTCCCTTTCCATAATTAAAATACTGATGGGCAAGATCTGACAATGAAGCCCGTGGAGTATATTCGATTTTTAGTGAATTATCCAGATAAATCTTCCCCCCGGCCTTGAGAATGCGCAAGTTAAATTCCGCATCTTCATTGGTCCGGCAGTTAGTGTCAAAGAGTCCGATCTGATTAAATACTTTTTTGGGAAAAGCACCCAGATAGACTGTGTCGACCCAACCTGAGAAATTCCCAAGGTGAAATTTAGCATCACCAACACCAAGAGGATGCTGCATTGCTGAGGCAACAGCCGACTGCAGCGTCGGTACTCCTTTAGGTTTCATGATGCCGCCTGCATTCATTGCCCCAGTTTTCTCAAGAAGCTCCACACATTTCCGTACGTATCCTTTCGGATATAAAGCATGGGCATCTGTCCGTACAATAATGTCTCCTTTTGCTTCTTTGATTGCCAGATTTAGGCCGTAAACTTGATATTTTTTCTTATTATCAAGGAGGTGGATAGGATAGCCTTTTTGGATCAAATCCTTAATGATTTCCCGCGTTCCATCCGTGCTCATTCCGTCTGCAATCAATATTTCCGCATTGGCACGTACAAAGTCATCCAGTAGAGTATTGATGGCTTTTCGAATATACTCAGCTTCATTAAGGGATGGCATTATAATAGAAACTAGAGGTTTATTTATTTGTTGTGCCATAAGCTTTATGCAGTTTTCCGGGTGCTGTAATTATATAAGGCTGTTATCATAGAGAGAGAAAGCCAGAAAAAAATCCCAACTTTGGCTCCTAGCGGTATGCAGTCGATTGTACCGAAGAGAAAATGGGCCAACTGGCCGCAGCCGAGTCCCATAGCAGCATATTTCATCCAGCTTGCTGCAGGATTATGCCAGATGCGAACACACATTATAGCTGCCAATGCAACAATGGCCAGATAGGCCAGGAGAGCTGGCATTCCCAGTTCCGCGGCAGTCTGTAGAAAATGATTGTGAACATGAGAACGTTCATAACCGATTTCGGGATGAAGCCGAATCCTGTTCATTCCAATGCCGAAAAGAGGTTTACTTTTGATGGTATCAACAGCAATACCCCACCAGTGCAGGCGGTAATCGATTTTTTCTGGATCAAGATCTCCTTTGATTGTTTTTGACATGGAAGAAAATTTGGAAGGAAAGATTAGAATGGAAAAAATTAAAAGAGCCACGAGGAGACCAGCGCTTACGGCTTTCCACCTCTTTGAAACAAAGACAATCCAAAGGCTGATAACAAGTGCCATCCAGCTCACGATGGACAAGGTCAAAAACAAAATGCCTGAAAAGATAACTATAAATAGAATCAAGAAAAAGGCAAAATATCCTTTTGAATACAGGCGATTTGCTGCTGATTTGTTTCGGCAGTAAGGGATTAAGATAGCAAGACATAGAGGGAAAAGCAGGATAATGAAGCTGCCGATGGCATTGCCGTTGAATCCATGTTCGGATCCGGGAATGCCCCAATTTAGTCTGGGAATTACTTTTTCCAGGGATGGAATTACCTGCCTTGTGAATACGGTTTTATCAAGAGAAATCCCCAGAAGTCTGGCAAGTGAAAATACCAGGCTGTCGTAATCCCAGTTGAGCCCGGACAGAGTGAGCAGTGCAAACAGCATACCACCAAGCATATATATAGAAATGCCACCTTTGATGAATTCCTCTTCGATTAGAACTGAAGTTACAGCATAAAAAAGAAGGATGCCGAAAAATACACCGGTAATCTTGGGAAGGCTAAAAGACAAATCGGGAACAATAATACATGTAGCAATGACCTGGATTGTCAGTAACAGCAGTGGCAAGTCTAGAGCAGTTTTTGGCAGGAACCTTTTTCGAATCCGGAAACGGATAAATAGAATAACCGGAAGAATGAGCAAGACGCAAAGATATTTTACGGATGGAAAAATAAAGAGAGGGGCCAGAAATACCAGAATGAGGAGCAGAATCCATTCGATCCAGGATTTTTTTATCGTTTGATGTATCATCTTCGGCTGTTTTTATGAACAATCCAAATTACATATATCATAGGGATATCTTGCGGTCAAACAAGGAGGAATAGATAATGAAATTGATATTGTTTTTGAATCCGGCCTTACTAGGCACACAGCTGGAACCACATTAGAATGAGTCTTCTTATATCTTATAAACAGCAATTATTTGTTCTTGAAATGAAGATGTTGAACAGCGATACCCAGATCTCTTGGATCTTTAGTCCCTAGAATTTTTTTTGGATTCCATGTCCGTTCGACCTCAAACAGCAGAATGACATTTTTCCCGATATATTGAGAGAGGTTGTAAGATTTCTCCTGCCACTCATTGTTCTTGATGTCTATAATATCCAGAGGAATTTTTTCCCTGAATGAAGTATTTAACAGAGACAGTTTTAAGCTAACAGGATTCTTGGCGATGTCCGGATGCGCAGCCTGAAAGTGAACCAATGCAACCGGTTTTTTGCTTCTAATTGTCTTACCAGCCGATTTCTTTGTCCAATTAAAAGCAGTGCCTTCCGGTGTTTTTTCCTCAGGATAGAAACCGAATGAGTGAACAAGACTAAATTCTCTTGTCCGGTTTTCCAGAGATAGGGAGTGAGTGCTGTTCCAAAGAAGAGTCCCTCCAGCACTAAGTACGATGGTCAGTACTAATACCCACACAGCTTTTCCTATGCGGATTTTATCGTGCAGAACACTTTCATCTCCAGCAGAAGTGAACAGAATTGCTGCCAAAAGCCAAAAAGTATACTTCACCTCATAGCTGCCAATATAGGTGTGAAACCAGATGTTGATAAAGTAAACAATGATTCCTATCCCAGCACCGAAAATAAGATATTTATTCTTGCCTTCAGAAGGAAGTGATTGATACCTCTTTTTGATTGTTGAACCAATCTGAGAGAATATCCAAATCACTAGTATTAAACCGATAATCCCAAACTCCGCACCAACCTGGAGGAAGTAATTTTCAGCTGACTGTGGAATTTCGTATTTGAAAAACTCATTTTGATAGTTGGCGGCCTCAATGATATAGGCACCAGAACCTACACCTGAAATGGGATAGTCATACAGCATAGAAAAAGCTCCCTTCCACAACGGACCCCTCCATCGCACCATAAGGTTAAACACTCCCTGGCTAAGCATATATTTCATTCTGGAGACAGTGGATGATTTATTGACGCTGATGTCATTGCTGATTATTGCCGTTGCGGAAATTATGCCCAAGATGACAATTAGAACAATCATAAATCTTGCTCGGGTAAATCGGAATGTTCCCCGCTGTTTGTGGAGGACTATGGACCGGAACAAAAACCATATAATTAGACTAAGAGAAATAAGAACGCAAACAAGGCCGATCTTGGATCCAGTATAAAAAATCATGATGACAGCAAGAATAAATGAAAGCGAGGAGGCAATACGAATGATTCCCCGGTGGCTCAAGGCGATACTCAAAAGTAGTGGACTCATGAGGACAATAAAGATGCTGAATGACATCGCATCTTTGAATGTCCCATTGACCAAGCCGTGTTTTATGCTGGTCAGGTTGTTGCCCAGTTCTTTGTCAACTAGAAGCTGAAAAAGGCCGAAACCAATGGCAAGGACGGAACTGAAGCACACTATTGCTGTTAACTTCCCCATAATCCGTCTGGATTTTATGATATTGAGCAGAAGAATAAAAAAGGCAAACCCAGTTAAATAGTTGAGACTCGAGAAGACGACGCTCATGATTGCCCCTCCGGCTGAGACGCCGCGGGTATTTGTCGAAAACTCGTGAAAGGAATCAGAAAAAATGGGGTAATAATTAGAATACCGGAGAAAAGTGATGAGGCTGGATACAAGAATAAGAAATGAAAAAAGAATGAGAGGCCTTATTATTTTTTGGTTGAATTCGAGTTGTTCACCAGAAATGGAGATCCTGAGTAAAACTCCTAAAAAGAAGAATAAAAAGAGGATCAGGGCTGTGGGAGCATGTGGTATGTGATCATGTATTCCAAAGAAGTAAGGAAGGGAATTAATTAAGGGAAATAGAAAAACGAATAACAGCGTTCCGTATTCAAGACTCAATAAGGTTATGACCGAAACACAAAAAAGGACAGGTAAAATAATTATCTGGAATGGTTGAATGAAGGGGACATATTTGAAATAAAACAAATACAGTCCTAATCCGTATGTGATTGTTAGTATCAAAAGGAAAATTCTTTTCACATATCTGCCGTTCATTATCTCCTTATACCGAGTGATTTTCGTTCTGTTTTATGAATTTTAGTGTATTCAGTTAAGTATTGGGTCCTGGACTACTTTAAGCTTTTTTGTCATTACTTCCTTTCCATCGACAACGAGTGAGACTTTATATGTTCCCGGATCGATCATTGGTGCAGATCTCCTGTAGCGTCTTCCCTGACTTGGAGCTTCTGCTTTTTTTCTTAAATTCCAGGAAGCTTTGTGAATGCCTTTTCCAATGCCGCCTCTGATTTCCTGAATTTGATTTCCTTCTAGGTCTTTGACAAGTATACTAACCGCTTTAGCCGCTTCTTTAAGATAGAAATAGATCAAAGACTCAATGCGAGGATTTTGAACCCTTGCAAATTCGCCGTACGACTGGCCTCTTCTCTCTAACATGTTCCATTTAATCGTTCTATGTATATCAAAAAGATATGCATCTTTCGCGAAGATTTCTTCCTTGAATTCTTTGAATGGATAAATATCAGAAATGTAAATTCCTCTTCCATATGTGCCTATGGCGAGGTCTCGTTCTCTTTTCTGGATATCAATGTCCATGATCAAGACGTCAGGAGCAGATGAGGACATTTCGATCCAATTTTTACCTTTATCGATTGTAATGAACAGGCCGTAGTCTGTAGCCAGGTATAGAATATCGGGGTTGTCAGGATCTTCTTCTATGTCTCTGACTGGATTCATCATTCCACAGCTTAGATCTTCCCAAGTTTTGCCCATATCGTGTGTTACGTAGATATAGGAGTTGTCTTCATTATGTGTTCTGTAGCCAGAATAAGTAACATAGCATGTATTTATGTCATGCGAGGATGGTTCTACTTTTGTGACCCAGCGGTCATAAGGAATTATCGTGCCTTTAATATTTTTCTTTGACTTTCCATTTTTATCATAAAAGTTTGCAGTGATATTCTTCCAACTGTTTCCGCCGTCAGTACTTAACTGCAAATTGCCATCATCTGTACCTGCCCAGTATACTCCGGGTTTAACAGAGGATTCTGCAAATGTATAAATGGTGGCATACTGTAGATTTGTCTCTTTAGAAAGCTTTATCCTTTCTTTATTATTCTTGCTTAGATCAGGACTTATTGTAATAAAAGTATCTTTATCCCCTCTGCTCCTTGACATGTTCACATGCTGGGAACATACGTAGACAATACCCGGATTATGCGGAGAGAGAAAGATAGGAGAATCCCATTGATACCTTTGTGGTGTTTTGCCGGCAGCCCTCTCTTCAGCACTATTTCTTTTTGAAAGGCTGATTATTTCACCTGTTTTAAAATTCATTCGGCTTGACCGGCCGAACTGGCTCTCATAATAGATATATTCCGGATTCCACCAGTCCCTTAGAACGTAATAGCCATCTCCGGTTGGAAGGTATGTCCAATCTGCAGGAAAGACGCCATAGCTGTTCCTGTTTCTGGACGGACCAATCCAGCATCCATTGTCCTGTGTTCCACCCATAACATTGTATGGCATTTCGTTATCTACGGATATATCATAAAACTGCTGGGCGCTGATTGTCTCTTTCTGGGACCAGTGTTTTCCCCCGTCCCAGGTTTCACTAACTCCTCCGTCATTGCCGTTGAGAATATGATTGGAGTTTAAAGGGTCTACCCATAGACCTCGTGTATCAACATGGCACTTGTTGCGTCCTGTCCATGTGGCATTTTTAAATGTTTTTCCGCCATCCTTAGAAATTTTGACAATGGTTTCAACACAATATAAGATTTTATCATTGTTATGATCTACAACGATTCTTCCTGCATAGCCTGCCTCTATGTCATTTACGTTGGCGCTTCCTCCAACAAGTTTGTATTCTGTCATTCTTTTCCAGGTTTCGCCCTGGTCTTCAGATCGGTATATAACTCCTGATTTTTTCACTGGCTCCATTATTGCTAGAGCATCGGCATATATTACCTGGAGGATGTATCTGTTTATTGTCTGGTACCTTGCTTTGGTTGCATCGAATTCCTCGATTTTATCCTTGGCATCTTTAATCTCGGCCGTTATGTCTTTTTTATCTTTGTAAGCCTTTTTTGCCGCTGTGGAGAATTGCTTGAGATTAATGCCGAGTTTTATGACAAGCGCTTTATCATTGACAAATTCATTCGCTTTTTCAGCAAGTTCTTTTTCATCTTTGATTTTTTTAGAATCAAATTTTACGAGAGATTTGAATGCAGGATTAATGTGGACTTTATCAATATCTTTTACTGTGAAAACATTGTCTGCAATCTCTATTCCTTCAGAATCTGTAAACAGCAGGATAAGAACTAGGTTGTTAATATCTTTGTAAAGGTCTGGCTTTTCTTCTTCTCTTTTTAATGTTTTTTCGATCTCATCGATGCTCTGGATAATATCTTTATTTTTCTTATAGATTTTTCTTGCTGCAGTGTTGAATGCCTTCAGGTCAATTCCCAATTCTTCTTGAAATTCACTGTCCGCTATAAGCTTATTCAAATTCTCGACAAGTTCTTTTTCGTCTTTTGCTTTGATTGCTTCGAACTTCACTAGCTTTTTGATGTCAGGATGGATTTTGAATTTTTTAAATTTGTTGAAATAATATCCATCTTTAAAAACCCTGCCCTCTCTGAATATTGCAGCGCCTTCTCTTTCGCTTAAGCCAAGATTGACTTCTTCGTCTATGCGGGTATAAACAATATTCGGATTTTTCTCATATATTGTTAGACCGTTCCATCCACTTTTGATATTCATTGGAAGCCCATCTGTCAATTTCTTCCATGTCTTCCCGCCGTCAACGGATTTGTAAAGGTGATTATTTTCCTGGCGATCGATATACGTCCATGTTCTTCTGTATGTTTTGTAAGCTGCTGCAATGATGATGTCTGAGTTGTTTGGGTCGAAAACAAAATCTCCGACACCTCTGTCTTTCAAATCGAGTACTTTATCCCAGGTCTTTCCTCCATCCACGGTCTTGTAAAGCCCGCGCTGGCAGTCCATTTTGTTGTCATAGAGTTTTCCATCTGCAGCTGCGTAAACTATATCTGGATTTTTGTGGTCAATAGCGATCTTAGGTATAAAATAGCTCTCTTCCAGGCCGATGTGGGTCCAGGTTTTTCCTCCGTTTGTGGATTTCCACATTCCATTCCCATGGGCACTCGAACGTGCATGCATTGCTTCACCTGTACCAACGTAGACTATATCAGAATTCGATGGAGCCACATCGATATACCCAATGCTCATATTTCCATATTTGTCAAAGATGGGTTTAAAATGGATGCCTCCGTCTTCTGTCTTCCAGATTCCTCCACTTGCAGTAGCGACATAATAAATCTGGCTCTGTCCGCGAGGTACTGCAAAATCCGTGATTCTTCCTGAAAATGTAAATGGTCCTATATGGCGCCATGTGAAGATGTTTAGGTCTTTTGTAGAGACAGTATTTTCCGCCGATATTGTAAGATTGCAGAAAATTAACATTGTGAAAATAAGTACTGCCAATGGAATAACATGAATATTGATTTTTTTCATAATTACTCCTTTTTAGTTTTAAATATATTTCCCATTTGGTTTGTTAAAGTATAATATAACGGAATAATAAAAAGTTCAAATATTAATACAATGATTCACATTCAGAATTTACATTATTCTATTGGAGGACTTAAATTGTTTTCCGGAATCAACTGGGTTATCCATCCTGGCAAACGTGCGGCACTTATCGGCCCTAATGGAGCCGGTAAAACTACTTTGTTCAGAATATTAAATAGTGAGATAATTTCTTATAAAGGAAGAATTATTAAGTCAAGGGGTTTTCGAATTGGATATCTTCCACAGGAACAAATAGATGTAAGCGGGAGCACAGTACTTCAGACAGCATTGGAAGGACAGCCTGAGGTAATCGCACTGGAAAACAAAATTACAGAATTACATAATACTCTAGATTCTTCTAGTGTGAACCAGGCTAATTTGCTGAAAGAACTCGGCGTCTTGGAGCATAGATATGAAGCTCTTGGAGGGTATAAATTAGAAGCATTAACAAAAAGCATACTTTCAGGGTTGGGCTTTGCAAAGACAGATTTTTCGCGTCCATTATCCGAACTGAGCGGAGGATGGCATATGAGAGTATACCTGGCCCGTCTCCTGGTTCAAAAACCCGACCTTCTTCTCCTGGATGAACCCACAAACCATCTCGACTTACAGGCCTTGGAGTGGTTAGAGCAATATCTCCTTCATTTTTCCGGAAGTATTGTTATTGTCTCTCATGATAGGTTTTTTATTGATCGGCTTGCTCACGAAATCTTTGAACTAGAGTGTGGAAAACTCAACCGTTACAAAGGAAACTATCATTTTTATGAACAAATAAAACAGCAAAGATTAATTCTGCTGCATAAGAAATGGGAGGAACAAAAAAAGGAGCGGGAAAGGCTGGAAAGGTTTATCAAGCGATTCCAGTATAAGGCTACCAAGGCGGCTCAAGTTCAGAGCCGGATAAAGCAGCTTGAAAAGATTGACGAAGTTGAATTGCCTACTGCTGCGAAGCGGCTTCGATTTGAGCTGACTGTGGATGTCCCCAGCTATAAAGATGTCTTGAGGATAGAAAATATGTCATTTCGATATGATGAGAGATGGATTCTGAAAGATGTCGATTTAAACATTTCGCGAGGCGAAAAGATTTCTTTGGTAGGAGTTAATGGTTCAGGTAAGACAACATTAGCAAGACTTATCGCAGGAGACCTATCCCCTCAGGTTGGCTCTATTAAAATCGGCAAGAAGACTTCTATCGGATACTATGCCCAGCACCAGGTTACTTCACTCGATTTGGAAGCAACGGTTTATGAAGAAGTTTCTTCAAGTGTTTCAAATTCCAATATCCCAAGAGTCAGAGATGTTCTAGGCATTTTCCATTTTAGTGATGATGAGGTTTTTAAAAGAATAGAGGTTTTATCTGGAGGAGAGAAGGCAAGGATCTCTCTTGCAAAAATTCTGCTTTCGCCTGTTAATTTTCTTATCATGGATGAGCCCACAAACCATCTGGACATAGCTTCTCTTGAAGCATTGGAAGAAGCACTCACACAATACGATGGAACGCTGCTGGTTATCTCACACGACCGGTATTTTTTGGATAAACTCGTAGGCCGAGTTGTAGAAATAGATAATGCGCAGATCAAAGATTATCTTGGGGATTATTCAGATTATCTGGAAAAACGGGAGAAGAAACAAACATTGACGCACAGAAAAGAAAAGAAATTCCCCTCAAGTTTAGATAGTAGAAAGACAAAGGAGAAGAAGCGCTTGGAGGCTGAGGCAAGGCAGGAAATCAGTAAAGAGCGCAGCCGCTTGAATAATGAAATTGAACGTCTGGAAAGAAGAATTGAGGAATTAGAGACTGGAAAAAGGGAAATTGAGAATGAGATGGAAAGACCTGAAACATATCAGGATGCAGGTTATATTGTTTCTATCCAAAAAAAGTATGCAGATATAAGAAAAAATTTACAGAGTTCCTATGAAAGGTGGGGAAAAGCGAAGCTGGAACTTGAAGAAATAATGAAACGGATTACTTAACATGGATAATTTTGGATTAATTAGTTTGACATTTTTTTAATTTATATTAAAATATTGCCAATTGTTTCTTATTCGTTATTTGTGATATATAAATAATACAATAGAGATGTGGGAAATATTAACAACTTTTTTCAAAAAAGGAGGATAAATGAAACTAATATTGTTGTTTAAAAAACATCATTTTTCTATTGTTTTTCCGTGTTTTCTTCTCATTTTAATGTGGCTGTTTCCTTCAGGTGCTGTATGCCAGGAAAGTGCTCTGGAGAAACTCTTTAAAAAAGGGCTTGATGAATTCTTAGGAAAGGGGAAGATCTATTCCATTCAAATTGTCGAGGGAACTGATTCCAGTCTGGTTCTGGACGTTGCCTATAGTGATATTAAAGTCCCGATTGGAGTTAGAGCTACAGCAGAGGCCCTTGGATCTAGTAATTCTCTCCTGCCTGGTTTTAGGTGTGAACCCAAAATTATCACGGGAAAGCAGGGTTCTGTAAGGCTTACTCTTATTTTTCACGGGAATGGCTCTGATACAAGGGTAAAGTCTTATGGTATTCAGGCTAAACTGTTCCTTGCATCGGCTCAGACTGCTGGTATAAAAAAAGTAAAGAAATATTCCAAAACTTGGATTTCAGACCCAAGTGCTCTTGGTTCGGCTCCTAAAACCTCACCACAATCAGTTGATATTATTGATCCGGTTCCCATGTTCGATCTTAAAGAGCTTGCGCCTCCAAAGATTGAAAAAGTACCCGCAGTTATTCAGGCAAAAAGGCTACATCCGGTTGGAAAAGCAATCCCTAAGAGGGAACATCTAGTTGGAAAAGCCATTTCTATCAGTATTGATCCGAATTCTTATTACAGAGTTGTTTCTAAAAGCAGCAGTAAATGCCTGGAGGTTAAAGGGCGAAGTAAGAACAACGGAGCCAATGTTCAGCAGTGGCAGTGGCATGGCGGAGATAATCAGCGCTGGAAGTTTATCCCTTTAAATGGTGGTTATTACAGGATAGTATGTAAAAACAGCGGCAAATCTCTGGAGGTTAAGGGCCGAAGTAATAAAAGTGGAGCCAATGTACAGCAGTTCCAATGGAATGGTGGCAACAATCAACAATGGAAGGCCATATATATAGGAAACGGTTACTACAAGATCGTTTCTAAAAACAGCGGCAAGTGTCTTGATGTCCAGTGGGGTGGTAATAATAACGGTGTTAATGTATGGCAGTGGGATGATGTTGGAAGTGACGCTCAGCAGTGGAAGTTAATACCCATAAAGTGAAGGAGAGAACAAATGAAAATATTTAATGATAAAAATAGATTAAACACCTGGGCGATTACGCTGTTAATAATCGGATTCGGCCTGGTTGATACAGCCAACTCTTTTTCTTTCTATACAGATTCAGACTGTCAAGTGGAGGAAAAAAAGACGCTGAAATTAATAAGCATCAGGCCGACAATAGGTCTGAATAAGCTAATTATAAATACTGAGAATACAATTAGTAGTCTGGAAGGAGAGGGGCCGACTATTAGTGGGGAACTCAGCTTGCGGGAGCAGATGAATATAGATGTCCCCCCAGAATTTGATTGGAACCAGATCTTTTCGCTTAGTTCAACAGTCTATCCTGATATAAACGGAAAATCCAAAATTTATTACTATTTGCCGGGAAAACATTTTCTTGCCTGGGATAAAGAAGACGGATATTTATTGAGATTTTATTATAAGGGGGAAGTGACAGCAGGAGAACAAAATAAAATTCATATAGACCTCTGGCTGACACCGGGACATCAGCCAAAGGATTACCAGCTCCTAAAGAAGCTAATTCAGATCCATAAAGGGTCTGAAGTAAAAGAATTGCTCAGGCTGCCGGCCGATTACAGGCTTAACCTCCAACTGGGGGAGCATTTGATACCTGAAGATCAGATAGCTATATCCGGGATCGATACGGATACAGGTGAGCTTCATATTACAGTTGAAACAGATGTTGTTACAAAACAGATGCTTGAAGATCAGCTCAAGGATTTAGGCTGGGGTGGGACTATGAATATTTCTCCAGCATCCTATTCTGCGGAAGAGCTCTCTGTACCCGCTGTTAGCAAAGCAATCAACATCAGATTATGTGACAGAGAGGCATTTACACAAAAAGAATGGGTTAGAAGAAGCGGGGAATTCACTACGTTTTCCAATGAATATGATTTTCCCTTGAGATTAAAGCACATTTATTTTTTGCGAAAGACAGAAAGTAAATCGAAACCTTTAAAAGTCTACGGATTTGAACTTGGTGATGTTGTTCTTGAACCGGAGCAGAGTGTAAAAATTAGAAACAGTAATATTCCGGAAGTACTTGAGGATTCAAATACTCTAAAGGCATGGTATGATTTCAGGCTTGTGCCGGATGATGAATACTTGAACCGGATGATGGCAGTAATAACCGGAGGGGTTGGAGAAGTCCCAATCAAAACTCTCAGCGTTGTGGCTGTAAATGCTGGTGAGATTTTTGATAGATATAATATTTTTGAGGTTTCAGTTCAAGTCAGTTCGATTAATTTCGATCCGAAAGGCGAAAAAAGAATAATAAAGAAGTATAAACTAACAAGAGATAATCCTGAAGCTACTGGCGATCCTTTGTATCTATTAGGAGAGACGGGAAATGAAGAAGCAGGTGGCCTTGGATCCCTGTTTAAATACAAAATAAGCGTTATAGACAATGATGCGAACAGGTATACAGATGAGATCTGGCGTGAGGGAGAAGAAGAGGAAGAGACAATTTATATTGGAGGGAGTCATATTAAGGAGCTTATGGGCATAAAGAAGGAAAGTACAGGAGAAAAAGCGGACATTACTGAATCAAAAACTGAAGCATCAGAAAGTGAATCATCGGAGCTCATGGTATCTTCCATCAGTCCGTCATCTGTATCCGAGGGCCAGGCATTTGTTCTAAAAGTCTACGGTTCTGGTTTTCAATTAGGAACAAAAGTCTATATTGAAGTGAATGTAAATGCCGGAACAGAGTTAGAACCAGAATACGGCTTTATGGAATTTGATTGTGTTTTCATTGAATCTTCTCAAATTCAGATTTCATTTGATCGGGGTTTTGGGGTAGATCCAAAGGAACGGAAAATTTATGTGCAGAATCCGGATGGCCAGCAAAGTAATACTGTTGTATTAAAAATATTGTCTTAACATTATTTGGAAATAATAATGAGAAGTTTCATCCGTCGTTCGATCTTTTATGCAGTTTTAGTCTTTTTTGTGTTTCCTCAATTCTTGTCTGCTGATGTAATGCTTTCCCAGCCAAGAAATATCAATGGAACAGTTATATATCCTGACCATAAGTCTAAGTCTATTTATTATTATGTTCCGGGAGAACTTGTGATTAAACAAATAGACGGCTCCCCAGAATTTTTTTTCCACCGTTATCGTTATTTAGGAACAGGAGCTACTGGAGATTCGGGTGTCTTTAAAGGGAGAGGAATTATTACTTTTTCCGTTGAATTCAATAAGGATACTCAAAGAATAAGGGAAATCGAAGAGGTCTTGAAGAAGGAACATAGAACTGTAGTCCTCAATCCAATCCCTCTCGAAAGTGTTCAGTCAGAATTAATCTATACTGAGATTGAAGAAAAAAACACAGGAAAGTTAGAGGGCGGTCACTGGGTTAAAGATTCGGAAGATGCGGCTCAGTCTGAGAACTCCCAAGAGGGAGTCTGGGAAGCAAAGCGTTTTACAATTGGAGTTAATATAAATACAACAAACTTACTGTGGGAGACCTATCATAGAGGAGGCGTGATCCTTTCCCTGAATTATAGTTTGATAGCTAGCGGAAAAAGTGACCTCAATGCTGCACCTGAAGATGTAGATAAATTAATAAATCCTGAGCGTTCAAAAGACAAGGATGATTCGCAGAGGGGACTGGAAGAAGTTCATAAGTCTGTTTTAAATGACAGCTTGACTATCATGGTTTCACCATTAGAATATCCAAAGTGTTTCAAAAGTGTTGATATTGGATCTGAAATGCCTGCAGGGTATACTTTTCTTGATGTTTACTGCTATGATTTTCAAGAACAATCTGGACAGCAGAAATTGTACAGGAAAGTTGTTGAGATAAAGGGGACTTCGATTTCAGGCAGCAGGCCTGTAGAGAAAGCAATATTCAGCTTACTGTATCCGGACGTTTATAAGCAGCCCATTCATTTCCCTTTTGCCGTGGATCTTGATAAAGGTTATGATTATAGAGTAATCCGCATAGATAAAGAAGGACTTAAAAAGACAGGGGATTGGATTCACCAGGATAGTTGGACCGGAATTCTGGATATGACCGACTATAAAAAAGAGAAGAAAAAGGATCGACGCAAACTTTATTGATATTTTATAAGAAAAACTGGTTTTAATATTATAATTTTGAAAGGAGGTTAGACAGTGAAACGCATAATCGTAATTGCTGTTCTCGTCGGGCTTATGACTTTATCCCAGGTTGTTACCCTTAACGCCTTGGTAAAATATGAAGAGGAGAGTTTAACGATAAACGGGATTCTGCTGCTGCAGGATTATACAGACGAAGATAAATATTACTATGTGCCTCCTTATCCGAGGCTGGCCAGGAAAAAAGACGGGTTGCTGGAATTTCTCTGTGTCAAATTTGTTGACCCCGAGGGAAAAACAAATGGGGGACTCCTGCATTTTCTTGCCGACTTCTCTTTGCCTGAAGATGAATTGAGCGCATTAGAGGATGCTCTTAAAAAGAAGAAGCCTGGAGCTGAAATAATGGGAGCAGTGCGGCTTTTTGAGGGAGATAAAGAAGAGGAAGACGAGACTTCCTTTAAAGTTGTCTCCGCTGTACTCTCAGATAGTGCAAAAGGACAGTTTACACACACATTGATTACTTCCGGCCATGCTCCTTTGACTCCGGGATCAAAATCAGCGGTAGCAGCTATTTTAGATCAGAAAGGGGCTACTCTCCTTTGGGAGACACTGGAACATCCAACATCTGACATTTCGCTTTCGATTCATGCCTATTATGAGGCTGTTGTGCGGGCATATAATGCAAAGATTTTTGCTGAAATCGGGACGGTTTACAAGCATTTCAGTTCTGTCTTTAATATGCAGCAGGGGTATAAAAAGAGGGAGTTAAGAAATGTTGTGGATGAATTAGTACGCAGCTCGGTGATTAAGATTGATGTTCTGGATAGGAGTGAGGGCCTTGGAGTGGATGCAAAAGTCATGGATCGAGTGACTAATTTGATAACCGATAAAATTGTTGATTTAATGTTTGACCATAAAACAGGATTATCCAAGATACCGGAAAAAGAACAGGCAGTACAGAAGGGACAAATTCCCGGGCGGCAGAAAAAGAGCTGGTTTACCAGAACCTTCCTTGGGGGGTCAGGTAATCCAAAGTATATAAGCGATGATCAATTTGTCATGAAAAGAAGGGAAGATATACAGCAGAGTACGTTTTCTGTTAATTTAACAAAAACAACGACAATCAGAGTACCTTTGAATACATCCGGAAATATGGGAGGTATTTATCAGGATTATAAAGATGATAGGGACCGTTTCCGGGTTGTAAATTTAGCGGATCCCTCCTTTGAGAAAAGAGAAGTTTATTTCAAAGTGGACGGCGATTATTTAATGTGTTTTGAGGACACAGTGAATTTTGTGACAGTTAACTTCCGGAAAATACACGAGAATAATCCGGATACAACCGGTGAACTCATTTTTTCACATAAAGCAGTAAAAGATGGAGATATAACTAAAGCTATCGCTTATCCTAGGCTTGGAGTACAGGATAGTTCATGGCTGGGCTATGAATACAGACTTGGCTGGAGTGTATATGACAGGGAAACCGTATATGTGCCAAAGTCCCAGGATAAATGGCTGGAATCAAATGCCCCGGTTATAAATTTAGTCCCTCCATTCACCAAATCCACGATTGAACTGGATGTAGACAGTGCTATGTTCGAACAAAACAAAGTTTATAGTGGGGTCGTTGAATTCCGCTATGTTCTCGTCGGAAAAGCGAAACAGAAAAGAAAAGCAGTATTAAGAGCTAATGACCCTGAGCAGTCAAAATTGATTTCTGTATATTATGATCGAAATACTGTTCCTGAATACAGGATTACATGGTATGAAAAGTCCGGTTCGGGGAAAAAGACAGAAGGATGGAAAAAGCTTGATACGACTTATCTCTATCTGACTCCGCCGTCTTTCAGCGATGTAGAATAATGGATAACAGGAAGAGAGAACAGCAATGAATTCGAAAATTAGGTATTTATATTTGAGGTATTTGTATTTACTTATAATTATTCTGCCATTATGTACAGGGATCGTCCTTTCTCAAGAAATATTACTGGATGAGTTTGAACGTGTGGGTGGAATTACTTGTTTCCGTTCATACGATAATGAACTTGTATATTATTATTTGCCTAACAGGCCGCATCTTGCATTAGATGAAAATGGAGAACAGGAATTCAGTTTTCTTAAGTATGTTCAAAATGTCATACCGCCTTCAGGCCAGGATTCTAAAGGAGGAATTCAAGAAGCAGTTGGAGGAGGAGTTGTCCATTTTCTGGTGAGCTATGATTTTCCCGAAGAAGAGATAAGGAAGGCAGAAGCTAAACTCAGAAAAAAAATAAAAAAAGCCCAGATTGCGGGCCCTGTTATTTTTCGGTCTGGAACTTTTGGCCTTGTAACATCCATTACTGATAAAGAGAGTGGGCTTTCACGAAACATTGTTGGAATTGGCAGGGCTCCTCTGATTGAAGGGAATAGAGCCGCTGTTTCAATGGACTTGACCGAAAAAGGAGCCAGCTTGCTATGGGAAAGTTTTAAGATGGAAAATCCTGACATCTCTCTTGTGTTTGAGATGGAGATTTTGGGATACCGGAATCCATACCAGGCAACCATGGAAGTTGATTGGTCAAAAGTCTATAAGAATCAAAGTATAAAGGCTGGCCTGAAACTTTTTTGGGTTGGAGCAGATGTGGATGTTGCTTTTAAAGAATTAGAACAAGAAGGTGCAGTAAGAATAACCGCAAAAGGTGAAAATCCCAATATGGATGCTATCATTAACAGGGTCAACAGCAAACTTTTAGACATTATGTTTGAAAAAAAAGAACCAGAGAAAAAAAAAGAGCAGAGTGGAGGAGGATTCATGGATGCTGTGGGAGCCCTTTTTTCTGGCAAGCTTAAGGGAGAAAAATTAAAATCCGGGTTTAGTTTATTTGGAGGGTATGAACTCAAGAATATAAAACAGAAAGGCAGGTTTGTGATGGATTTAAACCAGTATTCACCGGATAACCTTACAACAGTCATGGCAGGGAATATCGGAAATCTCTATCAGAAATACGGCCAGGATCCGCGTTATTTCCGTGCGGCCAATCTGGATGACCCGGTTTACAGGCAGCGTGAGATTTTTGTTATGATGGATGGCAGAAATGCAGGGGATTTTCAGGATTATATTAATTTTGTGACGGTCCAGATTATTAAAGAGCATCAGAATGGAGAAAAAACAATTGATGAAGTGGTAATCGACAAAGACAGTTTTTCGAGCAAAAAAAATCGCTTTAGAATGGTTTATGGATGGAAAGAAGATAATGACCGTGAGAAATGGATGGAATATAAATATAAAACAGTTTGGAATTTCCGGGGAGGGACTCATCATGAAAGCGGATGGCTTGGAACAGATTCTTTTGTTTTAAGCGTTGCTCCGCCTTATCAATACCGCAGGGTATCTTTAGAAGCAAACCCTGATATATTCGAAGAAAGAGGTGTCCGCCACGCTCTTGTCAAGCTTTATTATGACTTTTTTGGAAAAGAAGTCATGATACAAAAAACAATTAAGACTAAAGACAAGGCATTATCAAAGGAAATCGAGTATGCCTGCCCGGTTGGAAAGTTTGATTTTTCTTATGAAGTTACTTGGTATCTTAAAGATGGAAAGCGTTTAGAATCCGGACGAATAAATGATTCGAGTGATATCATTTATATAGATGAATTGCCGGAAAAAAATGAAAAATCCGGGAAATAAAAATTTATAATAGGAAAGGAGGTTCAGCATGGCAAAAAAAATAATTCTTTTATTTTCGGCAGTCTTTCTGTTTACGGCCTTTGCAGGCCAGAGTTCTGCCAAACTTCTTTATCATGAGACTGTAACGATTATTTTAGATGATGGTACACAGATTAACCTGGTCCTGGATGATTATGGAATGCCAAAGCCTTCAAAAAAGGGTGCGATGCGGAAGGTGGATTTTGCCAGGGCTATGTTTAAAGAGGCGGTGGCAAAACATGAGAAAGACTTTAAACGGCGGTGGACTCCAAGAACTCCTCAGGCATATATCGCTACGCCTGCTGCCGAGAAGAAAAAAAACAACTTTATAGCTAAAAATAAAAATCACCTCAGTGGGAAATATCTTTGGGCGGATAGTGCCAAGATCCAGGAGAAGCGTTATTATTACCTTCCTCCCCCACCAAGAGTAGCAGTTGGCCCGGACGGAAAACCTCAGTTTCTTTTCATTAAATTTGTAACTGATAAAACAGAAGCTGAGGGTGGTGCAAGCGGAGGAATTCTTCACTTTTTAGCTGAATACGGGCTTTCTGCGGTCCAGGAAAAAGAGCTGGAAGAAAAGCTTGCGAAAAAGATAAAAAGTGCCAAACTGATGGGAGCGGTTCCAATGGAACTCGGAAGCGAGGAGTCGAGTTTTAAAATCATTTCCGCAACTCTAACGGATGAAGGTTTCACTAAATCGATCGTCTCATCAGGCAAAGCTCCTATAATGCCAGGGATGAAAGTTGCTGCTGCTGCAAGACTCGATCAGTACGGCGCCACTCTGCTGGCAAAGACTCTGGAGAAGCCAACTTCTGATATCTCAATCGAATTTGACCTTGCTTATACATCATTCCTGCCTGCTTTTGATGGGACCATTACTGTGGACTGGCAGAAGTTTAAATCAAATATTGATGATTATAAATTGAAATACGAGCATAAAAAGAAGACAAAATCAAGTTTTGACCTGGGAGGAACCATAAAATTTGTCCTGAGCGCAGGCCTTTGGGGAAGTCCAACTAAAAAGAAGACCAAACATTATTATACTACTGACGAGATGCATACAGTATATGATTACCTCTGTGAAGTGGGCGTCATTGATATTGAATGGACAGAAGAGATTGTTGATGAACGCCTGAACATGATAAGGGAAGCTTTCATGAAACTTTTTTCCAATTTGTTCTTTGACAAAACGCCCGAGCAGATGATGGATACCGGAGAAGAACCGGAGAAAGGAAAGGCTGAGATTGACAAGGTGAAAGGAGAAAAGTATACGGTCTACAAATTTACTGCCAAGAGCGAGGAATCTTTTAAGAAAACATCCTACCATTTGAGGACAAATCTTCCCGTGAAAACTCCCTATCAGGTAGTGGGAAATATTAATGGAACCTGGTATAGAAAGTTACAAGGAGAATACCCTGAATGCTTTGATGAAATCAATATCGATGATCCGTTCTTTCAGAGAAGAAAAGTCATATTTAACCTCGATTTGGATGCAGTCGAAATATTTGATGATACTATTAATTATGTGACCGTTGAGGTTCGTAAGAAGAGAAAGTCGGGGCGGGATTTTACTGACTCGGCTACTATTGATAAAGCATATGTAACAACAAAAGGTATTTCGGCAACACTTACTTATGCAAAGATGCGGGAGGATGATCCTGGAGTATTTGAGTATTTAACTCAATGGAGCATCAGGGGCGGCAAAGTATATCCGGAGCACCCACAGTGGAAAAAAGGTGAATGGGAAGGAGTGACTTTAGCACCTCCGATTGCGCCTTTAAACATTGATGTTGAAGCTGATTTGGAAGAATTAAAGGCGAACGATATTGCTGCTGTCACGGTAAAATTCAAGTATCATAAGTTTGGAAAAATTTATGAAGATCCCAAAACAGTAAGACTCAATGTTACAAAGGGAGAACCGCTTATTACACGGACAGTATTTCACGACAGGGATAATGTTAAATACGACTATAAGATTACTTTCCATCATAAACGTAAAGGTGCGATTGATAGAGGATGGGTGCAGGGAAGAGAAGATGCATATATTTACTGCTCCATTCCGGACAATTTAAGGAAAAAGGAAAAGAGCGCTCTGTATTAGAATTGCTTTAAGTATTAATTTTGAGATAAATATATGAGAAGTGTGTCTTGGAATGTAAAATTATTTAAGGAGGGATAGAGATGAGAAGAAGAGTTTTTTCCTGGCTTTTAATAACAGGGCTTATTCTGGGGTTTTATGGAAGACTATCTGCCCAGGAGATACTGCTGGACAGGGGAATAAAAGCAGGAAAGCTTGACTGCTTTCCGGTTTACGGGGATGAAAAGACTTTTTATTATCTTCCTGCAAATCCGCGGCTGGCGACGATAGATGGCAAACCTCAATTCAGTTTTATTAAATATGTTAAAAATGTTCCCAGAGGAGGAGAAGGTGGAACAACAGAAGGAGAAGGAGGAGGCCTGGTCCATTTCTTAGTCTTGTATGGAGCGACAGACCAGGAACGCGTAGAAGCTGAGCAGGAGATTCAAAGACAGGTTGCAGGGGCACATTTAGTAGGGCCTGTTATTTACCGTACAGGTACATTTGCTCTAGTGACATCCTTTAGGAAGGAAAATGATGAGCTGGTAAAAGAACTGGTTGGCATGGGAAAGGCACCGATAATGGAAGGGCATAAGGCTTCTGTTTCCATGCATCTTACACAGAAAGGAGCGACTCTTCTTTGGGAAAGCTTTAGAAACCCTACTTCCCAGATTTCAGTCACATTCGAGATGGAGGCGCGCGGTTATAGGAATCCGTATGAAGCTACATTAGAGGCGGACTGGAAAAAAATAAGTAACAGTCACAGGGTTTCGGTTGGAGCAAAATATAAGTGGCTTGGGGTTGATGTTGATTTGCTTTTTCAGGAATTCCGAAAGACAGGGGCGCTGAAATTGGAAGTTAAAGGAAAGAGTGAAGAGATGGATAAAATATGGCAGAAAGCCTTTGATATCTTAATGAAACAGATGTTTGAAAAGGATGAAACTCTTGACGCTTTATCCAACCTTCAGAAAGGGGATAGTGGTTTTAACAACCTGGACAGAGCCATGGATTTTCTTAAGAAAGAGCAGGAAAGAAAAGCCAAAGAAAAGAAAGGATCTGCATCTTTACCTATGTCTATGTTGGAAAATCCTGTGTTAACTTGGCCTTCAGATGCAGCAGGATACAGATATTCAGATGATGAATCTGCTGTCCCGATGGTCGGACCTTATGATGATGAAGGATTAGAGCCGCGTTTTGATTTTATAGGATCTAGATTCAGCCCGGGAAAAATCTCAGGAACAAGCAGAACGGCCTATCAGACAGAAGGGGAGAGAATAAAGGCTATCGCAAAGAAATATTTTAAAAATGGTATCAGCCATTTTAAAAGAGAAAATTATTACCAGGCGGCTGATCAATTTAAAGAATCCTATGAAGCCTATCATAATTTTAGGTTATACTACAATATTGGCCTCTGCTATAATAACGTAGGATTTAAGAACAGTAGTGCTGATGATTTTGAGCAGGCCAGTGATTATCTGAGAAAATTTTTAGAGGGTATGGAAGAAGAATCTCCGCCGCATGACTGGGAAGGAAAAGAGAAACAGAAAAAGTGGGCTGAAGGAGCGCTTAATTTTTATAACCATCTAGTATATCAAGGATCAATTCATCCTGAGAAGGGAATATCTTCAGGCTTCGAAGAAGAATTAAACGAGTGGCAGCAGATTCAGTATAAAAAAACGGGAGGAAAAGATGAAAAGGCTCTGGATGATATAAAGAAAAAAGGGTTACCACAACAAGAAGCTATTAGTACAGTTGATGAGACATCCGTGCAGTCAAGTGCGGAGACGGCAGAAACAAAAGATTTATTAGATGATGCCATTAAAAAATCTTTTTCTTACAAAGAGGAGGGAACTGGATTCAACCAGGAAAAAACCGCAGAAGGGAGCAATCAGAAAGAAGAAAAGAAAAAAAAGGCTGAAGAGTACTTTAATAAAGGAAGAAAATATTTTGGAGATGGATTATATAAAGAAGCTATCAAAGAATTTGAAAATTCTTATAAAGAATATCCTTCGCCAAAGATGCTCTTTAATATTGGATTTGCTTATGAAAAAATAGCCGATAAAGGCGAGAATAGCGAAGAAAATTATAAAAAGGCTCTTGACTATCTCGAGAAATCTATTGAGGGATCTAAAAAGGAAGGAACATCTAGTCAGAAATATGCAAAAGCTGCAGAGACAAAACTTGCCAATATTAAAGCTGTTGTAAAAGACATAATTTCAAAGAGGGAAAAAGCGAAAGAAGCTGAAGCCAAGAAATCAGAGACCGAAGCCAAAAAAGCGGAAGCTGAAGCGAAAACTCCTGCAAAGAAAGCAGAGACTGCAGCAAAAACTCCTGCCAAGGAAGCGGAAAAAGGCAAAGGTGATGAAAGCAGCCCTGGATTTGCTATCATTGCCTCGTACCGTATGAGGAGAATAAAGCACTCCGGGAAGGCTGTGATTAACCTAAACCAGTGGACCCAGGAATCATTGGTTTTTCGTTTTGATGAGAATATAGGAGGATTGAACAAGTATATTGACAATCCGAGTTTTTTTAGAGCAGTTAATCTTGATGATCCTGTATACAAGCAGCGTGAGGTTGTGGTGATGCTGGACGGTCAGGACTCTGAAGATTTCAGCAAGTACATAAATTATGTCACGGTTCAGATTCGCAAGGAGCATGAAAACGGAAAGTTGACTCATGATGAACTTAAGATTGACAGGAATAATTTCAACAGCGATACAAATAGATTTATGATGATGTACGGATGGAAAGGAGATAATAACAGGGATAGGTGGTTGGAATACGGGTACAGGACACAATGGAGTTTTCACGGAGGAGTACAGAAACAGGAAGATTGGAAGACCAGCAGTGACTTTGTAATCACCGTAACGCCACCCCATAAATACCGCAGAGTTATACTGGAGACAGATCCCTCTGTGTTCAAAGACCGCGGGGTTCGGGATGCATCGATAAAGTTTTATTCAAACTTCTATGGGAAAGAGATGGTAAAGCAGGTAACGATCCGGACAAGGGAAAATGTGTTCACAAAAGAGCTTGAATATGCGCATTCGGAGGGCAATTTTGACTACGAATATGAAATCACTTGGCATATCAGAGGAGGCGTGGTTCTTAAGAGCGGACGCCTTAAAACTTCCAGCGATGTGATTTACTGCGACGAACTTCCAGCAGAGGATAAAACTCTGTATTAGTAAATTTATAGTTGATCTGTTCTATTTTATCTCTGCGGTTCCGTAATAGATCCCGTTAAAGAGCAGTTTAAAAGTTCCGTGAGGCTGGGCTCGAAATGTAATCTCAGGCCCGAAGAGGAAGAGTTTTCCAGCTTCTATTTGTGCTTCGAGCACAGCGACTCCTCCGTTAAGATAATGCTGCCCTAATGTCCATCCACTGCGGAGAGGTTTGTTACTGTTAAACCAAGCAACAGGTTTGAGACCTTCAAGAGAAGCTTCCGGGAGAAGGCGGAAAACAGGGCTTCTGTTAAAATAGACATCAAGTTTTTCAGGAAGCCCGTAAGCCAGAGGTAATGAGTTGTTTACTCTGACCTGAAGGATGGAGCCGGGAATAAAATACTTTTCCATTGGAAGTGGCCTGTCTTTCCCGTCAGAAGTTTTTTCTGTGAGCGCATTTACAACAGGAATATTTAGATGATATGCCAGATTTGTTGAGATTCCAATCGTAATAACAGTCCCTCCATTTTTAATGAATTTCAAAAGCTGAGGGACAGTTTTTTCGGCTGTTACAGCACCAAGCATTTCTCTGTACTCTGCCGGGATGGTCTCCAGATCGGGAATGTTTGAACTGCGGCGTCTGGAAGAAGCATCCTGCCTTTTTTCCGGTATTGCGCCGCTGACGAAGATTAGCACATTATACTTGCGTATAAGACTGCCTGCATCAAGTTCAGCAGGGTAGACTAGTTCGAAATCAAATTCGAACTGTTCAAGCAACCAGCGTACCCAGCCGGATGACATTGAACCTCCATAACGATCCCACAAGCCGATTCGCGGAAGCTTTAATTGAAATGCCTTGACTTTTGGTTCTGTCTCAACAGCATCGAAATTCAAGCCGATTTCATCAGCCAGTTTCTTAATCTTATGATCTGTGGATTTTTTTGCCGGAATGTAGATAGTGCCGGCAGGATAGATTTTATTTTCATTCCGGAAAGGATCCTTAAGCCAGTAAACCTTTTCACCGCTTTTTAGCAAGCGGTTAATAGCTGTAAAGGAGTCATTTACCTTGTGGCTGAGAAAGTAGCCAAGAGCTTTTCCCTTCTCTACTATACCTGCAGGAACTTTGGCGAAACCCTCGATTTTTTCAAACGGGCCGTCGAAGCCGTTAAGGATACGGTCAAATGTAATCCCCATTTGAAAAGCAAGTGTATAACCGGCACTATCATAAGGAGGTCTTGGAGTGCCGCCGGGATAAGGGATGTCATCCGGGTAATCCTGAGGTTCAAACATGTCAACTATATGAGGACGGAAGGCCTGGGCTGTTTTAATGATATAGGAACCAGCTGGATAGGATTTTTCTTCCACTTCAAATGGTTTAGAGGCCTGGAGTACGGTTATTCCTGTTTTAATGAGTATGTTAACAAATTTTGTTGCTGTGAGAAAGTCAGGCTGGTCTGAGGACAAGATATAACCTCTTGCGTCTCTTTTCTTCATGTCATGGAGAATCTCGTAATATTTTAAATCATATCCGCGTGACCACCGGCTTGTACCTGTAGGTTTTGCACCATCCTTTTTGATTGCATCTTGAACAGCAGCAACACTTTTTGGATGAATAGTCCAGTAATCGCGGCTTCCCCGCTCGATAGAGTTTTTCCCCATCCTGAAAATATTGAACAGGAAATCTTCACGGAGCCTTGAGGCTATATCGAGAACAGCACGGTCAGCTGTGATCGAGTATTCAATTGTCCTACGAAAATGCCATTTCTGTGGAGCAACAGGATAAGGATAGTCTCCATTTGGCACTTGTTTCTGTGGAATAAATGGGATTTCAATAGGAGTGGGGTTGCCGATCATTTCGGTAAGGATTCCGATCATGTTGTGAAAATAAGGAGTGCATCTGAGGCATCCGTTCCACCATGTCTGATATCCTGCACCTTCCCTCATCGTGGATCCTGGTTTGCCCTCAGCGGCGAATCTACTGTGCATTGCTGCTCCCACTGTGTCAATTCCGAGCGGAAGCAGAGGATCATAGTTGTAGTTAAAAGGGTCGCGGAAAGGAGGGGCAAACAAGACACAACCAGAAGGCCCACTCTGATGATGGTTGTATATAATTTGGGGAAACCATTCGTGGTAGTGCACCCTGCATACGGCTTCTGTCTCAGGCATATTTACCATATAAAAATCACGGTTATTATCGTGGCCGATATATTTATGGTAAAGGCGGGGAAGCCCCCGAGTTGTCCGCTTTTCTGGTTCGGGGTTTCGCATATACCAGTTTCCGACCAGGTCCATGCCATCTGGGTTTGTTATGAGTGCCAGCAGGATGACGTCATTCAGGATGCGTAATGTTTCGGCATCGTTTCTGCTTATCATTTGATACACGAGTTCTATTTCCTGCTGTGCACCTGCAACTTCTGTAGAATGTAAACCGCCATCGATCCATACAACAGCCTTTCCTTCAGCAGCTAAATCTTTGGCTTCTGTATCGGTAAGCCCTTCGGCAAGAGCAAGTTTTTTGGAAATTTCTTTGTATCTGGCAAGTTTTTTATGGTTTTCACAGGAAGTAATGATAGCCATGACCATGGTACGGCCTTCAGCCGTGGTGCCGATTTCGACAAGTTTCATCCTGTCAGATTCTTGTTCCAGTTTCTTCCAGTATTCGACCATCTGCGTGTAAGTAGCAAGGCAGTAATCATCTCCTATATTGAAACCGAATTGCTCTTTTGGGCTTGTGATATGACTCCAGGCGGTAACCGTGAAAACGGCCAGAGTCAAAAATAGTAAAGTAAAAATAAATGATTTTGTTTTGTACATTGATATTACCCTTCCATGACCTAAAATTATAAATCTTTCTTTCTTGACTTCAGGTTATAAAAACAACTAAATTGTTGTATTTTAATGACTTATAGTCATAAAAAATATTTTACCCTGCATTGTTCAGTAGTCGAGGTTGCGGCTTTCATGAATAATCCAGGTCATTTGATTTCGGGCTTTAAGTGTTCAATGAAATATTCGATCCGAGCCTCACCGTAACGTTTGAATCGAATTCCGTGTCTTTGTTCTGGGTAGAACATGAAGTCAAACTTCTTGTTTTGTTTTAATAAAGTCTGTAAAAGCTGAATGCTGTTTCCAGGATGCACATTATTGTCAACAGAGCCGTGGTGTATGAATAAATGGCCTTTGAGGTTTTTGGCATATGTCATGCATGACCCTTTTTTATAGCCTTCAGGATTATCCTGAGGCCTGCGCATATATCTTTCAGTATATATTGTGTCATAGTTTCTCCAGTCCGTTACAGGTGCTCCTGCCACTCCTACATGAAAAGTATCCGACGCTTTGAGCATGGCAATGCAGGTCATATAACCGCCGTAGGAATGTCCGTAAATACCCACCCGATTTTGGTCAACATAAGGCCTTGCACTTATAAATTTTGCGCCGGCAACGTGATCTTCAAGTTCGATCTCTCCCAGATTCATATACATCAGGTTTTGAAATGCCTTTCCTCTTCCTGAAACGCCTCTATGGTCAATCGAGATGACAATGAAACCCAGTTGTGCGAGAGCCTGGTTTCCATCGTTTAGATTAAAGCGGTTATATATCCTTTTGGCTCCAGGCCCGCCGTATACGGACATTATCAGGGGGTATTTTTTAGTTTTGTCAAAATGGGCTGGCTTGTAAAGGATGCCATCCAGGTCATATTTTTCGTCCGCTGACTTGAATACAAAATGTTTGGGTTTAATGAGCTTAAAATCCTTGAATTCCTTGCTTATTATAGATTTTCCCAGTTCCCTTATCTTTTTGCCGTCTGCATGACAGAGTATAAGTCTTCGTGGGGTGTCAAAAGAACTGAATGAATCCGTGAGGAATTTACCGTCAGGAGACATGCTTACAGAATGAAAGCCAGGTTCTTTTGTTAATGTAGTAAATCCGGTGCCGTCTAGTTTTATCCTGTAAGCATAGGATTCAAGCCCTCTGTTTTCAGAGCCGGAAAAATAGACCCAGCCGCCTTCTTTATCGATCCCGAGAATACTCCTTACAGGTAGTTGGGCTTTGGTAAGCTGCCTGACCAGGTTTCCCTTGAGGTCATAAAGATATATCTCTTTCCAACCGCTTCTTTCCGAAGTCCAGAGAAAATGAATATTATCGCTTAAAAAAATGGCATCATCAGGTTCAAGGTAACAATTGTCTTTGTCTTTCAGTAACACTCTGCTTTTTCCTGTTTCAGGATCTGCTGCAAAAAGTTCTACTCTATTCTGCCACCTGTTCAAGCGTTGATATGTAAATTCTTTTCCGTCATGTGTCCATTGGCCTTTGAATAGATAGATATTTGTCTCCATCCCGGTCTCCAGCCGTGTAATTTTACAAGTCTTGATATCCACAATAAACAGATTGATTACAGGATTATTAGCTCCGGCTTTGGGATAGCTCTGCATTTCAATCTCAGGCTTTGGATTGACATCATGAACAATGGGATATTTTGTTACCGGGCTCTCATTGAACTGCATGAATGCGATTTTTTTTGAATCCGGTGACCACCAAAAAGCAGTGTACTGGTTAAGTTCTTCAGGATACACCCAGTCTGGAAAACCATTTCTAAGGTCTTTATGGCCGTCTTTAGTCAGGGCTGTCTCATTTCCCTCCAGATCCTGTATATAAATATTATAATTACGGATAAATGCCCTGTATTTAAAGTCAGGAGAAAAGACCTCAGAATAGACTCTGCCCCTGACACCGGCAAACTCTTTTTCTGGAACATAGGATATTATATTGCACGAAGACAGGTCATAGATAAATGCTTTATTGACTGCTTTAAACCTGATCTTTTTGCCTTTGTCTATGAAAGAAAACTGCTTAAAGGGAAGTTTTTCTGTGTTTTTACTGGTTATTTTGTTATAGGCTGAAATGATTTCCGAATCGTCAAACAGGCTGCTTTTTTTGCCGGTTACAGGATCGACCTTTTTAAATGTATCATCCTCGTATATATAATAAGCCTTTCCATCAGGAATCCATTTGACCCTGGATAAGCCTTCGAATTTTACTAGATTTTTATCGGTCCTCAGCTTTTCATAAAGAGATTTTCCTCGGATTTGTGCCTGTAGTGTTAGACACAGAGAAAATAGTAAAATGAAACATAAAAAAGCGACTGAGATTGTTCTTAAATGTCTTTTCATATGGTCCTCCTTTATACGAATGAATGTTGGATTTAGTCTGGGATCATACATTATTGCTTATATCACAGAGAAAATATATGGTCAATAAAATACAGAACCGGATTGTGCGAATACATTGATATTTAAACCGATATGCTCAGTTTGACTGGGCCGTAATAAATTATTCAGGCACTAATTTCTGGTCTCTTTTCAGTAGAATAATGATAAGGTTTATTGTTCCAACTAAAAAGACAACATATATTATTGGGATCAGTATCGAGGGAGGTTTTTTAAAAAAATACGCCAGGACAGGGGATAATACAATAAAAAATACAGGTGTAAGTCCCATATCTCGGCATTTTTTTGCAATTAGAGCTGATGGAATTAAACTTATAAGGAATTCAAGGGGAATGAAATAAATAAATATCCCTGTTGCAGAGGCGGCACCTTTCCCACCGTAAAAATGATAATAAACAGGAAAACAGTGACCAATTATTGCAAAAGAAGCTGCAATGATGATCTGGCTGGGATCCAGTCCAAATGCTTTTCCTGCTAGAACTATTATTAATGTTTTCATGCTGTCCATCGAGCCGACAATGATTCCCATAATTGGATTTAAGCTGATGACAACATTAAAAGCACCGGCATTTTTTAAATGCATGTTCCTGATGTCTTTGCCTGTCAGTTTCTTTGTAATAATGTAACTGAATGAGATAGACCCGATAAAATAAGCCGCAATTGCTAAAAATATGGTTTTATAGATTTCCATGTGGAATTTCCATTAATTTAATGCAAAAAATGCTACCCATGCACCTGGGCCCGTATGAATAGCTTCGACCAATCTTGGGTGTCCGTGTTTATTTGAAGTGTGCTTAGAGCCATACTTATTTATTCCCCGTTTCATTCAATTTCTATACAATAAAATTTAATATTGCTTATATCATACGAAATATTAAGCGTCAACTCAACGATTCCGCAACCAGCGATTCCGCAACTTCACACAAAAAGCGAAAATCTCTCTTAAGATAGAATGT